>NZ_JAVJUC010000047.1:0-14176 GCF_040219995.1 Roseovarius sp. | reverse complement strand
CCGAGGTTCAGCGCGACCCCGTTGCCGCCGAAGAGTACAACCCCCGTCGCCGCGAACTTGTCGTCCAGCATTTCGTCGTTGCACTTGAACGGTGCCGCCCGCCCGTGCGCGGACCAGCGCGGATCGAAGCGCGCCTGCGCGACCCCGCGTGCCCGGGCCCACCGAGCCGCGATCATCTCCGCCCCGTGCTTGCCACCTTTGTGGCAGAGGAAGATCTCCTGATTGCGGTTCTGCTTGATCCGTTCGCGAACCTTGTCGAGCGTGTTGAAGATCACATCGACATCGGTCCAGTCGGTGGCGCCAGAGACGATCAGGGGCACCCCCTCGACTTTCGATTTCTCGGCGGTCTCAAAGTCATGCTGCTCCAGGAGCTGCCGCGCTTCGAAAACCGCCCCGGTCTCCTGCGCCCGGACGCTCGCGCGCGACCCGGCTGCCGGGATGAAGGCGTGGCCCGTCTCGATCTCGTAGCATTCCGCCGCAGCCTCGCTCATCACCTCGATGGCGCCGACAATCTCGCGCAGCTGCAGAAAGCGCGCCTGCGCCTCTTCGAGCGCGGTCTCGGCGATCTCCGATCCATCGTGGGATTTTGCCAGCGCGCCGATCTTGTCGGCGGTGCGGTCGACCTCCTTGCCGAGCGCCACCTTGCGGCGCTGGAGGATCGTCGCGATCCCATGGGCCAGCGGTTCGATTTCGGCTTCAAGCCCGGTCCCGCGCAGCTGCCCGAGCAAAGCCTCGAAGCTCTCGCGGATGATGTGGTCGGTCAGGATGTGATCTTCCGGGATCGGCAGCTGCGTGTCCTTCTCGGTCAGTCCAAAAAGCTCGATGGTCTCGTAGGTGTTTGCGGTGTCGTAAGCCATGTCTGGTCTCCAGTGTTCGGTTCCAAGGCCACCACGTGAGTGTGGGGGCATGGCCGAATGCCTGGTTTCCGAATCTGCCCGGGTCAGGGACGGCGCAGCCGCCGGCTTGCCGGGCGCAAAAGTTTTCCGAGCGCGACACCCGACGCTTGCGCGCCCTCACGCACAGGACCGCCCCGCGCCACAGGCTCCGCCCTCGCCGAAAAGTTTTGCGATCCTTGACGCGGGCAGATTTGGGGGCCATCCGGAGGATATGCTTCCACACTCATGTGTGTGTGTTTTGATGGTAGGTTTGCCCGACCCGAGCAGGCAAACGGCCCGACCGGACGCGGGAGACGGATGAAGCGGCGGGATCGTTTTGGCCTCGGGCCAAAACAGACCAGAGCGCAATCCGGCGGAGCGGCCGGGGAGGGACGTGCTCGCGAGGCGGGCAAACCGGGATGCCAGGTGCGACGCCGCGGTGAGGCCGCATGGCCGAATGCGCGACGGACCGAAGGGCCGTTCTCCCCTGCGACACGCGAAGCCGAGCAGGGGAGGCCGCAAGGCTATCGACGCACTACACCTTGTCGGCCCGCACGGCTTGCCAGATATTGCAATACTTGGTAGTCTGTTGGAGCACCAAGGAGTCTGTCATGACCGTTCAAAAGCAATCTGTCAGTTTCACCGACGCCGCCTACACCTTCGCAAGGGAACTGGTCGAAGCTGGCGAGTACCCCAATATGAGTGCGGCGGTTTCGGGTGAATTGGCGAAGGCCAAGGTAGAGCGGGATCGTGAACGGTCTTTGTTTGAGGCAGAATTGGAACGCCGCCTGTCTCTTCCACTCGACCAGTGGGAACCCGTCGGCGAAGCCTCAGACGTCACCGCAGGCGCGCGGGCCCATCTTGCGGCGATGGCTCAGAAGACCTGATGCGTTTTATCAGGCATCCGTTCTTTGAACGGGACCTTATCGGTATCGTTGATCATATTGTCGACGTGACTGACGGTGACGTTGCTGCAGCAAGCCGCAGGCTCGATGAAATCGATACCCTTATCCAGAAGATTGCCGAAAACCCAAAATCCGGTGCTCGCCTCGGCGGCAAACTTGACGGATGGCTCGTGCGCCACGGCGGCGCAGGTCACAGACTGACCATCGTATTCAAACCGGATTTAGATACCGGAATTGTTTATCTCGCTCTCGTCGCATTCGGCGGTCGGGACTGGATGAGGCTCGCGTCGGTAAGACAGGTGTTCGCAGACTAATTTCAAAGCCAGCTATTACGAAAAAAATCCAAGACCTGACCTTCGCTGCGCTCGACCTGAACAGGAAAGATGCGGACAAAGTCGCCGTTAGACGGATGGCTTTGCATTTCTGCTACCGCCCGAAACCGTGCTTCCGTCGATAGACGTCGATGCCGCGCTCGAACCCGTCAATCCACCACCAGTCGAGGGCCGCACTGGTGTTTTGCGCATCCCTTATTCGACGATCACCGATCTATCGCTTGGCTGCCTCGGGGTCATAGGGTCACAAACCCAAGTCAGATAGTCCCGGATGGTCGTCCGGCCTGCGCCCCTGGGGCCAGAGAAACTTGCGGTCAGCCTCGGTGATAGGCAAATCGTTGATGCTTGCGAAGCGGTTTGCCATCAGCCCGTTTTCGGCGAATTCCCAATTTTCATTGCCATAGGACCGGAACCAATTGCCGCTGTCGTCGTGCCATTCATAGGCGTAGCGAACAGCGATGCGGTTCTCGGTGAAAGCCCAAAGCTCCTTGATAAGCCGGTAGTCGAGTTCGCGGATCCATTTTGCCTTCAGAAACGCCTCAGCTTCTTCACGGTTGTTCACGAAAGTCGCGCGATTGCGCCATTTGGTGTCGATCGTGTAGGCTGTGGCGACTTTGGCTGCGTCACGGGTATTCCAGCCATCTTCAGCAAGGCGCACCTTTTGAATTGCAGTGTCGCGGGTAAACGGTGGTAATGGGGGCCGGGTTTCCATGGGAATATTTCCTTTCTGGGCAAGGTGTCAAAGGTGATGTTCAAGCTGCGGTCGCGACGCAACAGTGTCGGGGAAACGAGGAGTTCTTGAAAATCCGGCACATGGGTCGCATCGGCCTGTCAAACGATCAAGGAACGCGCTTCATCTATGGCCAAGATCAGAGCATTTGACCTTGATGCCCCCGATGGTGGCCATCTGTAACCTTTAAAATCAAACACGACTTTCGAACTATCTGAGCGTGTTGTCATACAGCAGACTTGACTCGTTTGGTTGCTGATTTGTTTTGGCTCGCAATCGTCATGGCGACATGGGCGGCATCCTCTGCCACGCTGAGAAAACGCCCCGAACCCCAAGTATGGAGCCAGCCGAGCCCCAGAAAGAACATGCCATCCTCATCACAGACTCCGCGCGTATGCACAGGACGACCCCGCGCGTCCAGACAATCTACCTGAAGCCAGTCATAATTCGGGCGAAAGCCGATGCACCACAGAACGGAGGTGATCCCTTCAACGGCAGCATCTATTTCTGTGATCTCGGCATCGGGACGCCAGACTTTTTCGAATGGTGGCTCGAGCGGTGCATCTATCCCTTCACGCGCAATGTAGTCGTCAATCAGTGTGCGGATACCAACATAGCTTTTGTCAGCATCATCGAGGTTCTGTTCAAGGTCTGGCAAAAACCGAATAGTGGTCCCATCCATATCCGAGACCGAGCCGTACATTTGCAGCCCCTGCATCGCAAAACGGCGAAGGTCGATCTCGTGGCCGCCATCGCGGCCAGACATATAGTGGTTGGTTTTTGCCTCGGTAGATTTTGGATCAGGTTGCTGCGCGATGGTGATATCGTAGTAACCCATTTGATGCAGCCAGTCCGTTGCATCCTTCCCACGATACCAGCGCGGGCTGCGTGGTGCGGGACCGACAGCCAGCCGCACATCACGTCTAGCGATGCTCAGGTCTTCCATCAGTTGCACACCGGATTGGCCTGTGCCAACGACAAGGCACGTGCCGTTTGGGATGTCCGACGGGCGACGATAAGATTTGGAGTGTATCTGCGTAATACCCGGTGCCAACTTGCTGGCAAAGGGCGGAGTGATGGGGCGGTCATAGCCTCCCGAGGCGACAATTACGTTGTCAGCGGACCAAAGCCCCTGATCGGTGTCGACCTCGAATATGCCATTCACTTTTTCGACACGGGTCACCGTCACACCCTCACGCAGAGGGGCGTCGAAACTGTCACAGAAGCCCTCGACGTATGCGATAATCTCGTCTTTGACCATGAACCCAGTCGGATCATCACCACGATACGGAAAATCTGGCAATTTGCACTGCCAGTTTGGCGTGACGAGACAGAAGCTGTCCCATCGATCTTCTTTCCATGCATGAAACCGTTTGTAACGCTCCAGCACGACGTGATCCACACCGGCCTCACATAGATAGAAGGATGCGGACATGCCTGCTTGGCCGGCACCGACGATGACGGTCGTGACATGGGTGCGCGCAGCGCCTGTTAGCGAATTGACAGACATGTAACAGTCTCCTCGGGTTTGTAGCGGGCGATGGCGCTTGCAAGCTTTGCTGCCTGGGCATCGGCAGAGCTACAGCGGAACCCATACTTTGCCTCGACACGTCGGGCGGCCTGATCGAGTGCAGTGTTACTGCGCGTGTCAAAGTCATCCACACGATATATCTGACCGGCCGTCAGGTATTCGTGGATCACGGTAGAGGGGGAATAGCATTCTTCTTCTACCCCATCGGGCCAGCGGATGAGAAATCTTGTCTCAGGCATGGGAAGGGACCTTGATTGGAGCAAGACTGAGGTAGGGGGCAGCGTCATGATCCCAGACTACATGCTGCGCCTTGCCGTCAGTGAGGCTAAGGGTGCTCCCGGCTTCAACCTTGCCGATGACGGCCGCGGCGATTTCGCGCCTGTGAAAGCGCGACAGCACGATTTCGGCCTTTGCAGGTTTCGCTGTCAACAAAAAGCCATAGCTGGGAAAAGCCGTCATCCAACGGGCGAGGTCTCCATCCGGCGGCGAGATGCAGTCGGGGTCGATCGTGATGCTGACGCCGGAACATTCCGCCAGCATCAGCGCTGTTCCGGCGATACCGCCCTGACTTATATCCTTGCCCGCCGTTACAAGGCTGTCTTCGGCCAGCCGGGGTAGAATTTCCGTATCAGCGCGAAGGCGCGCGTGAGGGGCGTTCAGGAACGCGGGAAAGTTGCTGCTATCGCCTGCATAAGCCCCGCGCATGTCCGCACAGGCGATCAGCAAGTCGCCAGGTTGTGCATCGAAGCTGGTAATCAACGCTTTGGCGCGCCCCCAAATCGCTGCTGCAAGTTGCGGTTGGGCCGTGCGCAGGTTCGTATGCCCCCCAACGATCGGGATGCCATAGGCCTCAGATGCCTCTTTCATACCGCGCAAGATCTCCTGAGCGGTGGCAGCATCCGGTGCCCAGAGCGCGTTGGTCAAGGCGATAGGTCTGCCGCCCATGGCGAGGATATCGCTCATATTGACCATCACCGCGCACCAACCCGCGAACCAAGGTGCGGAGGCTACAAAATCGTTCATGAATCCTTCGGTCGCCATCAGTTGCCAGCCCTCGCCATCGGGGATCGCGGCGGCGTCGTCGCCGGGGCGCCCGGGACTGTTCTGCGTCAACTCGAGGGCTGCGCAGGCAATGTCGATGTCACGCTTTCCAGTCACATGCGGATGCGCTGCCAGATGTGCGGAAAGGGCGGCGACGTCGATCATGCGGCGGGCCGTCTCAGCGCCATCCAGCCACGGGCTGGATCTTTCACGGGTGGATAGGCCGCAAGATTGGCTTGCATTTTCATGTGTGGGTGGCCGTGGAGGTCCGTTTCGCCCACTGCCTCCCAGTGCAAGCTTTCAAACATCGGCACGTTTCGCATTTGCACATTGGCCAAGAACGTATGGCAACCGCGCGCATGTGCCGTGCCGACCGCAAGACGGATCAATTCGGCCCCAAGACGCCCCACACGGCGATACGCAGGGGCCACAGCCAGACGTCCGCCCCACCAAAGACCGGGGATTTCCTCGTGAATGCGCACGGTGCCAACGACCTCATCCGCTTCCGAAGCCATCGTGGACAGGGCCACCAATGGCAGCGCGTGGCGGTCTGTGGCGTCGCGGTCGTGATCTTCGAAAATGCCCTGCTCGGTCACGAATGTCCGGTGCCGCAGCGAGGCTGCACCACCGATTTCCCAACTTTCCGTCGCAAGGCGGATCAGGAATTCCGGAGTCACAAAAGCGGCGGGTCGTTCAATGATCATGACAAGGCTTTCATCGACGGGCGCTTGAACTTTTCAAAGGCCGAGAGGGCCGAACAAGCACCGCAGCGGCCACAGCCTGCCTTGATGTCTTCTGCCCGCATCCCATGATCGACGATCATCTGCGACAAGGGACCAAGCACGTTGTGCATGAATGCCGACGTTGGCGCCGGATGACTTTCTAACGGAGTGCCCGTAACGGGCACGAAAGGCACGACGAAAGGATAGACGCCAATCGCGGTCAGACGCGCGCACATCGCCAGGATTGCCTCTTCGGTGTCGCCCAAACCCGCGAGAATATAAGTTGAAACCTGACCCCAGCCAAAGATCTCGACCGCAGCGGCGAAACTGTCGAAATATTTCTCCAACGATACCTGCGCCTTGCCAGGCATGATTTGCTGGCGCAACTCGGGAGTCACGACTTCAAGATGCATACCAAGGCTGTCGATACCCGCGTCTTTCATCCGTCGGTGCCAGGCGTCATCCTCGGGTGGTTCGCATTGCGCCTGCAACGGCAGATCAACAGCGGCACGAATTGCCTCGGCGCTTTCGGTCAGGACCTTGGCCCCGCGATCTTTGCCTGCGGGCGTACCGGTTGTCATGACCATATGTTTGACCCCGTCCAGAATGACCGCCGCGCGGGCGACCTCGGCGAGTTGAGCAGGCGTCTTGTGGGCAATCGTGCGACCCGCGGCAAGGCTTTGACCGATTGCGCAGAACTTGCAGGTTTTCTTGCGGCTCTCGTAGCGGATACAGGTCTGCAGTACAGTCGTCGCCAAAACATCCTTGGCGTGGAGCTGCGCGATATGTCTGTAGGGAACGCCATCGGCGGTCGACAGATCGAGGAACTTCGCCCGTGGCGGAAATTGCACATCTGCAAAGAACACACCGTCCTTCAGCACACGTGCATTGCCCGCCGCATCGGGGGCTTCGACCACGTAGGGCGATTCAAAAGCAGTGGCCGTATAGACGGGGATCATGACGGTCATGCCACTGATCGTGATGGCTTTATGGTCGGTTGGCCCAGCTCCGCCACGCCTGCTGTCGGCCCCGGCTCTTGGATCGATAAGGCGCATGCCGCGGGTTTGCAGGTCATTGATCAGATCGCCGGTAGTCACTTGCATATCAGTCCTCCAATGGGATCGGCTGAAACTGAGGGCCGGTAGCGGTTACGCGCCGTGTGGGGGTCAGATCGGTATTGTGATGCAGGGAAAGAAGCTCGGGGCGGGCATAGTGGCCCACAGAATCCATCATTCGTTTGCGCTTGGTCACCAGCGCCATGTCGAGGTCGCCGTAGAGGATACCTTCGCCGCTGGTCAAAGGTGGCACAACGTGTCGTCCTTCGGGCGTGACAATGCAGGTCATGTACCCGTCGCGCAGAGCCTTTTGCAAGGCAGAGTCGGGCGTGATGCTCTCGATCTGTTCATCGGTCAGCCAGCCTGTTGCATTCACGACAAAACAGCCGGATTCAAGGGCATGGTGACGCATCGTGACTTCGATCTGTTCCCCGAAAACAGGCCCGACAAGCGACCCCGGAAATTGTGCAACGTGAATTTCCTCGTGCTGTGCCATCAGAGCGTAGCGGGCAAGTGGATTGTAATGCTCCCAGCAAGCTAAAGCGCCGACCCGTCCGACGCGGGTGTCAACAACCTGCAGACCGGCACCGTCGCCTTGACCCCAGACCATCCGTTCGTGGTATGTCGGAGTAATCTTGCGACGTTTGAGCAAGAGGGTGCCATTGGCGTCGAAAATCAACTGGGCATTGTACAAGGAGCCGTGGTCGCGCTCGTTCACGCCGAGAACGACAACCACACCGTGGTGGGCACACCGTTCGGCCACGCGCCGCGTGTCGTCGGACGGGACCGTTACCGCCTGTTCGTACAAATGAAGGTGCGCCTTGCCTTGCTGGCAAGGTGGAAGAACAAACGAAAAATAGGGATAAAATGGCACAAGGGTTTCAGGAAAGACGATCAGGTCAGCGCCGTTGCCGGCAGCTTCGTCTATGGCGTCAAGCACGCGGGCCAGCGTTTTTTCGCGGCTCGCGAGATCCGGTGCGATCTGGACGGCTGCCGCCTTGACGATCCGTGACATGGGGTCTCTCCGAAAGGATAAGCCGGGACGTCAGACGCCCCGGCAGTAAGATTACTAAAGCGTCCAGGTGTCGACGATGACAGCATTGTCGCGCACGTGCAGCAGCTTGAGATCCAAGACATCCTGCGGCGCGATCGGGATGATGCCGGGCAGCAGCGAAGCTTCACCGTGACCGTATAGAGCCTGCAAGGCAAAGCGGCAGGCATAAATCTTACTACCCTCGGCCATGAACTTTTTCAGGTTATCCGCAAAGTTCTGGTGACCCGGAAACGCCGCATCGCCCAATGTTGGAAAACCGCGCTGGATGCCAAGCGTGACGCCGGGACCATATAGCAGAATCGAAGTCTCGAATCCTTTACGGGCGAGGCGGATGGCGTTGAGCATATTGACCAGACCGATCGAACCTTCGAAGGCTACGGTGTGAAAGGTCACCAGAGCCTTTTGGCCCGGCTCTGCCTTTACATCTTCGAATACCTTGTCCTCATAATCGACGAAAAAATCGCCATCCTTGTGTTTTTCTTGCGTGACTGCAGGCATATCAGCCTCCCCTTGAGTTGGTCGGCCGAATCTGGCCGCGGTGCACCTCCACCTTGTCGCGCAGATCAAAATCCAATCAATTTATAAATCAATTTTGCATACAATATTTGCTTTAAACTCACGCTGCCTGCGTCATTTCTGTGAAACGCGCCCAATCTTGATGCTATGTATGAAGGAATTGTTGTTCTCTTCTTGTCAGATCCATACAAAATGCTTCAACCCATGATGGCAGCAGGATAGCCGTTTAGTATGAAAGACTGGACACCGATTCTAAGAGACGATGGGCCCGCACGCTATTTACAGCTTGCCGACGCGATCGCAGAGGCAATCGCAAACGGAACCCTGCGGGACGGCGTGCGCTTGCCGCCTCAACGCAAGCTGGCTGACCGGCTAGGTATCGATTTTACCACGGTCTCGCGTGGCTACGTCGAGGCGCGGCAACGCGGATTGGTGAACAGCCACGTCGGGCGCGGCACCTTCGTGATCGGCTCCAACCCCCCGGATCCGCAACGCGAGCAACGCCGGCACGCCGACGTTGATCTTACCATGAACTTGCCTCCGGAACCGGAGGACCCAACCTTGCTCGCACGGATGGAGGCGGGCGTGCAGACCGTTACGGCCAACTTGCTCGATTTGCTCCGGTACCAATCCTCTACGGGCAGCCAAATCGACAAAGAAGCAGCATCGACTTGGTTGTCACTGCGCGGTCTGGTTCCGTCTCTCGACCGGCTCGCGGTGACACCTGGCGCACATCCGACGATCCTCGCGATTCTTATGAGCCTGACCAAGCCAGGGGACGTCGTCCTGTCCGAGGATGTGACTTATCCCGGGATACGCAGCATCTGCGCCCGACTGAACCTGCGTCTTGTGGGGCTTCCCGGAGATGCAGAAGGCATCGATTCCGCTGCACTTGACGCAGCCATTGTTGAATATCAACCCAAGGCGCTGTATCTCAATCCGACGCTTAACAACCCAACGACGCGGACGATCTCCTTGTCACGTCGACAGTCCATCGCTGACATTATCATAGCACACGGCTTACCCCTAATCGAAGATGACGCCTACGGCTTCATCCCCCCGCATCCCCCGGCACCTCTGGCGAGCTTTGCGCCTGATCTGGTCTGGCACATTGGCGGACTTGCCAAATGTATCGGTGCAGGGTTGCGCCTTGCTTACACAGTCGCTCCAAACAGCCATACTGCCCGCGAACTTGCGCATCAGATCAAGGTCATCTCGGTCATGCCTTCGCCTCTGATGATGGCACTCGCAACACGCTGGATTATTGACGGCACTGCAGACAGCATTCGCCGTTTTGTCCGAGAGGAAACACAGGCGCGTCAGGCCATTGCATCCCAAGCCTTGGACGGGTTTCACTTTGAATCAGCCCCATATGCCTTCAATGTCTGGCTACACCTTCCCGAGGGCGTCACTCGGGCTGAAATTATTGGGCGCATGGCAGGCACGGGCGTGGGTATCATGCCGTCAGACGCCTTCACCGTATCCGGCGGCCCCAAGGAAGCAATCAGGGTCTGCCTAGGAGGTCAAGTTCAGCGAAACCAGTTACGCGATGCCTTGGGGCTTCTCGCATATTTGATGTCGAGTGCGGATTAAGGCTTTCGCCTCGGGTAAAAGCTACCTGCTGATGAGAAACGGCGCAAGAACGAAATGCGATACCCGGTCATGCGCCCTGCTGGCTGATACAAAATTCCGCCGCGTGGCCACCGGCGTCTGCATTCTGCCCTTTACTGCCCTCTATGCACTCTGCAGCATCGGATACTGTGGGCTCTTCCGTAGCATTGGCTGCAGGCGACACGAACGTCTGCAATGACCGCCGGTTTCTTCGAACACACCAACGTAGAAAAAGGGGAACCGTGATCCCACGGTTCCCCTTTCAGTGCAAATCGTCTAGTCTCGCGCGCTGATCATGCGACCAGCGACAGCCCCGCGCCTGCGTCCTGCGGCTGCTCACCGCTGTCGATGAACGGGATGATCGAGAAGGTCTGCCCACCGCGCTGTTCTTCGTTCTGCACGGCGTTGACGCGCAGGTCGCCATCGGGCGTGTTGATCAGCAGCGACAGGTAGTCATTGCCCGTGCGGCTGCTTTTCGCCATCCAGGCCGAGCCGACGCGGATCGGTGTGCCCCGGGGCGAGCTGACCTCGATGCGGTAATCGGGGTGGGTCTCCTCGGATTTGTAGCTGTTCTCAATCAGCATGAACTCCAGATCGAACATCATGTTGGCGATGTAGCCGGTGAAGGCGTTGTCAGCGTCCATGGCGGTGAGCTCGCCCGAGAGCGAGCCGGATTTCATCAGGCCGTTAGAGACCAGCGGGATGATCTCGAATTCGCCGCTCTGGGCCGCGCGCGCCTCTTTCGTCTGCACCGCGTTGACCCGGAACGGACCCAAGCCGACATCGATCTGCATCGAGATGTAGGGGTTGCCGCTGGTATTGCCGGTCTCGTTCCAGGCCGTGCCGATGCGCACCTTGCGGCCTGATTTGTTGACTGCCGTCACGTCAAAATCCGGGCTGCGTTCGGACATCTTGGCCCGCGCCTCCAACTGGATGGCGATGTCAAAGCGCGTCGAGTGGATCATGCCGGTGTACTGAGCGGCTGCGGTCTCGACATTGCGGGTGAGGGTTCCTGCGAACATGGGATGGTTCCTTTTGGATTGGCCGGTGCCTGACGTTCTTGCCAGCGCATCCGGGATTGCTTTCTCGACCCCTGGAGGGATCACAAATCAGAAAGCCTGCTTTCCTTTCAGCCCCGCCCACGGGTCAGAGCTGCCGTCCGAGCGGGAATGCCCCCGCGCCTCCGGGTGCTACGCCCCTCCCCTGCGCGTCTGGTCTTGATTGGCTGCCCGGATTTTCCGCGCTGTCCTCCGATCGCGCGATGAAGAACGCCGCCTCTTTGCCGTTCAACCGTTGCCCTTCCCGGTCGGTCAGGCCGATGCAGCTGCCGTTCGGCACATAGGTGATGAGGTACTGACCGAGCCGGTCCTTGTGGACAACGTAGCCGGTATTGGCCCAATACACGGTCTGGCCGGCATCGACGGCCGCCTTGATGTCATCGAGTGTCATGTGATCCTCCTCAAGTAGAGTGGTGTGAAACGACGCAAGAAGCCCGATCTTCCAACCGGGCCTGCATGCAGCATTCGTTTGGCAAACGACCGAGAGCTGTCAGGCGCTTTGCGCCGCTTGCATCGCGCGCGCCGCCATCCAATCCTTCAGGCCAAGAACCGTTCGTCCGGCGGCGACCTCGGAGGCCCAGGCAACCCTTGGGTCGCCGCAGGGCTCCCCGCTGACATGCTGCTCGATATGGCCATTGGCCATCCATGGCTCTGGCTGGATCCGTCGCAGCCAGTCAGCCATGCTCGGGATACGGCCTTGGCAGTCTTCGCGGACATGCTGCTCGCCGATCCAGCGCACGGGGATTTCTCGACCAGCGCTGTTGGTCAGGGTCAGGCCGAAGACACGTTCGGCCTCAAACAGGCCAAGGGCGTGATGGCGCAAAGCTCTGTGCGTGAAGAGCGCGAGGTGCTCTTTCGAGGCGTCAAACCAATCGTGCACAGCCTGATAGTCAGACGGCACCCCGCCGAATTTCCGGGCTGAGCTTTCAGCATGATGAAGCGGATGGGCCATCTCAAAGCCCCTCGTCATAGCTGTGCGCGCACTCGACATAGCGGTCCGCGTGATCGAGGGTGATGCTGTCGTTGCGCAAGTCCCAGGTCAGCGTGCCATAGCCGCCTTCATTGTTCTCGAACCCCGGGTGATGGTGATAGGCGAGCGACCAGGCGAAATCGTCAACCTCTGTGACAAGCGCCTCCGGCAGTTTGGCGTCCGCAGGCTGCACCGTCACATCCTCGACATTGCCGGAGTCGCCATAGCCTTCGTATTCAGCAGTGACCTCGCTGATGCCAAGCGCACGTAGTTGCGCGAGCAGCTCTGTTCGGGTCGCCTTCAGGGTGGTTTCACGCTCCGCGCGCCACTGAGCCGCCAGCGCGGCATAGTCCATTTGGGGATTGGTCATGGGCCTGTCCTCTTATCTGAATTTGGGGGGGCCGGGCCTGGCATTGGTCAGCGCGCGCCCGGAAAGCGCAGATCGGCCAAATCCCGATCCGCGACGCCCGGCCCAAAGCCCGCTATGACTTTTCAGGCGGCTTGTTCTGACGTCATGGCGGCTTCCTGCCCCACGATCCGAGCCAGAATGCTTCCCGTGTCGATCCCGTCCCCATGCGGCAGGAACACCCTCAGCTGGAAGGCGATGATCTCGGTGAAGCAGCCGAGGGCCTTGAGGCCATCAATCATGCCCCGATCCGCGCCGCCAAGCTCAAGGCGCATCTCGCCTGCGACACGGCGACGGGTCAGGGTGAGACCCCGGCCCAGATCGACAGGCGCGGTGGTGCCAAGGGCGGCGGTCAGCATCTCCCGCGGTGTTTGCGGATTGGAGACGAGGAAGCGTGCGCGCAGCGCGGCCGCCCCTTCCTCGCTCAGCGTCCGCCCGATCATCGCGGTCGCCCCGTCGGGCGTGACCCGGTAGATGCGCTCATTCGTGGTCGGAATATCCTTCCAGATCGGCAGCAAAAGCCCGGTCAGCAGGTAGAGCTTGGTCGTGGTGGTTTTCGGCAGGGACGCAGCCTCGGTATCCCAAAGCCCTGCAAACTCGGGCCTTCCAATGTCTTCCCAGGCCGAGGACACGAACCGCGTCTCCTCCAGATAGCTCGACCCGTTGGGCCGCACCGCCTTGCGCATCAGCGTGACAATGTCCTCGTCATACATCTGCATGGGGCGCGCCGAGATGAGCGCCGCGCGACCGGAGGCGCGATTAACCATCGGTAGCTTGTCGGGGTTGCGCGATATGGCCTCTTCGGCCCCAAGGACGTGGACCGGGTCGGTCACCTCCAGCCCGATGATCCGCGTCACGGCGCCAGATTTCGGGCAGGTCCAGAGATCCTCGGTGGAGACCTGTTCGATCTTTTCGCCACGCAGGGTTTCCACGCCGAGATCGAGCGTGCCCGCCGCGCGCGCCCGTTCGGTCTGATCGGCGATCCGGCGCATGAACTCGGCAAAGAGCGCGTTCTGCATGTGGATGGGCAGCGCCAGCACTCGGTTCAGAAACCGCTGGATCGGGGGAAGCTCCTCAAGGAGCACCCCGTCCTTGTCGATCAGCCGCAGGGCTGTCCAGTCGGTGAAGATCTCGTAGCTCATCGCCTCAGCGCGCCCGGCGGCAAGATCGGCGAAATACCCACGCAGCGCCGCCCGTGCGATCGGGCTTTCGAGATTGTCCTCCTCGCGGAACATGCCTTGCGAGCCGGTCTCGCGCTGACCCTTGGTCAAGGCCCCCAGCTGGTCGAGGCGCTTGGCTATCGTCGAGGTGAAACGTTTTTCGCCATGCACATCCGAGGTGCAGACCCGGAAGAAGGGCGCGCTGACCTG
>NZ_JAVJUC010000046.1:0-228603 GCF_040219995.1 Roseovarius sp. | reverse complement strand
TCCATCTTCATCGCCTCGATGGTCAGCAGCAGGTCGCCCGCCCCCACCTTGGCCCCGGCCTGCGCCGCGACGCTCGCCACCACACCCGGCATCGGCGCGCCGATATGGTTGGGGTTGCCGCTTTCGGCCTTGGGCCGCGTGGCGGTGCTCGATTTCACCAGACGGTTGGGCACCCGGATCACCCGGGGCTGACCGTTCAGTTCGAAGAACACCTTGACGTCGCCTTCCTCGTTGGTCTCGCCCACGGCCTGCAGGCGGATTTCGAGGATCTTGCCCGGGTCGATCTCGACACTGATCTCCTCGCCCGCTTCCATCCCGTAAAAGAAGGTGCGCGTCGGCAGCGTGCGAACCGGGCCATAGATGCGGTGACGGCCCATGTAATCCAGAAACACCTTGGGATACATCAGGTAGCCGTTGAGATCCTCATTGTCGATCGACTTGCCTTCCAGCTGCGCGACGACATCCTTGCGCGTGGCCTCAAGATCGACCGGCTCGAGGTGCTTGCCGGGGCGCTCTGTGTTGGGCTTCTCGTCCTTCAGAACTTTCTTCACGATGCTCTCGGGAAAGCCGCCCGGAGGCTGGCCAAGATTGCCGCGCATCATGTCGAAGACAGAATCGGGAAAGGCCACGTCGGTCTTGGGGTTCTCCACATCGGCGCGGGTCAGGCCCTGACTGACCATCATCAGCGCCATGTCGCCCACCACCTTGGAGGACGGCGTCACCTTGACGATATCGCCGAACATCTGGTTCACATCCGCATAGGTGCGGGCCACATCGGGCCACTTTTCCTCAAGCCCGAGGCTGCGCGCCTGTGCCTTGAGATTGGTGAACTGCCCGCCGGGCATCTCGTGCAGATAGACCTCCGACGCAGGCGCCGCGAGGCCGCTCTCGAACGCGACATATTGCGCGCGCACCGCCTCCCAGTAATTCGACATCTCGCGGATGCGCTCGATGTTCAGCCCGGTATCGCGCGGCGTGTTGCGCAGCGCCTCGACGATCGAGCCGAGGCAGGGCTGCGACGTGCCGCCCGAGAACGCATCCATCGCTGCATCCACCGCATCGACGCCCGCCTCAGCGGCGGCAAGGATCGTCGCCCCGGCAATGCCAGACGTATCATGCGTATGGAAATGGACGGGAATGTCCAGCTCATCCTTCAGCGCCTTGACCAGAACAGAGGCCGAGGCCGGTTTCAGCAGCCCCGCCATATCCTTGAGGCCCAGCACATGCGCGCCCGCATCCTGCAACTCGCGGGCCATGCCGACATAGTATTTCAGGTCATACTTGGCCCGGTCCGCATCTAGGATATCGCCGGTGTAACAGATCGTGCCCTCGCAGATCTTGCCACTCGCCACCACCGCATCCATCGCGACGCGCATGTTCTCGACCCAGTTGAGGCTGTCGAACACGCGGAACACGTCGACGCCGGTCTCGGCGGCCTGCCGCACGAATTCCTGCACCACGTTGTCGGGATAGTTGGTATAGCCCACGCCGTTGCTGGCACGCAGCAGCATCTGCGTCAGCAGGTTCGGCATCTTGGCGCGCAGATCGCGCAGGCGCTGCCACGGGCATTCCTGCAGGAACCGGTAGGCCACGTCGAACGTCGCCCCGCCCCAGCATTCGACACTGAAGAGATCGGGCAGGTTGGCGGCATAGGCCGGGGCCGCGCGCACCATGTCGATCGACCGCATCCGCGTGGCCAGCAGCGACTGATGCCCGTCGCGCATGGTGGTGTCGGTCAGCAGCAGCCGCTCCTGCGCCAGCATCCAGTCGGCGACGGCCTTGGCGCCCTTGTCCTCCAGCAGCGTGCGGGTGCCGGGGGCAGGCTCGCCCTGCAATGCGGGCGGGCGCGGCAGCTTGACGTCGGCCGGTTTCGCGCGGCCCGTCGTCTCGGGATGCCCGTTCACCGTGATATCGGCGATATAGGTCAGCACCTTGGTGCCCCGGTCGCGCCGCTTGGAGAACTTGAAAAGCTCCGGCGTCGTGTCGATGAACTTGGTGGTGTATTCGTTGTTCAGAAACGTCGGGTGCTTCAGCAGGTTCTCGACAAAGGCGATATTGGTGCTCACCCCGCGAATGCGGAACTCGCGCAGGGCGCGGTCCATGCGCGCGATGGCGGCCTCGGGCGTCGGTGCCCATGCGGTGACCTTGGTCAGCAGGCTGTCATAATAGCGGGTGATCACACCGCCCGAATAGGCGGTGCCGCCGTCAAGCCGGATGCCCATGCCGGTGGCGCTGCGATAGGCGGTGATGCGGCCGTAATCGGGGATGAAATTGTTGAGCGGGTCCTCGGTGGTGATCCGGGTCTGCAGCGCGTGACCGTTCAGCGTGATGTCGTATTGCGACGCCTTGCCGGTGGCCTCGGTCAGCGTCTTGCCCTCGGCGATCTTGATCTGCGCCTGCACGATGTCGATGCCGGTGACCTCTTCGGTCACGGTATGCTCGACCTGCACGCGCGGATTGACCTCGATGAAATAGAATGCGCCGGTGTCCATATCCATCAGGAATTCGACCGTGCCCGCGCATTCGTAATCGACATGCTTGCAGATGCGATGACCCAGCTGGCAGATTTCCTCGCGCTGCGCCTCGCTCAGATAGGGGGCAGGGGCACGCTCCACCACCTTCTGATTGCGCCGCTGCACCGAGCAGTCGCGCTCATAGAGATGATACATGTTGCCATGCTTGTCGCCGAGGATCTGCACCTCGACATGGCGCGCGCGCAGGATCATCTTTTCCAGATAGCCCTCGCCATTGCCAAAGGCCGCTTCGGCCTCGCGCCGCCCCTCCAGCACCTTCTCCTCAAGCTCGTCCTCGGAGTTGATCGGCCGCATGCCGCGCCCGCCGCCGCCCCAGGACGCCTTGAGCATCAGCGGATAGCCGACCTCACCCGCCTCCTTGCGGATCGCCTTCATATCCTCGCCCAGAACCTCGGTCGCGGGGATGACCGGCACGCCCGCCTCGACGGCGACGCGCCGCGCGCTCGCCTTGTCGCCAAGCGCGCGCATCGTATCCGCCTTGGGACCGATAAAGGTGATGCCCGCAGCAACACAGGCATCGACGAAATCGGGGTTTTCCGACAGCAGGCCGTAGCCGGGATGGATCGCGTCGGCCCCGCACTCGCGGGCCACGCGGATGATCTCCTCGATCGACAGATAGGCCGCGACCGGCCCCATCCCCTCGCCGATGCGATAGGCCTCATCGGCCTTGAACCGGTGCAGGCTCAGCTTGTCCTCGTCGGCAAAGACCGCGACGGTGCGTTTGCCCAGTTCATTGGCGGCACGCATGATGCGGATGGCGATCTCGCCCCGGTTGGCGATCAGGATTTTCTTGAAGTCGGCCATGGCCTTTACCCCCGGTTGGTCACGTCTTGGGCCACCCGCGGCGATGCCGCGCTGCGGCGCTATGACCTTGTAAGATTTGTGAAAGCTTTGCGCAATCCGCCATTCTGGGTATTCGCCGGGTGGGGGAATTTCCTGTCCCAAAGGGTGGGCACCCCTACCCGGCAGGGATAGGGGCGCAGGCGGTCACTTGCCGGACTTCTTCTTTTTCTTCGCCTTGCCGGATTTCTTCTTGGACTTGTCGTCCTTCTTGGCCTTTTTCTTGTCGTCCTTCTTTTTGGACGTCTTTTTCTTGTCGGCCTTCTTCGCGTCAGACTTTTTGTCTTTGGCCTTTGCGTCGGCCTTTTTCGCCGCCGCTGTCTTGTCTGCCTTGGTCTTCGCGGCTTTCTTGGCCGCAGCCTCGGGCTTGGCAGCGGCGGGCTTGGCCTCGGCGGTCACGGGTTTGGCCGGGGACTCGGGGGTCGACGGGGCCTTGCCAAGTGCCGCGGCGGCGTCGATGAAGCCCTGCGCGCGATCCGGCGAAATGCCGCGCACCTGGGTCAGCGCCGAAGCGTCGGCGCGTGCCAGCAATTCGGGGCTGGTGATGCCAAGGGCTGCGAGCGCCTTGGCAAGGGCGGGGCCGATCCCGCGAATATCAGTCAATGAGGACACAGCAGTCTCCTGTCTCTGAGGGTAAAGAGGAATAGCGGGTGCCCTGATGGCAACCGCCGCGTGATGGCCCGGTCAGGCCGCTTTCTTGAGCGCCTTGCGCGCCGACTTCAGCTTGGTTTTCTGCCGCGATACCTTGGCTTCGCGCAGCTTCACTTCTTTTTTGAGCTCTTTGATTTTCGCTTTTTTGGCCATGGTTTCGGCTCCTTTTCGGTGATGTCCTGCACCGCACCGCTCTCGTCGGGGGCAGTTTGATGCGACAGGGTAAAGTCACGAATGAACCGCCGGATCTCGCGCGCTGCACTCGTATCGAGCGTCTCGCACAGATCGACAAAGGCATCGCGATCCGCCTTGCTGATGCGAATGATCAGCTGGCTGTCCTTGCGATCCTGTTTCTTACGTCCGTCTGCGGGCATGCGTCTGCCTCCCTGTCGGCGGGCATCATGGCATAATGCATATACTTTGTATATACATTGTAATGCATTTCTTGTAACGCATTGAATTAGAGTGCTAAATCCTATCTCAACCGGCTCGGCGTGTCCGATAGCCGTTGCAACCCCAACTGCCCCATATTGGCCTTCAGATCCTCGCGCAGGATATCGGCCAGATGCGCCGGGCCCTCCGCCCCAAGCGCGCCAAGTGCGAAATGCCACGCCCGCCCCATCATCACGAAATCCGCCCCAAGGGCCATCGCGCGCAGGATATCGAGCCCGCCCTCGATGCCGCCATCCATGATCACCGGCAGCGTGGTGGCCGCGCGCACCTCCGGCAACGCCTCGATCGTGGCGGGGGCGGCGTCGAACTGTCGTCCTGCGTGGTTCGACACCCAGATCGCATCGACGCCCGCTTTCTCCAGCGCTGCCGCGTCCTCGCCGCGCAGCACGCCCTTGACCACCAGTGGCCCGTCCCAGGCCTCGCGCAGCCAGCGCAGATAGTCCCAGTCGGGCGAGGTGCGCAGCAGATAGCCTGCGTGCTTGTTCGACGGCAGGCCCTTGGTCTGCCCGGCATAGTCGTCGATCAGCCGCATCCGAGGCATCCCCAGCCGCGCCATGCCGCTCGCCCAGGCCGGGCAGCGCGCCACCTGTGCCATCAGCCGGGGCGTGAGGCGCGGCGGCTGCGTCAGGCCCGAGCGCACCTGCCGTTCGCGGCGCGATCCCACCGGCACATCCACCGTCAGCACCAGCACCCCGAACCCGGCCTTGCGCGCGCGCTCCAGCATGTCGCGGCGAATCTCCGGGTCGCGCGGCGGATACATCTGAAACCAGCCACGCCCCTCCAGATGCGGGCCGACATCCTCGGGCTTCTGGCTCGCCACAGTCGACAGCGTATAAGGCACCCCCTCCGCCGTCGCCGCCCGCGCCAGATGCCGCTCCGCATCGGGCCAGATCAGCCCCGACATCCCCACCGGCGCGATCCCCACCGGCAGGGCATAGTCCTCACCCAGCAGGGTCGTGCTCAGGTCCGGCGCGATCTCGCCATGCAGGATCGACGGGCTCAGCCGGACCTGATCCAGCATCACCCGATTGCGCGCCTTGGTGGCCTCCACACCGGTGCCGCTGTCGAGATACTCCCACACGAAACGCGGAATACGAATGCGCGCGCGGGCGCGCAGGTCACTCAGGGCGGGGTATCGGGCATGCAGGTCCATTTCCGCATCTGTGCGGATTTTCAAACCCTTGTCCAGCATTCTGCTATGAACGACACGCCGCAGGGCGACCCTCATGGCCCGCCCCGCGACGCGCAAGCCTTCAGGCCGACGGCATCGAGGCTTTCTCGTAGCTGGGCTCGTCCACCTTCTCCATCGTGTTGATGCTCACATGCGGCCAACCGATCAGCCCCGGATGCCCGTCACGGCGCGGAAAGAAATCAAGGATCACCACCTGCGAATAGGCCATCACCAGCTTGGCATCATCATCGCCGTTCTCGACCTCCATGACGTAGAAGGTCGACACCATCTCAACCGCATTGGCCTGCTTGACGATAAACGGCAGGTTCTTGATCCCGCCACTGTTCACCGTGGTATTGACCTCCAGCACCGTGGTCCGCGCCACGTTCGGGGGCAGCCCCAGCGTCAGCAATTCATGTGGGCTGACCGGGTTGAACCCGGGAAAACCTGCCGCCGTTATCGTACCCTTGAATGGGTTGTCGCTATAGTGCTTGTAGGGTGCCAGGTACGGGTTGTTGTCCAAGTCATGCGTGACACCTGTCGGCAGGCCGTTGATCGCTTCGATCTCCGGTGGCCCGTCGATCACCTCGCTACGCCCTAGCGCCAGGATCGAGTCGCCATGCGGCACCGTGCTTAGCCGCGCGATATCCAGGTCATCGGTGCGCTCGTTCGTCATGTGCAGCCACAGGCCCGGCTCGTGGTGGATTGGCAGGTCGGCAGGCCCGGCCAACCCACTATCGGGCTGATCCTCGGCGTCGATCTGCTTGATCATCTGCTCGAAATCCAGCGTCACAACGAACTGATCGGTATTGGTGCCCGCCGCCCGGTCGATCCCACGATTTGGCACCGCCTTGTCCACCAACGAGAATTTCAGCTCTTCCTCATAGTGGTTCATCAACAGCCGATAGGCAAAAGGGTTGTCGTCGGCGGCAAAGGGCAGGGCGATCATGTTCCAGCCACGCGCGGCAAAACCACCGCTGTTCTTCCATGTCCCGGGTAACAGTTTCAGCGGACCCAGGTCCTCGTCCCCGGTCTGCGCCAGTTGGACCTCGCGGCCTTTTTTGCGATAGCTTTCGATGCGTTCCGCACTAACCATACGTGAAACTCCTTTTTTTGATGTTAAATTTGGTAAAAATGCACAGCGCTCAAAGCGCAGGCGTATGAAGTTGCCCTAGCACAACCTTAGCACGTGGCCGCCATTTCCCCGATTCCTGCTTTGGCAATCGTCCCCGATGGGCTGAAATTCGCTTAAGACGCGATCTGCCGCAGTGGTGCTAGCATTTCACCGGGCGATACCGCTTTAGGTGGAACAATCCCTGAACATTATCTTTAACTCGGTCTTAACCCACGCTATCCTCCGCCGCATGAGCAGTTTTGACGAATCCGACGCCTTTGAAGGCGCAAGCCTCGCCGCCCGCGCCATGGCCGCGCGGCCCGCGCCCTATCTCGAAGATCTGAACCCCGAGCAACGCCGCGCCGCTGAAACACTCGACGGCCCGGTGCTGATGCTCGCGGGCGCGGGCACCGGCAAGACCAAGGCGCTGACCACGCGCATCGTGCATCTGCTCAACACGGGACGCGCGCATCCCAACGAAATCCTCGCCGTGACCTTCACCAACAAGGCCGCCCGCGAGATGAAGGAGCGCGTCGGCCGCCTGATGGGCGAGCGGGTCGAAGGGATGCCGTGGCTCGGCACCTTCCATTCGATCTGCGTCAAGCTGCTGCGCCGTCACGCCGAACTGGTTGATCTCAAGTCGAATTTCACCATCCTCGACACCGATGACCAACTGCGCCTGCTCAAACAACTGGTGCAGGCCGCCAACATAGACGACAAGCGCTGGCCCGCCCGGATGCTCGCCGGGATCATCGACCAATGGAAGAACCGCGCCTGGCCCCCCGACAACCTGCCCGCCGCCGAGGCCTCGGCCTATGACGGCAAGGGCCCCGCGCTCTACCGCCAGTATCAGACCCGGCTCAGGGAGTTGAACGCCGTCGATTTCGGCGATCTGCTGCTGCATGTGGTAACGATCTTTCAGAAATACGACGATGTGCTCGCGCAATATCAGCGCCGGTTCAAATACATCCTCGTGGACGAATATCAGGACACCAACGTCGCGCAATATCTCTGGCTGCGCCTGCTCGCGGGCGGGCATCGCAACATCTGCTGCGTAGGTGACGATGACCAGTCGATCTATGGCTGGCGCGGCGCCGAGGTGGGCAATATCCTGCGGTTTGAAAAGGATTTTCCCGGTGCGGCGGTGATCCGGCTGGAACAGAATTACCGCTCCACCCCGCATATCCTCGCCGCCGCCGGTGGCGTCATCGCAGGCAACCGCGACCGGCTGGGCAAGGAGTTGTGGACGCAGGCCGAGGCGGGCGAAAAAGTCCGCCTGATCGGCCATTGGGACGGCGAGGAAGAGGCGCGATGGATCGGCGAAGAGGTCGAATCGATGCAGCGCGGTACACGCGGCATGCGCGCCTTCGGTCTCGATGACATGGCCATCCTCGTGCGCGCCTCGCACCAGATGCGCGCCTTCGAGGACCGGTTCCTCACCATCGGCCTGCCCTACCGCGTCATCGGCGGCCCGCGCTTTTACGAGCGGATGGAGATCCGCGACGCGATGGCCTATTTCCGCCTCGTCACCTCGCCCGTCGATGATCTGGCCTTCGAGCGGATCGTCAACACCCCCAAACGCGGCCTCGGCGACAAGGCGCAGCAGACCATCCAGCGCATCGCCCGCGACAATGGCGTCTCGCTGGTCGATGGTGCTGCGCTGGCGGTCGAGCAGGGCGCGATCAAGGGCAAGGGCGCGGCGGCGCTGCGCGACCTTATCGTGGGCCTCGCCCGCTGGGGCCGGATGACCGGCGATGCCGACCTCACCCATATGGAACTCGCCGAGATCATCCTCGATGAGAGCGGCTACACCGCCATGTGGCAGAACGACAAGACGCCCGAGGCCCCCGGCCGCCTCGAAAACCTCAAGGAACTCATCAAGGCGCTGGAAGGCTTCGAAAACCTGCAAGGCTTCCTCGAACATGTCAGCCTGATCATGGATAACGAGACCGAAGAGGCGGGCGAAAAGATCACCCTGATGACGCTCCACGCCGCCAAGGGGCTGGAATTTCCCGTCATCTTTCTGCCGGGCTGGGAGGACGGGCTCTTTCCGTCGCAACGCTCGATGGACGAGTCGGGCACGCGCGGGCTGGAGGAGGAACGCCGCCTCGCCTATGTCGGCATCACCCGCGCCGAGGAAGTCTGCACCATCTCCTTTGCCGGCAACCGCCGCGTCTATGGCCAGTGGCAATCGCAGATGCCTTCGCGCTTCATTGATGAGCTGCCCGAGGCGCATGTCGAGGTGCTCACCCCACCCGGACTCTACGGCGGAAACTATGGGGTCGCGGCGAGTGGCATCGAGACCCGCGCCGCCGAGGCCAATGTCTACAACTCCCCCGGCTGGCGCCGCCTGCAATCGCGCGGTGCCTCGCGCCCCATCAGCCAGCCGACCGAAGCCCGCTCCCCGGTGATCGACGCGCAGGCGCTGAGCGCACACACCGTGGGCGAGCGCGTCTTTCACCAGAAATTCGGCTACGGGGCCATCCTGAGCATCGAGGGCGACAAGCTGGAAATCGAATTCGAGAAGGCCGGCATCAAGAAGGTCGTCGCCCGCTTCATCACCGGCGCGGATGACGTGCCTTTCTGATTGGGCCTGACCGGGTGCAGTCGAGTATTTCCGGCAAGATGAAGCCGGATAAGCCCTTCATCTTGCACTCAATATCCCCGCCGGAACACTCTGCCTTGGGGCGGTCCAATGCCGGGGATCGAACCGGGCCCATGATGCACCAGGACTAAACCGGACCACCTGACGGGGGCAGGCCTGCGGGGTGCTCTGCAGCGGACATGTCGACGTGCGCTTGGCACTTTCTGCGCGAGCTTTTTCTCCAAAAGTGCCCTTAAACGTGCTAATATACAGACATGACATAGCGTGCCAGCTGCCGTCGGTGACGGCTATGCCTGTTTCAGGTTGCTGCACGCCAGTGATTGGTTTTTCCGCGTGATCCGTGGATCACCCCCTTGTTTTCAAATTCATTCAGGAGGAGACGCTCATGTTTACGAAACCGTCGCGATCCGTGGATCGGGTGTTTGTTCACTGCTCGGCTTCGGATCACCCGCATCATGACAACATCGCCACGATCCGCAAATGGCATGTGCAGGATAACGGCTGGTCGGATGTCGGGTATCACTACTTCATCCGCAAGGACGGAATGCTGGAAGAGGGGAGGCCCCTTGATCGCACTCCGGCGGCACAGCGCGGGCATAATACCGGAACCATAGCGATCTGCCTTCACGGTCTGCACGAAGACGCATTCACCGAAGCGCAATTCGACCGGCTACGTGCGTTGTGCACTGAAATCAACAATGCGTATAACGGCAAAGTGACGTTTCACGGACATCGGGAAGTGGCCTCCAAGGCGTGCCCGGTTTTCGACTACAAGTCCGTGCTGAACCTCGATGAATTCGGAATCCTCGGGTTGGACGGTGCGGACATACAGGACACGCTGGACACGCAGACCCCGGGCAGCATGCCAAGCCTTGAAACAGGAGATCGCGGGCTGTCGGTGAAGGGTCTGCAAAAGATGCTCATGATCAAGGATGACGGGATCTTCGGGCCAAAGACTGCGGCGGCCGTGCGCGATTTCCGCGAGAGCGTCGGGCTGCCGCGCACCGATGTGGTCGATGATGCGACCTGGGCGGCACTGTTTGAAAACCGCAGAATCGAACACGCAGACTGAGGCTGATCATCCAGATCTGAAAACCAGAGGCCCGCGACACAGGCGCGGGCCCTATTGCCCGAAACCGGGTCTCAGCTCATCGGAACGATGAACACCTGATCGTTTGTGGTACCGGTTGCGAGCTCGGTTGCGTCCCCGTTGACGTCATAGCCTGTCACGGCAAAACTGTATTCCCGCGCCGCGCCGTCTGGCTGGACAAGCGAAACGAACTGATCGGCCATTTGGCTGGGTGTGAAGAGGGCCGAGGTCTCGTCTGCCAGATCGCCGCTGCCGGTCAGAGCGACCTTGATAGCGATCATGTCCCCCAACGACTGCTGCGGCAATTTCAGGCGGATGCGCTGCACAGTTCCCGGCCCTTCGGTCAACAAGATGATCCCGTTCTCGACCGTCTGGTTTTCTTGTGTCGAAACGCTGCCGTCGATCTTGATCACGGTCGAGCTGAACTCGACGGGCGCGGGGTCTTCGGCAAGGGTCGGAATTTCGATCCGCCGCACGGCCAAGGGTGTCATCCCGTCGTATTCCTCGCGATAGGACACACGGTATCCGCTGTCGTCTTCCGTGTAGCTGATGTCGACCACGGCTTGCAGCAGGTTCGGCGCGTCCAGCAGCATCGGGTTGATGGTGACGCGCTGCAACCCGCGAAACGGCGGATTGACCACCAGCGCCGGTTCCTGCGATGTCTCGAACGGCGTTTCAATCCGCAGGTTGCCTTCGCGGAAAAAGTACCGCAGCCGGTAGCGATACTCGAGCGGCGCGTCGGCCCCGAGCCGCAGTTTCCAGGTCTGCGCCGCGCCGCCCGGTGTCAGCACGAAAGTCCTTTGATCGGTGAAACCGGTGACGGGGTTCTCATAAGCGACTTCGACCTCGACTTGCGCGATCAGATCGTTCGAAAGGCTCGACAATCCGATCTCGACCTGCATCAGTTCGATTGCGTCCATCGGTGCAAGCGGCAACTGACGATCTGCCGTGGCGGTCCAGTCGGTCACGATCTGACTGTCCTTGCCGCGCCATTCCGTTGTCGGATCGAAGGTGATCGTCATCCGGTAACGATAGTCGCGGTCGTTGCGGTCGTTGACGAAGGTCGTGAAGGACCTGCTGTCGGTTTCACCGGGACGGAACAAGAAGCCGTCGATATGGTCTGCATCGCGATTGGCCGGTCGGTCGGCGGGGTATTCCATGTTCACCGCCACCGAAGCGATACCGAGCGAGGCCAGATCCTGACCCATCGAAACGGTCGACACGACGCGATCGAACCAAGGGTCGTCCATATCAATCTCAAAGATATGCTTGTCGAGGTTGTAGCCGTCGCAGATCGACGAGAACATGCCATTGGGATTGGCTTCCTGCTGCATGGCGGCCTGCATCGTGAAATCGAACTCGCGCACTTTCAGTTCATCCTGGTGAAAGACCTTGAGCGAGAAGCCCACCCGGAACGGCGAAATCTCGGAAATCGCGTTGCCGCCACCGCCGGCTGGCGCGCGCGCGGCGGCCTGCGTCTGGTTGGTCGCGGCGGTCGAGGCGACCTGATCTGACAGATTGCTGGCAGGCGCGCCAGTATTCGGAGGCGTTTGGGCGACCGCGCCCCGTTGCGGCTGCATCGCCGCGCCAAGCGTAGGCACCGGCATCTGCCCGAACAGGTTCTGCAACTGCCCCAGCATGCCACCGCCGGCATCGGGTTGCATGAACCCCGGAGGCGACATGGATGTCTCGAACAGATCCTTGATAAGTTCGTTTTTGATCCACTCCCAGGCCTCGTCCTGCTGCGCCTTGAGATCCTCGTCATCGGTGAATTGCGTGATCTCGACCTTGACGATGCCCTTTTCGCGCAGGCGCTGGAACGCGACGCCGATATCGGCGGCCAGGCTGACAGCCTTGATCTGCGCCTGCACGCCCAGTTCGGTTTCCATATGTGTGTAGACGCGCTTGTAGTCTGCGCGTGCCTTGATCGAAAACGCATCACGCATGCCCATGAAGAACAGCTGATACAGCACGCCGAACATGCTGATGCCGCCCCGCAATGTCTGTTCCATGGCGGTGGCCATTTCGCGGTTCAGCATGACGGTGAAGGTGGCGCGCTGGTCGCCGATCAAGGATGGCTTGGTCGACCCGTGCACTTCCTCGAAGAATTTCAGCCCGCGCGGCGCGTCCGCCGATGCCCCTTCGGCATCGGCGGAATCACGCATCACGCTCAGTCGCACCGATCCGTCCCGAACCGTCACCGGCGCAAGGCGGATTTCATCGGGCACATTGTCGAAATGGTCCGGGATCTCGTTCCGAATGTCATCGAGCTCATCCTCGGTGACCGCCAGATCCACGGTGAAATTCAGGATGCCGCCGCCCAGACTGTCGCCTTCCTGAAAATCGACATTGTCGGTGATGTCGCGCCGGAACTTGACGAAGCTCAAGGCCGGGGTGCCATTGACCTTGGAGATCCGGGGCACCTCGCAAATGTAGTAGAACTGACCGAGATCCTGGTGGTCGCGGTAGACAATGACACCGGGGATCGCTTGTGTTTTTTCGTATAGAGCGAGCATTATATCTCTCCGTCATCAAATCCTGCTTGGCTCAGGCGCGCGTGTAGTAGCCGCGCACCCAATCCGACATGTCATCGTCGCCCATCGATTCCAGCGTCTGGCTGGGATCGTCGGTGCGGCGCGGCGGATTGGCGGCAGAACCGTTCGGCTGGTAGCCGCTGGGTGGGCGCGACCCGGCATATTGCGGGTTCTTGAAGAAGGTGCGGTTGGCCTCGTGCCGTGTCGACAGAACCGCGTGCAACCCGGTATCGGCATGGCTGGGCGGGTGGCGCCAGTGCAGCACGGTCAGCAAGGGATCGGAACTGGACTGCATGTCGTTGACGAACTGGTTGCGCAGCGCGTCCGAGGGCGCGGCCTCGATCCGCTTGGTGAAGTTCGCGTTGAACAATCCGTCAAGCGCGGTCTTGATCTCATCAAAGGTCAGCCCGCGTGCAATGGTGGCCTGAAACACCGTGTTTATGCCCCGCGGGGAATCCGGCGGTGCATCCGGATCAAAGCGGGGGAAATCCGACCCGCGTGCGTATTTCAGAAGCATCGCCTGAAAGGCAAGTTCGGCATTGGTCCGGACATAGAAGGCCGAGGATTGATCGCCCGCGTAATTCGCAGCCCGAAAGATGCCGACCGGAGGCGAGACCACGTCGCCATTGGCCAGAGTGGCCTGCCCGGTCGCCGAAAGCAGGCCGCGCTGAAGCCGCGTGTACTCGGCGGCATTCGCGTTTATCAGCATCGTCTGGATGCCGGCCGGGGCGCAGGTCTGGGCGCGGCCCTGATTCATCTGCCCGTTGGGATCGAGGATCTCCTGCAGCACATCGTCGACCAATTGTTCGGCAACCCGAACGCCTGTCATGTCCGGATGCGGAACGATCGACACCAGTTCCAGCAGGTGGTCGATCAGCATGATGCCTTCGCGAAGGCATGGCTGCTTGAGCACGGTCATTTCGAGACCGGCCGCCGTGGTGAACATACGGTCCAGCATCGTAGAGAGCCGCTGCCGGGCCGGACCGGCCTCAACCCAGAGCGAGAGGATCTTGCCGCGGATGTCTGTCTCGACGTGATTGGTGAAGAACCGGTGCGAAAAGATGTTGACCAGCGACCTGCGGTCATCGTCGTCATCGGGAAGGTTCTTCCATAGCCAATCAAGTTCGGCGGCATGGCGCGGCATCGCCTGCATTGCAGCGGTGTCCGGAACCACCTGTGTCACAGGATCCGCCCGCAATGCGATAATGTTCATGCGGTTGTTGTCGGGCGATGCGTTGAAGGAATCGTCGCCCGGCCAGAGTATCGCGGATGTGCCGCCGGTGGGTTCAAAGCGTACCCGGTAGTAGAGCATCTGCGCCATCTGGCTTTGCGGTGGGCTCATCCTGGATTTGCGCAGCTCCTCCCGGTAGCAGTCCCATAGCTCTTGCGGCATGGTCCAGGTTGCGCGGTTTCCGGACAGGACGATGTCCTGCGCGTCAAGGTTTAGCGTGCGCGTGCTGCCATCGGCGTTGGTGATCTGCACGTTCGTCAGGGTCTCGCCGGTGTGATAATAGCGCAGCGGGTTGGCGGGGTCGCGTTCCGGCGCATTGGGGATGTCACGCGACCCATAGGCCAACTCTATGATCGCCCGTCCGTTTTCATTGGCGAACACCTCAAAGCTGGGCGGCCGATCGCCTTCGGTCCAATTGTAGAGCGAGGACCGGATCACCACCCATGTCTGCGTCGCCGCCGCCGGGAAATCGTATTCCAGCAGGGCGCGAGTATCGAGCTTGCCAGCACCGTAATCGTTGTTGGGCACCGCGTCGCCGGTTCCGGTATTGGCATCGGTCCGGGCTGTTTCCGCGAGGCCACGCCGGATCTGTTCCTGGGTAAGGGTGGGCTTCTTTTCCAGCAGGCAGGCGATAGAGCCCGTGACATGCGGCGCGGCCATGCTGGTGCCTTGCAGCGTGAGATACTGGCCGCCGGGCGGCTCCGGCGGGAAGGCACCATTATTCGCATCGCGTGACCGCGCGGCCTTGACCAACTCGCCGGGGGCCGAAATATCGGGCTTGATCCGCCCGTCGGTCGTCGGCCCGCGCGACGAGAAGTTCGATATCCCGCCCGCGCCTGCAGGGGGTTTGGTGACATAGCTGCCTGCGGCGATGACCTCGCGCGCGGTGCCGGGGGTAGAGATCGTCGCGGCAGACGGATTCGGCGAGCCGTTGAACGATAGCCGCGCGCCACTGTTGCGGCTGACCCAGGAATGGAATGCCACGGCCGCGCCGCCCGGATTCTCAAGCCGGATCGTCCATCCCCCAAGATCCAGACCACCGGCATTGTTCAGTGAGATGCGGATACGGTTCTGGTGGTTGGGCTGCAAATCCGTGGTCATGCCGACAGAAATGTTGGTCCCGCTGGTATAGCTGTCGGGATGTGTTGCGCTGCCACTGGCTGGCTGGGCATGCGGGCCTTTCGCCTCTCCGGCGGGGTTGGTGACCGTCACGCTCAGCCTGCCTGCGGCAGGGTACCAGATTTCGATCACCCCGCGGGTAAGCTGCGCAAGCGTGCCGACATTGGCAATGCTGGCCTGCAGGTCCACGTGGCCACCGGCTGGAATGGACGCGCCCCAATGGGCGTTGTCGTTGGCCGCGTTGCCCGCAGATTTGACAAAGGCCCGCCCCGGCACACCCAGCATCTTGTCGATCATCAATTCCAGCGCCATCGTCCCGTCATGCGGACCCTCGTTGATGCCCTGGCTCTGGTTGATCACGCAGGGACGGCCCAGCGCATCAGCCATGTCGTAGATGTATTTCATGGCCCAGCTTGCCTGAACCGAGGTCAGCGAGGCATTGCGCACGATGATGTATTCGGCACCGGTGGCAATGCCGGGGAAATTGGCATCGTTGGAACCAGCGATCGCGGCCACATGTGTGCCATGGCCCGAGCCGCTGTTGAAATGGCGGACAGAGTTTTGCGGGTTCGCCGTGCCCAGCGCGGCATTGATCGCGGCGCGGTCATACTCGACCCCGATCCCGTAGGGCTGCGGAACCGTTTCCGTTCCGGTCGCCGTGACGATCTGATCCCAGATCGCGATAATGCGCGTGGTGCCGTCGGGGTTCAGGAACGCCGGGTGCTGGAAATCGATGCCGCTGTCGATGATCCCGAGGATCACGCCCTGGCCGGTATAGGTGTGCGGTGGCGTTCCGATGCCGGTTCCGCTGTTGACCTCGTCGGCATTCACCTCGACCACCGAGATGTCAAGCTCGTCTTCCATCGGATAGCTGCCTTCAATGCGAACCACCGAGTCGACCTCGGCCAAGCCCGCCAGATCACCCGGCGCGATCCGCCCCGTGACGATGTCATCCACGCGCGTCACGACGCTTAGCCCTGCGTTTTCCAAGGGCGATACCTCGCCGGAAAACTGCACCGTCACCAAGAGTTCCTGGGCGCCGCCTTCGCCAGTGACCACGCCTTCGGTTTCGAATTCCTCTTCGCCGATCTGGTTTTCGGCAAGGGCCTGCTGGGTCATCAGCAGCCTAAGATCAATCTTGTCCATCTAAGACCTCCTTCAAGAATCCAGGCCCCAGGCCCACCGGTGGCACGCGCAGGGTGTAATGCGCCCCTTTCAGGGCTCCGTCTTCGAAATCGAACTCGGCCGCGACCCCGACACCGCGCGGGGCGCGGGCTTGCCCGCAGCAGTAGTTGTAAAGCCCCGAAACAAGGTCACGGTCATGCCCGAAAAACCCGATCTGCCGGGCCAGTCGTCGTGCCTTTTCCGGATGTTCCGGCATCCGGGCCCAGATCGTGGTGCCGATACGGATCCTGCCTTCGGAGCCGGCCGCCGACACGGCGATGCTCCATGGACGGGTGCCGTCGCTGACCGGACGGCCCAGCAGGTCTGTCATCAGGTCGCGCACCGTGGCCCAGACCTGTGGCTGGCCAAGCGCGGCCAGCGTCTGACGCGGCGATTGGCGATGGTACAAGCCGAATGACAGCCACCCCCGCCCGCTGCCCGGTTCGTCGCGTGCCGTCATGTAGACCGACCCGCGCGTGCGCAATTCGGCCAACACGGACGGCGGCGCGGCGATCGCCTCGACCTCGTCGACCGCGATTTCCCAATCGGTCGCGCGTGGCTTGCCGAAGATCAGGCTGCGACCGACATCGGTCGGGCGGGCCACGTCCCACCGGCGCCAGAGCCGGACATTCGGTGCGGGGCGCTGCGGCAGTGCAGACGCGACGCCGACCGTGAGCGCGCCGTTGGTCGGCACGGCGAAGGTCAGCATCATGTCCCCGCCACCATCGATACAGGTGCGATCCACGGACCCAAGACCGGCAGCGCCAGAGAGAGGGCGGATGGCAGCCGCGCGGCCCTCCGGGCTCAGGCGGCACAGCCGCGCCACGCGGTCAATGAATGCCGCCTGTCCGGTGCGCGCAGCAGGAAGACCGGGCTTGGTGTTCATGACGGTACCGCCGAAGACAACATGAGGAACCTGTCACGCGACGTCTGTTCCCCGGTCGTCTTGGTAAAGCCGGTATCCATCACGTAGGTCAGTTCATAGCTGTACTCACGGCGGCTCGCGTCCTTGAGCATGACCTTCCAGGTCGGCGCGTCCCCCGGGGCCGAAAACTCGTGCAGTGTTTCCTTGAGAACCCCGTTAGCGGCGTCCTCGTATTTCAGCGTCAGGACGATCTTGGACACACCCTGACTGGCAAAGTCTGGCCCGATAAGCTTGGGCTGCACCTCCATGGATTTGGCGAACACGTCGCCCAGAACATGCACGTTGCCCTCGGCTTCGATCATGCCGGTCTGGATGATGTTGGAATTGGCGTCGATGATCGTCTGCCCCATGAGGAAACGACGCTTGGTCACGTCTTTCCACGGGATCGCCCAGATCTGCGGCTTGTAGGCGTCCTCGCCCTGAAACATCAGTGTCGTGGATTCGAAAACGCCGTTCTCGGGGTCCTCATATCGAAGATCAAGGATCAGCAGGCCCAAAACGGTGGCCGGGCTGACCACGAAGGTCAGTTCCAGCTTCTCCGGATCGGGATTGCGGATCACCGTCAATCCCCGATCCACCGGTTCCCAGGCGGTTTCGATGACTTCGTTGTCGCTGCGAATATATTGCAGCGAGTATTCCGGTTCGATCCCATCCTTGGCCCGTTGCCGGAACGAGGCAGCATAGTCGTGATCGTCAGCCGAGAGCAGCTTGGCATCCTCGTGCAGCCACTTGGACACCGGATCGTTGTAGCGAACCCGCAAAAGCACCTGCGGATACCGATCCCACGGAAAGTTATCGACGGTCTGCACGTTGATAGTCTGGCGCTCGAACAGTTCGGCCGCATTGACGATGATGTTCTTGGATTCGATCCGCCGCCACTGGGTTTCCATCATGTTCGACGGGCCGGGGATCGCGTCAGGCTTGAAGAAGATCCGATACCGGTAAAAAAACTTCGGCCCGATCTCGGGGTCAAACCATGTGCCTTTACGAAAGACTTCTTCGCCGGTCTTGAAGTTGAACGACCAAAGCGCGTTTGAATTGTCCTCGTCTTCGTCTTCTTCTTCGGGATTGGCGGTAAAGTCGACATCCTTGACATATTGTACGTCGAGCGAGATCTGGTCGATCCCGCTGCCCTCGAAATCGGCGACGCAGGAGGCGGAGAACTCGGCCTTGCTCCAGACATCGTCGGCGCCGTCCACCACCGTGACGATATCGTCCTTGGTGACGCCGAGATCCTCGAAAAAGGCATGGATATGACCTTGGGGATAGATCCGGCGCGTCACGGCGCGGCGCACCGAATAATCGACCTCTATGGATCGCAATTCGGTGATGTCCACTTCGCGCCGGGTATACCCGACCGAAGGAAACCCATGCGCCAGCGACCGCATCCGAACGAGGCTGTCAACGGTGCTGTCGAACGAACTCTGACCGTCGGGCGTCACCGCGTTGGGATTGGTGGTCGGCTCAAAGAACGTATCGAGCACCATCTCCTGAAGGTCCTTGCGAACATCGTTGAACTGCGCTTCAAGAGTGTCAGCGTCGATGTCCGTCTCGGTCGTATCTAGGGCGGCCTCGATCTTTATGATCTTCTTTTCCTCAAGTTCGGATACGATCTTGTCGATCTCGGTGTTGAAAAAGATGAAGTTGCCCTCGAACCGGTTCTGGACGAAATCGTAGACTTGCTCCCAGTCTGCCGTGACCTTGACGTTATAGGCCTCCATCTGGCCGACAAATTCCAGCGTGTAGAACACCGATGCCGGGATCAGCCCGTCGAATGCGCCCATCAGCAGCTTGGTTGCCTTGCGGTTCAACTCGGCCGTGAAGATCGCGCGGTTCTCACCGTAAAGCGACGGCGTCCCGCTGGTGCGCAGGAACGGAACCCAGGCCGGTATTGTTTTGGTCTGCGGTTCGGCATCGTCCGGTGCCGGGTTGTCGGGGTCGGGGTCCGGCGGGTCCAGAACGATCTCGCGCGTGGTTTCGTCAAGAAAGTTGAGCTGAACACCGCCGCGGCCGAAAGGCAGTGGTCCAAGGCGGATCTCGACCTCCTCGCCGGTGTCTTCCTCGATGCTGTCCTCGATCTCCTTCTTGACCTTTTTCAACGTCGCCTCGGGCCAACTCAGCACCGTGTCGAAAAAGAAGAAGCCTCCCAGATCCTCCTCGCCTTCGTCGACCTCGTCCTGCGCCTCCTTCATCGCGACAAAGCGCATGGCGGGACGCCCCTGATCATCGACGGGCACATGCGGAGAATTCGGGAAGTAGTAATATTGCAGCTTGTCTTGGGCGTCACCCATGACGGTGACGCCTTCAAAGGAATAGTACGGGGGGCCAAGACGCAGCATCGGTCACCTTCCTTTTCTCATCAGCCAATCGGTTCGGGATCGGGCTCAACCGGGGTAGGCACCATGTCCGAGTCGAAAAAGCGGGGCACGACAAAGCGTTTGCGGGTCACCACGGCAGGATCGCGCACCACGTTTTGCCCGTCCGCCAGATGGTAGATGATCGTCAGCGTGAACTCACGCGGGCTACCCTCTTCCACCGGGTGTTGGAAAACCGGCGAATCCGTCGGGTTCTCCAACGTGAACGTCTCTGATGTGGTGTGACCATTGACCGGGTCGTCATAGTCGATCTGGATTTCGACGACCGGCGTGTCGGTGAAATTGATCTGCCGCGCGTTGAACTGGCACTTGACCTCGGGCGACACCACCCTGGGGATGACCAGGACGGTCTGATCGGTTTCCTCGGGGTCTTGGGTGATCGTGTTGCCCTGTACCGTGTGATAATCCAGCTCATGCGTGTAGGTCTTGCGCTCGTTATCGGCGATCGTGATGTTCCAGCTTTTGGTCTGGTTGTCGTTCGCGTCAAAGGCGAAGGTCTTGACCTCGCTGATGTCGGCTGTGTCGTCCTCGTAGCGCAGGGTGCATGTGACGACGGGGGTCAGACTAAAGTCCACCGTATTCGGCATCACGCTGACTTCGAGTTGCGGCAGGTCGGTGGCGACAATCGGGATCGTCTGGTCTCCGTCGGCGACGATCTCGTCGGATACCTTGAAATCGCCGTTCTTGAAGGACACCGAGACCTTGTAGCGGAACTCGCGCAGGGCATTGTTCTGCAGCACGACGGACCAGGTCTTGAACTCCTCGGATTTCGTGATCCGGAAAGACTGATCGACATGGTAGTCGTTGGACTCGTCTTCGTAGGCCAGATCGACGATCACCTGCTGAACGTTGTCCCAGCCGGCCCCGACCGGCAGCAGCCCGACATCAAGCTTGCTGAAGAGCGGTGCGTTGACAAAGATCGTGCGTTCCGTGGTCGAAACCTCTTCGCCCTCGATGACCTGTCCGTCCTTGAGGAAATAACGTGCCTTCCATTGCACCGGCTTGTCCCAGTCGGTGAAAAGATCCCGGGTATAGGTCTGTGTGGGCTGGCCGTCGACCAGTTTGAAGGTCTGTGTCTCCTCCTCCACGCCGTTGGCCCGGTCTGCATAGCTGACCGAGACCTGGACGTGATCGACGGTCTGCGCAAAGTCGATTGCACCGGCAATGATCTGCAGGTTCAGACGGCCGCTGTCGGGGATCGACAGGTTCAGCGTCGGCGTGCGATCGCGCTGCCAACGGGTAAAGTCGCCGGGCTCCTGCCCGGTATAGGCCAGGCGCCAGCGATAGAAATACTCGCGCTTGCCCCCGATAAGGCTGGGGTCCCAGGTTCCGCTGGTTTCGTCCTTGTCAAAGGTAAAGGTTTCCTGCTTTTGCTGGAGGTCCCCGTTCTCGTCCCGCCCGTCATAGCGCACCTGCACCTCGACGAAGGCGATCGGGTTGTTCTCGAAATCGGCAAAGCAATTCACCTCCAGCCCGAGCGTCAGGAAGAACGGGTCGTTGAGGTCGACCAAACGCACGAAGTTGCGCATTTCTGACTCTGACAACCCGTCGAAGAAGGTCTGAAGAGTGCCCTGCGGGTTCTTCTCGATCTCCGCGATGCTCGTCATCGTCTCGTTGTAGGTGATCGTTTGGAAATCGATCTTCTCGGTCTGCTTCAGGATGTAGTAGTCGGTCTTTTCCTTCAGCAGGTCGTCGCCTTCCTCCTCCTCGGGCTCTTCGGTTTCCTCGAAAAAGCGTTTCTCCAGCAGGTCCTGAACCACGCCCATCGCCGTGCCCCGGATTTCCTGTACGAGGTCATCTTCTAGGTCGAGCATGCCGGTGTCGAACTTCACGTCGATCAGCTTTGCCTCGACGGCCATTTCAAGCTGGGTTTCGTAATGTGCGATATCGTCTTCACGGCACTTGTAGTTGTCGTAGTCGTGGTCGATCGAGGTCAGCGCCTTGTGCACGGCGCGGGTATCCGCCTGAATCCGAAGATTGACCGGGGGCAGGCGGCCCATGAACGCCACCTTCATCACCGCTGCAATCGGAAGAAGATCGGTTCCCCCGGTGCCGTCATGTTCAAGGATTGTCTTCTCGAAGAACGTGGCGCCTGCGGGCGTGAGCTCCAGCATCACCGCCGCCGTGTTGGGCCCGGTCATCGACAGCGGGCCGTCCACGACGGAATGCGTGACCAGGTTCTCCGACGAAGGCGCAAGGATGCTGAACGTCCCTTTCGTCCATTCCGGATAGGACAGTTCGATCTCAGGCGCCTCGTTACCCGGCGGCGCTTCCGGGCGGTCGGGGTCAAGCCCGAGCGACACATCCTTGATCGTCAGGGCCGGCGGTGTGACCGGATCGCCCGCAGGTCTTGGAACCCCGTTGGTCCGGTTGTGCCAACTCGACAGGGTCATTTCCTCGAGCGTGTGGCTGTGGTTCTCGGCAAAATCCTTGAGCCGCTGCCATTCGGTGTCCACGTAGGATTGCAGCCGGCCGCGTAACGAGTCCTCATCGGTTTCATTTACCCGAAGCTCGACATCCATGTTCAGCATGCCGCCGCCAACGGGCAGATCCGGGTTGTTCTCGCGGTCCTCGTCGGAAAATGCGTACTTGATCAGCAGAAAGATCGGCTTGCCGTTGGGATCGCGCCGGATCGACACATAGTCAGGCAGAAGATAGAATTTCCACCATTTGGTATCGTCCTGATACACGGTTACACGCAAGTCGTCGTAATACTGGAATGCAGGCGTCTTGAGCATAATTCTTTCCCTCTTGCGATATGTTTGTCATTCAACGTCAGCCGCGAAAGGCGGCACGACGATCAGGCTTTTTGTTAGAAACTGGGGCTCCTTGACCACGGGCTGGTTGTCGGGGGCGACGAAATAGGTCAGCGTCATCTGATACAGTCGTCGCGCCACGTCTTTGGCCGGGATCGACCACGTCTGGGTGGTGGCGCCCGCCTCGAACCCTATGGAATGGGTCGTGCTGAAATCGTTGGCGTCATCCTCGTACAACAGGTCAACGACAACCACGGGCGTCTTTTCGAAATCGATCAGCGACGGCATGATCCGTATCTCGATGGTACCGGCCTCGGGGGCCTTGTAGGGTGGCAGCACCAGCGCGGTGTCGGATTGATCCGGGATGTCGATCACGACAGGATCGCGATCATCGGGGAAATGCGTGACACGTGCGGTGTAGCTGAGCGGTTCGTTCGGCCGGATCGGCACGATCCAGTCCTGTCGCTCTGTCGTCTGGAAGGTCAGGGTGTCCCGGGTGTCGCTTTCGGCATGATCCAGCACCACCTCGCAGATCGGAGCCGCGTCGAAATCCAGCCTGTTGGGGATCACCGCCACTGTCGTCGTGCGGGGCTCGCGCACCGAAATCGGAACAACGCCGGACCCGGAATCGGATTGCAGCGTGCCCTCTTCGTGATCGCCGTTGCTATAGCTGATATTTACCCGATACGTGAAATCGGTCTTGTCCGGGTCGCGCAGGCGCACCGTCCAGACCCGCAGGTCCTGATGGCTTTTCAGCACCGCGACCTCGGTGATGTCCACATCGTTGTCGGGGTCCTTGTAGAATAGCTCGATGGTGACCTGCACGACCTCGCCCCAACCGCGTCCCACGGGCAGCAGCCGAACCTCCATCAACGCGCCGAACGGCTGATCGATAAAGATCGTCGCGGACGCCGATTCCTGCAGGGTTTCATCTTCCATGATCTCACCAGACTGAAACGCGAACCGGCGGCGGAACCTGACCGGGTTGCGCACCGCCGCGCCAATTTCACGCGACAGCACCGCTTCGGGATGGGCCTTGGTCAGGATGACCGTCTCGTTGACCGGCGTAACCCCGAGCGCATCGTCCTCGTAGATCAGGTCGACCTGCACCGAATGCAGCTTCAGCGCATCGAAATCCAACGCACCCACGACGACCTTGCGCTCCAGTCGCCCCGGCGTCGGAATGGCGATGTTGAGGGAACTGCTCTCGATGGTCCCGGCCTCGCTGAACGGGCCGAACTCGCCTCCGGTAAGTTTCGATCGGTAGCGATAGCGCACGGTGCGTTCCGACCCGATAAGCGAGGGCGACCAGAGTTGCGGGGCGGTATCGGTGAACACAAGCGTCTTGTTGTGAACCCGGTTGCTGCCATCGAAATCGGTGCCGCGATATTCCAGTTCGACCTCGACCGCCTCCAGGTCCGTGCCAGCGAAATCGGCGAACACGCGCGTGGTCAGGTTCAGGTTCTTGAACAGATCGTTGTCGAGCCGCAGGCGGCGAACGAAACGTTTGATTTCCGATGGGGGCAAACCTTCAAAGAACGTCTGCAGCGTGGATTGCGGATTGATCTGCAGTTCGACGACCGAACTTTGCTGCAGGTTAAGCCGCAGGTCCATTGTCGTCTTGTCAAAGGACTTTTTCAGGTACTTCTTGCTGTTGCCGTTGCGGCGCTGGTTGCGACGCTCTTCATCAAGCAGATCCTCGGGCAGTTCGTCCTCTAGTCCCGGATAATAGCCGAGCGCGGGATCTTCGGTGAAGAAGTTGTTTTCGATCAGCTGCTGCATCATGTCGAGCGCATATTGCCGAAGCTCGTCGAGAACCTCGTCGCTGACATTTGCCGAACCGGGGTCGATCTTGACATCGATCAGCCCTGAAACCTCTGCAAGCGCGGTGTTGATGTCAGACTGCTGGAAATCGTAGGTCGTACACTTGTCCACGCCCTCGCCATCCATGAACTTGCGGGTCTCTTCGTAGATGCGCTCGCTTTCTGCGGTCACTTCGATATGAACCGGGGGGATGCGGGCGGGAAAGAACAGCTTGTAGCCGATCTGTATCGGCGTCAGGTCCGACCCGGTTCCGGCGGTCAGGGTCTGATGCATGAATTCCGATCCGGCTGCGGTCAGGTCCATCGAGAAGACAGCGATATTCCCGGCCATCAGATCGGGCTCACCCTGGGCAACCTGCTTGTCCACGAGCAGTTCCGACTGCGGGGCGTACATGTTGACCCCGCCGCGGATATAGTCTGGCTGGGCGAACTCGACATTCGGCGGCTCCGTCGTGCCCTTCACCCCCCGCGAATTGCGCTCCTCCGGCGTGCCGTTGCGGCGCCGCTCCCACTCCGCGTCGACCCGCGTCTGCATCTCGGCGCGCACAGCTTCGAGCTCGTCATCGGTGACTTCGAAACTGACGTCGAAATTGACATAGCCGGCACCGTCGGGCAGCGCCGGATCGGCTCGTCGGTCATCATCGGAAATCGCATACTGAACCAAAAGGAAAATCGGGTCGCCCGCCTCATCGAGGCGGATCCGGGGGTGCGACCCGGTCAGGTAGAACCTGAAGAAATCCGTGTCATCACCCCAAACGGTGACGCCGTTGACGACGGCTACAGACGGTGCAGTGAGCATGGGCAAGAACCTTTCGAATAATTGAAATTCCAATTACTGGCGGCACGGGTTCAGATGAGGGCGATCTCCTTTTCAGAGGTGCGCGCCCAGTTTCCCTGGGTCATTGGTCGAGGCTGCCCGTCCTCGTTCTCTCGCACGATTGCGGCGCGCCAATCATAGGCAAGCGTCGAGAAAACGCTTGGGCGCCAGACCGCGATTTCGGTTGTCTGACCCGGACGCAAGACGCGGGTCGTCACGTATCCGCTGAAGGGGGATGCGACGTCGAGCACTGCAAAACGGATTGCGTCATCGCCGATCTGGCAGGTGATCCGGTTCGGCGCGCGCACCATCAGATCGACCCGCGCCACCAGCACGGTGGTTTCCGTTTCGGGGCCGTCGCGCACGACATGATCGGCTGCGTCGTTTTCGGAGGGCGGCGGCAGCGCCTCGATGCGCAGTGCATAAACCGTGCCCATTCGATGACCGGTCAGAACCACGCGGGCCTCCGGGGCGTCAGGTGTCAGCACGGCCACGGTTTCACCGCCATCATGCCCGAACGTCGCCCGCACCGCGCTGCACAGATCGAAGATGCCGTCGTCGGCGACAAGATGGATCAGCGTGACCTGCAGGCGCTCGGGTGACACATGTATCATGAACGGGTTCGCGGCAGGCTCGAAGGTCGGATCTGGCGGCCAGAACCTTGGAAACCCGCCGCCGGGCCCGGGGGCCAGAACAAGTTTGACCCGGCTGGTGACTTCGAACGCCTGCGTGATCGCGGGGTAGCGCGTCCGCTGTGTCGCATCGATCGGATCGTCGGGACGAAACCGCAACGTGCTGTTTTCGGGCGTGCCACCCGGACCGGGAAAGGAAAGATCAACGACCGCTTGCATGGCGTGCCGTGAATCCAGTGGAATCTGGTTCAGGACGTGGATGTCGACATCGGCAAACGGTTCTATGGTTCGGATCTGCGGAAAGTGACGTGACCGGCCCGCGTCGTCCAACCCGGCCACGAAGTCGCCCATCGACCAGTCTATCCTGTGTGTACGAACTTCCGTACGCGGGGTGTCGAGCGCCACGCGCAGCGTGCTCATGCGGTCGCGCTCTATCAGCACATGACCGCCGTCTGGGTCCGGGTCAAAGATCAAGGCGCGCGCGCGTGCTGCCGTCTCACGCAGCAGACGATCCGTGTCGGGCAATGACGCGCGACCCATGGCGTGAAAGGTTATGAGCCCTTTGGGCAGGGACAGAAAAGCCCGCTCTATATCGACCGGGCGGGTAGGGGCCGCCCCCAGTTGCGCCGACAGGTGATCCCAAAGCTGCACGCCGGGCAGTTCGGCTGTCGCCGGTACACCTTGCGCCCGGCCCGGAATCTCCAGATCAAAGCTCAGGTCGAGGACGCGATCATCGCCAAGCGCCAGTCGCCGCATCAGCAGCGCCGACCTTGCATCGAGCAAGAGCTGGATCAAGACACCACCCTCACCGTCCGTGACAGCAGCGCGCCACGTCATGAGCTCTTCCGCGCCGGGGACTTGCGTGCGTGGGGTGACGCGGACATTGCAGCCCGAGATCGCCGCCCTCGTCCACTCCATCCCGTCCGGCGCCTGAAACGACAGCATGGAGCCTGCAAACCGTCCCTGAAAAACGCCGCCGCCCTCGCCGTCGTCATTCACATGCAGAACCAGCGAGAGCTCGGGCGTGCCATCGGTCACGATCGGCGACAACCGGTCTGGCAGCAGATGCGCCAGGTGCGGATCGGCGTCATCCAGAAAGGCATTGCCGACATGCGCGACGGGGCGGTCGAAAACAAGCATCAGGCCCCCCCGCTCTGAGACATCGCCGGTTGCACATCGAGGTTCCCTGATCCGGCAGCATAGGGGGTTGCCGCACCCGCGCCCGAGGCATGCAGATCCTGAACCGAATAGGCGTAATGCTGCGCTTCGGTCGCGTTGGTCAGGAACAGGATATGCGGCATCTGCAAGGTCACGGTTTGCGACGGCGCGTCCGGTGTCAGCACAACCGGCTCTTCGCGCGTTCGAAAGGTGACGGAAACGCCGGTCAACGGCTCGGCACCCTCAGGTGTGACATCAAAGAACATCGGTTCAATACGAACCGTGACCTCGAACGTGTCGTTCGCATAGCCCTGCACAACGGTTGTTTGGGCGAGGATCGCCAGCAGGTCCGGCAGCACCGAAACATCGCTCAGTTGCGGCGGCACTGTCAGCGTGCCGCCGGGCGGGTCCGACCGGTACGTGACAGCCAGCGTTCCGCCCGGCTCCAGCGGATCGGTCGGCGGTGCCGTTTCCGCAATGGCGCGCCGGTCTTCACCCAGTATCACGACTGGAAACTCATGAATCCGTGTCGGACTCTCAATGCGGTTGACGTATGTGACAGTGGTGGAGGGGCTGTCTTCCGCGTTGGTAAGACTGGCGTTGAACACGTCGCCGATGGTGTTGCGCATGCCGATCCGAACCGGCACCGTGCCCTGTCGTCCGTCGGGAAAGGTCGCCGCGACATGTCCCGACAGCCCAATACCCGATGCGGTCTGAAACGCCGTGGTCAACTGGCGGTACTCATCCTCGTCAAAGGTGAGTGCATCGCTCAGACCATGCACAAAATCGACCTCCGCGTCGTCGCGCGTGACTTCGGCTTCGGTGTCGCCGTTGTCGGCCAAAAGCCCGATCGTAAGCGACGTCACGGTCGGCGTGATCGGCGATATGTGACTGTCCGCCCCGAACTGTTCATGTGCCATGGCAATGAGATCGGGCTGAATATAGGGCTTTGCCTGATAGGTCATCGTGACCGAATAGCTTGGCCCATCATCACTCGCGGCGGATTCATCGACCTCTTCGTTGAGATGAAACAGCACGAGCGGCGCATAGGGGGCGCTTTCGGATCGCACCAGCCGGAATTCCTGAGGTTCGTAGTAGATCTGCGAGGGCACCAGCCCGTCCTGATAAAAGATCGCGGTATCCGAACCGGACCGGATCTCATGGCGCAGCAGGACCAGGCCACCCGAACTGTCCTCGGGCGCGTCGAGCTGGTCGGCGTGTAGGTCCGGATCAGCCCAGAACGGCGACACGATCTGAACACCGGTCTCCTGTCTGCGCGTCAGCACCGGCTTGCCGCTGGGCTCGACCATGACCCAGCTTGGCAGCTTGGAGGTCACGATCTTGTCGAGAAAGGATTTGTTGAGCGCGACGGACAGGGTCTGGACGTCCGCCCGGCGCTGCCCTTCGCTCGAGGTGCGCCCCGCCTCTTCGGCCAAGCGTCGGGACTCGGCGATCCGGCGGACCAGTTCGGCGTTGCGCCCGAAACGCGTGGGGACGCTGCGGCGCAGGACAGAAGGCTGATCGAGGGTGTCCGCGACCGGCAGCCGGATGGTGTCGATCCGCCGCGTGCTGTCGGGCGCAACCCGCGGCGTCGCGGGTCTGGTGTTGGCCTGCGGCGTGCGCTCAATCCGCATCTCGATATTCGGCTGAACCGCTGCTTCGGGCTGGTCGATCGCGGTGCTCAGTGCCTTTTCGCGGATCTTCTTGGCGGCGGCCGGATCAATATGAAATGCCTTGGCCCCGACGCGTTCAAGCAGGGCTTTCCTGGCTTTGTGCCCGACAAAATTCTGTTTGACGCTGCGGCGCCCGACCGTCGCGGTCGCCGTCACCTCTATCCGCGCCCGATGTTCCGGCCGCGTCAGCACACGGTAAAGCCGGATATAGGTTTCCATGTCCTCGATCGTGGTCACCGACTTCCGCACCGTGCTGCCGACATCGGATACCGGCGCCAGATCCATCCAAATGAAAGGCGTGTCACCGGTGGCGTGATCGGGGTGGAAAACGTGGTGAATCACACGATCTCCAGGTGCACCCGGGTCATGCACGTCAAGCAATTCACTCACCGAAAGCACGCCATCGCGCTCGCTGAGCGTCAGGGTGACGGTACTTCCCTGGATATGAAAACTGGCCATGGCACGGCCGTCACGTATGTCGGCGACGACCGTTCCCAGATCGGTTTTGTTGGCATGCTGGTCTCGTGTGGCGTGGAGTTTGAGCTGATTTTCGCCGGCCACTGCGATCTTCAAGGCCGTCACGCCATCGGTGTCCGGGTCCGAATTCCGCCACCGTCCTTCGAATCGCGCCAGTCCGAACGAGGTTTCCGAGGGCGTGTCCGAGGAAACCGGCACGTGGTAGCCCAGTCTCAGTGATACGTCGTGCGGCATGATGCGCACCGGGTCCACCGTCACCAGCGGCAGCGCCTGAAGCTCAACGGTAAGACGCCCTGCAGGTGCCGCAGGATCGTCGCTGGGTGGAAACATTTCTAGCCGCGTGGTTCGGCGTCCTTGCATCGAACGCACAACATATCGCGGCAAGTAGAAATCCGACTGGCCATCAACCGACGATTTGTAGCGAAGCCCCGCGATGATCCCGTCCGTGGACACCATCGGCAAATCGCGCGAAATGACCCGCGAAACCGCTCGTTCAAACTTGGCCTGATCGCCCGTGCGCGCCTGCAAAAGCGCCGTAGAAGGCATCTCAACGAGATCCTCGTTGATCAAATACTTTTTCTCAATTTTCATTTTCCTGTCCCGAGTGTGACGAAAGATCACGCGTTAGGAACGACTCATGCCAACCGCTCAAAACCAGAAAGGAACACAATCTATTGTAGCATTTTTTTTCGTTCAAATAAACGTGAGAATCCTGTTACCGAGGACGCCAGAGATTAGCGGCATGATCGCGCTCTTGAGCGGTGACTGGACTTGAGGTATCCTGTTTCCGTGCCGGGGTGATGCGCTAACGTCCATGCGCATATAGGTTTTTTACGTTAATCTATTGAAAAGAGGTGATTTATGTTCGCCGCCATGTCTGCCCGCTTCGCTCTGTATGCGGCTGTCCTTATAGGTCTCGGCGCGTGCAGCAGTGATCCCGTCCGCCCGCTGATGGAGGATTTTGCAGGCTCGGTCAGCCGGGCCGGTACTACCGCAGAGCGTGCATTTGATGATCGGCAACTGGATGCCGGACTGGCCGAATTGAGGCGCTCGGTCCTGGCGCAGCAGTCCAGCCTCTACGCTTTGGAAGAGAGGTGCCAACCGCTCGAGCCGACGGCGGTCGAGTTTTCCCAGGCCCCGCCCGACTTCGAGGAGGTCTGTCGCCTTGCACCCAAGGTATTTGACCCTCAGACGTCGGAAATCCGCCCCGCCTCGGACGCACTTCCCGAAGGCGACCCTCGGGTCGAGGCCGCGAACGCCCGGCGACTGGTCCGCGGCCTGAAGGATTACGCGGAGGCGCTTCAGACCATCCTGACGACCGACACGCGGGCCGAAACGGCGGCGGCTGCGGTGGCCGCGCTCGATGCGGTTGGTGATCTGACCGAAACCGCAGCGCCGCGCGCCGGTGACGAGGGTCTGGCCGCACGCGTGTTCTCTCAGACCGGGCGGGATCTTGTCGGGCGGGCCAGTTCCGAGATCCTCGAGGCCTACAGGTATCGCCTGTTGAAATCCGTGGTGACCGAGGCCGATCCTGCCGTTCAGACCGCCGCCCGGATCGTCGCCGTTTGGTTCAACCGCGAATTTGACCGCGCCGAGGTGGCCGCAGCCTATGACCGGCTTCAGAGTGCGACCGATACCGGAACGCCCGGCAACGCCGGCGACCTCGCACGCATCGAGGAGGCCTATGAGGCCGCGCGCCGGGCCGAGGAGTCGGCCGGCTGGCGGGTGTTCTGGCAGATCGGGGTGACACATGCGGCCATCGTCGACAGCTTCGGGCGATCAGGTAGCCAGGACGCGCTGAATGACGCGAACAGCCGCATCTTCGATCTGGCCCAAGCGGTAAAGGCATTCGCGGAAACACAATAAGGTCCGCACTAGACATAAGGGAGCCGCGCGATGGCAACGGCAGCGCAGATACTTCAAACCGCAAAGACCGTGGACTTCATGTTCGACGAATTCACCCGAACAGCCCGACAGCAAAAACTGCTGGCCAAGTTCAAGGGCGACATGGAAACCCATGCACGGATTGATGCCGCGTGGCGCACGGCACGCGATGCCAAGGAAGAAGCCTTGGAAAAACTCGAACAAGAGCTTTTGTCGACGCCTGTGGTCGATGCGATCCTTGCGGAGTTGCAGAGCCGACGCGACGATGCGCGCCAACTCCTCGAACGTATCCGGACGACGCAAGATATTCTGGCGGCGATCGAGCAAGTCGCACGCTTGTCCAAATCCATGATCGACCGAATCAGGGCTCTGACAGTTGGCTAGGCTGAAACCTCGGAGTTACACTACCTGGAAGACGAATTAACCGTTGGGTGAAGCAATTGAGCAAGAACATTGTCATTCTGTGTGACGGAACGTCGAACGAGATTTCGCAGGATAGGACGAACATCCTGCGGCTCTTTGGATGTCTCAAGAAATCTCCGGAACAATGCGTCTTCTATGACCCCGGTGTCGGCACCTTCGGGGCCGAGAATTCCGCATCCTACTATTACAGGCGCTTGGTCGAGATCTGGGGCTTGGCCACCGGCTGGGGAATGGATGCCAACGTAAAGCAGGCCTATCGCTATCTCGTCCATCATTACGATCACAAGAACGGTGAATGCGATGAAGCAGATCGGATCTTCATCTTCGGCTTCAGCCGGGGTGCATATACCGCAAGGGTTCTGGCGGGCTTCATTCACGCGGTCGGGTTGCTCCATCCGGACAACCTGAACCTTTTGAACTACGCCTACCGGGCATACAAAAGCATAGGAGAGAATGCGGATAGCGAGACTGGTGACAACAGCTTTGCAGAAGTCCGTCTTTTTGAGCGCATACTTCGCCCGACCCGCCCCCGGATTCGATTGCTGGGCCTTTTCGACACCGTTGGGTCAGTGATTGAGAGTGGAAGGTTCGGGCCAAGGTTAAGATCACATGCGTTCACAAGCACGAATCCAAGTGTCGAGAGCGTGCGGCATGCCCTCGCCTTGGACGAGCGCAGGACCATGTTCCAACCTCAGCTCTGGCCCGCAGGCAAGATGCACCGGCGTGAACACTTCAATGCGAAATCTGAGATCGAGCAGGATGTGAAAGAAGCCTGGTTCGTAGGGTCGCACGGTGATGTCGGCGGCGGATATCCCGAGGCCAAGAGCGCGATCGCCAAAATACCCCTGACCTGGATGATTCGAGAAGCACAGGCAGCGGACGTGCTGCTCAAGACGCGCACGATCAACACCATTGTCCTCGCTCAGAACAGTGAGCGCTACATGGCACCCGATGCGCAGGCGCCTATCAACAATTCAATGACCCCGGCATGGTCGATGCTGGAGTGTCTGCCTCGCTTCAAACGCCGACACATCAAGACCAGCAGGAGCACGATTGCAGGGGTCTACATCCCTTGGTTCGAAGAACGCATTGTTCCGGAGGGCGCGAACATTCACTCGACAGTCTTTGACCATGATCGCAGCCCCAACGCCGTGAAGAGGTCAAACTTGCCCGAAACGTATACCACGTTCTGAGATAACGCTGCCGAATGCCCACCCATGGGGTCGAGAACGCAGGCCCGCGCTCTAGCCTGACGTCTCGATATGGGACCTGCCCAACCCGGATGATGACATAGCCGCCAGCCCGGCGGTTCGATCTCGAACGTCGCACCGCCGGGAGGTTGAGCGCCCCGGCGGTGCCATCTCTTCAGCCGAGTTCGGCGAGCCGGTCGAGGGCGGCGCGCAGCTTGGCCTCTTCCTCCTCGCGCAGGGCAAGGTTCTCGCGGGTTTCCGCCACCACGTCCTCGGGCGCGCTTTCGACGAATTTCGGGTTCTTCAGCCGCCCGCGCAGCCCGCCTAGCTCTTTCTCCAGCTTGCCCAGCGTCTTCTCCAGCCGCGCCTTTTCCTCTCCCACGTCGATGATATCCGCCAGCGGCAGGCCAAAGCTGCCGCCCTCGACGGTCACGGTCACGCAGCCCTTGGGGAAGGCATCCACATCGGTCAGGCTCTCGATCCGCGCCAGCCGCTTGATCATCACCTCGTTGCGCGCCCAGGCCGCACGGCCCGCCTCGTTCAATTCGGTGACCAACAGCGGCACATGCAGCCCGGCGGGCACATGCATCTGTGCCCGGGCCGAGCGGATCTGCTCGATCAGCGAAATTACCCAGTTCATCTCGCGATCCGCCGCGTTGTCCACCATGTCCGCGCCGTAGCTGGGCCAATCGGCATGCACCAGCATCTTCTGACGCTGACCGAGCGTGCCCCACAATTCCTCGGTGACAAAGGGCATGATCGGGTGCAGCAGGATCAGGCACTGGTCGATCACCCAGGCCATCACCGCCTGCGTCTCCGCCTTGGTGGCCTCGTCACCATCCATCAAGAGCGGCTTGGAAAATTCCACATACCAGTCGCAGACCGTGCCCCAGACAAAGGCATAAAGCGTGTTCGCGGCATCGTTGAAGCGGAAGTTCTCCAGCGCCTCGTCCACCGCGATCCGCGCCTTGGCGGTCTCGCCGATAATCCACTTGTTGACCGTGGCAGAGGGCGTCGGCACCGTGCCGCCAGAGCCTGTCGCGCCATTCATCTCGGCAAACCGCGCGGCATTCCACAGCTTGGTGGTGAAGTTGCGATAGCCCGCGATCCGCTCTTTCGAGAGCTTCAGATCGCGCCCCATCGCCGCCATCGCGGTGAGGGTAAAGCGCACCGCATCCGCGCCATACTCGTCGATCAGGTCCAGCGGGTCGAGCACGTTGCCCAATGATTTCGACATCTTCTTGCCGCTCTCGTCGCGCACCAGCGCATGCACATAGACGTGGCTGAATGGTTTCTGCCCCACCACCGCATATTGCATCATCATCATGCGCGCGACCCAGAAGAAGATGATGTCGAAGCCGGTGATCAGTACCGAGGTCGGGAAATACTTCTGCAATTCCGGCGTGTCCTCGGGCCAGCCCAGTGTACCGATGGGCCAGAGCCCGGAGGAGAACCAGGTGTCGAGGACATCCGGATCGCGCCAGATCGGATAGACCAGATGCGTCGGGTCCTGCGTCGCGGTATACTCGGCCAGCGACGAGGCCAGCCGGTGCAGGGCGTCCTCCCGGCTCGCAACCTCGACCACCTGCATCGCGGCAAGCGGCACCGGCAACGCCGCCAGCTTGTCGTGCCAGGCATCGGACACCGTCGCGAAATCCGCGCCGCATTCCATCAGATGCCCGGTATGCCCCTCGTTCAGCCCGCGCAGCATTTCCACAAGATCAAGCGCGCCGTCGTTCTCGTCATCGCGGAAATCGGGCGAGCTGAGATCGAACCCGTACCAGACCGGGATCTGATGCCCCCACCACAGCTGCCGCGAAATACACCACGGCTCGATATTCTCCAGCCAGTGGAAATAGACCTTGCGATCCGCCTCGGGCAGGATCGTCACCTCGCCCGAGCGCACGGCGTCGAGCGCGGGCTGCACGATCTTGGCGGTGTCCACGAACCACTGATCGGTCAGCATCGGCTCGATCACCACCTTGGAGCGGTCGCCAAAGGGCTGCATGATGAGCTTGGCCTCGACCAGCGGCACCCATTCGGCATCGCGCGTCTCTTCGCCCTCTTCCGGGGTGGCCGGTTTCTGCGCCGCCTTGCCAAGACGCGGATCGTCCGCGCGTGTCATCACCGCCAGCCCTTCCTCGGTGATCTCCTCGACCACCTTCTCCCGCGCCGCGAACCGGTCCAGCCCGCGCAGGTGATCGGGCACCAGGTTCAATGTGTCCACCTCCTCGATGGTGAACTCGGCACCTGTCGCGATCTCCTGCGCGCGCGCGGCGCATTCGGCATAAAGGGCCCCGTCGTCGCGCATCTGCGCGCGCGTATCCATGAGCCGGTACATCGGGATACCGCCGCGTCGCGCCACGCCGTAATCGTTGAAATCATGCGCGCCGGTGATCTTGACGGCACCGCTGCCGAAAGTCGGGTCGGGATAGTCGTCGGTGATGATCGGGATCAGACGGCGATGCTCTTTCGGCCCCACCGGGATTTCGCACAGCTTGCCGACGATGGGCGCGTAACGCTCATCGCCTGGGTGCACCGCCACCGCGCCATCGCCCAGCATCGTCTCGGGCCGCGTGGTGGCAATGGAGATATAGTCTCGGGTCTCGCGGAAGATCACGGTCCCGTCTTCATCTTTCTCCAGATACTCATAGGTCTCGCCCCCCGCCAGCGGGTACTTGAAGTGCCACATATGGCCCGGCACCTCCGCGTTCTCGACCTCCAGATCGGAAATTGCGGTCTCGAAATGCGGGTCCCAGTTCACCAGCCGCTTGCCGCGATAGATCAGGCCCTTGTCGTACATGTCGACAAAAACCTTGATTACCGCATCATGGAAATTGCCGTCCTCGCCCTCGGGTGCTGCGGGGGCACCCGACATGGTGAACGCGTTGCGCGACCAGTCGCAGGAGGCCCCAAGGCGCTTCAACTGATTGATGATCGTGCCGCCCGATTGCGTCTTCCAGTCCCAGACCTTGGCGAGAAACTCCTCACGGGTGAAATCGGTGCGCCGCTGACCGGCTTCGCCCAACTGCCGCTCCACCACCATCTGCGTCGCGATGCCCGCATGATCCTGCCCCGGCTGCCACAGCGTGTCATGCCCGCGCATCCGGTGCCAGCGAATGAGGATATCCTGCAAGGTGTTGTTGAACGCGTGCCCCATATGCAGGCTGCCGGTCACATTGGGCGGCGGGATCATGATCGAGAAGGTCTCGGCCCCTGCCTTCGCATTGGCCCCGGCGGCAAAGGCCCCGGCCGTCTCCCAGGCCTCGTAAAGCCGCGCTTCGGCTTCGGCTGCGTTGAATGTCTTGTCCATCGCCATGACGTGTCGGTCCTGCAATTGAAGGGTTTTGCGATGCTCTAACGAATGCGCGCCACAAGGGGAAGGCGGGCGGCGCATTTTCTTAGGTCTGCGGCGGCGTGACAGGCGCCGCGATATGGCCCATGCTCACGATGGTGCAGCAGGCAGGAGACGGGCAAATGGACGGTGTGACAGTATGGCGGATCGCCCCGGACGGGGCTGGCACCGCCGTGCAGCCCGAAGGCGCGGCTCCTGCGGATTGGTCGGCAGAGGGCACGCTGACATGGGTGCATGTGGATTGCGCCCGGCCCGGCGCCCGCGACTGGCTCGAGGCATCGGCGCTCGATCCGCTGGTCAAGCGCGCGCTTCTGGCCCCCGAGACCCGCCCGCGCTGCACCGCGCATGGCGAGGGGCTGCTGATCAACCTGCGCGGCGTCAATCTCAACCCCGGCGACGAGGTCGAGGACATGGTCTCCCTGCGCATGTGGGTCACGGCGGGGCTGGTCGTCACCGTGCAACTGCGCCGCCTGATGGCGGTGCGCGACGTGATGGACGGTGTGGCGCGCGGGCAGGGTCCGGATGGCGCGGCGGAGCTGGTGGCGCGGCTCGCCCTGCGGCTCGCGGATCGTGCCGAGCCGGTGGTCGCGGGCCTCAACGAAAAGCTCGACACGCTGGAGGATCAGGTGATCGAAGGGCTGAGCGCGCTCGACCGGCGTGGGCTGGCCGATATCCGGCGGGTGGCGATCCTGCTCCGGCGGCATATGGCCCCGCAGCGCGACGCGCTCAGCACCTTCGAGATCGAGGACATGCCGTGGATTCATCCGCACGACCGCTCGCGCCTGCGCGAGGCGACCGAGCGCATGACCCGGCTGGCCGAGGAACTCGACGCGATCCGCGACCGCGCGCAGGTGGTCCATGATCAGATCATGGATGCGCGCGCCGAGTTGATGAACCGGCAGATGCTGATCCTGTCGGTGGTGGCGGCGATCTTCCTGCCGCTCGGGCTTCTGACCGGGCTTCTGGGGATCAACGTGGGCGGCATGCCGGGGGCGGAGGATCCGCGCGCCTTCTGGATCGTGAGCGGGGGGCTCGTGCTGATCGGGGCCGCGCTCGTGCTGTGGTTCCGCCATGCCGGATTGCTCGGTCGTCGCTGACGCCCCCGGTTTCTTCTTGGCAAAAATACCCGAATCGCACCAGCGGCCTCAGGCCCCCCGGTCGAGTTTCGTGCTGAGGTGAATCAGGCTTTCCGACCCCTTCACCCCCTTGGCCTCGCCGATCCGGTCGAGCGTGTCATCCAGCGCCTCGGTGGTCTCGGCCTCGATCGTCACGATCAGGTCGAACCGCCCCGAGGTGGTGTGCACCCGGCGCACCTGCGGCAGCGATTTGAGCCGCGCCAGCACCGCCGGGCCGGTGCGCGGCTCGATGCTCAAAAGCGCCGTGGCGCGTAATGCAGCGCGCGCGGCCTGACCGAGCCGCAGCGCATACCCCGCGATCACCCCTGAGTTTTCCAGCCGGTCCAGCCGCGCCTGCACCGTGGTGCGCGCCAGCCCGAGACGGCGCGCAAGCGTGGCCACCGGCAGGCGGGCATTGTCCTGAAGGAGGGCGATCAGCTTTCGGTCGGTTTCGTCGATCTGTGATGTCATGCCGTCGTTTCGCCAGATATTGCCACAAGATTAGACGAAATAACGCGATGAATCGATGCAAATTCGGGGGACACTGAAAGAAAGAGCAGGCCAAGAGGGAAAACACCCATGGAAAACACCCCCCCCATCCCCGATCCGCGCGCGCATCTCATGCGCCATGCCCCCGACGCACCGGTACTCTATTTCAGCCCCGAGCGGCTTCAGGCCACGGCGCAGACGTTCCGGCAGGGCTTTCCCGGCCTTGTGACCTATGCGGTCAAGGCCAACCCGGGTGAGGAGGTGCTGGCCAATCTCGCCCGCGCCGGGATCACCGGGTTCGACGTCGCAAGCCCCGCCGAGATGCGTGCCGTGCGCGCCGTCGCCCCCGATGCCGCGCTGCATTACAACAACCCGGTGCGCTCGCCCGCCGAGGTCAGGATTGCTACTGAGATGGGCGTGCGCTCCTTCTCGGTCGATTGCCTGCACGAGTTGGACAAGCTGACGGGCCATGTCGCGCCGGATGCCGAGATCAGCGTGCGCTTGGCTCTCCCCGTTGTCGGTGCCGCCTATGATTTCGGCGAGAAATTCGGCGTCGGCCCCGACCGCGCGGCGGAATTGCTGCGCGCCGTGGTGGCGCGCGGTTTCACCCCGTCGATGACCTTTCACCCCGGCACGCAATGCGCCGACCCGAACGCCTGGGGCAGCTATATCGCCGCCGCCGCCGAGGTGGCGCGCAGCGCGGGCGTGCGTCTGCACCGGCTCAATGTCGGCGGCGGTTTCGCCTCGCACCGCACCGGACCCGCGCCGGACCTCGCGGCGATCTTTGCCCATATCGGCAGCCGGATGGCGCAGCACTTCGGCGCGGACGCCCCGACGCTTGTCTGTGAGCCGGGCCGCGCCATGGTCGCCGAGGCGTTCAGCATGGCGGTCCGCGTCAAGGCGCTGCGCGATACGGGCGCGATCTTCGTCAATGACGGCGTCTACGGGGGCCTCACCGAGATCCGCGACATCGGCGCGCCCGACCGGATCGAGGTGATCGCACCCGATGGCACGGCACGGCGCGGTGCCCCGCAGCCGCGCGTGGTCTTCGGCCCGACCTGTGACAGCATCGACCGGCTGCCCGCGCCCTTGCCCCTGCCCGGTGATCTGGCCGAGGGCGATTACCTGCTGATCCACGGCATGGGCGCCTACACCCGCAGCCTCAGCACCGAGTTCAACGGCTACGGATTGCGCGATGTGGTCACGGTGGCGCGGCTCTGACGCATGGTTCACGTGAATTTTCATGAAATGTCAGTTATTTCGGTGCAGACTGACCTTATATTGACCGCGTGAGGGCCGCAGCCTGCGGCCTGTCAGGACAGGTGTCGCATGTCATGGCGTGACTGGACCAAGAGCGTATACGACTGGCTGCGCCCCGGCTCTCGGGCCGAGCATACGGCCTTTGCCCACCGGCGCGGGCCGGTCACCCATGTCCTGATCCTCGACGGCACGATGTCGAGCCTTGCAGAGGGCTATGAGACCAATGCCGGGCTGACATTCAAGCTCTTGCGCGAGGTGGCGGGACAAGACCTGTCGCTCTATTACGAGGCGGGGATCCAATGGCGCGACTGGCGCGCGACCGGTGACATCATCCTGGGGCGCGGCATCAACCGGCAGATCCGCCGCGCCTATGGCTATCTTGCCAGCCGCTACCGCCCCGGCGACCGGATTTTCCTGATCGGCTATTCGCGCGGGGCCTACGCGGTGCGCTCGCTGGCCGGGGTGATCGACCGGGTCGGCCTGGTGCGGGCCGAGGCCGCGACCGAGCGCAATGTGCGCCTTGCCTTTCGGCATTACCGCTGCACGCCGCATTCCAAGGTGGCAGAGGCATTCGCCCGCGCTCATTGCCACGCCACCTGCCATGTCGAGATGGTCGGCGTCTGGGACACGGTCAAGGCGCTTGGCCTGCGCATCCCGCTGCTCTGGCGCTTTCGCGTCGATCAGCACGGGTTTCACAGTCACCACCTCGGGCGTACCACGCGGCACGGCTTTCACGCCCTGGCATTGGACGAGACGCGCAACGCCTATTGGCCGGTCCTGTGGGAAACACTGCCGGACTTCGACGGCGATCTGGAGCAGGTCTGGTTCCGGGGCTGCCATTCGGATGTCGGCGGGCAGCTTTGCGGCGTGCAGGCGGCGCGCCCACTGGCGAATATCCCGCTGGTGTGGATGCTGGAACGGGCCGAGGGCTGCGCACTGCCCCTGCCAGAGGGCTGGCGCGCCCGGTTTCCGCAGGATGCCAGCGCGCCGTCGGTCGGCACATGGATCGGCTGGGGCAAGATACTGCTGATGCGCCGCCCTCGTGTGGTCGGGCGCGACCCGTCCGAACGCCTGCACGAGAGCGTGAACGGAGCGCTGCGGCGCAGGTGGGGTGGGCCGCGCCTTACCGGTCTCTTGAAAGAACATGCAGGGCCGTGAATGCGGCACATGTGTTGGGTTGGTTTTGGCCTGAAGCCGACCTTTGCCGTTTCAGGGACAAGCCGCGCGGTGCCCGACCGCGGGTGGGCGCTGCAACCTTTCCGGGGCGCGCTTTATGGCAGCCAAATACTGCAACGATTGCGCGTGTTTATGGCGTTGCAAAAGCGCCCGCCCGGGGGGCGGTCGGGCGCTGCGCGGCGGCGCGTTCCGCGCCTTGATTCCGCGCATTGGGGCTGAACGTCAATGTCCGCTCCAGCCCAATCCCCCCGCTCAGCCGCCCCATGTCGGATGAAACCGGCCCGCGGGCGACAGCGTGAAAATCTCCGCCCCGTCTGCCGTCACCCCCACCGAATGCTCGAACTGCGCCGAGAGCGACTTGTCGCGCGTCACCGCCGTCCAGTCATCGGCCAGCACCTTGGTTTCGGGCCGCCCGAGGTTGACCATCGGCTCGATGGTAAAGAACATGCCCTCTTCCAGCACAGCCCCCGCGCCCGCGCGCCCGTAATGCAGCACGTTGGGCGGCGCATGGAACACCCGGCCCAGCCCGTGACCGCAGAAATCGCGCACCACCGACATGCGCTGCGCCTCGACATAGGCCTGAATCGCATGGCCGATATCGCCGAAGGTATTGCCGGGGCGCACCGCCTCGATCCCCTTCATCAGCGCGTCATGCGTCACCTGGATCAGCCGCTCGGCCTTGCGTCCCAGCTTGCCCGCCACATACATCCGGCTGGTATCGCCGAACCAGCCATCGACGATCACGGTCACGTCCACATTCAGGATATCGCCATCCTTGAGCACCTTGTCACCCGGAATGCCATGGCAGACCACGTGATTGACGCTGATGCAGCTGGCATGCTGATAGCCCTTGTAACCGATGGTGGCCGACTTGGCCCCGGCGGCGTTCACCCTCTCCTCGATCAGCGCATCGATCGCCCCGGTGGTCTGGCCCACGAACACATGGTCGGCGATCTCGTCAAGGATCTCTGCGGCCAGCCGCCCTGCGTCATGCATACCCGCAAAATCCGCCGCCTCGTGGATGCGGATGCCCTCGCGCGTGGTGCGTCCCCGGTGTTTGTTCACATCTGGCCTCATGGTGTGGTCCGTTTTGTCTTTAATTAGGCCCATTTGCGCCAAAGGACCAGAGGCGCGTGCCTAGTCGTGATGCAAGCTGTGACCGAGCGTGATCTCAGCGGGGCTGATATCGGCGCGGTATGACAGCACCGTGACCCCCGCCGCGCGCGCCGCCTCCAGCGCGCGTGCATAGCCGGGGTCGATATCGCCCGCGACCCGCACCGTTTGCGCATCTGTGCGCTGCACAAGGTAGAACAGCACCGCCCGATGACCCGCCTGTGCCATCTTCGCCAACTCGCCCAGATGTCTCATACCGCGCGCGGTGACGCTGTCGGGAAACTCGGCCACGCCGGGCGCGCGCGACAACGTCACCGATTTCACCTCGACATAGGCATCGGGCAGGCCCGCGCCCGACAGCAGAAAGTCGATCCGGCTGCCCGCCCCGTATTTCTGCTCCGGTCGCACTTTGTCATATTCCGCCAGTTCCGCGACCTCGCCCGCCTGCAATGCGGCACGCAGGGCGCGGTTCGGCAGGCCGGTATCGACGCCGGTGAAATGCCCGTTCTCGTGATCGACCAGCCGCCAGCCGTATTTCAGCTTCTTCTTGGGGTCGTCATTGGGCTCCACCCAGATCCGCATGCCCGGCTCCGCCAGCCCCATCATCGAGCCGGGATTGGCGCAATGCGCCACCGCCTCATGGCCATCCTCCAGCCGGATATCGGCCAGGAACCGCTTGTAGCGACGGATCAGCCGCGCTGGCACGAGAGGGGTTTGAAAGCGCATGCGCTGCGCCTATACCGAAGGCATCCGCAGATCAAGGAGGCCCCCATGCCCAACCCGAGTGCCGCCATGCTTGTCATCGGGGATGAAATCCTCTCCGGCCGGACACGCGATGCCAACATGCACTATCTGGCTGGTGAGCTGACCCGCGCAGGCATCGACCTGCGCGAGGTGCGGGTGGTCAGCGACGACCCCGACGCCATCGTCGCGGGTGTGCAGGCGCTGAGTGCTGCCTATGACGTGGTATTCACCTCGGGCGGCATCGGCCCCACCCATGACGACATCACTGCCGAGAACGTCGCCCGCGCCTTTGATCGCCCCATTTCCGTGCGCGACGATGCCCGCGCCATCCTGGTCGCGCATTACGCCGCCCGCGAGCAGGAGTTGAACGAGGCCCGCCTGCGCATGGCGCGCATTCCCGACGGCGCCACGCTGATCGACAACCCGATCAGCGCCGCCCCCGGCTTCACCATCGAGAACGTGCATGTCATGGCGGGGGTGCCGTCGATTTTTCAGGCGATGCTGGCCTCGGTCCTGCCAACGATCACCGGCGGCGCGCCGGTCCTGTCGCAGACGCTCGAGGTGCGGCGCGGCGAGGGTGATATCGCCGGGCCGCTCACCGATCTGGCGGCGCGCTACCCGGACCTTACCTTCGGTTCCTACCCGTTCATCCGCGACGGCTGTCACGGGTCCAATGTCGTGGTGCGCGGGCAGGACGGCGCGCGGGTCGACGCGGCGATGGCCGAACTGTCAGGGATGTTCGCCGGATGACGCCCGACGCGCAGACGCTCTATGCCGTGACCGAGGCGACATGGCCCCCGGCGCGTATTGAGACGCACGGCCCGGTCACCATCCGCGACGGCGCGGGCGGCGGCAAGCGGGTCTCGGCGGCGACGGCGACGCGGGCGCTGACGGCGCAGGAACTCTCCGACGCCGAGGCCGCGATGCGCGGGCTGGGGCAGGGGGCATTGTTCCAGATCCGCGCAGGCGACGACGCCCTCGACGCGATGCTGGCCGACCACGGCTACCGCGTGATCGATCCGGTCAACCTCTACGTCGCCCCGGTCGCCGCGCTGACCGGCACGCGCGCACCCCGCGTCACCACCTTCTCGGTCTGGGAACCGCTCGAGATCATGCGCGAGATCTGGGCCGAGGGCGGCATCGGACCTGATCGCATCGCGGTGATGGAGCGCGCGACCTGCGCCAAAACCGGCCTCTTCGGGCGGCATGACAACCGCCCCGCCGCCGTGGGCTATGCCGGTCTGCATCAGGGCGTCGCCATGGTCCACGCGCTCGAGGTGCGCACGGCGCACCGGCGGGCGGGCATGGGCCGCTGGATGATGATCGAGGCCGCGCATTGGGCGGCCAGTCACGGTGCCGCGCATCTCGCCGTGCTCTGCACGCGGGCCAATACGGGGGCCAACACCCTCTACACTTCCATGGGCTTTACACCTGTGGGAGAGTATCACTACCGCCAGAAGGACTGAGCCATGACCAAGACCGATACGCCCACAGCCCTCGACCTGCCGATGGTCGACCCGCTGCCCGACGAGACCCGCAAATATTTCGATGTCTGCGAGGACAAGCTCGGGATGATCCCCAATGTGCTGCAGGCCTATGCGTTCGATATCGACAAGCTCAACGCCTTCACCGCGCTTTACAACGACCTGATGCTCGCCCCCTCGGGGCTGAGCAAGCTGGAGCGTGAGATGATCGCTGTGGTGGTCAGTTCGATCAATCGCTGCTGGTATTGCCAGGTGGCGCATGGCGCGGCGGTGCGGCAACTGTCCGGCGATCCGGCGCTGGGCGAGGCGATGGTGATGAACTGGCGCGCCGCCACGCTCGATGCGCGCCAGACGGCGATGCTGGTCTTTGCCGAAAAGATCACCAAGGCGTCCTCCGAGATCACCGAGGCGGATCGCGCCGCCCTTCGCGAGGCGGGCTTTGCCGATCGCGACATCTGGGACATCGCCAATGTCGCGGGGTTCTTCAACATGACCAACCGGGTGGCCTCGGCCACGGCCATGCAGCCCAATCCCGACTACCACGCGCAGGCCCGGTAAGGCCGGTGCGCGTCGCTCTCGCAACCCTGCTGATCGGGCTGGCTCTCCCGGCCCACGCGCTCGATCTGCCCCTGCCCGAGGCGTCCGAGCAGACCGCCGATATCCTGCGCGAGGCCGATACGATCCGTCTGCCGTCGGGCCCCTACGCGGACGGCACACTGCCCCGGCTGCGGCTCGACGGCGATATCCAAAGCCGCGCCTGGCGTCTGCCGGATCGCGGGCTGACCACGTTGCAGGTGCTCACCCCGCTGCGCGAGGCGCTGGAAAAGGCCGGATGGGAGGTGCTCTTCGACTGCGCCGCCGAGGAATGCGGCGGGTTCGATTTCCGCTTCAACACCCCGGTTCTGCCCGCGCCAGCGATCTTCGTCGATCTCTTCGATTACCGCTACCTGCTGGCCCGGCGCGGAATGGGGGCGGCAGCGGAACACGCGATGCTAATGGTCAGCGGCGCGGGCGGGCGGGGCTATGTGCAGGCGACCCATGTGCGTCCTGCGGACATGCCGGACCTGCCCGCCGCCGCGCCTGCCCAGGACAGCGGTGCCGAGGTCAACGGGCGTGCACCCCTGGCCGAGACCCTGCGCAGCCAGGGTCATGCCGTGCTTGGCGGGCTCGATTTCGGCTCTGGGGCCGCGACATTGGGCCCGGGGCCGCATGACAGCCTCGCCGCATTGGCCGAGCTGCTGTTATCGCGGCCCGAGATGCGTATCGCGCTGGTCGGCCATACTGACGCGGTCGGCGCGCTCGACACCAATATCGAGCTGTCGCGTGCCCGCGCCGAGGCGGTGCGCGGCCTGCTGATCGAGACCCACGGCGTCGAGGGCGACCGCATCGAGGCGCATGGCATCGGCTTTCTCTCACCACGCGCGCCCAACGACAGCGACAGCGGCCGCGACCTCAACCGCCGGGTAGAGGCGGTGGTGATCTCCGGCTTCTAGCGTGAGGGGCGGGGGCGGTTCTGGCCTTGAGCGGACATTGACGCATCTCGCGCGAAACGCACCGAAGGTGCCGCGCGATCGCCGGGCCGTCCCGCGGCCTGGCGATTTGGAAGGTCGCGCAACGTGTTGTGTTTAGAATGACTTGGCTGGCATAAAGTACCCGCCACACCCGTCGCATCGCCAGTCCCCGGCCCTGCGATCACCCGGCACCTTCTACGGGCCAATTAATGTCCGCTCCAGACCCAACATCACCACCCCACAGGCCCTCACCCCTCCGCCTTCTGCCGCCCTTCACCCGGATCGCTGCTTTCCTCCAGCTGCGACAGCAGCATGGTCTGCAATTCCTGCTCCAGCTCGCGCGCGCGCCTGATATAGGCCGCGTTCTCGACGGTGGGCGTGTCGGGATCCCACAGCGCGGCCAGGTCGCGCACGGAGCGGCGGTCATGCTGGTAAAAGGTCTTCTCGACCTCCGCCGCCTCGAACTCGGTCAGCCCCATATTCTCCAGCACGTAGCGCCCGGCGCGCAGCGAACTGTCGAACACCTCGCGCACGATGTCATCCGCCCCCGCCTGATAGAGCCGGAACACATGCGTGCGGTCGCGGGCGCGGGCGATGATATGCAGGTCGGGCCGCTCGCGGCGGGCAAAGCTGACCAGCCGCACCACCGCATCGGGATTGTCGAGCGTGGCGACCAGCACCTTGGCCTCCGCCAGCCCCGCCGCGTGCAACAGGTCAGGCCGCGTCGGATCGCCAAAGAACCCCTTGACACCAAAGCGCCGCATCCGCTGGATCGCGCCCAGGTCATGATCCAGCACCACCGTCTCGAACCCGCTCGAGCGCACCAGCCGATTGACCACCTGCCCGAACCGCCCGATCCCGGCGATGATCACCGGCCCGGCGCTGTCGATCTCGTCGGCGTCCGGCGTCTCGGCACTCTCGGTCATGCGCTTGGACAGCCGGTCATAGAGGATGAACAACAGCGGCGTGATCAGCATCGTCAGCGCGATCACCAGCAGCAGCATCTCGCCCATGCCGCGCGGCAACACGTTCTGCTGATTGGAAAACGACACCAGCACGAACCCGAATTCCCCCGCCTGCGCCAGCGATAGCGTAAAGAGCCACAGATCGCGCCCGCGCAGCGCAAAGACACGCCCCAGCCCGTAGAGGATGACCCCCTTCACCAGAATGAGTGCCGCCGCCATGCCGACGATCAGGACCGGCGCACCGGCCAGAACCTCGAAATTGATCCCGTCCCCCACGGTGATGAAAAACTGCCCCAGCAGCAGCCCCTTGAACGGCGCAAGATCGCTCTCCAACTCGTGCCGGAATTCGCTGTTGGCCAGCACCACCCCGGCAAGGAAGGCCCCGAGCGCGGGCGACAGCCCGACCAGCATCATCAGGAACGAGATGCCCACCACGATCAGCAGCGCCAGCGCGGTATACATCTCGCGCAGCCGCGCGGCGTGAATGAACCGAAACACCGGCCGGGTGAGATAGACGCCTGTCAGGACGATCGCCGCCACCGCCGCGATGGTCACCAGCGTCGCGCCCCAGCCCGGCAGGCTGGCGATGAAACTTTGCGCGGCCTCATGCGGGGCAGCGGTCGCGTTGCCATGTGCTGCATCGGCTTCGGCGCCGCGCAGCAGCACACCGCCCAGCACCGCATCGGCCCCCTTGGGCAGCGCCAGCAGCGGCAGAAAGGCCAGCATCGGAATGACCGCGATATCCTGCGTCAGCAGCACCGAGAAGGACGACCGCCCGCCGCCCGTCTGCATCAGCCCCTTTTCCGACAGGGTCTGCAGCACGATGGCGGTCGACGACAGCGCAAAGATCATCCCGATGGCAAGCGCCACGCTCCAGACCTGACCGAAATACATCGCCCCGCCCATCACGGCGAGCGTCGTCAGCGTGATCTGCAAGCCACCCAGCCCCAGCAGCCGGTGCCGCATGTCCCACAGCGCGCGCGGCTCCAGTTCCAGCCCGATGAGAAACAGCATCATCACCACGCCGAATTCCGCCACATGCTGCAACTCGGTGGTCTGATGGCCGCCCACCAGCCCGGCCACCGGGCCGATGATGATCCCGGCAGCAAGATAGCCCAGCACCGAGCCAAACCCCAGGCGCGAGGCGATCGGCACGGCAATCACCATCGCGGCGAGCAATATCGTGGCTTGGAACAGGAAACCTTCCATCGGGGCCTACCGGGTCAGAATACGCGACGTGTGCGCAGCCTAGCCCTTCGGCATCCGCAACACCACATCCCGCCCGCGTTTATTGTAGCGCAATTCGCTGTCTCCGATGGCCGAGACGCGCCCGCCGTCCATTCTGTCGCCAACCTGCACCTTTTGATAGCGCCCGTTTGACAGCCGCACCAGTGCGCGACGGTTCGACGGGCTGCCATAGACGCCGATCAGATTGACCTGCCGCATGTTGATCGCGTTGCGGTCGGTGGCGCTGCGCGCCACCGAGGCAGAGCTTGGAATGCGTGGCGCCACGGTGGCGGCAGCGGCGCTCTGCTGCGGGGCCTCGCGCACGATCCGCTCGAAATCCCCGGGCCGCGTGCGCGGCTTGAGCGAGGCTGCGACAGCCTGCGGCGTGGCCTCGGGGGCCGCGTCCTCCACCGCCTCGGCAAGCGCGGCTGTCACGGCATCGGGATCGGTGCTCACGGCGGCGGCCTGCACGGTGGCCTCCGGTCGCGGGCGCGGGCGCAGGCCCGACAGTTCGGTCCGGGTGCGCCCGCCAAGCGCGCCGCGCTCCTGTTGTTCGATCAGGTCGCTGGGCCGGGACCGGGGGCGAATGTCCGACAGGCGCTCCAGTTCCGCCGCCGCGTCCTCGGTCAGCGTGACACCGGGCACCGGCACGGCACGCGTGGGCGTGTCGGGCGGGATCACCGGCGGCGGCCCCGCGCGCACCAGAACACCGTCAGGGGTCAGCGCGCCCTCGGGCGTCGCCACCACGAGGCCCCGCGCATCAATCGTGAATTCGGTGCCGGGCGGGGCCGGTGCGGCGGGCGTCGCGGGCCGGGCATCGGGGGCCAGCCCCGGCACCGCCGGAAGCGCCACGGCATCGCCCATCGGCACATCCTCGTCGATCGACGTGAGGTAGAAATCGTCGATCGTGCCCGCCTCGGGCTCCTGTGGTGGCGCGGGCGGGGTCTGCCAGATCCCCGTCACCGCATAACGCGCGCGCGCCTCGTCCGGGCTGAGCGGCCCGGCGACAGGTTCGGGCTCCTCCGCGACCTCGGGGGCGGTCTCGGGCTCCGGGGCAAGGGCGATCTCGGGCTCCGGCACGGCTGCGCGCGGCGTCGCCTCGGGAACCGGGTCCTCGGTGACAGTCTCGCGCGCCTCCGGTACGACAGTCTCACGCGCCTCTGGCGTGGCAGTTTCACGCGCCTCCGGAACAGCTGCCGGTGCGGCGATTTCCGGGATCTCCGGGGTGAGCGCGATTTCCGGCTCCACCCCGCGCAACAGCCGCCCCACACCCGAGTCGGGAAAGATCGTCGCCCAGGCCGCGACACCGACCATCAGCAGGATCAGCGCCGCCGTCAGGATCACCCCCAGAAACCTTGGCTTGCCGCGCTTTCCGCGCTGCGAACTGCGCGCGCCAAAGATCGTCATGCGCTCGGCTTCGTCCTCGGGCGGGGCCAGCCCGGCGCCGTTGGTGGAGGCGACAGGGACATCCGACGTGGCCGGGGCAGGGGGCGTGTCATCCTCGACGCCGAAAAAGCCCGGCTCGGCGCGTGGCACCGGGGCCGGCATGACCGGCTCGGCCCGCCGTGGCCGACGGGAAAAGAAGCCGATAGCGCCCCGGTCACCGGCGGCCTTGTCGTCCCGCCCGCTGTCCGGCGTCGGCGCAAGGCTCGCGGCGGCTGGTCCGGGGGTGGCCTCGGCCTCGGCCTCGACCGGCACCGTTTCAGGGGTCTTGGGCGCCGCGCGCGCCGCACCGGCCAGCGTCGGCGCACCGGTCGCGGGCGCATCGCGCTCCGCCCGGATCGAGGTAAAGGCGACCGCGCTTTCGGCCTCGCGCCCCGGCGCGGCCTCCGGCCCCGGCTCGGCCTCCGCCGTCTCTGCCGCCTCCGGCGCATCGCTCTCGGGCTCCGGCGCGGGCGGCACCTCGGCTTCCGGCGCATCCTCCACCGGATCAGGCACCGTTTCGGGTTCGGGCAATTGCGCCGCCCCGATGATCTCGATCCGCTCCGCGTCCCGCTCGACCGGGGTCTCGGCACGGCTGGTCTCGCCAAAGAACGGCTCCGTGCCGAACCCGTCGCCCATCGGCCGGGCCACGAAACTCACCGGGTTGAAGCGGTGATCGGCGGCAAAACTTTCCGCCTCCTGCAACGTCTCGCGCGCCACCGCCGCCACATAGAGCCGCGCGCCCTCGACATTCCAGTCAAACGCCAGATCCTCCAGCGCATAGGGCGTCGCCCCATCGAGCGCCTCTGCCGCCGCCGCGTCATAATCGCCATAGGGCGCACTGTTCGCGGGCAGATCGAGATAGCGGATCTGTTCGTCGGGAATGATCAGCTTGGTCGACAGGCCGGACGCGTCCAGCGTCGCCGCCTTTTCGCGCAACGCCCCGAGTTCCGCGCTCAGATCCTCGCAATCCAGCGCCACCTCGCCCACCAGATGCCAGCCCGACGCACCTGCCCGATGCAGCAGGCGGATACCGTCAAAGGACAGGGACAGGGCAAAGTTCGGTTTCATGCGCAACGCTGTAACACCGCTCGGGGTCATGCGGGAGTCATCCCGCGTCGAACCCCGATCCTACAGCACCAAATCGCCGAGGCAAAGGGTGGAAGCGACGCGGACTCGAGGGCCGCAGGCCCGCCGCGCCATCGTCGGGCCGCTCATTCATCGGACGGCCCGGGCGTGCCCCGGGCCGCGCCCGACCCTCCCCCCGGGAGGGCGCATGGTTGCCGTTATGTCCCTGAGCAAAGGTTCGCGTGCGACGCAGGGGTCACTCTGACATCGCTGTAGCAAACGCCCACCCAGGGTCGGGCGCACCCCTTCCCAAATCGCCTCAGGCGGGTATGGTGGGGGCAAATCACGAGTTAGGGGGTATCAATGCCGCAAACAGGAATGGATTGGTGGGTGATCGCCGGGGTCTTGGTGGCGGTCATCACCGCAATTATTGCATACAAGCAGTGGCGCGGGACACGGAAGACAACTAGCACCAAGATTTCCGTCAGCAAATCACCTGGGGCCGATGTCGTTGGTCGGGATCGTAACACTGAGCCTACAGATGAAACGTTTACGGCGGAGATTAGTCTCAAAGACAGTGACAACGCCAAGGTTACGGGCCGTGACGACCGATAAGACTGATACGGATATTTCGCTTGACGGCTCACCGAACGCCTCAGTCGTCGGTCGGGATCAGCATGGCGTGCCACCAGCAGATTTCATTGCGGAACTGCAACGCAAAGATGCGCGGATCGACGAACTGATCGCGGAAAAGGATGCTCTGAAAGATAAGGTGTCTGAACTCGAAAAAGCCGCCTTGGAACAAGAAATCGTCCGGTTGAAAGAGCAAAAACAGGGGGTCATGGCAAAGTTGCAGCAGCCAGAGGTCGCGTATCGCGAACACAAGCAACGCGAAACACAGGTCGAAACGCTCTTGCAGGACCAAGCCACCCAAATGGCGCTGGGTGAGAATCGTATTCATTCTGCGCTCGAAGCGTTCAAGGATCTTCATTACGCAGAAATTGATGAGCTTTTGGCCGAAAGTGAGGAACGTGGAATCCTGCTTGCCGCTCAATCAGCCTATGGCCGCGGTTTGGTGGCCGAAGATGCTGTGCGGTGGGGCGATGCCTCCACCCACTACGCCAACGCCGCGCGGCTTGATCCGGGCTTTGATAATCTCTTCAAGGCGCGGGAATATGCTTGGCGCGCGGGTCAATACGCTGCCGCGCATCGCCACGGGGAGGCGCTTTTGGCGGTCGCCCGGCAGGACGGTACAGAGGAACAGGTTGCGACCGCAATTAACGAACATGCGGGGACGGTTCAGGCGCAGGGGCGGTATGCGGAGGCCGAGGAGCTTTTCCGCGAGGCGCTTGAGATTGACCGCGCAACGATTGGGGAGGTGCATCCGGGCTATGCCATCGACCTCAACAATCTCGCTGGGGCGGTGCGGGCGCAGGGGCGCTATGCGGAGGCCGAGAGGCTGTACCGCGAGGCACTTGAGATCACCCGTGATGTCGTTGGGGAGGGGCATCCGAGCTATGCCATCCGCCTCAACAACCTCGCCGTGGTGGTGCAGGCGCAGGGGCGGTCTGCGGAGGCCGAGGGGCTGTACCGCGAGGCGCTTGAAATTGATCGTGCGACGATTGGCGAGGGGCATCCGGACTATGCCATCGACCTCAACAACCTCGCCGGGATTTTGGTCGAGCAAGGCAAGCCCGAGGCGGCGCGGCCCCTCTATGAGCAAGCCTTGGAGATTTTCCGCGCCACGCTGCCGCCTGATCATCCGCATATCGGGATGGTCGAAGGGCACATCGCCGATCTGCCCTGATCCAAACCCTGAACCGTGCGCCCTGTTACCCCGCCCGCGCGCCGCACCGAAACCGTCGTGATACCGACAGGATACCGACGCGATGCAGACCGCCGAAAAAGCGCGGATCGCCCTTGTTAATCAGGCGAAACCTGCTCCGATTCGCGCACGCCGCGCGCCCCGGGTCAGGTTTCGTTAACCAACACCCGGCGCGGCTCAGCCCGCCGCTTTCGCCAGCGCCTGCTCCAGATCGGCGATGATGTCATCCGCGTCCTCGATCCCGATGGAAATCCGCACCACATTCGGGGCCGCCCCCGCCGCGACCTGCTGCTCCTCGGTCAGTTGCCGGTGCGTGGTCGAGGCGGAATGGATGATCAGGCTCCGGGTGTCCCCGAGATTGGCCACGTGGCTGAAGAGCTCAAGACTGTCCACCAGCTTGACACAGGCATCATAGCCGCCCTTGAGCGCCACGGTGAACAGGCCCCCCGCACCCTTGGGGCAGATCCGCGCGACCCGGTCATGCCACGGCGACGAGGGCAGCCCGGCATAGGTAACCCCTTCGACATCCTCATGTTTTTCCAGCCACCCGGCGACCGTCTCGGCATTCTCGCAATGCCGCTGCATGCGCAAGGAAAGCGTCTCGATCCCCATCAGCGTGTAATGCGCCGCCTGCGGGTTGAGCGTCATTCCCAGATCGCGCAGCCCCACGGCGATGCCGTGAAAGGTAAAGGCGAGCGGCCCGAAGGTCTCGTGGAACTTGAGCCCGTGATACGCCGCTTCCGGCTCGCTGAGCGACGGGAACTTGCCCGAGGCCGACCAGTCGAACTGCCCGGAATCGACCACGCAGCCCCCGGTCACCGTGCCGTTGCCGGTGAGGAACTTGGTCATCGAATGCACCACAAGCGTCGCGCCACGCTCGATCGGGCGGCACAGATAGGGCGTGGCCGAGGTATTGTCGACGATCAGCGGCAGACCCGCCTTGTCCGCGATGGCGGAAATCGCATCAAGATCAGTGATATAGCCGCCGGGGTTGGCGATGGATTCACAGAACACCGCCCGGGTCTCCTCGTCGATCGCCGCCTCGACGGCGTCGGTATCATCGAAATCGACAAAGCGCGCAGACCAGCCGAAGCGCTTGATCGTCTGGCTGAATTGCGTGATCGACCCGCCATAAAGCCGGGTCGAGACCACCACATTGAGCCCCGGCCCCATCAGCGGAAAGAGCGCCATGATCTGCGCCGCATGACCCGAGGAACAGCACACCGCACCGGCCCCGCCTTCCAGCGTCGCAACGCGTTCTTGCAAGGCCGCCACCGTCGGGTTGGTCAGGCGCGAGTAGATATAGCCCACCTCCTGCAGGTTGAAGAGCGCCGCCGCGTGTTCGGCATCGCGGAACACATAGGCGGTCGTCTGATAGATCGGCACCTGCCGCGCGCCGGTCGCCGGATCGGGCCGCGCGCCCGCGTGAATTTGCAACGTGTCGAAACCGTAAGCCATGTGAAGGATCCTCCCTTGGGAACTGCTTGCAAACCGGGTTAAGCCATTGAAAGGTGCCCCGCAACAGGCATGAGGAGTCTCGACATGGCACACCCGTTTCATCTGGCAATCAACGTCACCGATCTCGACGCGGCGCGCAGCTTTTATGGCGGGCTTCTGGGCGCGGTCGAGGGACGCTCGACCGAGACCTGGGTAGATTTCGATTTCTTTGGGCATCAGCTGTCGCTGCATCTGGGCACGCCCTTTGCCACCGAGGCCACCGGCAAGGTCGGCGATCACATGGTGCCGATGCCGCATTTCGGCGTGGTGCTGCCCCTCTCGGAGTGGCAGCGCGTGGCCGGGCGGCTGAGCGCGTCGGAGGTCGATTTCGTGATTCCGCCCTCGGTGCGGTTCGAGGGCGAGCCGGGCGAGCAATGGACGATGTTCTTTCGTGATCCCTCGGGCAACCCTCTGGAGTTGAAGGGCTTTGCCGACGTGGACGCCGTCTTCGCGGCGTAAGTGCCCGTCGCGCGACCCCCCGTTGCACATCCGGTCCAACACCCTAAAGTGCCGCGCAGAACCGCGACGAGGGAACGGGACATGCAGAAACGACCGCTGGGGCGCACCGGCATCGAGGTGAGTGCGCTCTGCCTCGGCTCGATGACATGGGGGGCCCAGAATACCCCCGCCGAAGGCCACGCGCAGATCGACCGCGCGCTGGAGCGCGGGGTGAATTTCATCGACACCGCCGAGATGTATCCCACCGCCCCGATCCGGGCCGAGACCACCGGGCGCACCGAGGAGATCATCGGCGAGTGGCTCGCGCGGACGGGGCGGCGGCAGGACGTGATCCTGGCCACCAAACATTCCGGCATCGGCTTTGCCCATGCCCGTGACGGTGCACCGATTTCCGCCGCGACCATCCCCGAGGCGATCGAGGGCTCGCTGCGGCGGCTGCAGACCGACCACATTGACCTCTACCAGTTTCACTGGCCGAACCGGGGCAGCTACATGTTCCGGCAGAACTGGACTTACGATCCCTCTGCGCAGGATCGCGCAGAGACGCTCGCGCATATGGAAGAGGCGCTCGACGCGTTGCAACGCGAGGTCGAGAAGGGCCGCATCCGCGCCTTTGGTCTGTCGAACGAAAGCGCCTGGGGCACCGCGCAATGGCTGCGGCTGGCCGAGGCCGGGCATGGGCCGCGCGTGGCCTCGATCCAGAACGAATATTCGCTGATGTGCCGCCTTTACGACACCGATCTCGCGGAGCTGAGCGTGAACGAGGATGTCGGATTGCTCGCCTTTTCGCCGCTGGCGGCAGGGCTGCTCAGCGGCAAGTATCAGGGCGGCGCGCTGCCTGAAGGCTCTCGCATGACGATCAACACCGATCTGGGCGGGCGCAAGGGACCGCGCGCTTTTGAGGCGGTCGAGGCCTATATCGGCGTGGCGCGCAAACACGGCCTCGACCCGGTGCAGATGGCGCTCGCCTGGTGCCTGACGCGGCCCTTCATCTGCTCGGCCATTTTCGGCGCGACCAGCATGGATCAACTCGATCTGGCGCTTGGTGCGGGGGATATCACGCTGGGTGATGAGGTGCTCTCTGATCTCGATGCCGCGCATCGCGCCCATCCCATGCCCTATTGATCCTGCCCCCCTTGTCTGGGGGCACGGCCCGGCGTATACGCGCGCCCTGACCCAGAAGGAGCGAAAGCCATGGTAGGCAGTGCCAATCTCAACGTGATGCTGAAAGCCGCGCGCAAGGCGGGGCGGGCGCTGGCCAAGGATTTCCGCGAGGTCGAGAACCTTCAGGTCTCGATGAAGGGCGCGGGCGATTTCGTCAGCCGCGCCGACATCGCCGCCGAGAAGATCCTCAAGACCGAATTGATGGGCGCGCGCCCGACCTATGGCTGGCTGGCCGAAGAGGGCGGCGAGGAAGAGGGCAAGGACCCCACCCGCCGCTGGATTGTCGACCCATTGGACGGCACCACCAATTTTCTGCACGGGCTGCCGCATTGGGCGGTGTCGATCGCGCTCGAACACAAGGGCGAGGTGGTCGCGGGCGTGATCTATGACGCCAGCAAGGACGAGGCGTTCTTTGCCGAAAAGGGCACCGGCGCGTGGATGAACGAAAGCCGTTTGCGGGTCTCGGGCCGTCACAAGATGATCGAGGCGATCTTTGCCACCGGCGTGCCGTTCGGCGGTCGCTCGGACCTGCCCGACACCCTGCAGGATCTGGCGCGGCTTATGCCCACCTGTGCGGGCGTGCGGCGCTGGGGATCGGCGGCGCTCGACATGGCCTATGTGGCGGCGGGGCGCTATGACGGCTTCTGGGAGCGGCGTTTGAACGCGTGGGATCTGGCAGCGGGCGTGATCATCGTGCGCGAGGCGGGAGGTTTCGTGGAGCCGATCACCAAAGGGGCCGACATCCTGCGCGATGGCGAGGTGATCTGCGCCAACGAGGCGCTGTTCGACAAGTTCACCAAGGCGATCCGGGGCTGAACGGCCCCGCGCTTAACCAACCTTTTACGAATCTGACGGATGATTCACCCCGTCGACCCACGGAATCGGATCGAAGTCACGCGGGTTCACGCCCTCAAGCGCCCCGAGGTTGACGCCATACTCATTCGGGTTCGATCGGCGCTGGTGGTGGGTATAGATTCCGCAGGTCTTGCAGAAGTAGTGTTTCGCGGTGCCGGTGCCCCATTGGTAAAGCGTCAGCGCCTCGGCCCCCTTCACGATTTCGAGATGGTCCAGGGCCACGCTGATCGTCGCCGGGCCGCGCCTGCGGCAGAAGGAACAATCGCAGCGATGCGCGTCGCCGAGGGCAGGATCGCGCGGGCGCACACGCAGCTCGACCGCACCACAATGGCAGGTGGCTTTCAGCGGCTGGCTCATCGGCGTTTCCGAACGCGCGGGATCGGGGTGCGGCGGGTGGTGTAATCGGTGTGCGGATAGGGCGGTTTGCCGTCATGCAATTCCCAGAAGCGTGGACCGCCCAAACGCAGGAAGACCGGTAGTGTCAGCACGGCACCGGCCACGAACCCCCCGGCATGTGCCCAATAGGCGACACCACCGGTCTCGGCGCTGGTCCCCAGACCCGCGAAGACCTGAAACCCGAACCACAACGCCAGCATCAGGGCCGCCGGGATCGTAATGACCCGGAAAAAGATGATGAAGATCAGCAGGATATCGACCCGCGCGCGGGGGAATAGCAACAGGTATCCGCCCATCACCCCGGCAATGGCCCCTGAGGCCCCGACCGTCGGTACCATCGACCCGGGGCCGCCGAGAATTTGCGCCACGCTCGCCGCCAGCCCCGACACGATATAGAACCCGAGATAGGGCAGGTGGCCCATTCGGTCCTCCATATTGTCGCCGAAAATCCAGAGAAACAGCATGTTGCCTACCAGATGCATCACCCCGCCATGCAGGAACATCGAGGTGAGCAGGCCAGTATATGCCCCCTCCTGTGTCACATCCGCCGGGATCATCGCCCAGTCGTCGAAGAACAGCATCAAGGCGCGCTGATCCGAGAACAATGACCAGTAGCTGAGGAAGATCAGCACGTTGAGTGCGATCAGCGCGTAGGTCACGTAGGGTGTGCGCCCCGAAGGGTTATGATCGCGGATCGGAAACATGAGGGGAAGCTAGCGCGGAACGCGAGCGACGAAAAGGCGGCTCTTGCAAGCACCTGCGCAATTTGCGCAGGAACCGGGTCGCGGTCTGTGCTGTGCGGTGCTCATGTAGCCACAGACCAAGAGGTGTGCCGATGACTCAGACCGCGATTGCCCTGTTCCTGTTTCTCTTGCCGCTGGCCTATAGTCCCGGCCCTGGAAACCTGTTCTTTGCCGCCAATGGGGCACGTTTCGGCGTGCGGGCAACGCTGCCGGCAAGCCTTGGATATCACGTCGCCACATGGCTGGTCACCGCTGCCATCGGCTTTGGTGCGCTGCGCGCGCTTGACGCGGCCCCGACGATGTTCAGCGTGCTGAAGGTCGCAGGGGCGCTCTACGTCCTTTGGATCGCGGTCGGGCTGCTGCGCGCGGGACGGCACGATACCAGCGAGGAGGCGCAACCGGCCCTGTTCCGTGACGGCGCGATGCTGTTGCTGCTCAATCCCAAGGCCTATGTGATCATCGCGCTGATGTTCACGCAGTTCCTAGACGTTCCCGGACCTGATAAAACGTTGTTGGTTCTGGGGATCACCACGCTGTTCACGCTCAACAATCTCATCGCGTTCACGATCTGGACGATAATGGGCGCGCAGTTGGGCGTGCTCTTCGCCCGCGCAGGAAGCGCGCGGGCGATGAATATCGGGTTCGGCCTGATCCTCGGGGCTGTGGCCCTGTGGATGCTGCTTGCCTAGACCGCTCCGATCAGGACATGCCACCCAAGAGCGCTGCATTGCCGCCCGCCGCCGTGGTGTCGACGCAGACATGCCGCTCAAGCAGGGCGTGGCCGGTGTCGGGTCGCCCGGTGATCAGCGGCAGGATCGGGCCCGCGCGTTCGGCGAGGGCCTGCGCATAGGCGCGGGCGTCGCGCGCGTCGCCCCACCAGAGCGCACCCGAGAGCCCGCCCATGGTCTTGAGCGCGTGCGGATCGACGCGGCCCGACGCCTCGACCGCGACACCACCGAGTTTGGCAACGGCACGCGCCTGTGCCGCTGCCGCCTCGCGCCCCGGCCCGAGGCACAGAAGCGCCGGGCGCAGATGCGTCGTCAGCCGGTTCGACTCACCCGTGGGGCCGGGCAGGACGAGGGCCTCGCGCGGGCTGTGCGGGGCCGTGTTGGCGGCATCGAGCGCCTTTTGCACGGCGGCGACGGGCATGGCCGCGTCCCATTTCTCGCCCTCCACCGGCGCGGGATGGGCGCAGAACCGTGTCAGGTAGTGCGGCCCTCCCGCCTTGGGGCCGGTGCCCGACATGCCCTCACCGCCGAACGGCTGGCTGCCCACGATGGCGCCGATCTGGTTGCGGTTGACATAGATATTGCCCGCATGCACCGCCTCGGTCACATGCTGCACGCGGTCGTCGATCCGGGTCATCAGGCCGAAGGTCAGGCCATAGCCGGTGGCGTTGATCGCACCGATCACCTTGTCGAGGTTGCGCGACTTGAAGGTCGCGAGATGCAGGACCGGGCCAAAGATCTCGCGCTCCATATCCTCGATGCCGCCAACCTTGATCAGCGTGGGCGCGATGAATGTCCCGGCATTGGGGGTCTTGAGCTCGTGCAACAGCCGCCCGTCGGCGCGGGCCTGCTGGATATGTTCGGCAATCCCGGCGCGCGCCTCTTCGTCAATCACCGGGCCGCAATCGGTCGAGAGGTGCCAGGGGTGGCCGACATGCAGCGCGTCCATCGCGCCGGTGAGCATCTCGGTAAAGCCCTCGGCGATGTCCTCCTGCACATAAAGACAGCGCAGCGCGGAGCAGCGTTGCCCGGCGGATTGGAAGGCGCTCTCGACGATCGCCTGCACCGCCTGTTCCGGCAGGGCGGTGCTATCGACGATCATCGCGTTCATCCCGCCGGTTTCGGCGATGAGCGGCGCGCCGGGGGCGAGGTGCTTGACCATTGCGCCACGGATTTTCAACGCGGTGTCGGTCGAGCCGGTGAAGGCCACGCCGCCGACGCGGGCGTCGGAGGTGAGCGCCGCGCCGACCTGTCCGGCACCGGGCAGCAGTTGCAGCGCCGTCTCGGGCACGCCGGCCTTGTGCATCAGGCCGATGGCCAGATGCGCGATCAGCGGGGTCTGCTCGGCGGGTTTCGACAGCACTGCGTTGCCTGCGGCGAGCGCCGCCGCGATCTGGCCGGTAAAGATGGCAAGCGGGAAGTTCCAGGGGCTGATGCAGGTGAAGGTGCCGATGGGCTGCCCCTCTGGCGCATTGGCCGCGTAGTAGCGCAGGAAATCCACCGCCTCGCGCAACTCGGCCACCGCGTCGAGAATGGATTTCCCGGCCTCGCGGTGCAGGATCGCGAAAACCTCGCCGTAATTCTCCTCGTAGAGATCGGCCACTTTGTTGAGGATCTTGGCGCGCTCGGCTGCCGTGGCCTGCCATGGCTTGGCCGCCGCAAGCGCCGTCTCGATATCCTCCTCCGAGGCCCAGGCGACGGTGCCGGGGCTGTCGGCGGGATCGGCGGGGTTCTCGACGCGCTCTGGCTCTTTCGGTTGCGCCTTGCCCGCCAGCAGTGGTGCGGCGGCCCATTGGTGCGACGCATAGGGCGCGCGGGCGGCCTCGATGGAGTCGAGCGTTGGCTGATGGGTCAGATCAAAGCCGCGTGAATTGGGCCGCTCGGGCTGGAACAGGTCCGGCCCGGTGGGCAGGTGCGGCTGCGGATCATTCACCGCCTCGAACGGGTCGCGGGCGACGGTCTCGGGGGCCACATCCTCATCCACGATCTGGTTGACGAAGCTGGAATTTGCCCCGTTTTCCAGCAGGCGGCGCACCAGATAGGCCAGCAGGTCGCGATGCGCGCCGACGGGGGCGTAGATGCGGCAGCGCGTGCCCTCGGATTTCAGGATGATGTCATGCAGCGCCTCGCCCATGCCGTGCAGGCGCTGGAACTCGAAGGTGGATTTATCCGTCGCCATGTCGAGGATCGCCGCCGCCGTGTGGGCGTTGTGGGTGGCGAATTGCGGATAGATGCGGTCGGTCATCGCCAGCAGTTTGCGCGCGTTCGCGATATAGGAAATGTCGGTTGCGGGTTTCGAGGTGAAGACCGGAAAGCCGTCGACGCCTTCGACCTGCGCGCGCTTGATCTCGGTGTCCCAGTAGGCGCCCTTCACGAGCCGAACCATGATCCGGCGGTCGAGTTTGGTGGCCAGATCATGCAGGTAGTCGAGCACATGGGCGGCGCGTTGCCCGTAGGCCTGCACCACCACGCCGAACCCGTCCCAACCGGCAAGTGCAGGCTCCGAGAGCACGCTCTCGATCACATCGAGCGAGAGCGCAAGGCGGTCGGCCTCCTCGGCGTCGATGTTGAGGCCCATCTTGGCCGATTTCGCCAGCAGCGCGAGTGAGCGCAGGCGCGGCACGAGGATGTTCATCACCTCGTCGCGCTGTGCTACCTCGTAGCGCGGATGCAGCGCCGAGAGTTTCACGGAAATACCGGGATTGTCGCGGATGTCCTTGTTGGTGCAGGCATTGGCGATGGCGCTGATCGCGCGGGAATAGCTGAGGTGGTAGCGGGTGGCGTCGGCATCGGTGCGCGCGGCCTCGCCCAGCATGTCGTAGGAATAGCTGTAGCCTTTCTTCTCCATCCCCGCCGCGCGGTCCATCGCGGCCTGAATGGTCTCACCCAGCACGAATTGACGGCCCATTTCCTTCATCGCGCGGCCCGTGGCGGTGCGGATCACCGGCTCGCCCAATCGCTTGATGGCACCGCGCAGATGGCCCACCGGGCCGGGCTGTTCGTCCTTGAGCACCTTGCCGGTCAGCATCAAGGCCCAGGTCGAGGCATTGACCAGCGGCGAGGTGGAATGCCCCATATGCTTGCCCCAGTCCGAGGGCCCGATCTTGTCCTCAATGAGGGCGTCGATGGTGTCGGCATCGGGCACCCGCAAGAGCGCCTCGGCCAGACACATCAGCGCGATACCCTCGTCGGTCGAGAGGCCGTATTCGGCCAGAAACACCTCCATCAGCCCGGTATCAGACCGGCGGCGAATGTCGCGCACCAATTGCGCAGCACGGTCGCAGATGCGCGCGCGGTCCTCGGGCGAGAGGTCGGCGATCTCGGTCAGGCGGGCCAGCGTCTCGGCCTCGTCGGCATAGGTGCCAAGGTCGATGGCGCGGCGGATATCGGTATCATATGGCATGGCTGCTCCCCCATGAGTGGTTGGGCGATGCTACCATCATTGTCTAAGTGACTTTTCCCGATTAGACTGAAATCTCAGGCCAGTCGCATCGAATTGGAGAGAAAAGTGGATCAAAGTGAACAGCTTGATCTCGACCGTTTCGATCGGGCGATTCTGCGGGTTCTGGCGGGTGACGGGCGGATCAGCGTGACCGACCTCGCCAAGGCCATTGGCCTGTCGAAATCACCCACGCAGGCGCGTCTGCGGCGGCTGGAGCGGGACGGGGTGATTACCGGCTACCGCGCGCTTTTCGATCCGATCCGGCTGGGGCTGGATCACGTCAGTTTCGTCGAGGTGCGGCTGCATGACACGCGCGAGGCAGCGCTGGCCGAGTTCAATGCCGCCGTCTCCAAGGTGCCCGAGATCGAGCAGGTGCATCTCATCGCCGGGAATTTCGACTACCTTCTGAAGATCCGCACGCAGAGCATGGCCGATTACCGCCGGGTTCTGGCCGAGCATATCTCGGGCCTGCCGCATCTGGCCAATACCTCGACCTATGTGGCGATGCAGGCGGTCAAGGAGAACGCGCTCTCGGACGTGATTTGACCTTTGGCCCTGAGGCATCATTATATGTTGCATGAGATTTGCCCTGACCGCGCTTCTGCTATCGGCCGGACCGGCGATTGCCCAGACCTGCCCCAAGCCGCCCGATCACCGCGCGGCCATTGCTGGCTTGATCGAGGACGTGCAGGAGGCCGAGGACGAGCGTACCGCGCAGCGCATTTCAAACGAGATGTGGGAATATTGGGCCGATGCCCCGGACGCGCGTGCGCAAGACCTGCTCGACGAGGGCATGACGCGGCGCGAGGCCTATGATTTCGCCGGTGCCGTGGATGCGTTCGACGCGCTGATCGCCTACTGCCCAAACTATGCCGAGGGCTACAATCAGCGCGCCTTCGTCAATTTCATAATGCAGGATTACGCTGCGGCGCTGCCGGATCTGGAGCGGGCGCTGGAATTGTCGCCGCGCCATATCGCGGCGATGACCGGGCAGGCGCTGACGCTTGTGGCGTTGCAGCGCCCGGGCGAGGCGGCGCTGATCCTGCGCCGCGCGCTTGACCTCAACCCGTGGCTGACCGAGCGGCATCTGCTGCCGGGGCTTGAGGCGCTGGAAGACGACATCTGACGCGCCGCTTTGGCTTTACACCCCGGACAAAGCGGATATTGTCCGCGCGCGTCCAACGCCGCCCCTTGCCCGCGTGGTGGAATGGTAGACACAGGAGACTTAAAATCTCCAGGCCGAAAGGCCGTGCCGGTTCGAGTCCGGCCGCGGGCACCAGGCGAGGAGCGTTATTCGTCCAGCGAGCCATGGATCGCGAATTGCTCCAGCTCTGCCTCCTGCGCCTCGATCACGCTGAACGTCTCGCGCACGCCAGCCTCGGTCAACTCACGCAGTACGGTGAGCAGGGTGTTGGGCGCGTGATCCTCGCAAAGCTCGATCATCTGGGTGATCTCATCGCGGGCCACGGGCAAGGCGGCGTCGATGGAGGGTGCGCCGTAGATGTCCACGAAATGCTGCGCGAGGGCGCGGGTCAGTGTCTCGACCTCCGCCTCTTCGATTTGCGTGACCGCGACGAATGTGACGCGGCCGAATGTCTCCAACCCCAACCAGCCATTGGAAAATGCCTGCCGGGATTTGCCGGTCAGATCGGCCTCGGACCAGTTGGAAAACTCGAACCCGCCGCAGATGCACCATTCGCCGGTGCGGGCCGGGCTGTGATAGACGCGTTGGTCGCTTTCGTCGAAATGGATCGCGCGGGCGAGTTTCATTGCGGGGTCTCCAGACGGGTGCTGAGGGGGATGAGGTGGGTGGTGTCGGCGTCGCGCAACAGCAAGCCGAAGCGCTCGTCGACGCCGAGATAGGTGCCGCTGCGCCCGTCAATGGTGATGTCCTCGCCGATGCCATGGGCCAGACCACGCCATTCGGAATGCAGGACCTTGGGGCCACCCTCTTCCCACCGGTTGATCCAGACCAGCGTGTGTCGCGCCCAGGCTTCCAGCAATCCCACGGGATCGACCTCGGCGCAGCCTTCGTCATAGAGTGCCGTCTGATCGGGCGCGTCGCCGGGCCGCTCGGTGATCTGGATCAGAGGGAGTTCAAGGCCGACGACGAGCCAGCCGGGTTCCTCATCCGGTGCGGTGCCACCCGCCGCGACGCGCAGCCGCCCGCAAGCGGCACCGTTGATGCGCAGCCCGCCTGACCATTCCAAGTGCACGGCCACTTCGGGCGGGGCGAGCGCGCCGAGCGCGTTCTGAAACCCCACGCCGCAGACGGGCAGCATCGCCATCGCCTCTTCGAGCGGGACCTCGGGGGCCATGACGAGAGCGGCCAGCAGGTGATTGGCCGTCACGTTGTGCACGATCAGGCCTGCGTCACAGCCCAATGCGGCCATGGCGCAGGCCTTCTCGAATGGGTCAATGGCTCCCTCGACCGCAAGGCTCGACATCAGCGGCGGAAAGCTGGGCGTGCTCATGCCACGCCCTGTGCGATAAGCTGCCGGGCCACGTCGCGAAACGCCTGAGCCTGCGCGCTGTCGGGTTTCGACACCACGATAGGCGCGCCACCATCCGAGGCGAGCCTAATATCGAGATGCAGCGGGATTTCCGCCAGCAGGGGCACGCCCAGTTTCTCGGCCTCCAGCTTGACGCCGCCATGGCCGAAGACGTGTTCCTCATGCCCGCAATTGGAGCAGATATGCGTCGACATGTTCTCGATCATGCCCAGCACCGGCACGTGCAGCTGGTTGAACATGTCGATCCCCTTGCGGGCATCCAGGAGCGCCACGTCCTGCGGGGTGGAGACGATGATTGCACCGTCCACTTGCGCCTTTTGCGCGAGCGTCATCGAGACGTCGCCGGTGCCGGGCGGCAGATCGACCAGCAGACAGTCGAGCGCGCCCCATTGCACCTGCATCAGCATCTGTTGCAGCGCCCCCATCAGCATCGGACCACGCCAGACCACCGCCTGCCCCTCGTTGGTCATCAGGCCGATGGACATCATCGTCACGCCGTGATTGCGCATCGGCAGGATGGTCTTGCCATCGGGGCTCGCCGGGCGGCCCGACACGCCGAGCATGCGCGGCTGCGAGGGCCCGTAGACATCCGCATCAAGCAGCCCGACGCGGCGGCCCTCGGCGGCGAGCGCGCAGGCGAGGTTGGCCGACACGGTGGATTTGCCGACGCCGCCCTTGCCGCTCGCAATCGCGATCAGGTGATTGACGCCGGGCACTTTTTCGGGACCCTTCGGCTCGGCGGGCTTGCCGGGTTTGAGATCGGGCGGCGCCTTGGCGGAATGGCCGGTGAGCACGACCGAGACCGTTTCGGCCCCCGGCAGCGCCTTGACCGCCGCCTCGGCCGCATCGCGCACCGGATTGTAGGCCTCGGCCTTTCCCGGATCGATCTCCAGCACGAAGCGCACTGCGCCGCCCTCGACGGTCAGCGCGCGCATCACGCCCGCCGCCACGATATCCGATCCGCTCACCGGATCGGTTATGTCCTTGAGCGCCGCGAGGACGCTCTCTCGTGTCACTGCCACGTCAGCCCTGCCCCTTGATCGTGCCGGTCACGACATGCTCGATATCGAGCCCGTCGACAGTCAGGACCACCTTGGCCTCGAATTCCTGCCCGGCGGTGGCGCCTTTCTCGCGCAGCCCCTCCTCGATGGCCTGCTGCGAGGTGACGCCCACCTGCTTGAGGAACTTGCGCATCGACATGTTGAAATCGTCGGTCATCGGATTCTCCCTTCGTGGTTCAGACTACTTGACGCCGATAGTGGCGCTTTTCTAGGCTTGGGTATGCGCGGAGTGATCTCTCATATGGCAAACCGGCTGTGGATCGTGCTTGCGGCTCTTGGCCTCATGCTGGACGTGGAGCAGGCGCACGCCGATGACAAGAGGTTTCGGCTGAGCGCGCCTGCCGCCCTGGTGGAGACTGGCCTGCTCGACTACCTGCTGCCGCGCTTCTCGCTCAAGACCGGGGTTCGGATCGAGGTTGTCAATCCGGAGGATAGGGCCGAGGTGACGCTTGGTCCGGAGACGGGACGCCCCGTGTTTCAAGGCAAGGACCGTCTGTGGCGCATGGCGCGTGCGAGCGACCATCCGGGGGCCGTGCGCTTCGCCGAGTGGCTGACGTCCGAGATCGGGCAGCGCACCGTCACCAGCTATGAGGTTGCGGGCCGCGCGCCCTTTACCTTGCCGGAGGTGGCCGAAGAGGCCGAGACCGTACCTGACTTTGACGGCAACGCATCCGAGGGCAAGCGGGTGTCGCTGGCGCAATGCGGGCGCTGTCATGTCGTGGCCCCGGAAAACCGGATGAACGCCATGGGCTCCACACCATCCTTCGCCGTGCTGCGCACAATGCCCGACTGGGCGGCGCGGTTCCAAAGCTTTTACGCGCTCAAGCCGCATGCCGCCTTCACGCAGGTCGAGGATGTCACCGCGCCGTTTCCGATCAACCGGCCCTCGCCGATTGTCCCCGTCGAGGTGACGCTCGACGAGGTGGAGGCGATCCTGGCCTATGTGGCGGAGATGACCCCCGCCGATCTGGGCGCGCCGATTCAATTTCAGTGATCCTTGCGCTTGCTGAGGTAATCCTCGGTTGTGCGCACGCGCGGGCGCGGCCCTGCGGCAAAGGGATTGTCGCCCGAGTGGAACTGCGCGTTGATCCGGCAGCCTTCGCACATCTGGATCATCTTCGCCGCGTCCGAGGTGGCGAACATCGAATGCTTGCCCGCCAGCTTTTCGGTGATCCGCTCAATGGTGGATTTCGACCCGAAAAGCACGCCGCATTCGATGCAGGCGAAGGGCTCTTCCTCGTTGAGCACCACCTGGGTGAGGGCGCTGTCGTCTAGATTCATCTGCGGCTCCAGCGTGATCGCCTTTTCGGGGCAGATCGTGGCGCAAATCCCGCATTGCAGGCAGGCATCCTCCTGAAAGCGCAGTTGCGGCAGGTCCTCATTGTCCATCAGCGCGCCCGAGGGGCAGAGCGAGACGCATGACAGGCAGAGCGTGCAGGCATCCTGATCGACCAGCACCGCGCCATAGGGGGCGGCGTCGGGCAGGGGCAGGGTGCCGCCATCGGTGTTGAGCGCGCGGGCCGCAAGGCGGGCCACCTGACGGCGGCTGCCCATCGGCAGGACCGGCTCGGACAGCGCCGGGGCAGGTTCGGCGTCATAGAGCGCATCGCAGAGCGCGTCGGGATCGGCGAGGTCAAGCATCCCGACAGGCGCACCGCCCGCCATCGCTTGTGCCAGCGGCACTTCTTGATCCAGCGCGTCGCGCTCGGTGCGCGGCGAGAGCAGGATCGAGACAGCCCCAAAGCCCGAGGCGAGGGCGGCGAGGATCTCGGCATGGCCAAAGCCAGAGAGCGCCGACACTTCCAGCGGGATCACATCGGCGGGCAACCCGCGCCCATGGCGCGCGGCGAGGCGGATCATCTCTGACCCGTGGCTCGCGTCGTGCACCAGCAGGCGCGGCGCGTCGCCGCCAGCCTTGCGATAGGCCGAGGCGAGCGTCTGGATGCGCCGAAACGTCATGTCGGGGGGTGGCGCGTCATAGGTGATCGCCCCCGAGGGGCAGCGCGCGGCGCAGGCGCCGCAGCCCGCGCAGATCATCGGGTCGATGCTGACATGATCCCCATCCGGTGAGATTGCGCCGGTGGGGCAGATGTCGAGGCATTTGCTGCACCCGGTCTGCTCGGCGCGGCTATGCGCGCAAATCAGCGGCTCAAGCGCCACATAGAGCGGTTTCTCGAACGTGCCGATCAGTTGCGCCGCCTCGAACACCGCGTCCGAGACCGCCGTCAGACTGCCCGGATCGGCGCGCAGATAGCCCTCGCGTTTCTGCGGGGCGGGGAACATCGGCGTGCCCCCCGTAAGGTCGAGAATGACATCGCATTGCGTCTGCCCGCCGTCACGGGGCGCGGTCCAGCGCAGCGCCCCGCGACCGCCGGGATTGACCTGTTGCAGCGCGTCGAGGCGTAACTCGAACTGGCCCAATGCCCCGCTTGCCTGCGTGATACGCCCCCGAATGGCATCGAACTCGCGCGCCTCGGGCGGGTCGGTGTCATCTGTCAGCAGCACCGTGACGCCCAGAAGCGGGGCCAGTTTTTCGGCGGCGGGCAGCACCACGTCGGAGGCCCCGATGATCAGGCACAGCCCCTCGGAAACCACGTCGAGGGTCTTTTCCGGTGGGGTCGGCAGGGCTGCCTCGGCCAGCAATGCGGCCATTTTGGGTAGTTTCGGGGCCGGGTCGTCGGACCAGCCGGCCCGGTCGCGCAGATCGACAAGGGCGGGTGTGTCGGCCTCCAGATCGGTGGCCAGCTCCTCGAATATCCGGGCCTCTTGCGCGCAGCAAATAATTGCCTCGCCGCTCTCGATCGCCTTGGCCGCCGACCCGATCTCGTCGGTGCAAAGCGCGCTGTGCAGCCGCGAGCAGGGCAGGCCGGTGGCCGTCTCCAACCCCTCGGTGTCGATCGTCTGTGACGCGGAACAGTCACACAATATCAGTTGCTTAGGCATTTTCACCCCGGGTGTTTTGCACGGCTGGGAAGGCGACGTTTTCCGTCTGTTCGGCGCAAGAGTAGGCATGATTCGAAGCCCTCGTAAACAGCAATTCGAATCACGATGTTCGGCCAGAGGGCACGTTGAGCGGGCGATTTTAATCCCGATTGATTCTGTTTGAATTCAGTATCTTGCAATGCGGCATTGCAGCATTGAGAGGGCGGGTGTGGACAATTTGACCCTTCGGGTTCTGGTCGCGTGTCATGCCGGTCCAAAATGTCCGCCTGTGTTTCAAAGTGGACCGTTGCACACAAAAAGGGCTTTGCGCGGTCAGGAAACTGGACCAATCTGGTGTCACGCAGCAAGGGGATGGCACGACGCGTGACCCATAGCCACGAAAAAGAGGTGACGATGCCGGTGGGGATCGTGATCCGAAAGTCGCCGGGTGTGACCCGGTGGGCGGCGTGGTCGTGGCGGGCGGTAGCGCTGTTGCCCGGGGCCGGTCCTGCCGAGTGGCGCGAATTGCGCCGCGAGGGCGAGGCAGTGGAATACCATGCCGCGACCGTACAGGTCGAATTGCACCACACCCAGACAGAAGCGTATCTGCAAGGCATATCGGCCAAGGTGCCGTCTGTTTACGTGGTGATGCGCAACGGGGCGGCCGCGCATCGCGACGGCGCGCCGCTCGACGTGGTGCTGGCCACCGCGTCGCCCTTCGAGGCACAGGATTACGCGGATACCGGCGAAGAGATCGTCGAGAAGGTGCCGATGCCCGAAGGGCTCGTGGCGTGGGTGCGTGATTTTGTCGAGGCGCATCACGAGGACGAGGAGTTCAAGAAACGCCGTCGCGACAAACGGACGATGGGCGACGCGCAGGATGGCATCGGCGATCCGCGCATTCCGCAGATGAGCGACGTGTATCGCGCGCCGGTGATGGCGCGCAAAGGGAGGTTGCATTGAGCCGGGGAGGTGATTTCTGGTCGCGCCGCAAGGCGCAGGTCGAGGCCGAGGCCGAGGCGCAGGCCCGCGCGGCCGAGGCTGAGGCGCGCGCCGTGCAGGACGCGGAGCAGGCGGAGAAGAGCGATGCCGAGCTTTGCGAGGAACTGGGCCTGCCTGATCCGGATACGTTGCAGCCCGGCGATGATTTTCGCGCCTTCATGGCCAAGGCCGTGCCCGACCGGCTGCGGCGCCGTGCGCTGCGGCGGCTGTGGCTGAGCAACCCGGCGCTCGCCAATCTCGACGGGCTGATCGATTACGGTGAGGATTTCACCGACAGCGCCACAGTGATCGAGAATATGCAGACCGCCTATCAGGTCGGCAAGGGCATGACCGCCCATGTCGAGGAAATGGCGCGGCAGGCCGAGGCCGAAGCGAAGGCGGCGGAGCAGCCTGAGGCTGAGGAAGCCCCGCAGGAGGCCGAAGAAGACTACCCGCAGGTCGCGGAGGCCGAGGAGCGACAGGAGACGGCAGAGCCGTATGCCTGGGCCGATACGCCCGAGGCCGAGGAGGCCGCACCGCCACGCCGCCGCATGCGGTTCGAGTTTGACGATACCGCCGGAGCATCGGCATGACCCAGCAAGAGGCCCTTATGCAAGACCAGACCGCCACGCCGGAGATCGCTGAGGAGGACGCACTGCGCGCCGATCTTTATGATTTCCTCGCCGCCCTGCTGGCGCGCCCGCCGGGGCAGGACCTGCTCGACAAGACCGCCGCGCTGAGCGGTGATCAGAGCGATATGGGGCAGGCCATCGCGGCGCTCGCCCGCGTCGCCCGCGTGAGCAAGCCCGGCGCGGTCGAGAGCGAGTTCAACGCGCTTTTCATCGGGCTGGGCCGGGGTGAACTGCTGCCCTATGCCAGCTACTACCTGACCGGCTTTCTCAATGAAAAGCCGCTGGCCGGCCTGCGCCGGGACATGGCCGCGCGCGGGATGACGCGGGCCGAAAATGTCTATGAGCCCGAGGATAATATCGCCTCCTGCATGGAGATGATGGCCGGGTTGATCCGGGGCCGCTTCGGCAAACCGGCAACGCTCGCCGAGCAAAAGACATTTTTTGCAAAGCATGTCGGCCCTTGGGCCGGGCATTTTTTCAGCGATTTGGAGGCCGCGCGTAATTCGGTTCTCTATGCCTCGGTCGGTGCTGTCGGGCGGGTGTTAATGGAGATCGAGACGCAGGGCTTTCGGATGAGCGCGGGATGATCCCGCGCGTTAACCGGCGGGCATCAGCCTGCCATAACCAGAGGAGGGAAACCTTCATGACCAGGAAACCCGAGGATGGCAGCAGCCGCCGCGATTTCCTCAAGATGGCCGCCACCGGCGCGCCCGCTGTCGCGGTCGCAAGCGTGGTGACCGCGGGCAAGGCCGAAGCCGCCGAGCCCGACCTGACATCGGACAAGATGCAGGACACCGCGCATACCCGCGCTTACTTTGACAGCGCCCGGTTCTAAGTTCCGGACGCCGTCCAACACCGCTGACGACTGGTTGCGTGACGCCCGACTGTCAGGGGAAACCGCAGTACCCAGCCTGAATTCAGGCCCAGGGAGGAGAGAGAAACATGCTTAGGAAAAAGACCAACGGGGTTGCGCGACGCCCCCAGCGGACCAGTATCCTGTCTGAGGTCGCCGACACATCGGTCGACCGCCGCGCGTTCCTGCGCGGCAGCGGTCTGGCCATCGGTGGCCTGGCGGCCATCGGTGCCATGGGTGGCACCGTCACTCGCGCGAATGCTCAAAGCGCCGCCGTCGAGGCGGTGCAAACCGTGAAATCCGTCTGCACCCATTGCTCGGTCGGCTGTACGGTCGTGGCAGAGGTGCAAAACGGTGTCTGGACGGGTCAGGAGCCCGGCTGGGACAGCCCCTTCAACCTCGGGGCGCATTGCGCCAAGGGCGCGTCGGTGCGCGAGCACGCGCACGGCGAGCGCCGCCTCAAGTACCCAATGAAGAAAGAGGGCGGCGAGTGGAAGCGCATCAGTTGGGAACAGGCGATCGACGAGATCGGCGACGGCATGATGAAGATCCGCGAAGAGAGCGGCCCGGATTCGGTCTATTGGCTGGGCAGCGCCAAGCACAATAACGAGCAGGCCTATCTCTTCCGCAAGTTCGCCGCCTATTGGGGCACCAACAACGTGGATCATCAGGCGCGGATCTGTCACTCGACGACCGTGGCCGGCGTTGCGAATACATGGGGCTACGGCGCCATGACCAACAGCTACAACGACATCCACAATTCCAAGGCGATCTTCATCATCGGCGGCAACCCGGCCGAGGCGCACCCCGTCTCGCTCCTGCATGTGCTGAAGGCCAAGGAAGAGAACAACGCCCCCCTCATCGTCTGCGACCCGCGCTTTACCCGCACGGCGGCGCATGCCGATGAATATGTGCGCTTCCGTCCCGGGTCGGACGTGGCGCTCGTCTGGGGCATCCTGTGGCACATCTTCGAGAACGGCTGGGAGGACAAGGAGTTCATCCGCACCCGTGTCTGGGGCATGGACCAGATCCGCGACGAGGTGGCCAAGTGGACGCCCGAAGAGGTGGAGCGGGTGACCGGTGCGCCGGGCAGCCAGCTGCGCCGCGTGGCGCGGACGCTCGCCAATAGTCGTCCCGGCACCGTGATCTGGTGCATGGGTGGCACGCAGCACACCAACGGCAACAACAACACCCGCGCTTACTGCATCCTGCAACTGGCGCTCGGCAACATGGGCACCGCCGGTGGCGGCACCAACATCTTCCGTGGCCATGACAACGTACAGGGTGCCACGGACCTCGGCGTTCTCAGCCACACACTGCCGGGCTATTACGGCCTTGCAAAAGGGTCCTGGGCGCATTGGGGCCGGGTCTGGGGCGAGGATATGGAGTGGCTCGACGCCCAGTTCGCCACGATTAAGGACAAGGATGGCAAGGACCAGTCGCTCCAGCAATTGAGCGGTATCCCGGTCAGCCGCTGGATCGACGGCGTGCTCGAAGACCCTGCCAACATGGACAACCCCAACAAGGTTCGGGCCATGGTGCTCTGGGGGCATGCGCCCAACAGCCAGACGCGCGGCAAGGAAATGAAGACGGCGATGGAACAGCTCGACATGCTGGTCGTGGTCGATCCCTATCCGACGGTTTCGGCGGTGATGCATGACCGCACCGATGGCGTCTACCTGCTGCCGGCCTGTACCCAGTTCGAGACGCGCGGCTCTGTCACCGCCTCGAACCGCTCGCTCCAGTGGCGGGACCGCGTGGTCGAGCCTCTGTTCGAGAGCAAGCCGGACGAGGTCATCATGGCCAAGTTCGCCAACAAGTTCGGCTGGGCTGATCGGTTCTTCCGCAATATCGAGATGGATGACCCCGAGACGCCGAATGTCGAGAGCATCACCCGCGAGTTCAATCGCGGCATGTGGACGATTGGCTATACCGGGCAGAGCCCTGAGCGGATGAAGCTGCACATGGCCAACCAGCACACCTTCGACCGCACCACGCTGCGCGCCGTTGGCGGGCCTGCGGATGGCGAGACCTACGGTCTGCCGTGGCCTTGCTGGGGCACGCCCGAAATGGGGCACCCGGGCACGCATATCCTCTACGATATGTCCAAGCCGGTCTCCGAGGGTGGTCTGACCTTCCGCGCGCGTTTCGGCGTCGAGCGGGATGGCGACAATCTGCTGGCCGAAGGCGTCTACTCGGCGGGCTCCGATATCCAGGACGGGTATCCGGAATTCACCATGCAGATGCTGATGGATCTGGGTTGGGACAGCGAACTGACCGACGAGGAACGCAGTGCGATCGACGCGGTCGCGGGCCCCGACACCAACTGGAAAACCGACCTTTCGGGCGGCATCCAGCGGGTGGCGATTGCCCATGAATGCGCCCCGTTCGGCAATGCCAAGGCGCGCGCCGTGGTCTGGACCTTCCCCGATCCGGTGCCGATCCATCGCGAGCCGCTCTATACCAACCGGCGCGATCTGGTGGCGGATTATCCGACCTACGAGGACCGGCACGCCTACCGCCTGCCGACCATGTATGCCTCGATCCAGAAGAACGACTTCTCGAAGGATTACCCGATCATCCTCACCTCCGGCCGTCTGGTCGAATACGAGGGTGGTGGCGACGAGACGCGTTCGAACCCGTGGCTTGCGGAATTGCAGCAAGACATGTTCGTCGAGATCAATCCGCATGACGCCAACAATATCGGCGTCCGGGACGGATCGCAGGTCTGGGTCGAAGGGCCCGAGGGCGGAAAGGTCAAGGTCATGGCGATGGTGACCGAACGTGTGGGGCAGGGCGTGGCTTTCATGCCGTTCCACTTCGGCGGTCATTTCGAGGGCAAGGACCTGCGGGACAAGTATCCCGACGGCGCCGATCCCTATGTTCTGGGTGAAGCTACGAACACCGCCCAGACCTATGGCTACGACTCGGTTACGCAAATGCAGGAGACCAAGGCGACTCTCTGCAAAATCGTTGCAGCATAAGGAGATACTGATATGGCAAGAGCAAAGTTTCTGTGCGACGCCGAACGCTGCATCGAATGCAACGCCTGCGTCACGGCCTGCAAGAACGAGCACGAGGTGCCGTGGGGGATCAACCGCCGCAAGGTGGTGACGATCAACGACGGCAAGCCGGGTGAGCGTTCGATCTCGGTCGCGTGCATGCACTGTTCGGACGCGCCCTGCATGGCCGTCTGTCCGGTGGATTGTTTCTACCAGGATGAGGAAGGCGTGGTTCTGCACTCCAAGGACCTGTGCATCGGTTGCGGCTATTGCTTCTACGCGTGCCCCTTCGGTGCGCCGCAATTCCCGCAGGCGGGCAATTTCGGCAGTCGTGGCAAGATGGACAAGTGTACTTTCTGCAAGGGCGGCCCGGAAGAGAACCACAGCCAGGCCGAGTTCCAGAAGTACGGGCGCAACCGGATTGCCGAGGGCAAGTTGCCCATCTGCGCCGAGATGTGCTCGACCAAGGCGCTTCTGGCTGGAGACGGCGATGTCGTCTCGAGCATCTACCGTGAACGCGTCGTGGCGCGCGGCTTTGGGTCAGGCGCGTGGGGCTGGGGCAGTGCCTACGGCCAGCAAAGCGGCGGCTGAGTTCCGTCACGGACCGGCCGGGCACCGTCCCGGCCGGTGACCGATGCAGGGTGTCCTCAAGACGCCCGGCATCGGAAACTTTGAAAGTTTCCGATCCGATTTCCTTGAAGGAAATCGGAAGCTTATACAATGATCGAGGATATGATGCGCGCTTTACTCAGCATGGCTCTATGTCTCCTGCTCGCCCTGCCCGCTGCAGCACAGGACACGCCCGCCCCATCCGGCCCCGACCGCGGCGCAACCGGTGGCGCACAGACGCTCGAAGATATTCTGGCCCGTCAGCGCGGTGAGCCGGTCGATGACTCGTTCCGTCGCAATGCCACAGGCGGCGACGATGCCGCCGGGATGGCAGGACAGTTGGGCACGCTTGGTGGGTCCTCTGACGCCGAGGTCTGGCGCGCGCTGCGTTATGGTCTTGATGACGTCAAGGTGTCGTCCGGCGGGCCGGAGGCACGCGTGCTCATTCAGGATGGCGGCATGTCGTGGCTGGCATTTCGCCAAGGACCACTGGCGACTTATGGCGCCTATCTCCTTGGCATCACGATTGTGTTGCTTGCGCTCTTTCTCCTGATCCGTGGCCGTATTCGCATCGACGGCGAAAAGACAGGGCGCAGTGTGACCCGGTTTCAGGCCGTCGAGCGCTTTGGCCATTGGCTGATGGCGGGCTCGTTCATCGTATTGGCGATTACCGGTCTGGTTGTGCTTTTTGGCCGAATGGTGGTCATTCCGCTTCTGGGGCATGAGGCGTTCTCGACAATCGCCGTGGGGTCGAAATGGGTTCATAACAACATTTCCTGGGCCTTCATGCTGGGCCTCGTGATGGTGTTCTTCATGTGGGTTCTGCACAACATTCCCAACCGAACCGACCTGAAATGGCTCGCTGTCGGCGGGGGCATCTTCACCAAGGGCGTGCATCCGCCCGCCAAGAAATTCAACGCCGGGCAGAAGATGATCTTCTGGGCGACCATCGTGTTTGGGGCGTCGATCTCGGCCTCGGGCCTGTCGCTGCTGTTCCCGTTTGAACTGCCGATGTTCGCCAAGACCTTTGCCATTCTCAACGACACCGGGCTGCCGCAGGCCGTGGGTTTCGGCGTACTGCCCGAGATGCTTGCCCCGCATGAGGAAATGCAGCTGGCGACGCTGTGGCATTCGATCATGGCATTTGTGCTGACCGCGATCATCCTCGCGCATATCTATATCGGCTCTGTCGGAATGGAGGGCGCGTTCGACGCCATGGGCTCGGGCGAGGTCGAGGAGCAATGGGCGCGTGAGCACCACGGTTTGTGGCTCGAGGAGTTGCAGGAGAAGGGCCATGCGCCCGACCCCGGCTCAGATCGCACCAAGGCCGGCACGCCCGCGGAATAGCCATGCGCGTGCTGGTGCTCGGTCTCTGGCTCATGGGGTTGGCGGGGATCGCCCCGCTGGCGGCGCAGGAGTTCACCACGCTCAAGGGGCATGGCGGGCCTGTGATGGGGCTGAGCGTCTTGCCCGAGAGCGGTCAGGTTGTGTCGGCCAGTTTCGACAACTCTGTGGGCCTCTGGCAGGGCCGTGCGCCGCGTTGGTTCGAGGGGCACGCGGCGGCGGTCGTGACGGTCGAGCCTTTGGACGAAGATCGCGTCGTCAGCGGTGGGGATGATTTCACGGTCATTGTCTGGGATCGGACTACCGGCGAAGGCCAGCGATTTGAGGGACATCAGGGTAAGATCGCCGCACTCGATGTCTCGCCTGACGGTGCGTGGATCGCCTCGGCCAGTTGGGACGGCTCCATCGGCCTCTGGCCGGTGGCAGGGGGCGAGGCGCGGTTTCTCAAGGGGCATGATGCGGCGGTGACCGATGTGGCGTTCAGTGAGGATGGCCGCCTGCTCTATTCCTCCTCTGCCGATGGCACGCTGCGCGAATGGCAGTGGCGCGAGACGGGCGCACCGCCGCGCGAATTGCTCAATCAAGGATTTGGCATCAACCGCCTCGTGCTTGGGCCGGGGGATGCGTGGCTGGCCTATGGCGCGGTGGATGGCGCGACGCGGGTCGTGGACCCGAACACGGGGCAAGAGATTGCCGATTTCACGCTCGACCGCCGCCCGGTCCTGTCGCTCGCCTTTCATGCCGAGACGGGGCAACTGGCGGCAGGGGACGGGCACGGCTATATCATGGTGATCGACACCGACGATTGGCAGATCGCACGGGATTTTCAGGCGATGGCGCGGGGCCCGGTCTGGGCGCTCGAATTTTCGCCCGATGGTGGCATGATCTATGCGGGCGGCCTGAGCGAGGTGATCTATGGCTGGCCGGTGGACCTGCTCGACGACTATGACCCGGCGGGTGCTGTTGAGCACAGCTTTCTGCGTCCGGCAGAGGAGATGGACAACGGCGAACGGCAATTCATGCGCAAATGCTCGATCTGCCACGCGCTGACGCCGCCGCCCTCGCGCAAGGCGGGGCCGACATTGCACGGGATCTTCGGACGTCGCGCCGGAACGTTGCCCGGCTATGCCTATTCCGACACGCTGGACGGTGCAGATATCGTCTGGAGTGAACAGACCATAGACGCGCTGTTCGACCTTGGCCCGGATCACTACATCCCCGGCTCCAAGATGCCGATGCAACGGATCACGGCACCCGAGGACCGGCAGGATATGATAGACTACCTGCGCCGGGCCACTGCAACAGAAGGGAACTGAGAAATGAAAGTCATGATTGCGGCCTTTGTCGCCTGCGGGATCATCACCGCCGCCGCACCCACCGTCCTGCACGAGTTGGGCTACACCTCCGAGGCCAAGCGCGCGGGCGACGCTGTCCGGCTGGGTGACCCGGCTGAATGACGGCCAGGCCCGCGCCCGACGAGACTCGCGACGACTATGGTGAGAACCTGTCGCGCGCCGCCGTGCTCATCATCGACGATGAGCCGGGAATGCGGAATTTCCTGATCAAGACGCTCGGGCCGCGCTGCAAGCGGGTGGAACAGGCGCGCTCTGCCGAGGAGGCGGGCGAGATCCTCGATCAGGTGCATTTCGATCTGGTGATCCTCGACAACGTTATGCCGGGCAAGAGCGGGCTTGATTGGCTGGAGGAGCAGCGGCAGGTCGGGCTTTTTGCCGATACGATCCTGATCACCGCCTATGCGGATCTTGATACCGCGATCAAGGCGCTGCGCGCGGGGGTCAGCGATTTCGTCCTCAAACCGTTTCGCGCCAACCAGATCCTGAACGCGGTCGCGCGGGCGCTCGACCGCAAGTATCTGGCGCGCGAGAACTACCTCTTGCGGCATGAACTCTCGGAGGGTGGGCAGGCGGCGCGCGGGCGGCTTCTGGGCAATTCCGCCCCCGTTCAGGCGGTGCGCGAGATGCTGACCAAGCTGGCACCTTTGCCGACCTCGGTGCTTTTCACCGGGGCGAGCGGGACCGGCAAGGAAATCGCCGCGCGCACCTTGCACGGGCTGTCGGACCGGGCCGAGAAACCCTTTGTCGCGGTCAATTGTGCCGCCATTTCCGCAGACCGGATCGCCGAGGAACTGTTCGGTGTGGTCGAGGACGGGCGGCCGCGCAAGGATGGGCTCTTGCTGCATGCCGATGGCGGCACGCTGCTGCTCGATGAGGTGGCGCAACTGCCCGAACATGTGCAGGCCGGGCTGTTGCGGGTGCTGGAGGACAAGCGGATCAGGCCCTTGGGGTCGGAACGGGAAGTGCCGCTCAACCTGCGCTTTCTCTTTGCCACCAATGCCGATCTGCAAGAGGCGGTGAAAGCGGGCCGTTTCCGCGCTGACCTTTACCACCGGATCAATATCGTCAATGTCGAGATGCCCCGCCTCAGCGAACGCGCCGAAGATATCGTGGAACTCGCCGCCCTGTTCATGAGCGAGTTTTCCCGCTCGCTCGGCATGCCCGCGCTGGAGCTGAACGAGGAGGTGCTGCTCAAGCTCAGCCGCTACGACTGGCCCGGCAATGTGCGCGAATTGCGCAACCTGATCGAACGCTCGGTGATCCTGGGGGAGTTTCCAGAGGAGTTTGCGGGCTCCGGGCGTGTCACCGGCACTCAGGCGATTGAAACGCTGGATCTGGTCGAACAGCGTCACATCATGGCCGTGCTCGATGCCTGCGGGGGCAACCGCGCCGAGGCGGCACGCCGGCTGGGCGTCGCGCGCAAGACGGTGGATCGTAAATGCGCGGCCTGGGGCATCTGATCGCGATGCGCCACGATTGAAAATGCCGGGTTCATCCCCGAACCCGGCATTCGTTTGTCCGTGAGAGGGTCTTGCCCGATCAGTCCCAGCCAACCTCGTTGAAGATGGTTTGTGCGTCTGCGGCATGTGCCTTGAACGACGCGGTCGGCGTGTCATTGTCGGGAATGAAGAGCCCCATCTTGGCGACATGCTCACCAATCGGCACACCGGACATGACCGGATATTCGTTGTTGGCATTGGCGAATTGCGCCTGCGCCTCCTGGCTGGCGAGGAATTCCAGCAGTGCCGTGGCCTCGTCCTTGTTGGGCGCATTGGCGGCGATCCCGGCGGCGGCGAGGTTGACATGCGCGCCGCGTCCGCTCTGGTTCGGCCAGACCCAGCCGATGCCGTCGATACCGCTGGTCAGCCCGTCCACGTCGCTGGCGAGGCCGCGGGCGAAGTAATAGGTGTTGGCCACGGCGATGTCGCACTCACCCGAGACGATGCCGCGCAGCTGGTCGGTGTCGCCGCCCTGCGGTTCGCGCGCCATATTCTTAACGATGCCCGCGGCCCACTCCTTGGCTGCTTCTTTGCCGTGGTTCTCGATGATAGAGGCCATGAGCGACTGGTTGTAGATGTTCGATGAAGACCGAATGCAGATTTGCCCCTCATAGGCGGGGTCGGCCAGCTCTTCGTAGGTGCGCGGCGGGTTTTCGACCCGCTCCTTGGAATAGAAGATGATGCGCGCGCGCTGCGAGAGACCGGTCCAGAGATTCTCGTCGTCGCGCAGATGCGCGGGTACGTTGGCTTCGATCGTTTGCGACTCGAACGGCTGGAGCAGCCCCCGCTCTTCGGCGCGCGAGATGCGGCCCACATCGACGGTCATGAACACGTCGGCGGGGCTGTTGGCACCCTCGGCCTCCATACGGGCCATCAACTCGTCAGCCTTGGCTTCGATGCGATTTATTGTGATGCCGGTCTTCTCGGTAAAGGCGGCATAGAGCGCGTCGTCGCTGTCGTAGTGACGGCTGGAATAGAGATTGACCTCCTGCGCGAAGGCAGGCGCGGTCAGGGCCATGAGGGCGGTCACGCTCATTGCGGCTTTGAACGGGTGCATCGGGGTTCCTTTCAGGTTTCCGAGTGAATTCGTGGGTTATTCCTACGAATTACTGACTAAAAGAGTCAATAGTATTCCCGACAAATTAAGTCAGATCACTGAATGGAAAAGCTGATCACAAGACAGACGGACTGCGGTGCCTGCGCCAGAGGCTGCTGCCGAGCGTCGTTGCGGCAAAGATCGTCGCGGCGGCGCAGACGATGGTTGGCCCCGTGGGCGTGTCCATCGCAAAGGACGCCCGCAGACCGCCGAGCGCCGAGGCGGCCGCGATTAATGCTGCGATGAGCGCCATGCGCTCGGGCGTTGTGGACAGAGGGCGGGCTGCGGCGGCGGGCACGATCAGCATGGCGGCAATCAGCAGCACGCCAACGACCTTGATCGCCACCGCAACGACAACGGCAAGAGCGAGTGTAAGGACCAATTGCTCGCGTTTGGGATCAATGCCCGCTGAGTAGGCCAGGTCCGGGCTGAGCGTCGCGGTCAAGAGGGCCTGCCACCGCCACGCCAGCAGCCCCAGCACGAGTGCTGCGCCGCCCCAGATCACCGCCAGGTCACCTCGGCTGACGGCGAGGATGTCGCCGAAGAGATAAGCCATCAGGTCGATCCGAACGCCTGACAGGAACGACACCGCCACAAGGCCGAAGGCGAGCGCGGAATGCGCCAGAACCCCCAAAAGCGTGTCCATAGCAAAGCCGCGCCCCGACAGCGTAGAGACTGTGGTCGCCATGATCAGTGACATCACCAGCGCACCGACAAAGACCGACATCGAAAAGGCCAATGCCACGGCCACGCCGAGGATCGCGGCATGCGCCGTGGCGTCACCGAAATAGGCCATGCGCCGCCAGACCACGAAACTGCCGAGGGGCGCCGCCGCAATCGCCACGCCAAGCCCGGCAAGTGCCGCGCGCATCAGGAAATCGTCAAGCATTATTCGGCGGCCTCGTGGCTGTGCGGATGATCGTGATCATGATCATGACCGTGGTCATGGTCGTGGCGGTAAAGTGCGAGCGCGCCCTGCGTGCCGGTTCCGAAAATGGCGCGGTATTCTTCGGCCTGTGCCACGATCTCGGGGCGACCTTCGCAGCAGACATGACCGTTGAGGCAGATCACCCGGTCGCTGGCACTCATCACCACGTGCAATTCGTGGCTGACCATCAGCACGGCGCAGCCCATCTCCTGCCGGACCTCCTCAATCCGGCGGTAGAACGCGGCGGAGCCGGGTTGGTCAAGGCCCTGCGTGGCCTCGTCGAGAATCAACAAGTCAGGTTTCTCCATCAGCGCCCGGGCAAGAAGCACTCGTTGGAATTGCCCGCCCGAGAGATCGGTCATCTGCCGGTCCCGCTGGTCGGGCGACCCTGCCTGTTCAAGCGCCGCACGCACGGTCGCGGGCGAGTGGCGGCGCGGCAGGCTCAGGAACCGGGCCACGGTGAGGGGCAGGGTAGGGTCGATATGCAGCTTTTGTGGGACATACCCGATGCGCAGCCCGGGCGATCGGCGGATCTGTCCGCGGGCTGGTTTGATCGCGCCGATGATGGTGCGCAGGAGCGTTGATTTACCCGATCCGTTGGGACCGACGATGGTCACGATCTCGCCCCGCTCAACGGCGAGGCTCACATCGTGTAGCACCATGGACCCGCCTAGGCGCACCGCGATCCCGTCGGTCTCGATCAGGCGCATGCGGGCTGCTCCTCGCGGCAGTTGGGGCACAGGCCCACGGCTTCGACCACGGCCTGCTCGATGGCAAAGCCCGCCTCATCGGCGGCCCTGCCCAGAATGCCGCGCGTGGGTTCGGCATGGGCCTCGGCTACGGCATCGCAGTTGCGGCAGATAAGGAAGGCGGGCGTGTGCGTCTGCCCCGGATGGGTGCAGGCGATGAAGGCGTTGAGCCGTTCGACCTTGTGCGCGAAGCGATGACTGACGAGGAAGTCGAGCGCGCGATAGGCGACCGGGGGCTGCGACCCCAGACCTTCGTCGCGCAGCACGTCGAGAATTTCATAGGCGCCCATGGCGCGGTGCTCGCTGAGCAGGATTTCCAGTACCCGGCGGCGCACCGGAGTGAATTGCAGCTTATGTGCGGCGCACTGTGCCTCGACAGCCGAAAGAGCGCCCTGCACACAGCTTTTGTGATCATGCTGCTCGAATCCGATGGTATCCATGACGGGCCTCCACTGCGGGTAATTTTGGGGCTTGATATGTTATAGAGTTACAATTATCAAGCGCTCTGATACGTTATGATATTACATATAGAGAGGGTCTTCCATGTCGCTTCGAGTCATCGCAGCATTGAGTGCCGGTCTGGGGTTTGCCGGGGCGGCACAGGCTGAGGCACCCAAGGTCGTGGCCGATATCACGCCGGTACATTCGCTCGTGGCGCAGGTCATGGAGGGGGCAGGCACGCCCGATCTTCTGATCGCGCCCGGCGCATCGCCGCACGGGTACGCGATGCGCCCGTCCGAGGCGGCGGCGCTGGAGGCAGCCGACCTCGTCTTCTGGATAGGGGAGGGGTTGACGCCCTGGCTTGAAGGGTCGATCGCCTCGCTGGCCGAAGATGCGCATGTGATTGCCCTTCTGGGGGCCGGTGAGACGCGCGTTTTGCCATTCCGCGAGGGCATCGCCTTTGATGAGCATGGCGACCACGACCTCGGCCATGACGATCATGCACACGATGACCACGGCCACGATGATCACGGCCACGCCCATGACGGGGCCGATCCGCATGCCTGGCTCGATCCGGCGAACGCACGGATCTGGCTGGATGTCATCGCGGATGAACTGGCAGAGCACGATCCGGAAAACGCCGCGCTCTACAAGGCAAATTCCGCAGCGGTGCAAGCAGAGATCGCCGCTCTTCAGGCCGATATCGCCAAACAAATTGCGCCGTTGCGCGACGTGCCGTTCCTCGTGTTTCACGATGCCTATCAGTATTTCGAGGCACGTTTCGACATTGCGGCAGCGGGTGCGATAGCACTCGGGGATGCCGCCGACCCGGGGCCTGCGCGGGTCGCCGCACTTCGGGACATGTCCGAAGAGCTGGATATTGTCTGTGTCTTTTCCGAGCCGCAATTCGACCCAAAGCTGGTTCGCACGGTCTTTGGTGATGACGTCGGCCACGGCGTGCTTGATCCCTTGGCCAGTGATGTCGCCCCCGGTCCTTCGCTCTATCCGGAAATACTGCGCGGCATGGCGCGCGCGCTGACCGGGTGCCTCGGCCCGCAGGACTGAGGCGTTAGCCGAGAGACACGGATACGCAGCGTAAAACTTGCGCCGCCTCGCATTCCCGCACATTCTGTCGCGCAGGGAGCACCCGCGCGGGAGAGGCGGGGCATAATGGGAGGACGGACCGATGGCTTTCACATCGCGGCAGGACGCGCTCGACATTCAGAACGAGATGCCTTGGGAGGCGCGTGAGAAACCGGCGACGCTCTACCAGATGCTTAGCGAGACCGCGCGCGCCTTTCCGGACCGTCCGGCACTCAGCTATCAGTTGCTTTCTGGCCCCACCGACAAGGCGCAGAGCCTGACATGGCAACAGTTTCACGATCAGTGCTGTCAGTCGGCGAACCTTTTCCGCAGCCTGAAACTGGCTGAGGACGATGTGATCGCGTTGGTCCTGCCCAACTGTATCGAGACCGCCGTCGCCACAATCGGTGGCGCGATTGCGGGGATCGTCAACCCGGTCAACCCGCTCTTGGAGCCTGAACAGATCGCCGCCATTCTGCGCGAAACCGGGGCCAAGGTGGTGGTCACGCTCAAGGCCTTCCCCAAGACCGATATCGCGCAGAAGACTGCCGAGGCGGTGCGCCACGCGCCCGATGTGCACACAGTTTATGAGATTGATCTCAACCGCTACCTGACCCCGCCGAAGAGCTGGATCGTGCCGCTGGTGCGCCCGAAGAATCCGACCGGTCACCATGCCGATGTGCTCGATTTCAACAAGGCGATGGCGGGACAGAGCAAGACACTGAATTTCAAGGATAGTGCGGGCGACCGGGTCGCTGCCTATTTCCACACGGGCGGCACTACGGGCATGCCGAAGGTCGCGCAGCACAAATATTCAGGCATGATCTATAACGGCTGGGTCGGGCATACCCTGCTGTTCACCGAGGACGACAACGTGATGTGCCCGCTGCCGCTGTTTCATGTCTTTGCCTGCCACGTGATCCTGATGGCCTGTATCAAGTCGGGCGCGCATGTGGTCTTTCCGACGCCTGCGGGCTATCGCGGCGAGGGGGTGTTCGACAACTTCTGGAAGCTTTGCGAACGCTGGAAGATCAGCTTCGTGATTACCGTGCCGACCGCCGTTTCGGCGTTGATGCAGCGCAAGGTGGATGCCGATCTGTCGACCGTCAAGAACGCGTTTTCCGGCTCCGCGCCGATGCCGTTGGAACTTTTCAACCGTTTCGAATCCGCCACGGGCATGAAGGTTATCGAGGGCTATGGGCTGACCGAGGCGACCTGTCTTGTGTCGTGCAACCCGCCCGAGGGCCAGAAGAAAGTGGGCTCGGTCGGGGTGCCGTTTCCCTATACAGATGTGCGTATATACAAGGTGGCGGAGGGCCAACCGGTGGAATGCGACACTGACGAGGTGGGCGAAATCTGCATCTCGAACCCCGGGGTTTTTCCGGGCAGCACCTATACCGAGGCGGCCAAGAACAAGGATCTTTATCACCACGAGAGCTATCTGCGTACCGGTGATCTGGGGCGGATCGACGGCGATGGCTATCTCTGGATCACCGGGCGCGCCAAGGATCTGATCATCCGGGGTGGGCACAATATCGACCCGGCGGATATCGAGGAGGCGCTGATGGCGCATCACGATGTGGCCATGGCCGGGGCGATTGGGCAACCCGATATCTATTCCGGCGAAATGCCCTGCGCCTATGTCGAGCTGGTCGAGGGCGGCAGTGCCACCGGCGCGGACCTGCTGGAGCATTGCAAGATTCACGTGCATGAGCGCGCCGCGATCCCGAAATATATCGAGGTGCTGGACGAGTTGCCCAAGACCGCCGTTGGCAAGGTCTTCAAACCCGATTTGCGCAAGCGCGCGATCACCCGGATATATAACGCCGCACTCGGCGAGGCGGGCATTGCCGCGCAGGTGACCTCAGTGGTGGATGACAAGAAACGCGGGCTGGTGGCGCAGCTGACCCGGACCGGCGACGCGGATGAAGAAGCTATCGGCCACGTCCTCGGCCAGTTCACGCGCCCCTGGGAATGGGCGGAGTAAATCCGCCCGCGCCCGGGATGATACTTATGCCTGCCCACAAAGCCCGAGCCGTGCGAGGCGGGTAATCTCCGACATGTAAAGCTCCTGCGGCCAGCCGCAGAGCCGCGTGAGATGCTCCCATGTCGGGATCGAAAGCAGCGTCCACAAGAGGTCGGTCGCCTCGCGCTCCTCCATGACCAATGCCCCGTCCCGCGCCAGAGCCGCCACCGCAGCGGCACAGCCCTCGCGCATGTCAGCCATTCGCTCGTCCCAGGCTTGCGCCGCGTCGGCATCGGTTTCGCGCATGACCAGCAGGGTCTTGGCGACGCCGAAAATGCGCGGAATGTAATTGCCCCAGGCGGTGATGAACGCCTGCAGCCGGGCCTCTCCGGTTGCAGCAGCACGGCTTGCCTCGAGCATGTCCTGCACGCCGAAGACCGCATCCTGATGCCGCGTCACCGCGATGAAAAGCTCCGTCCGATTCGGAAAATGCAGGTAGAGTGCCTGCCGGCTGACGCCTGCCGCCTTGGCGATATCCGACATACGCGCGGCCACGCCCGGGTTTGATTCCAGCAGGGTCCACGCGGCATTGAGAATGCGGTCGCGGGTCGTCGAAATTTCGCTTGACATAGAGTAAACCTTTCGCTTATTGACACCGTGTCAATTTACACAATGTAAAGTCAACGGAGAAATCAATATGACCCGCAAGATATTCATCTGGGTGGCCCACCCCCGCGCCACGTCCTTCTGTTCCGCTCTCGCCGATGCGTATGAGGCCGGTGCTGAGAGCGCCGGGGCCACAATCCGGCGTATGGATCTCAACGCCATGCTCTTTGATCCGCATTTCGAGGGCTATGGCCCGGACATGCCCGCACTCGAACCCGACCTCTTGGCGTGGCAGGAGAATGTTGCCTGGGCCGATCACCTGCTGATCGTGCATCCCTATTGGTGGGGAGCGATGCCCGCGCGCGCCAAGGCGGTGCTGGATCGTGCGCTGAACTCGGGCTTCGGGTTCAAATACCACAAGCGCGGTATGGGCTGGGACAAGTTGCTAACGGGCCGTACGGCGGATGCGATCCTCACCTCGGACACGCCGACGCTGATCGACACGCTTCTTTATCTCAAGCCGCCGCGTCGGGTTATCCGTAATCAGGTGCTGAAATTCTGCGGGATCAAGCCGCGCAAGGTGGTGCAATTCGGCTCGGTCAAGCTGTCGGACGCGGCCAAGCGCGGCCGCTGGATCGAACGCGCGCGCGACATGGGCCGCATGGCAGCCTGAGACCCCAATACTCGAACAGGAGACAAAGATATGACAAATCTAGTGGAACTGATCGTCTTTGGTGGCACCGCGCTCGCCATGGCACTGGTGTCGGGGGTGTTTCTCACCTTTTCCGATTTCGTGATGCGTGCGCTCGGGGTGGCGCGGGGCGTGGCCGGGATCGAGGCGATGCAGATGATCAATCGCGAGGTTTATGGCTCGGCTTTCCTTGTGGCCCTCTTGGGGCTCGATCCGGTGGCGGTGGCCCTTGGGCTCTACGCGGTTGCCCGTATCGAGGGGGCGGCAATGTTCTGGATCGTCGCGGGGGCCGCGCTCTATGTGATCGGCACCGTGCTGGTGACGATGCTGGGCAACGTGCCGATGAACAAGCGGCTGGATATGATGAGGGCCGATGCGCCGGATACGCTGACCTATTGGCGGCACTACGTGCGGCGATGGACGATGTTCAACCACCTGCGCACGGTGTCGTCGGGCCTTGCGGCAGGGGCCTTCCTGGTGGCGACAGCCTTGATGGTCTGAGCGGTCTGCCCCCACCCGGTCTGGGCCGGGCGTGGGCGTGATCGACGGGCGTCAGGAGACGTCCTTGTAGCTGACTTCACGCTTGTCACTGCCGGTTTTCTCGCGCTGTACCAGCAGCCGATTGAGCGCGTGGACATAGGCACGGGCGCTGGCCACGACGGTATCGGTATCCGCCGATTGCCCGGTCACGATGCGGCCCTCTTCCTCCATCCGCACGGACACGGTGGCCTGTGCGTCGGTGCCCTCGGTCACGGCGGCCACCTGGTAGAGTTGCAGCCGCGCCTCATGCGGAAAGAGCGCCTTGACCGCGTTGAAAGTGGCATCCACCGGGCCGTCGCCGGTGGCCTCGGTCGATTTTTCTTCGCCGTCGATCACCATGGTGAGCGTCGCCTTTTGCGGCCCGTCGGTGCCGCAGATCACTTGCAAGTGCTTGATCTGCAAGCGGTCGCTCTCGTCATCGAGCCCGGCATTCACCAATGCGATCAGGTCCTCGTCATAGACCTCTTTCTTGCGATCGGCGAGTTCCTTGAACCGCACGAACACGTCGCCCAACTGATTGTCGGCAAGGTCGTAACCGAGATCATGCAGCTTGGCGCGCAGCGCGGCGCGGCCCGAATGCTTGCCCATGACGATATTGGTGGCGGCGAGGCCCACATCCTCGGGGCGCATGATCTCGAAGGTCTCGGCGTTCTTGAGCATGCCGTCCTGGTGGATGCCCGACTCGTGCGCAAAGGCGTTCTTGCCGACGATCGCCTTGTTGTACTGCACGGCAAAGCCCGACACAGCCGCCACCCGGCGCGAGATGTTCATGATCTTGCGAGTGTCGATACCGGTCTCATAGGGCATGATGTCGCCGCGCACCTTGAGCGCCATCACCACCTCTTCCAGCGCGGTGTTGCCCGCGCGCTCGCCCAGCCCGTTGATCGTGCATTCGATCTGCCGCGCGCCGCCAGCGACGGCCGCAAGGGCGTTGGCGGTCGCCATGCCGAGGTCATTATGGCAATGGGTTGCAAAGACGATTTCATCGGCGCCCGGCACCTCATTGATGAGGCGGCGGATCAGATCGGCGCTCTCGACCGGGGCGGTATAGCCCACCGTGTCGGGGATGTTGATCGTCGTGGCGCCCGCCTTGATCGCGATTTCGACGACGCGCTTGAGATAGTCCCATTCGGTGCGCGTGGCATCCATCGGCGACCATTGCACGTTGTCACAGAGGTTGCGCGCATGCGTCACCGTCTCGTGGATGCGGTCGGCCATTTCATCCTGCGTGAGATTGGGGATCGCACGGTGCAGCGGCGAGGTGCCGATGAAGGTATGAATGCGCGGGGAATTCGCGTGTTTCACCGCGTCCCAGCAGCGGTCGATGTCCTTGAGGTTGGCGCGGGCGAGGCCGCAAATCGTGGCATCTTTCGCCTGTTTGGCGATCTCGCTGACGGCGCGAAAATCTCCCTCGGAGGCGACCGGAAAGCCCGCCTCGATGATATCGACGCCCATTTCGTCGAGCATCGACGCGATTTCGAGCTTTTCGGCGTGGGTCATGGTCGCGCCGGGCGACTGTTCGCCATCGCGGAGGGTGGTGTCAAAGATCACCACTTTATCTTTGGTCTGATCTGTCATGTCGGGTCTCTTTCAATGAATCCTAAGCCTGCGGCGCGAAAACGGCACATCCTCTGAGCGGTCGCGCCATGACGGCACGCTCAGAGGCGGCTTAGGCCTAGCAGAACAGCCCGGAGGCCGCGCCGGGGGGCGCGGGGCAGGCGGGCGATATGGTTCTGCATCAACATGATCAAAACTATAAGAGCGCCGCACGCCGATGAAAACCCCGAAATTTTTCCGCCCCCTGCGAAACAGGCTTGAAGCCTATGCCTCATCGGCTAGCTCTGCGATCATGGATAAGGCATTGATCATAGGCGCGTCCGGTGGCATCGGGCGGGCGGTATCCGAGGCGCTGAGCGCGCGGGGCGTGGCGGTCACCGGCCTGTCGCGCAGCGCGGACGGGCTCGACGTGACCGACGAATCCTCCGTTGAGGCAGGGTTGGGGCGGCTAGACGGGCCGTATGATCTGGTCCTCGTCGCGACTGGTGCGCTGGAGATCGACGGCGCGCAGCCTGAGAAGGCGCTCAAGCAGGTGACGCCCAAGTCGATGATGGATCAGTTTGCGCTGAATTGCATCGGCCCGTCACTGGTTTTGAAACACGCCGTGCGGCTCTTGCCGCGTGACGGGCGCTGCTTTTTCGCGGCCCTCTCGGCGCGGGTCGGCTCGATCGGGGATAACGGATTTGGCGGCTGGTACAGCTATCGCACCGCCAAGGCGGCGCTCAACCAAATGATCCACACCGGGGCTATAGAGCTGGGGCGCAGCCATCGCGAGGCGATTTGCGTCGCACTTCATCCCGGCACCGTGCAGACGCCGTTCACCGAGAAATACCTTGGTCGACATCCGTCGGTGCCGCCCGAAGAGGCGGCGCAGAACCTGCTGTCGGTGATCGGCGATTTAACGGTCGAGGATAGCGGGCAATTCTTTGATTGGCAGGGCGCGCGGGTGCCATGGTAGGGCGTCTTGTCCTCGTGCTGGGCGACCAGTTGAGCCACGAATTGTCAGCACTGCGCGAGGCCGACAAATCCCGCGATATCGTGGTTATGGCTGAGGTGATGGAGGAGGGCACATATGTCCCCCATCACCCCAAGAAAATCGCGTTGATCCTGTCGGCCATGCGCCATTTTGCCCAAGAATTGCGCGAGGATGGCTGGCAGGTCACGTATACGCTGCTGGATGATCCCGAGGCCAGCAAGAGCATCGTCGGTGAATTGATGCGCCGCGGGCAAGAGCATGGGACCTCGGAGGTGATCGTCACCCAACCCGGTGAATGGCGGCTGATCGAGGCGCTCGGGAATGCCCCGCTGACCGTGACGCAACTGCCGGATGATCGCTTCATTTGCAGCCTTGACGAGTTCGACCAATGGGCCGAGGGCCGCAAGGAACTGCGGATGGAGTATTTCTACCGCGAAATGCGGCGCAAGACGGGCCTGATGATGGAGGGTGACAAACCGGCGGGCGCCAAGTGGAACTATGACCACGACAACCGTAAGCCAGCGAAATCCGACATGCTGCGCGCGCGCCCGATGCGCTTCACCCCGGATGAGATCACGGCGGACGTGCTCGATCTGGTCGAGGCGCGGTTTGGTGATAATTTCGGGGATATTCACCCGTTCTGGTTCGGGGTGACCTCGGCGCAGGCCAAGCGCGCACTCGACCATTTCGTCAAACATCTACTGGCGGGCTTCGGCGATTATCAGGACGCGATGCTACAGGATGACCGCTATGTGCATCACTCGGTCATTTCCATGTACCTCAATATCGGCCTGCTTGATCCCTTGGCTATCTGCTCTCGTGTGGTTGAGGAGTGGCAAGCGGGGCGGGTGCCGATCAATGCCGCCGAAGGTTACATCCGGCAGGTGATCGGCTGGCGTGAATACATGCGCGGGATCTATTTTCGCGAGGGGCCGGGCTATACGGCACGCAACACGCTGGGCCAGACCCGTGATTTGCCCTGGTTTTATTGGGGTGGCGAGACGCGGATGAACTGCGTCGCGCAAGCAGTTGAGCAAACGCAGGAAGAGGCCTACGCACACCACATCCAGCGGCTGATGGTGACAGGCAACTTTGCGCTGCTCGCAGGCATCGACCCGGGCCAGGTGCATGAGTGGTATCTGGCCGTCTATGCCGATGCGTTCGAATGGGTCGAAGCACCGAACGTCATCGGAATGAGCCAGTTCGCGGATGGCGGGATCATAGCCTCGAAACCCTACATATCCTCTGGCAATTACATCGCGAAGATGTCTGATTACTGCACCACCTGCGCCTATTCGGTGAAGCAAAAGACGGGCGAAGGGGCGTGTCCGTTCAACCTGCTCTACTGGGATTTCGTCATCCGGCACCGCGACCGGTTCGGGCGCAATCCACGAATGGGGCCGGTCTATCGCACATGGGACAAGATGGACGAGGCGCGGCGGACAGCCGTGCTCGACGGGGCCGCCAAGGTGCTGGAGGATATCGACGCCGGGCGCGTCGTGTGATCAGTCCGCCGTTTCGGTGTTGCGGGTCAGCGCGCCGTCTTCCCATGTGCCGCTGGCTTCCTGACCGCTGGAATAGCGCATCGTGCCCTCGCCCTGCCGCTTGCCCGCGCGGAACATGCCTTCGTAGACATCGCCGTTGGTGTAGGTGGCCACACCCCGGCCCGAAATCTCACCGTTTTGCCATTCCCCCTCGTAGACGAAGCCATCAGGCATGGTGATCTTGCCCTGTCCATGGCGCTGCCCATCGGCGAACCCGCCTTCATAGACGGTGCCGTCAGGATACGTGGCCGTACCCTGCCCGTGTCGTTGCCCGTTTTGCCATTCGCCCTCATAGCGATAGCCGTCGGGATAGGTCATCACACCCTGACCGTGGTTCTTGGCATCGACGAACTCACCCTCGTAGACCAGCCCGTTAGGATAGGTCGCGGTGCCGCTGCCCTCGATCACGCCGCCTACCCAGTCGCCCTCGTAGGTGGAGCCGTCGGGATAGGTGATCTTGCCCTGACCGTTGGCGAGATCATCACGAAACTCGCCCACATAGACCGAACCATCGGGATAGGTCACGCGGCCTTCACCTGAAATCTTGCCGGCGCGCCACTCGCCCTCATAGTGATAGCCATCAGTTCCGGTGAAGGTGCCTTGGCCGTGGCGGCGATCATCCTGAAACTCGCCCTCGTAGACATCGCCGTTCTCATAGGTCACGCGGCCAGTGCCTTCGCGTCGTCCAGCCACAAGATCGCCTTCGTACACGTCGCCGTTGGGCTGGATCAGTTTGCCGGTGCCGTCGATCTGGCCTGCCTTCCATGTGCCCTCGTAGATCAACCCGTCGGACATGGTGAGCTTGCCGTCACCTTCGCGCGCACCACGCGCCACAGCGCCTTCGTAGATCGCGCCGTCGGGATAGGTGATCGTCGCCTGACCTTCCTTGACGCCGTTGACCCAATCGCCGTCGTATCGATAGCCACCGGGGCTTTCCATACGGCCGCGCCCATGATGCATCGCATTCAGAAAACCGCCCTCGTAGCGCACGCCGTTGGCGTAGACGGCGACGCCCTGACCGGTGATCTTGCCGTCGCTCCACTCGCCCTCGTAGGTACCGCCGTCGGTGAACACGATCTTGCCGATGCCATTGGGTTTGCCGCGCGCGAACTCGCCGTCGTAGACTGATCCATTGGGAAAGCGCGCCACACCGCGGCCCCTGATCTCGCCCTCGACCCACTCACCGGTATATTCATAGCCGTTGGGCAGGGTATAGGTGCCGGTGCCATGTTGGAGCCCGTCCTTGAACGTGCCCTCGTAGATGCCACCATCGTCATATTGTTTCGTTTCGACCTCGCCATCCTGTGCGGTGGCCACGCCTGCGACCGCAAATGTGGCGGTCAATATAATCGTCCGTGTCAACAAGCGCGTCATGTCTGCCCCGATGCCCGATCCCGCCCCATTGCCCGACGGTGCGGCAAATCTAGTGGACGCAAGCAGTCGTGACAACGGGTTTCGGGCAAATCGGCTTTCCCTCGCGCGGCGTTCTGCTAAATCAGGCGCAGGACAGGATGAAGGGGCACGCGCATGGCGGACCGGTTCCGGCTGACACTGGCGCAGTTGAACGCCACGGTGGGTGATCTTGCGGGCAATGCGGCACGCGCGCGGGCCGCCTGGGAGGCGGGGCGCGCGGCGGGGGCTGACCTCGTGGCGCTGCCCGAGATGTTCATCACCGGCTACAACCCGCAGGATCTGGTGATGAAACCGGCCTTTCACCAGGCCGCCATCGCCGCCATCGAGACGCTTGCGCGCGACTGTGCCGATGGTCCCGCCATCGCGATCGGCGGTCCAGCGCTCGAAGGGGCAGGGCTCTATAACGCCTATTACATCCTGCAGGGCGGGCAGGTGACGGCGCGGGTGTTCAAGCATCACCTGCCCAATGAGACCGTTTTTGACGAAAAGCGCATCTATCAAAGCGGCGACGTGACGGGCCCCTATACCGTACGTGGCCTGCGCATCGGTAGCCCCATCTGCGAGGATGCCTGGCACGACGACGTGGCCGAAACGCTTGCAGAGACGGGGGCCGAGATGCTGCTCGTGCCCAACGGGTCGCCGCATTACCGTGACAAGATTGAGACCCGCCAGAACTTGATGGTGGCGCGCGTGATCGAGACGGGACTACCGCTGGTCTATCTCAATCTCGTGGGCGGGCAGGACGATCAGGTCTTTGATGGCGGGTCTTTCGTGCTCAACCCCGGGGGCGGGTTGGTCGTGCAACTGCCGATGTTCGAAGAGGCCGTGTCGCATGTCGATTTTGAACGGGGGCCTGCCGGTTGGCAGGCTTTGCCGGGCGCGTTGGCGCATCTGCCGGATGATTTGGAACAGGATTACAATGCGATGGTGCTGGCGCTGCGCGATTACCTGCGCAAGGCGGGGTTTTCGCGCGTTTTGCTGGGGTTGTCGGGCGGGGTGGACAGCGCGATCGTGGCGACCGTCGCGGTCGATGCGATTGGCGCCGAGAACGTGCGCTGCGTGATGCTGCCCTCTGAATACACGTCGGAGGACTCGCTGGAGGATGCCAGGGCAATCGCCGAAAATCTGGGGTGCCGCTACGATTTTGTTCCCATTGCAGAGGGTCGAGCGGCGATCACCGCGACGCTCGCGCCGCTTTTCGAGGGGACTGAACCGGACCTGACCGAGGAGAACATCCAGTCAAGGTTGCGCGGACTGTTGCTGATGGCGCTGTCGAATAAGTTCGGCGAGATGCTCCTGACGACCGGCAACAAGTCCGAGGTGGCCGTGGGTTATGCCACGATCTACGGTGACATGGCGGGCGGGTACAATCCGATCAAGGATCTCTACAAGACGCGGGTGTTCGAGATCTGTCGCTGGCGCAATACTCATCACCGGGGCTGGATGCAGGGGCCTGAGGGCGCGGTCATCCCCGCACGCGTGATCGACAAGCCGCCGAGCGCGGAGCTGCGCGCGGATCAGAAGGACAGCGATTCGCTGCCTGATTACCCGGTGCTTGACGACATCCTACACATCCTCGTGGATCAGGACGGATCAGTCTCCGATTGCGTCGTGGCGGGCTATGACGCAGTGGATGCGGCCAAGGTCGAACACCTGCTCTATATCAGCGAGTACAAGCGGTTTCAGTCGGCGCCGGGGGCGCGGCTGAGCAAGCGCGCCTTCTGGCTCGACCGGCGGTATCCCATCATTAACCGTTGGCGTGAGGGTGCGACGGAAGTGTAGTGAGTGGCTATTCTGCGGCGCGCGGCCATGTGGTCGCACTGGCGGGACAGCTCAGCTGATCCCATGTTTCGCGATAGCGACTCACATAGGCGATCAGCTCCGCCTTGCGGAGCGGCTTGCTCAGAAAGCCATCCATCCCGGCCAGATGTGCCGCCTGCCGATGCTGGTCCAGAACATTGGCGGTGACTGCCACGACATGTGCGGATGGCTGATCATGTGCCGCCTCATGCGTGCGGATCAGTCCCGTCGCCTGATGCCCGTCCATCCCCGGCATGGAGACATCCATCAACACAAGATCGGCCTGCCGCTCGCTTTGGAGTTCGACGGCTTCCGCTCCACCGCTGGCAAGGCGCAGCCTTGCCCCGGAACCGGTGAAATAGCGTTCAAGCAACAGCCGATTCGTTGCGTTGTCATCAACTGCGAGCACATCCAGCCCATCTGCCCAACCTGGTGGTGCACTCGTGGAGGTGATCCGCGGGGCAGCGGGATGGCCTGCCCTAGAGATACCCTCAGAGAGTTTATGTTGCCCTTGGAGAACCCGTCGCACCGTTTCCAGGAAAAGCCCCTCTTGCAGGGGTTTGCGCAGGATCGCACCGTTCGGTGGCGGCGCGGTCGGTGTGTCCGATAGAACGATGCGGGGCACTTGGGCGGTGTTTGTGGGCACTGCGGCGGCTTCATCGAGAATCAGAAGATCGGGCGCGGCACTGTCGGGTCGTGAGGCGTCCCCGATCGCGGCCCCGAGATGCGAGAGTAAATTCGTCATCGCCTTTTTGCGGCCAGCGAGCGGGTCAAGCACCCAGATCATCGGCGGCTCGGCACCCGGCAAGACGAGGGGGGCGGCGCAGAGCCCGTCTCTTGTTCCGCCGTCCGGCACGAGCGGCAGGGTGATATCGAACCGTGTCCCATGGCCTTCGCGGCTATTAAGGGAGATGCGCCCGCCCATCAAGATGACAAGCTGGCGGCTGACGGCAAGACCGAGGCCGGTGCCACCAAAGTTGCGTGCGGCGCTGTTGTCCGCTTGTTCGAACGCTGCAAAGACGTTGGCTTGCTGGTCCTTCGGGATGCCCACACCGGTATCGGTAACCGAAAGAACAACCTCGCCGGCAGTACCCCGTGCCACTTCGAGCGCGACATGTCCCTCCAGTGTGAACTTGACGGCGTTCCCCGCGATGTTGACGAGTATCTGCCGCACGCGCCCGGCATCGCCCAGCATCACGTCCGGCAGGTCGGGGGAAACATGGCCGTAGAGCGCGATCCCCTTGCGGGCGGCGAGCGGTGCCAAGAGCTGCGTCACATCCTCGACGAGTTCGCGCAGCCGGTAGGGTTCCTGCGCGAGCGTGAGTTTACCCGCCTCGATTTTCGAGAAATCGAGAATGTCGTTGATGATCGTCAGGAGTGCATCGCCCGAGCGGGTGATCGTGCGCACATAGCTGGCCTGTTCCTGTGATAAATCGGATTCTGAGAGCACATCGGCCATGCCGATGATCCCGTTCATCGGAGTGCGAATTTCGTGGCTCATCTTGGCCAGAAAATCGGATTTGGCCTCGTTCGCGGCAATCGCCGTTTCTCGGGCGTCTTCCAGGCGTCCGATCAGGCGGCGCAGAGGGCGTCCCACGATCACCCGAAATGACACCCAATTGGCGAGTGTCGCAATCAGGATTCCTCCCACGAGCAACAGCAGCAGAAAATCGCGCTGATAGCGTTTCACTGTTGCAATCTCGCGCTCGTCAAAGCGCGTAACCAGTTCGGTGATTGGCCAGGAATAAACCTCGTAGGGCAGCGACAGTGCGCGCTCGGCCCCCTGGCAGCCTAGCCCCTGTGGCACGACGGCAAGCACGTCTCCGCGTTCTGCGTCAAGCAGTTGCACGCAGCGGATCGCGGGATCGCCCAATAGGGTCTGCATGAGATCGGTGACATATGGGCTTTGCCAATCGACCGGCTCGGGGTTCTGATCGCTGAACCGCTCCAGCGCCCCGCCGACGCGCGAGGTGGCATTGCCTATCCGCATCGCCATAGCCTCTTCGCTGCGCAAAAGGTTCTTTTCGCTGAGCCACAAAAGCCCCGATCCGGCGAAGATCAGGAAGGTGGGCACCATCACCGCTGTCAGCCGCAAATATAGCCCTAGGGTGGGCGTGCGTGGGTCGGTCGTTTCGGCCGTGGTCATCGGCTCACTCCAGCCGCGTGGCGTGCCCCGCCTCCATCAATGCGCGCAGCGGCGCGCGGTTGTCGATCTCGGTCCGGATGACGCCAAAGCGTCCGTCGCTTTCGGTTATGTAGTAGTCAACCAGCGCCTCTCGTCCATCCTCGGTCACCAAGGTAGAGCACATCACATACACTCCGCCCATTTTCAGGATTACCTGGTGGTTCTCGGTTGGATAGAACCGGGTCAGTGTTCCCGTTTTCAGGTCTACATGCGGCAACGCGCCGCCAAGCATCGAACGGCCAAGGTTGCGCTGCAACGCCGCCTGCAGTGTCGTTCGCAACTCGGCCTGAGACTGCGCCTGCGCACCCGGTCCGCCGAACAGAGCAAGCGCCATTAGCGCGTAAAATGCCAAGCGTATCCTCATGGGTCTTCCTCCAGTCCGCATCGCACTGCCCATCAAGAGCCATGAGAGTTACCAATCCGTTTCTTGGTGTCGTGAGTTGCGTTCACAAAGTTGTGATCGTGTCACGCGCGATACGTGCTTGTGACTTGTCATGCACGGCCTGACAGGCGCAGTCTGTTGCCGAGTCTGAGGGAGCCAGTGATGAGACATCTTGCGATTTTGCCTGCTTTTTTCGTCCTGTTCTGGACCGGGGGCGCATTGGCCTGTGGGCCAGATACCAATTGTCGTATCGGCGAACGACACTATCGCATCGCTTTGCCTGATGGGCAGGCCAAGGGCCCGGTCGGCGCGATCATCTACGCGCATGGTTATCGCGGTTCGGCGGCGGCGGTGATGCGCAACGCCAACCTGCGCCGCATGGTGTCGGACATGGGGCTGGCGCTCATCGCGCTCAAATCCGCCGATGACGACTGGGTCATTCCCTCGTCCCCCAGCCATATGGAGGCCGACGGATCGCTAGAATATCGCTATGTCGAGACGGTGATCGAGGATGCCGCGCGGCGTTTTCCCATAGATACAGGGCGGCTGATGGCGGCGGGGTTTTCGGCGGGCGGCATGATGGTCTGGAACCTCGCCTGCACCATGCCCGAGCGGTTCGCGGGCTTTGCCGCCATCGCGGGTACGTTCTGGAAGGGTCCGCCCGACAGCTGCGAGACACCGGCGGCGAGCCTCGTGCATATCCACGGGCGCAGCGACCCCACGGTGCCGCTCGAGGGGCGACCGATTCGCGAAACCTGGCAGGGCAAGGTCTCGGAATCGATGGACATGTACGAACATCTCGGCGGCTTCAGCCCGGCGGGTGAACTGATCGAGGGAGACCTCGAATGCCAAAGCCGCCGCAACCCGCGCGGCGAGATTCTCGAGCTGTGCCTGCATCCTGGCGGGCATTCGTTCCGCAGCAGCTATGTCAAATTCGCCTGGGAGCGGTTGCAGGCGGCAGGCCAACTCTGACCTTGCCCAGGTTTCTTTTTGGCCCAAGTATTCCGGGGGTCCGGGGGCAGCGCCCCCGGCGGGTCGGATGGCGTCAGCCATTCGAAACGGGAATGCCTCATTCCCACCAGCGGTCGATCATGGCGATATCCGTGTCCGACCAGCCGAGGTGATGGGCAAATTCATGCACCACCACATGGGTCACCAGATTCTCCAGGCTCACATCCCCCCGGTCGCGCCATTCCGCCAGGATCGGCGCGCGAAACAGCCAGACCGTATCGGGGCCGAGCGGTTGGTCGAAGCTGGATTTCTCGGTGAGCGGTATGCCCTCGTAAAGCCCGGTCAGATCGAGCGGATCATCGATCTCCATCTCTGCGAGGATACGCGCCGGCGGCCACTCGGTCACGATCAGCGCCACGTCGGACGCCGCGCGTCTGAACGCTTCGGGCAGCTGCGCGAGGGCATTGTGGGCGATGTTTTCGATCTCTGCGAGGTTGGGTGCCGGGTCTTTCATCCCGGCGATATGGGGCGCGGGGGCGGGAAAGTAAATCCGCCCCCGCCCGGCTGTCACAGCATAAGTTGATAGCTGGTCGGCTCGTAGACAAAGCCGTCGCCCTTGGCCGAGACATAGCCGGTGCCGGGCCAGGGCATGTGATAGCCGACGAAGGGGATCTTGTCGGCGGCCAGCATACCACGCAGGCGGCGACGAGTTTCGACGGCCTTGGCCTTGTCCATGTCGAACTTGACCTCCCAATCGGGATATCCCAGCGACCAGACATAGTGATTGGCGAAATCCGCCGCGATCAGAAGCTGGCTGCCGCCGCTCTCGATCATATAGGCCGTGTGGCCGGGCGTGTGGCCATGCGCCGCCATCGCGGTGATGCCTGAGGCGACGCTCGCCCCGTCGCCGATCATCTCGGTCTGTTCGGCCAGCGGGCGCATCTTGGCGTTGAAGGTCTGATTGTCCATCGCCGCCCACGCGTCGAATTCGGTGCTCGCGGTCACATAGCGGGCATTGGCGAAGGTTGCGCCACCATCGCCCATCAGCCCGCCGATATGGTCGCCATGCATATGGGTGATCACCACCACATCGACCTGATCGGGCGTGTAGCCTGCCGCCTCCAGCGCGGAGGTGATGCCCTCGGGGTTGAGCCCGGTATCGAAGAGGACCAGTTCGCTGCCTGTATTCACCACCGTGGGGGTGAAGAAGAACTGCGCCTGATCGGTGGGGATGTTGGCCGCGGCGGACGCCTCGTCGAAGGTCGCCTTGTCCACGTTGAGCCCGAAGATCGAATGCGGGTCGGGGCGCGGCGTGGTGGCGGCCAGAAGCGTCGTGACTTCGAAGTCGCCAAGCGTCACGCGGTTGAAGCGCGTGGTGCCTGCGCCCATCATCGGCGCAGTGGCGCGCGCGGATGTGGCGGCGACAGCGGCCAGCGGCAGGGCTGCGGCCGAGCCCAGAACAGCGCGGCGGGTGAGAGTGGTGCGGGACATGTGAACCTCCTGTTTCGTTATTCCTCGCAAACAATAGCGTAGTTGCATGTAGCACGATTGACGGTCACGCAAATTTGAGAACCGGACACCTGCGCGCTTGCCCCTTTCGAAGCGACCCGCAGAACGGTTAGCATGGAGCCATGTTGTCCCTGTTCCGGAACCGCGATTATTCCCGCCTGTTCGCTGCTCAGGTCGTGGCGCTCGTAGGCTCGGGGCTGCTGACCGTGGCGCTCGGCCTTCTGGCCTATGATTTCGCGGGGGATCGCGCGGGGTTGGTGCTGGGCACGGCTTATACGATCAAGATGGTGGCCTATGTGGGGCTCTCGCCCGTCGCGCAGGCACTGGTGCAGCGGCTGCCACGCAAGGCCGTGCTGATCGGGGCCGATCTCATTCGGGCGGCGGTGGCGCTTTGCCTGCCCTTTGTCAGCGATCTTTGGCAGGTCTACGGACTGATCTTCGTGTTGCAGGCTGCCTCGGCCACTTTCACCCCGGCCTATCAGGCGGTGCTGCCCGATGTGCTGCCCGAGGAGCGCGATTATACCCGGGCGCTGTCGCTGTCGCGCATGGCTTATGACCTGGAGAACCTGACAAGCCCGGCGCTGGCCGGTCTCTTGCTGACGGTGATGAGCTATCACTGGCTGTTTCTGGGCACGGTGGCGGGGTTTGTCGGGTCCGCCCTTCTGGTGGCGGTGTCGGTGATCCCTGTCCTGAGCGGCACGGCAGCGGCGCGCCCGTTCCGCGAGCGTCTGTCGCGAGGGCTGCGCATCTATCTGGCGACGCCGCGCCTGCGCGGGCTCCTGGCGCTCAACCTCGCGGCCGCCTCGGTCGGGGCATTTGTGCTGGTCAATACCGTGGTGCTGGTGCGCGGCGATTACGGCGCGGGTGAGACCGGTCTGGCGATTGCGATGGCCGCCTTTGGCGCGGGTTCGATGGCGGCGGCGCTGGTCCTGCCGCGCCTGCTTGATCATCTTTCAGACCGGCCGGTGATGATGGCAGGCGCAAGTGGCCTGATTGTGATGGCCCTCCTGATGGGGGCGATACTCTGGCGCGGCGGGCTGCCGGGGTGGGGCGTGTTCCTGCTGGTCTGGGGGATGACCGGGTTTCTCTATTCAACCATCCTGACGCCTTCGGGTCGGCTGTTGCGCCGCTCTGCCCATGCCGAGGATCGCCCGGCGGTCTTTGCCGCGCAATTCGCACTGAGCCATGCCTGCTGGCTGCTGACTTACCCTCTGGCGGGTTGGGCGGGGAATGCGGCGGGCATGGGGCCTGCCCTGATGCTGCTTGCAGGTGTGGCGGCTCTGGGGCTGGCTCTGGCGGCGCGGCTCTGGCCCGCCGGTCTGCCAGATGCACCCGAGCACGAACATCCAGACCTGCCCGAGGATCATCCGCATCTGCGCGCCCATGGCGGGCGGCGGCACGCGCATGCCTTCGTGATCGACGACGAGCATCACGCCTGGCCCACCCAGGGCTAGAGCCGCCGCAATCTGGACAATCGCCCGCGCCTGTGACAAAGCCCGCGCGACAGTCAGGAGACGCCCATGACCACCACCCGTTTCGCCCCGTCGCCCACCGGATATATCCATGTGGGCAACCTGCGCACCGCGCTGATGAATTACCTCATCGCCGCCAAGGCGGGCGGCACCTTCATCCTGCGCATCGACGACACCGACCCGGAGCGTTCCAGGCAGGAATATGTGGACGCGATCAAATACGATCTCGACTGGCTGGGCCTGCATTGGGACCGGGTCGAGCGGCAGTCCGAACGGCTCGACCGCTATGCCGAAGCCGCCGACCGGCTGCGCGACATGGGACGGTTCTACGAGGCGTTCGAGACACCGACGGAGCTTGACCTCAAGCGCAAGAAGCAGCTCAACATGGGCCGCCCGCCGGTTTATGACCGTGCCGCGCTGAGCCTGTCAGAGGAGGAAAAAGCGGCCCTGCGCGCGGAGCGTGGCAATGGCGTCTGGCGCTTCAAGCTTAATCAGGAGCGGATCATCTGGCAGGATGGCATCCTTGGCGAGATTTCCATCGATGCGGCCTCGGTCTCGGATCCGGTGCTCATTCGCGGTGACGGGCAGGTGCTCTATACGCTGGCCTCGGTGGTGGATGACGTCGAAATGGGCGTGACCCATGTGGTGCGCGGCTCGGATCATGTGACCAATACCGCGACGCAGATCCAAATTATCGAGGCACTTGGCGGCACGGCGCCGCAATTCGCGCATCACTCGCTTTTGACCGGTCCGCAGGGCGAGGCTTTGTCCAAGCGTCTTGGCACACTTTCCCTGCGCGATTTTCGCGCGCGGGGGGTGGAGCCGATGGCGCTCCTGAGCCTGATGGCGCGGCTCGGCTCGGCTGATCCGGTGGAGCTGCGGACTGATATGTCCGAGTTGATCGAGGGGTTTGACATCGAGCGGTTCGGTGCCGCGCCGACCAAGTTCGACGAGCACGACCTCTTCCCGCTCACCGCCCGGATCATCGGTGCGCGGCCCTATGAGGCGGTGGCCGGGACCATCGCAGAGATTGGCGTGCCTGACGCCCTTGCCCCGCAATTCTGGGAGGTCACGCGCGAGAACGTCACCACGCTCAATGATCTTGAGGCGTGGTGGGCGATGTTTCGCGACGGGGCCGAGCCGGTGATTGAAGAGGAGGATCGCGCTTTCATCGCCGAGGCGATGGCGCTCCTGCCCGAGGGGCCGCATGACAACGAGACCTGGGGCAAATGGACCGCCGAGATCAAGGACGCGACGGGGCGCAAGGGCAAGGGCCTCTTCATGCCGCTGCGTCTGGCGCTGACTGGTCAGGCGCGCGGGCCGGAGATGGCGAAAGTTCTGCCGCTCTTGCAGGTGATCAAGGCAAGAAACTGATCCCGCCGGTTGCGTCGCGCAGACGCTTGCGCTCGCGCTCGAGCGGCAGCGCCGCGTCGGCATAGTCAAGCGCCCGCGTGCTCATCTCGCGCGCCGCCTCCGCCAGATCGGGATCCGGGGCGTCCGCGATCCGCCCGAGCGCGTCGCGCAGCCGCAGCGCGACCTCGATCTGATCGGCCCCGTCGCGGGCGGCTCCGGCAAAGGCGTTCTCGATCATCGCGTGGCGCGAGGTGTCGGGCAGAAAGATGCGCGAGAAAAGCGGCGCTTTCTTTTGTGGCTCGGCATGCGCCCATTCAAGCAGCAGCTTTTCCTGACGGCACATCACCGCGATCGCCGTGCCCGGATCGTTGATCCCCTGCGAGAGCGCGCGCGAGGCGGTTTCTGACAGCACCAGCAACCCGTAGGAGGCATCCTGCTCGAACGTGCGGTACCGGCCGATGGTAAGATGGCGCGCGACAGCCTTGATCCCGTCATCGTCGAGGCCGATCGCATGTCCGATGGTCTGGTCCTCGATCACATAATCGCCGGGGCGGGCATAAAGATAGACGCGCTTTTGATCTGATTTCAGCCGCTCGCTGATGCCCGGCATATCGATGAACTGCACATAGCCCGTCGCCGGGGCCGTGAGCGGGCTGGCCTGTTCGGGAATGGCCGTCTCCTGCGTCATCACCACCCCCCCAAGAGAGGGCAGGCGGCGGGCGCGGATGAGGCAGGCGCGCGCGGCGGCCTCGGTCGCCTCGAGCGTGGCATCCATGCTGCTGAGGTCGCTGAGGTGATGAATCCAGCGCAACAGCGCCAGCAAGACCAGCACCACGACCGCCACGGTGAAGCCGAGAACCAGCACACTCGAGCCTTCGGGATAGACATTCGACTTGATCAGAATGATCGAGCTGAGCGCATAGACGAAGGCCCCGATAAAGACCGCAAGCGCGGTATGGGTGGTGGTGTCGGCCAGCAGGATGCGGTGCACGCGCGGGGTGGTCTGCTGCGCCGCCGCGTTATGCGCCGTTACCATCACGTTGAGCGAGAAGGTGCTGACCGCGAGCATGCCAGAGGCGAGGATCGACAGGATCGGCATCACCGATTCGGTGGTGAACCGGTCTTTCAACGCCGAGGGAATCTGGTCTTCGAGCAGGATCGATACCGCCGCCGCGAGCACGGCAAGCAGGGCGAAAAGGCTGACCCGCAGCCAGAGCCTGCGGCTCAGCCGCAACAGGGTCATCGCCCATGTCGAGAGAAAATGGAACTTCACCGCAAGTGCCCCCTGTCACCGTTACACTCTGAGATAGTGGCGTGCCTGCCGGGGCCTGTCCATGGGCGGTCTTGCGTCATTCCAGAGCCGCGATGATCGAGGGGCCGAGCCGGGCCAGATGCATGTCGGTCAGATCGCGCTCCTCGCCGCTCAGCGCCTGATGGCGCGGATAGCGCGGGGTGGCGCGGTCATCGAGAATGGGGGCGTCCCAGCCTTGGGTGGTGTCAAAGAACCGCGCCACCCCGGCCTCGCCGAATTCGCGCAGATAGCCCTGCACGACGACGTCGACATAGCTCAGCAGGATGGGATGCGCTTGTGTCGGTGCGCCGTGGTGGCCGGCGGGGATGGTATAGACCGCGATCTCGGGCGCATGCGGCAGGGCGTGGCGTACCTGATGCGCGGCGGGCGCGCGGATATAGGCCGCCTCGCGCGCGTCGAGCGCGGGCCAATCGGCACCGGGCACCGGCGCAATCAGCCCGTCGATCTCGGCCTCCTCGTCTGGCACCACCGTGAGATAGGCAACGGGCCGCAGATCGGTATGCCGCCAGATGCGCCGCCAGCCCCTGAGATGCGCCGTCTGCGCGCCCTCAAACACATGGGTCGCGCGGTTCACAAGGCTGCCATAGCCGAAGAAATATGCATCCTGCATGAAGGTTTTGCCGCTCCTTTGATCTGAATCATGGTTTCTTATCAGTCTCGGGGCAATCCTCGCCGAATTCAAGCAAGGGAGCCGGACACCATGCGGATCACCAAACGCACCAACATCGCCATCCGCCTGCTCATGTTCTGCGCGGCCAATGAGGGGCGTCTGGTCACCAAGTCCGAGATCGCCGAGCGCTGCAACACCTCCGAGAGCCATCTGGCGCAGATCATCAACAAACTGGGGCAGCTTGGGTTCCTGCACACGCAGCGCGGGCGCACCGGCGGCGTGACCCTTGGCCGCCCGATGTCGGAGATCCGGGTGGGTGAGGTGTTTCGTCGGCTGGAGGAAAACACCCCCGTCGCCGAATGCTTTGCCGATGTGGACAATACCTGCCCGCTGACCTCGGCCTGCCGGTTGCGGGTGGCCCTCGTGGATGCGGTCGAGGCGTTTTATGCCCATCTCGACGAGGTGACGCTCGATGCGTTGGTCTGCGACAACGAGGCGCTTTTCACGATCTTTTCAGCCGTGCCCTGCATGAAACGGGCTTGAAGGCCTGCGCGCGGTATACTAGCGTGCACCCCGACTGGACAGGGAGAACTGGCGCGTGCCAGTGCCGAAGGAGCAACCGCCCCGGAAACTCTCAGGCAAAAGGGACCTGCCCCGTCAAATGAACTCTGGAGAGACCCGGCTGCGACATGCGGGGCGCCGAAGGGATAGCGATCTCAGGCGAAAGGACAGAGGGGGCATCGCGGCGCGGCCTTTGGCCCGCGTCTTGTCGGTGCCGGAGCGATCAGCACATGATCCGGCCCGGATGGATAGGGAAGGACGCTGATGGCCGATCTGGAGATCACACCGCTCAACGCGCTGCACCGTGAATTGGGGGCCAAAATGGTGCCTTTCGCGGGCTATGACATGCCGGTGCAATATCCCATGGGCGTGATGAAAGAGCATCTGCATTGCCGCGCCAAGGCGGGGCTGTTTGACGTGAGCCACATGGGGCAGTTGATCCTGCGCGCGCCGGGCGGCTATGCAGAGGTCGCCCGCGCGATGGAGGGGCTGGTGCCCGTCGATCTGATGGGTCTGGGAGTGATGCGGCAGCGCTACGGTGTGTTCACCAATGACACGGGCGGTATTCTGGACGATCTGATGCTGGCCAATCGCGGCGATCACATGTTCGTCGTGGTCAACGCCGCCTGCAAGACCGACGATATCGCGCATATGCGGGCCGGGCTTTCGGGCGTCGAGGTCGAGGAGATCACCGACCGTGCGCTGCTTGCATTGCAAGGCCCCGCCGCCGAGGGAGTGCTGGAGGCACTGGTGCCGGGCGTGGCGCAGATGCGCTTCATGGATGTGGGCATTTTCGACAGCGGTTTCGGAGATCTGTGGATCTCGCGTTCGGGATATACCGGGGAAGATGGCTATGAGGTTTCCGTGCCCGAGGATCAGGCCGAGCCATTGGCCCGTGCGCTGCTGTCGCATGAGGACGTCGAGCCCATCGGCCTCGGCGCGCGCGACAGCCTGCGGCTCGAGGCAGGGCTGTGTCTCTACGGGCACGATATCGACACCACCACCAGCCCGGTCGAGGCCAGTCTCAACTGGGCCATCCAGAAGGTGCGTCGCACAGGCGGCGACCGGGCCGGGGGCTTTCCGGGTGCCGCGCGCATTCTGAATGAGCTGCAGACCGGCGCAGCCCGCGCCCGTGTCGGCCTGCGCCCCGAGGGCCGCGCGCCGATGCGCGAGGGCACGCCGCTTTTCGCCGCCGCCGAGGGGGGCGACCCCGTGGGCCATGTCACCTCTGGCGCGTTCGGACCTACGATCGAAGGGCCGATGTCGATGGGCTATGTGCCTACAGAGATGGCCAAAGTGGAAACCGAGCTTTTTGGGGAAGTGCGCGGCAAGCGCCTTCCTGTCAGGGTGGCGAAGCTGCCCTTCACCCCCGCCAATTTCAAACGCTGAACCAGCACCAGGGAGCACAAGATGAAATTCACCGAAGAACATGAATGGCTGCGCGAAGAAGACGATGTCGTGGTCGTGGGCATCACCGAGCATGCCAGCGAGCAATTGGGCGATGTGGTCTTTGTCGAACTGCCCGAGGTCGGCAAGCAGGTCACCAAGGATGACGAGATCGTCGTGATTGAAAGCGTCAAGGCGGCCTCGGATATCCTCGCGCCCATCGATGGAGAGATCGTCGAGGTCAACGAGACGCTCACCGATGAGCCCGGCAAGGTCAATGACGACCCGCAGGGCGATGCGTGGTTCTTCAAGATGAAGCCGTCTGAGCCCGGTCAGATGGACGAGTTCATGGATGAGGCCGCCTACAAGAAATACATTGGCTGAGTTTTATCCCTCAGTGAGAGTATTTTTCGGAAAGATGAAGCAGGGGGCCGGCGCGCGCCGCCCCCGGATGCGATGAGGACACCGACATGCCGTTCAAAGCGACCGACTACCTGCCCTATGATTTCGCCAATCGCCGCCATATCGGCCCCTCGCCCGAGGAGATGGGCGAGATGTTCGAGGTGCTGGGCGTGGAGACCCTTGATGCGCTGATCGACGAGACGGTGCCGAAATCCATCCGGCAGGAGGCCCCGCTCGATTTCGGCAAGCCCAAGTCGGAAAGCGAATTGCTGCATCACATGTGGCAGACCGCGTCCAAGAACAAGGTGCTGACCTCGCTGATCGGGCAGGGCTATCATGGCACGGTCACGCCGCCCGCGATCCAGCGCAATATCTTCGAGAACCCGGCCTGGTACACCGCCTACACGCCCTATCAGCCCGAGATCAGCCAGGGACGGCTGGAGGCGCTGCTGAATTTTCAGACCATGGTGAGCGATCTGACCGGGCTGGAGATTGCCAATGCCTCGCTTCTCGACGAGGCGACGGCGGCAGCCGAGGCGATGACCATGGCGCAGCGCGTCGCCAAGTCCAAGGCGCGGGCGTTCTTTGTCGATGAGAATTGTCACCCGCAGAATATCGCCGTGATGCAGACCCGCGCCGCGCCTCTGGATATCGAGGTGATCGTAGGCGCGCCCGAGGATATGGAGGCCGACAAGGTGTTCGGCGCGATCTTCCAGTATCCGGGCACGCATGGACATCTGCGCGATTTCAGCGCCGAGATCGCGGCATTGCACGAGGCCAAGGCCATCGGCATCGTGATCGCCGACCCTCTGGCGCTGACCCTGCTGAAAGAGCCGGGCGCCATGGGGGCCGACATCGCCGTGGGCTCGACACAGCGGTTCGGCGTGCCGGTGGGCTATGGCGGCCCGCATGCCGCCTATATGGCCACGAAAGACGCCTACAAGCGCGCTTTGCCAGGCAGGATCGTGGGGGTGAGTGTGGACAGCCACGGCAACCGTGCCTACCGCCTTAGCCTGCAAACCCGCGAGCAGCATATCCGCCGCGAGAAGGCCACCTCGAATGTCTGCACCGCGCAGGCGCTCTTGGCTGTCATGGCGTCGATGTATGCGGTGTTCCACGGTCCCAAGGGTCTGCGCGCCATCGCGCAGCGCATCCACCGCAAGACCGTGCGACTGGCCAAGGGGCTGGAGGCGGCGGGATTTCATGTCGAGCCGGGCGATTTCTTCGACACCATCACCGTCGATGTGGGGCTGCTGCAACGCGGCGTGCTGCAATCGGCGGTGCGCGAGGGTGTGAACCTGCGCCGCGTCGGCGACACCAAGATAGGCATCACGCTTGATGAACGCACCCGCACCGCGACCGTGGAGGCGGTCTGGCGCGCCTTCGGGATCATCATGGAGGACAGCGATTTCACGCATGAATATCGCATCCCCGAGGCGCTGCAGCGCGAGAGCGCGTATCTCACGCATCCGGTCTTTCACATGAACCGGGCCGAGACCGAGATGATGCGCTACATGCGCCGTCTGGCGGATCGCGATCTGGCGCTTGACCGGGCGATGATCCCCTTGGGCAGCTGCACGATGAAGCTCAATTCCGCCGCCGAGATGATGCCGGTCAGCTGGCGCGAGTTTTCGCTGCTGCATCCATTCGTGCCTGCGGATCAGGCGCTTGGCTACAAGGAGATGATCGATGACCTGTCGGCCAAGTTGTGTGACATCACCGGCTATGCCGCGATTTCCATGCAGCCCAATTCCGGCGCGCAGGGCGAATATGCGGGGCTCCTGACGATTTCTGCGTATCACCGGGCGAATGGCGAGGGGCATCGAAAGGTTTGCCTTATCCCTGTCAGCGCGCACGGTACCAACCCGGCAAGTGCGCATATGGTGGGCTGGGATGTGGTCGTCGTGAAATCCGCCGAGAACGGCGATATCGACGTGGAGGATTTTCGCGCCAAGGCCGAAAAGCATTCCGAGAACCTTGCGGGCTGCATGATCACCTATCCCTCAACGCACGGCGTGTTCGAGGAGACGGTGCGCGAGGTCTGCGACATCACCCACAAACATGGCGGGCAGGTCTATATCGACGGGGCCAACATGAACGCCATGGTGGGGCTCGCACGGCCCGGTGACGTGGGCGGCGACGTGAGCCATCTCAACCTGCACAAGACCTTCTGCATCCCGCATGGCGGCGGTGGGCCGGGCATGGGACCGATTGGCGTCAAGGCGCATCTGGTGCCGCATCTGCCGGGCCATCCGGCGACAGGCGGCGAAGAGGGGCCGGTCAGCGCCGCGCCCTATGGCTCGCCCTCGTTGCTGCCGATTTCATGGGCCTATTGCCTGATGATGGGCGGCGCGGGCCTCACCCAGGCGACGCGGGTGGCGATCCTCAATGCCAACTATATCGCCAAGCGGCTGGAGGGCGCCTATGACGTGCTCTACAAGGGGCCGACGGGCCGGGTGGCGCATGAATGCATCCTCGACACGCGTCCGTTCGAGAAAAGCGCGGGTGTCACGGTGGACGATATCGCCAAGCGGCTGATGGATTGCGGCTTTCACGCGCCCACGATGAGCTTTCCGGTGCCCGGCACGCTGATGGTGGAGCCCACGGAGAGCGAGACCAAGGCCGAGTTGGACCGCTTTTGCGAGGCGATGCTGGCCATCCGGCAGGAGATCCGCGACATTGAGGAGGGGCGGATGGAGGCCGAGAACAACCCGCTCAAGAACGCGCCGCACACGATGGAGGATCTCATTCGCGAGTGGGACCGGCCCTATAGCCGCGAACAAGGCTGTTTCCCGCCGGGTGCCTTCCGGGTGGACAAGTACTGGCCACCGGTCAACCGGGTGGACAATGTCTATGGCGACCGGCACCTTATCTGCACCTGCCCGCCGCTGGAGGACTATGCGGAGGCGGCGGAATAGAACAGCTAAAAATAAGGCGGCCCAGACGGGCCGCCTTCTTACTATGAAATATCTGTCTAAAATGGCATTCAGCACGTCAGACGCGCCGAATACGCGACAGGAACGGTTGCGCCATCACTCACAATCACCCGATCTGATCACGTGGCCTCACGCTAATGTGAATGTGCTGAGTCTGTCATACCCCAAATGGGGTATGAGGGTGCTATTTCACACTCAATCCCCGAGAAGAGGTATGAGCCGATCAAGCACATCGCGCCAGTGGCGGAAGAAGGCCAACTGCCCGGCATCCTCGAACAGGTGAAATTCGATCCAGTCGTGATCGCGGCGAAACTCTTCATAGGTGGCGACAGGCACCTGCGGATCCTGTGCACCGTTCATCAGGATCAGGGGAACCTGTCCGCGCAGCGCAGTGAGATCGCTCGTCCAGTCGGTCAGTTGCCCGGCGATGAGCTGACGTGAGAACGCCTCGTGTGCGCAATGGGTCTTCGAAAGCGCGACGTCGGAGCCGGTGACAATAGCCTCGTACACCTCGCGTTCCTCGAAGGTGGCGATGTCGGCTGCGGAATTACCAAAGACCGCATGAATGAACCCGCGCTTGCCAAGCTTCTGTGCCAGAAGAAAGCCGGCCTTGACCATGAAGGGCAGCAGATGCGGCGTATATTTGGCACCGGCCATGATGAAGCGATGCCATTTATCCATCCGCTCGAACTGCTCGCGGCGGGTGAGGGGCAGCATGCCGGAACACGCGATAATGCCGGTAAAGAACCCGGGATTGGCGCGGGCCAATCGCACGGCATAATATGTATCCCCGCTGAGCGCGATGATCGGGCAGCGCGCCACGCCTTCGGCGGCCAGCACCAGCATCGTGTCCTGAATAAGGGCGGTATCATAATCCACGCCACGTCCGACCATGTCGGAACCACCATAGCCCGGACGCAGCGGCACGATGATCCGTAGGCTGCGCGCGGTGGCGCAAGCCTCGGCTGAGGCGGGCCAGCGGACCAGTCCGAAATCAAGCGGCAGGTACAGCACCGGGCGTCCCTGCGGCGCGCCCAGCACCAGATAGTCCACCCTTCGTCCATCAAAGGCCTGCAGCGAATGAAAGCCGCGCTCGGCGAGAGTGGCAGACCCACGGCAGACATCGTGTTGGCCCGTGGCCGAGCGTACCGTCAACGCCGTCATGTCGATCATCGACAGCGCCAGCCGCACCAACTCAAGTTGAGAATGGGTTTCGGTCTTGGCGAGGATCGACTTGATCTGCGCCCGGATCGTATCCACCGACCGGTCCCGATCCACAGCAATGTCACTCACGCTGCGGCAATCGACCAGATGACAGAGTATATCGGCCTCGGTAGCCGTAAGATCAAAGGCCTGACGCAGGATGTCGCAGAAACCCTTTGGTAGGCTGACCTCGTTCGAGGCGGCGAGGACCAACACTGTGCCGTCAGCGGCGATGCAGCGTTGCAGGCGAAAGACGATCAGGTGATCGGCGCGCTGCGAGCGTACGCGCAGGACGGCGCTGTCCTTGGCGCGATCCTCGAAGAGCAGGGCGAGCGTCTCGGCGACCGCCTCTCTGTCGGCGTCATGAATCGGCAGATCTCCGAGGTGTGCCTGTGCGGGCAGTTGCATCACCACGCGTGCCGCGGCATTCGCCGCGCGGATATCATTGTTCCGGTCGAGCAGTGCCGCCGGAACGCGGTCGAACGGCGCCAGGATGGCCTCGAGATCCTCGGCTGTCGTGCCGGGCGTCGGAGCCGTGACCTTGACCCGGTCGAGAAACTCTGTCGCGCGGCGGAAATGCGCTGCCATACGCGGGTCGTCCAGCAGGCGCGGCGCGTTCAGATCGACCCGCGCCCGCAATGGTCCGACCGTGCTTTCCCAATGGTCAAGAAGGGCCTCGTAGCCGGTCGGATCAAGCGCGACATCATAGAGACGATCAATCGTCGCCGCCCGGTCCTCATCGGACAGGGTTATTGCATCGTCGTCATCCGTAGCGCGCGGCTTGGACGTCATAAGAAAATTCCGAAAACTAACATGATTGAGACCCGAAGGGTCATTTATACATGCCGTTATGGCGGTTTTATGGCAATGAAAAACTGATGATGCCCGCTCAATCCTCCAGAAGGCAGTCGAAGTGATCGCGCAAGCGGTCCCAAGTGGCCTGATCCGAGGCGCAGAGCAGGAACCCCTCGGTGATCGCGGTATTGTAGTCGCGCCCGTCAAGCATCCACGCCACGCCGCCCGCCTGTTGGCAGATCAGCACACCCGCCGCGTGATCCCACGGGTTGAGCACACCGGATAGGATGAAATCCGCCGCGCCCTGCGCCAGCAGGCGGTATTCGTGGCACGAACAGCGCAAGGTAAAACACCGGGCCAGTGTCGCGAGAAGCGGGGCTACGCGCTCCTGCTGATCCTGTGGCATGAGATAGAAATGGATGTAGCCTTGCAAATCCGCCAGGTCGCCGCCCTTTGAGACGCGTACCGCGCGTTCGGACCCGAGAGCTGCGGCAAGGCGCGCGGGGCTTGCCTCATCGGCGATGATCCAATCGTCGGAGACCGGATCATGCAGCAACCCCAGAACCGGGCGGCCAAAGCGGGTGACGGCGATGATCACCCCGAAGAGCGGCAGGCCGTGGACGAAATTCCAGGTGCCATCGACCGGGTCAATTATAAAGGCGAGTTCTGCTTCGGCCACCGCATCGCGCAAATCCGGGTTCTCGGCCACGGCCTCTTCGCCCACGATCAGGGCATGCGGAAACATCCGTTGCAGCCCGCGCGCCAGCATCGCCTCGGCCTGACGGTCGGCTTCGGTCACCAGATCTGTCGGCCCGGATTTGGTGTCGGCCTCGGCGCGGGTCACCGTGCGGAAACGTGGCATGATCTCGGCCCGCGAGGCGCGGCGCACGAGATTGACGAGGGCGGTCTGCTGCGCGGTGGTCAGCGGGGGAGAAAGCGGGATGGGCAGCGAATCACTCATGAGCACTCCTGTCGATGCGCGCATGCAGTGCCAGCCGGGTTGCGCAAAATCAACGTGGCGTTTGGTGAAGGGATCATCGACCGGCTTTCGCCGACCGATCCGCCGGGGGTTTCACCCCCGGACCCTCGAGAGTATTTTTGCCAAAAAGAAGGGGCTATTCGCGGGCCCGCAGGATGCGGGCGGGGCGGGCGCGCAGCGGGCGCAGGGCAAAGGCAAGCCCGGCCAGCAATGTGACCGCGATGCCCCCCGCGACGATGGCAAGCGCCGAGGGCCAGATCACCGTGAAGGGTGTCTCCATCACGAAATGGCTGACGGCCCAGCCCCCGCCGATGCCCGCCGCCAGCGCCACGCCGCCTGCGGCTGTGCCCAGCAGGATGGCACGCAGCGCGATGCTGGTCAGGATCTGCGCGCGCGCCGCGCCAAGCGTCTTGAGGATCGCGGCCTCATAGGTGCGCGCGCGCCCGTCCGCCGCCGCCGCCCCGATCAGCACCAGAAAGCCCGTGAGCAGCGTGACCGAGGCCCCCCAGGAGGTGGCAGAGGCGAGGCTGGCCAGAAGATCCGTCACGCGCATCAGCGCGTCGCGCACATTGATCGCGGTCACGTTCGGGTAGCGGTCGGTGACCTCGCGCAGGATCGCCTCTTCGGCGGCCTGGCTGTCGGCATAGACCGTGGCGATGAAGGTATGCGGCGCACCGGCGAGGGCGGAGGGATTCATCAGCATGACGAAGCCCATGCCGACGCTGGAGAAATCCACCTCGCGCAGCGAGGTGATGGGCGCGGTGATATCCCGTCCGAGGATGTTGACGGTGATCTCGTCGCCGAGGCCGATGCCCATTTCCGCCGCCTCTTCGGCAGCGAAGCTGAGCTGCGGCTGCCCGGTGTAATCATTGCCCCACCAGTCGCCCGCAGTGAGGGTGGTGCGTGCGGGCAGCGTCTCGGCATAGCTGATCGCGCGGTCACCCTCGACCACCCAATGCCCCGGGGCCACCTCGCGTGCCGGGCGGTCGTTGATGCGGCTGATGATGCCGCGCAGCATCGGCGCATGGTCAATGCGGCTGACCGCCGGGTCGGTCTCCAGCCGGTCGAGGAACCACGGCATCTGGTCCTTTTGCAGATCGACGAAGAAGAAGGACGGCGCGCGCTCGGGCAGGTCTCCGGCGATGGCACGGCGCAGGTTGCCGTCGATCTGTCCGACGGCGGCGAGCACCGTGAGGCCCAGCCCGAGCGAGAGCATGACCGGGGCGGCGGTGCTGCCCGGCCCGCCGATGGCCCCGAGCGCCCAGCCAAGCGCGGGACGGCTGCGTAGACGGGGACGCAGGGCGCGGGCGGCACGCTGAACCCCGAGTGCCGCGAGGCTAAGCGCGCCGAGCGCGCCGATGATGCCGCCTGCTGTCCAGAGGGTGAGCGCCAGGTTGCCGGAAAAGAGCGCCGCCGCAGTCAGCAAAAGGCCGATAAGCACAAGCGTGGCAATAACATAGGCCGTGCCGGGCCAGCCGTGACGCGCACCCGCCGCCTCGCGGTAGAGCGCCGCGGCGCGCACTTCGCGCGCCCGGGCAAGGGGCCAGAGGGTGAAGATCAGAACGCTGAGAATGCTGTAGAGCGTCGCCTCGATCATCGGGGCGGGATAGGCGGCAAAGACCGCAGGCACCGGCAGGCGCGCGGCGATGAAAGGCCCAAGCAGGACCGGCAGACCGACGCCGAGGATCAGCCCGCCGATGATGCCGAGAACGGCCAGAACACCGACCTGAAGAAAGTAGGTCAGAAAGATGGTCCGCTGATCCGCGCCGAGGCTGCGCAATGTGGCGATGACCTGCACCTTGCCCGCGAGATAGCTGCGCAGCGCCGCCGAGATGCCGACGCCGCCCACGGCAAGGCCCGAGAGCCCAACGAGCACGAGGAACGCCCCGAGGCGGGTGACGAATTCGGCGACGCGGGGGCTGGCGTTGCGGGCGTCGTTCCAGCGAAAGCCACTGCCGTCCAGTTCCTCGGTCGCGCGACGCTCCATCGCGGCGAGATCGGTGCCGGGCGGCAGGGTCAGCCGGTATTTCGAGGTGAAGAGCGAGCCGGGCGACAGCAGCCCCGAGCCGTTGAGTGCGGCGCGCGCGACGATGGTGCGGGGGCCGAGACCGAAGCCCGCCCGCGAGGGGTCGGGCTCGCGCACCAGTTCGGCCATGAGGCGAAACTCCTGCTCTCCAAGTCGAAACGTATCGCCGATGTCTAGGCCGAGGCGGGAGATCAGGAGCGGCTGCATCACCGCGCCGGGCAGGTCATTCGCCCCGGCAAGCGCCGCCTTGAGCGGCATGTCGGGGGATATTTCTATCTCTCCGACAAGGGGATAGGCGCTATCGACGGCCTTGACCTGCGTGAGTTCGCGCGTGCCCTCGGGTCCGAGCGCCATGGAGCGGAAATCGGCGATTTCCGAGACCTCAATCGCCGCGCCCTCCATCCAGTCTCGCTCGACCTCGGTGGCGAAGCGGTAGGTCAGTTCGAGTTCGGCGTCGCCCCCCAGAAGCGCTGCGCCCTGATCGGCAAGCCCGGCGCGCACGCTTTCGCGCAGGGTGCCGACAGCGGCGATGGCGGCCACGCCGAGGATCACGCAGGCGAGGAAGATGCGAAACCCGCGCAGGCCGCCGCGGAGCTCGCGCCGGGCGAATTTCGCCGCGGTTCTCACACTCATGCGGTGCCCTCGATGCGCCCGTCGCGCAGGCTGATGACCCGGTCGCAGCGCGTGGCGAGATCGGAATCGTGGGTCACCAGAACCAGCGTCGCACCGTGGCGGTCGCGCAGCCCGAACAGCAATTCGATGATCGTCTCGCCGGTGCTGCTATCGAGGTTGCCGGTGGGCTCATCGGCCAGGATGATCGCCGGGCGTGGTGCTGCGGCGCGGGCGAGCGCCACGCGCTGCTGCTCCCCGCCCGAAAGCTGCGAGGGGTAATGACCGGCACGGTCCGCGAGCCCGACGCCGGTGAGTTCCTCAAGCGCGCGGGCATCGGCATCGGGCGCGCCCGCAAGCTCCAGCGGCGTCGCGACATTTTCCAGCGCGGTCATCGTGGGGATGAGGTGAAAGGATTGAAAGACGACGCCGAAATTGTCGCGGCGCAGGCGGGCGAGCTGATCCTCGGTGAGCGCGCCGAGATCGTGGTCGAGCGCGCGGACGGTGCCGCCGGTGGCGCGCTCCAGCCCGCCCATCAGCATCAGCAGCGAAGATTTGCCGGAGCCCGACGGGCCGACCAGCCCGACACTCTCGCCCCGGTGGACATCCAGCGTGATCCCGTGGAGTATCCGGACGAGACCGGTATTCCCCTCCAGCGCGAGCGATGCATCGGAGAGGGACAGAAGAGGAGAGTTCATGCGTTTGCGCCTGATTGAAAAGGGTTTTTTGACATATGGGGCCCTGCGGGGGATGGGCAAGGTCTTAGCCGTGATCGGCGCGCTTGTCAGCCCGGCAAGCGCGGCAGAACCGGTCACGGTTTTGGCATTGGGCGACAGTCTGACCCAGGGCTACGGGTTGCCCGAGGAAGATGGCTTTGTCCCGCAGATGCGGAATTGGCTGCAAGATCAGGGGGTTGAAGCGGAGGTGATCAACGCCGGCGTATCCGGGGATACCACGGCGGGCGGCGCCGCGCGGGTAGACTGGAGCCTGACGCCCGAGATCGACGCGATGATCGTGACGCTTGGCGGCAATGACCTGTTGCGGGGCATTGACCCGGCGGTAAGTCGCGGCAACATCGAGACAATTCTAGAGGTGGCCGAAGTCAGGGGGGTCGAGGTCTTGCTGGTCCCGATGGCCGCACCGGGCAATTACGGGGCCGATTACAAGGCTGAGTTCGACGCGATTTACCCCGAATTGTCGGAGGCTTACGACGCGATGCTGGCGCCGGCGTTCTTTGCCGGGCTGGGCGAAGGCGACCCCGCGGCGTTGCAGCGCTACTTTCAGCCCGACGGCATCCATCCCAATGCCGAAGGCGTGCGGCGGATCGTCGAGGCGTTGGGGCCACATGTGGCCGAGCTGATCGCCGCCGCGCAATGAAGTCCCGCAATGAAAAAGGGCCCGCGCGGGGCCCAGTTTCGTCAAATCTGTCAACGCCTTAGGCGAGGGTGATGTTCGACGCAGATTCGCGGCCGTCACGACCGGCTTCGATGTCGAAATTCACTTTCTGGTCGTCGGCCAGACCGGTCAGACCGGCGCGCTCAACAGCGGAAATGTGGACGAAAACGTCCTTGCCGCCGCCATCGGGCGCAATGAAGCCGTAGCCCTTGGTGGAATTGAACCATTTCACGGTGCCAGAAGCCATCGCTCTGTTCTCCTTCAGTTTTTGCTGCCCGCGGGAGTGCGGCAGCCCGGCTCTGTCGTGCAAGATCGAGTGACTGAGCCGTAGAAGGAGCAGATGGTCGATAGTGGTAACGTCGCAGAGCTGAGTATGGGATTGAGGCTTTCGAAAATCAAGTATGATCGCGAAGCGACGTCGAGCGTATTGTACAATTCAGCCCGCGAAGATCACATTCATGGATTGGGGCCGCGCCCCGATCCGCTTGTGTCAATCGCTGCTCTAGAGAACGGTGACCACGGTTCCGACAGGGACGCGTTCATACAGATCCTGCACATGGTCGTTGATCATGCGGATGCAGCCGTTCGAGACCGAGCGTCCTATCGAAGATGGCTGCGTTGTGCCGTGGATCCGGTAATAGGTGTCACGCCCGTTCTGAAAGAGGTAGAGCGCGCGCGAGCCGAGCGGGTTCTCGGGGCCGCCAGGCTGGACGTAATCATTGTCCTTGAAGCGGTCATAGGTTCGCGGCTCGCGTTCGATCATCTCATTTGTCGGGCGCCATGTGGGCCATTTCTTCTTGACGTCGATGGTGGCCGTGCCGGTAAATTCCAGTCCCGCACGGCCCACCCCCACACCATAGCGGCGGGCGCGGCCCGGTTCGATGACCAGATACAGGAAATGTGCGCGCGGCAGCACGATTAGTTGGCCGGGCTGGTACTTCGGGTCGAACGTCACCTCTTGCGGCGTGAATTTTGGATCAAGCTCAAAGGCGCGGGCAAGGCCCGGCACAAGTGCGGGTGCAATAGCGGCAAGGCCAGTTGCAAGAAAATGGCGGCGATGGGTCATGAACAAACCTCCTGAACGGGATGTCGTCGTTATACCGAGGCGATGCAAGGACGCAAAAACGAAATGTGGTGCAGGGTCGCCACGCGCCGCCAACTGTGGCCTTGCGGTCGCGTCAGATGGCGGCCCAGTCGTCAAACCGCCAAGGCCGGGGGTGACGATAGACAAGGGGTAGCGGCGGGCGTCGGCGTCGGATGGGGCGTTGCATGGCGGCACCTTTCATGTGGTTGCTGTAATAAGATGGCGTCGACTCAGGCCTGCCCCAGAGCATCTCGTGTGAATGTGAGGCCATGTGATGCAGGCGCTCAGTTAGGCCGCACGACCTTGACGCCCCCTAGCGAAAACAGCACTGTCCGCGCGACTTGACCGAAGGAGCCGCAATGGCCAGATCGCCCGCCCCTTTTGCCGCGTTCGAGTGGATGATCGCCTGGCGCTACCTGCGTGCCAAGCGCGCCGAAGGAGGCGTGAGCGTGATGACCTGGATCAGCCTCATTGGCATCACGCTGGCGGTCTTTGCGCTGATTGCGACGCTCGCTGTGCGTTCTGGCTTTCGGGCGGAATTCGTCGATACGATCCTCGGCGCCAACGCGCATGTGACGATCTACAACGCAGGCACGGTCGATGAACAGTCTGGCCGCCTCGACCGCACCATCGGGGAATACGAAGCGATGGCAGACCGGGTGCGCAATGTGCCAAGCGTGACCCGGGTGGCCCCTTTGGTCAAGGGGCAGGTGATGGCCAGTGCGCGTGACCGCAACGCTGGGGTTCAGGTTTTTGGAATCCGCCCGGAGGATCTACGCACGATTCCGCGCGTGGCCGATGCAGAGGCCTCGCGCGGGGATATCGCGCGATTTGCAGAGGGCATCGCCATCGGCTCGGGTGTGGCGCAGGAACTGGGCGTGACTGTGGGCGAGCGGATCAAGCTGATCTCGCCCAACGGGGTTAAGACGCCGCTTGGCACAAGCCCGCGTATCAATGCCTATGAGGTGGTCTATATCTTCACCGCAGGGCGCTATGACATCGACCGGGTGCGGGTCTATCTGCCCTTTGCCGAGGCGCAATCGTTCTTCAACCGCGACGGGCGCGCGGATGAGCTGGAAGTAATGGTCGAGGCCCCGGAAAACGTTGACGACATGACCCTGCCGCTGTTGCGTGCTGCGGGTGAGCGCGCGCAGGTCTGGACATGGCAGGATTCCAGCGGCTCGTTCCTGCGCGCGCTGGAGGTTGAGGATAACGTGATGTTCGTGATTCTCTCGATCCTCGTGCTGATCGCGGCGATGAACATCACCTCCGGGCTGATCATGCTGGTCAAGAACAAGGGGCGCGATATCGGCATATTACGCACCATAGGGCTGAGCGAGGGCTCGGTGCTGCGCATCTTCTTCATCTGCGGCGCGTTTACCGGCCTCATAGGCACGGCGGCGGGGGTGATCTTCGGCTGCCTATTCGCGATCTATATCGACCCGATTTTCAGCTTCGTGAACGTGCTGATGGGCGGGCAGGTCTGGGACCCGTCGATACGCGGCATCTATCATTTGCCGGCGCAGTTGCAGGCGGGCGATGTGCTGTCGGCGGTTATGCTCTCGCTGGGACTGTCCTTTGTGGTCACGATCTTTCCGGCGCGGCGGGCGGCGCGGATGAACCCGGTGGAGGCGCTGCGCTATGAGTGACGTGATGCTGCGGCTGACGGGGATCGAGAAGACCTACAACAAGGGGCAGACCGGCGAGGTGCAGGTGCTGGCGGGGGCTGACCTGATGCTGGCCAAGGGCGAGATGGTGGCGCTTGTGGCGCCGTCGGGGGCGGGCAAATCGACGCTGTTGCATATCGCGGGGCTCCTGGATGTGGCCGATGCGGGCCGGGTCGAGATCGGCGGCGAGGATATGACCGGGCTGAGCGACCGGCGGCGCACGGCACTGCGGCGGCAGGAGGTTGGCTTTGTCTATCAGTTCCACCATCTGCTGCCCGAGTTCAGCGCGCTGGAAAATATCGTTCTGCCGCAGCTGGCCAATGGCGTGGCGCGCAAGGCGGCGCAGGCGCGGGCGCAAGAGTTGCTGGAGCAGGTGGGCGTGGGCGCGCGCGCGGGGCATCGCCCCTCGGCGATGTCGGGGGGCGAGCAGCAGCGGGTGGCCTTTTGCCGGGCGCTCGCGAACAGCCCGCGCGTTCTGCTGGCCGACGAGCCGACCGGCAATCTCGATCCCGGCACCTCGGATCAGGTGTTCGGGGCGCTGACCGGGCTGGTGCGGGGGACCGGACTGTCGGCGCTGATTGCGACGCATAACCTTGATCTGGCGGCGCGGATGGACCGGATCGTGAAGCTTGATCAGGGGCGGATCGTGGCGGGCTGAATTCTTGCGTTTCGCAAAAGCTGAAGCTGCGTTCAGAAGGTCTGAATTGACCTGTGATCGCGGCACCACCATAGCTATCGTTCAAATGATCGGAGAGCGGCATGGTGCATATTTCCCTGAACGATATCGAGGCACAGACGCGCGCGGCGCTGATCCGGCATGGTGCGCAGCCGTGGATTGCCGCAGAGGTGGCGCGCGCGGTGCGCAAGGTGGAAAGCGTCGGCAACCGGATCTGCGGGCTCTACTATCTCGAAAGCTATTGCCAGCAATTGCAGACCGGGCGCGTCAAGGGCGATGTGGAGCCCGAGGTGACGCAGCCGCGCCCGGGCGCTGTGGTCGTCGATGCGAAATTCGGCTTTGCGCAGCCCGCCTTTGCCCGGGGGATTGACCGGGCGGCGGAGGCGGCGCGCGACTGCGGCGTGGCGAGCCTTGCGGTGGGGCACGCGCATACCTGCACCTCTCTGGGGTATTTCACCGAGCAGATCGCAGACCGGGGCCTGATCGGTCTGGGGATGACCAATGCCTCGCCCATCGTGGCGGCCCCGGGTGGCAAGACGCGCGTCATCGGCACCAACCCGATCGCCTTTTCCGTGCCGGACGGGCAGGGCGGTATCGCCATGCAGTTCGATCAGTCGACGACGGTGGTTGCACTGGGCAAGATCACCATGGCCAAGGCCGCGGGCGAGCCTATCCCCGAAGGCTGGGCGGTGGATGCTGCTGGTCAGCCCACCACCGATCCAGAGGCCGCGCTTGGCGGCTCATTGGTCAGCATCGGCGGCCCCAAGGGCTGGGGCTTTGGCCTGATGGCGGAACTGCTGGCAGCGGGGATGACGGGCGGGGTGGTGAGCCGGGGCGTCAAGCCGCTCAAAGCCCCCGAGGGGCCGCCGCATGATCTGGGGCAATATTACCTGCTGATGGATCCAGAGGTCTCGGGTGCGTTCTTCGACCGGCTGGCGCAGGTGGCCGAGGCGGCCACGCAGGATGAGGGGGCCCGCCTGCCGGGGCAGGGCAAGCGGCCTGCTGATCCGGTCGAGGTGGCCGATCCGGTTTGGCAACAGGTGCTCGAGCTCGCTGGGTGAGGGCGAAAGGCCGTTTGCAAAGGCCTTGTAACGCGCTTTGAAAAGCGCGTGGAAAGCGGCTTGCAAGCTGCTTTTGAAGCCGTTTGAAACGGCTTCTGGGACTGGTGGGCCGGTGTTTGACTTTGATCATGGCGGGCGGCACTTTTGCGGGAGAGACTGGCGACAGGGTGCAAGGAGGCCGCAATGAAAGCCATTTTTTTCCCATTGGCCCTCGCAATTCTGGCAAGCGCTGCGCAGGCGCAGGATGTGCGGGGGGGCAAGGCGGTCTATGACCGTTACTGCGCGGCCTGTCACGGTCCGGCCGCCCAAGGCAATGGCCCGATGAAGATGGTGCTGACCATTGATCCGACCGATCTGACTGGCCTGCAACGCGCCAATGGCGGGCATTTTCCGCTGGCGCGCGTGGTGGAGCGGATAGACGGGCGCGATCCGATTGTCGCGCATGGCAGCGAGATGCCGATCTATGGCGATTTCTTCGAGCCGCGTAGCGTGGCCCTGCGCACCGAGCGGGGCGAGACTTTGAGGGTCAGCCCGCCGATGGCCGATCTGGTCGCCTATCTGGAAAGCTTGCAACGCTAGGGCGGCGGCCTATCTCTGCTCGGTATGGAGGTGTTGCCATGCGGTATTTCATTCTATCCCTGACCGTCGCCCTTGGTTTGAGCGGTGCGGCACGCTCTGACGAGGCGGCCCTGCGGTCGGTCATTTCATCCCAGATCGAGGCGTTTCTGGCCGAGGACGTGGACCGCGCCTACAGTTTCGCCAGCCCGTTCATTCAGCGCAAGTTCGGCACGCCGGAGACCTTCGGCACGATGGTGCGCGAGGGGTATCCGATGGTCTGGCGCCCGTCGGACGTGACCTTTCTCGACGCCGAGGTGATCGCGGGCAAGCTGTGGCAGAGTGTGATGTTGCGCGGCCCTGCGGGAAAGGCCTGGATCGTCGATTACGAGATGGTCGAGCTGGAAGACGGCTGGAAAATCAACGGTGTGCAGGTGCGAGAGGCCCCCGAGGTGGCCGCCTGAGCCATCCAAGGGGCACCGTGACGGTGCCCTGACATCCGGTTAACGCCTTGTGGCTATCCCCTCTCCCCACCACGCGCGGCGCGGGAGAGAGAAAGGGATATCCATGAACAAGGCAATCACCCAAGGCATCGTTCTCATGCCCCGGCCCTTCGCGGCGGGGCTCGATCAGTGGTCGCGCGGCGACGGGCGGCCCGGCTCGGACACTTATGAAAATGCGGCCAATGCGGCTTTTGTCCCGGCCGATCAGGATTTCGGCGGCGCGCTGGAACTGCAGAAGATTGAGGCTGTGCAGCGCCTGCGCTTCATGGGCGAGACGCCGATCCTGCCGGGGTGCTACCTTCAGGTGCGCGCGCGGGTCAAGGCCATCGCGGGCAACCTGCCCAATGTGCGGATTGCCGCATTTGCCGGGGATACCAGTGGCGCGGCGCTTGCCGGTGTGACGGTCGAGGCGACGCAGGTCACGCTGACGACCTATGGCGAGGTGGTCGAGGTAAGTGCCATCGTCGGCATCGGTCAGCGCCCGGGGGTCGATATGGTCTGGGGGCCGCAGGCGGTGTTCGGGCATTTCGGGATCGACCTGACCGGCCCGTCGGGGGGCGTCGTGCGGATTGATGATATCGAGATCGAGGATGTGAGCCGGTTCTTCCTGCGCGATGTAATCGCCATGGTCGATGTGCGCGATCACGGTGCCATCGGTGACGGGGTGACCGACGATCACGCCGCTTTTGAGGCCGCCGACACGGCGGCGGGCGGGCGTGAGATCATCGTGCCTGCGGGTACATATTTCCTTGGGTCAAGCACCACGATCCAGAGCCGCATCCGGTTCGAGGGGACGCTGGCGATGCCCGAGGATGCGATCCTGTCGCTGACCAAGAATTACGACCTGCCCGCCTATATCGACGCGTTCGGCGACAGCGAACTGGCGTTCAAGAAGGCCTATCAGGCGCTCTTGAACAATGCAGGCCATGTCACGCTCAATCTCGCGGGGCGCAAGATCGCACTGCGCGAACCCGTCGATATGGCCGCCGTCGTGGGCAATCGCAGCACCTACAACCAGCGCCACGTTATCCAGAACGGACAGTTCTCAGTTTTCCCGACCCCCGCCTGGGGCACAGATATCGTCATCTCGCAGGCCAGCTATGACCCTGAGGCCAACAACAAACGCCTGTCAAACGTCGTGGATGTAGCGAATATCGCCGTCGGATCGCTGGTCGAGGGTAACGGCGTGGGCCGCGAGGTTTATGTCACCTCGCGCAACATCGCCGCTGGCCGGCTGACGCTCAGCCAGCCGCTGTTCGATGCGGCCGGCACGCAGGTCTTCACCTTTCTTCGCTTCAAATATATGCTCGATTTCAGCGGCTTTCAGGACGTGTCGCGCATGGTGTTCTCGGAGGTGGATTTCCAGTGCGCGGGGGATTGCAGCGCCGTGTTGCTACCGCCCTCGGGCTCGGCCAACCATTTTCGCGACTGTTTCATCACCCGCCCCAAAGATCGCGGCATCACCAGCCACGGCGAGGGCGATCAGGGCATGATGATCGACCGCTGCCAGTTCCTCTCAAACGAGAGCCCGCTTCTGGTGACCGAACGCGCCAGCATCGGCTTCAACGCCAATGCCAATGACCTCAAGATCCGCGACAACCGCGCCACGTTCTTCCGGCATTTCGCGGTCATGGCCGGATCAAGCTCTCTGATCACCGACAACCACGTGTTTCAGGGGGATTCCGCCGCAAACGGGATCCGCAGCGCGGGCTTCGTGCTGACCCGTACCAACAATCGCGGTACGATCAGCGGCAACTATATCGACAACTGTTTCATCGAGTGGGTGAACGAGCATGATTCCGCCCCCGAGTTCGCCAGCGAGTTTTCCTTCAGCGCGCTAAGCGTCACGGGCAATGTCTTTCTGGCCAGCGACATGGTGCCATGGTTTACCTTCATTACAGTCAAGCCGCATGGGCCCGGGCATTTCCTGAATGGTATGACGGTCACCGGCAATACGTTTCGCGCGATCGGGTCGATTGACCGGGTGGAGGCCGTGGATACCAGCTTTGCCGATCTGGATTTCGACCGGGTGCGCGGCATCACCTTCGCCCAGAACACCTTTCACAACATCGACATTCAGGCCGAAAGCCCGCTTGTCATGGCGCATGAAGAGGCGAGCGCCGGTGCCACATGGGTCATCGAACCAGCCCCACGCCTTCCGTTCGGGGCTTGGGCACAGACAGTCGAATCTGTGCTGGCCGATGGGCCGCTGCGCAGTAGCGGCGGTGAGGTGATGCATGTGGTGCCCTATTTCGAAGCAAGCCAGGGCCCGGAGAATGATCGCATCAACCTGCGCTGGCCAACGCCTGTGTCAGGCCGAGTCATACTTCGGGTACGGATCGACGACGCGCTGTGATAAAAGCCGGGCTCTGACGTGGTTAGAATTTGCGCCAGAGCCCCAGTTTGACACCGCGGTCCCCGTCACCGATCAGCGGCTCGATCAACCCGAATTCGATATGTGCGCCGGGTTTGGTCTCGAATACGAAGGACGGCGCGAAGCGGGCGTAGGCGGCCCCCAGTTTTGGATGCCCGGTCTGGATCTGCAGGATCACCTTGCTGCGATTCGTGACGGATAGGCCGAAGGTCAGATCGCTTTCCAGCGTCATGCCGCCGCCGGTGAACAGGATCGCACGGCCATCTGCGGCCAGCCAGCCGTGACGTTTGAGTATCTCGATGCCGCGGCCAAGTGACAGACCCGGACGCAGGGCGTTTTCGCCGTCAACCTGACCCGCCCCCAGTTCAAAGGCGAGTTTCACCTGGCGGTCGGTACGACCCAGCGGCCAGCGTAGAAAGCCGATGGCCTTGGTCATCCGCAGCGCATCGCCTCCGGCATCCACCCCGAGCGTGAGCCGGTTGGTCAGCCCGTATTCGGCGAAAAGGGTGAAATTCTGCCGGTAGACTCCATGTTCATCCGGACCCTCCGCCTGACCCGCGAGAGACAGGAACACCGTACCTTTTTCGCGCGGCCAGGCACCCGACAAGACCGGGCTCGCCAGCCAGAACGAGAGCAGTACGGCAAGAGCCAGGCATCGAGACATGGTTACCTCCGCGTTAACCCTCGTTAAAAAGAGTAAAGCGAGGGTTAAGGGGCGCGGAGAATTTACCGTGTCGCGACCGCATGCTAGGCTCACCTCAAAGGAGGTGCGCCATGCCGCATATCACATCCCAGACCACTCATCAGACCGTGCTCACCACGTTTGAGGCGACACCGGGCACCTGTCAGGACCTGCTTGACCTGCTGGAAGACGCCTATCGCGATTTCATCTCGAAGCAGTCCGGTTTCATCGCCGCCGGTCTGCATGTGAACGACGCACAGACCCGGATCGCAAATTATTCGCAATGGCGCTCGCGCGAGGATTTTCAGGCGATGCTGCGCAGCGACGAGATGCGTGCGCGCAATCGCAAGATCAACGATTTGTGCAAGAGTTTCGAGCCGGTAATGTATGACGTGGTGGCGACGTTCGGATGAAGGATGATCCCGCCAAGAGCGATGATCTGAGCGAGGAATTGCGCGCCCTGAGGGCCGAGCTTGAGACCCTGAACCGGCATCGCTTCGTGCGCATCCACAACAACATGCCGCGCCTTCTGGCGTTCAACTTCGCGCGCGGGCTGGCGGTGGGGCTTGGCACCGTGTTGGGTGCGACGGTGCTGTTGTCGCTGATTGTCTGGGCGCTCAGCCAGATCGAGTTCCTGCCGATCATCGGAGAATGGGCATCGCAGATCGCGGAGCAGATGCGGAGCGCGCAGGAATAGGCGGGGTATCGCCCGCGCGTTGTCTATTGCGCCAATCCAAGCCGACGTTCTCGGCGGATAACAAGCAGGATGGTGACGACCGCCGCCAACCCAGTGGCGAACATGATCGACAGGAGTGTGACGGCCCCGCTGCCCGGTGTCAGCAGCATCCCCGCCAGCGCCGAGAGCGCGGCCCCCAGCCCGATCATCAGCGCCCCCGAAAGCCCACTTGCCGTGCCCGCCAGATCGGGCCGGATCGACAGCGCCCCTGCGGTGGCGTTGGGGATCACCATTCCATTGCCCAGACCCATGAAGGTCATCAGCCCGAAGAACGTGAGCGGAGAGCCGAAGCCTAACTGAAACAAGGCGAGGTTAAGGCCGATACCGCCCCCATTGAACAATGCTCCCCAGAGCACCATCCGGTTGACGCCGAAGCGCATCGAGTAGCGGCCCGAGGCGAAATTGCCGAGGAAATAGCCTATCGCGGGCGCGCCGAAGAGCAGCCCCAAGGTTGAAGGTGGCAGGCCGAAAACCTGATCGTCGACATAGGGCGCACCGCCGAGATAGGCAAAGAACGACCCCGACGACAGCCCCGCCGCCGCTGCATAGCCCCAGAAGCGGCGCGAGGTCAGCAGGGCGGGATAATCGCGGAACTGTTGCAGCAGGGTGCGCCCGGTCAGCGGTGCGGTCTCGCCGAGATCGCGCCAGCACAGCGCGAAGAGCGCTGCGCCGAGAATGAAGAGCAGCCAGAAATTCGCCTGCCAACCAAAGATCTCGTCGAGTACCCCGCCAAAGGCCGGGCCGATCATCGGCACCACCGCCATTCCCATGGTCACATAGCCGATCATCGAGGCGGCGCGATCCTGTGGCACCATGTCCCGCACGATCGCGCGGGAAAGTACCATCGCCACGACGACGCTGGCCTGCACCATTCGGAAAGTGAGAAACACGTAGACGTTGGGCGCCGCGAGACAGCCGAGGGTCGCCACGAGGAACAGGCCCAGCCCCCACAGGATGACCGGGCGCCGACCCCAACGGTCGGAAATCGGCCCCATCAGCAGTTGCAACGCCGCGTTGACGCCCAGATAGAGCGCCACTGAAAGCTGGATCAGCCGGTATTCGGTCTTGAAATACGCGACCATGCCCGGCAGGGAGGGGAGAAAGATGTTCATCGCGAGCGCCGACAGCCCCGCGAGCAGGATCAGTGTCGAGATATGTGGTGGTGTGGCGCGGTCCAGGAAACGGACGCGGGGTTCCGGGCTCATGTCCACATGGCTAGGATGCGGGCGCGGGGATGTCCATCGGGTCAGGTTGCAAAACCGAAGTTGATTAGCAAGTTTACAGTTATTCAATTGATGTTTTGCAATAGTTTGCAAATTTGCCGGATTCTGTTTGGTCCTGCGCGCCGCACTCCTTATGCTGCGCGCCAAGAGAGAAAAGGGGAGCGCCATGAAAGACATTCTGGAGGAACTCGAAAGCCGTCGTGCCGATGCGCGGCTGGGCGGCGGCGAGGCCCGCATCGACGCGCAGCACGGGCGTGGCAAGCTGATCGCGCGCGAGCGCGTCGAGCTGTTGCTCGACGAGGGCAGTTTCGAGGAATTCGATATGTTCATGGCGCATCGCTGCACCGATTTCGGCATGGAAAAGAACCGCCCCTATGGCGACGGCGTGGTCACCGGCTGGGGCACGATCAACGGCCGTCAGGTCTATGTCTTCAGCCAGGATTTCACCGTGCTTGGCGGCTCGGTCAGCGCCACACACGCGCAGAAGATCTGCAAGATCATGGATATGGCCGTCGAGAACGGCGCGCCGGTCATCGGTATCAACGATTCGGGCGGGGCGCGGATTCAGGAAGGCGTCGACAGCCTTGCGGGGTATGGCGAGGTGTTCCAGCGCAATATCGAGGCCTCGGGCGTGGTGCCGCAGATCAGTGTCATCATGGGGCCGTGCGCGGGCGGCGCGGTTTACTCGCCCGCAATGACCGATTTCATCTTCATGGTGAAAGACAGCTCTTACATGTTCGTGACCGGCCCCGACGTGGTCAAGACAGTGACCAACGAGCAGGTCACGGCGGAGGAGCTGGGCGGCGCGGTTACGCACACGCGCAAAAGCTCGGTTGCCGACGCGGCCTTCGAGAATGATGTCGAGGCGTTGGCTGAGGTCCGCAGGTTGGTGGATTTCCTGCCGCTCAACAACCGCGAGAAGCCCCCCAAACGCCCGTTCTTCGATGAGCCGGGACGGGTAGAGGCAAGTCTCGACACGCTCATTCCCGACAATCCCAACATGCCCTATGACATGAAGGAATTGATCCACAAGATCGCCGATGAGGCGGATTTCTACGAGATTCAGGCCGAATTCGCCAAGAACATGATCACCGGTTTCATCCGGCTTGAAGGGCAGACCGTGGGCGTCGTGGCCAATCAGCCGATGGTTCTGGCGGGCTGTCTCGACATCGACAGCAGCCGCAAGGCGGCGCGCTTTGTGCGGTTCTGCGACTGCTTCGAAATCCCGATCCTGACGCTGGTCGACGTGCCCGGTTTCCTGCCCGGCACCGGTCAGGAATATGGCGGGGTGATCAAGCATGGGGCGAAGCTGCTCTATGCGTATGGCGAGGCGACGGTGCCTAAGGTCACGGTAATCACCCGCAAGGCCTATGGCGGGGCCTATGTGGTGATGGCCTCCAAGCATCTGCGCGCCGATTTCAACTATGCCTGGCCGACGTCCGAGATCGCGGTGATGGGGGCCAAGGGTGCAACCGAGATCATCTATCGCTCTGACCTTGGCGATGCGGAAAAGATTGCCGCGCATACCAAAAGCTACGAGGATCGCTTCGCCAATCCCTTCGTCGCTGCCGAGCGCGGGTTCATTGACGAAGTGATCCAGCCGCGCAGCACGCGGATGCGGGTGAGCCGGGCGTTTGCATCGCTGCGCAACAAGAAGAAGAACTTGCCCTGGAAGAAGCACGACAACATCCCGCTGTGAGGGCATGGGGGCGCTGCCCCCGTCGCCCGTGCCGGGCGACTCCCCCGGGATATTTGTGGCCAGAAGAAACGAGGAGGCGAGGGGCATGGCCCGCGGGCGCTGGCATCTGATCGAAGAGGAGGACGGCGCATTGACGGTGGCGCGGCGCCTTCCCGCGCGGTTCGATCTGGCCGTCGAGGGGCATCTGCCCGAGGCATCGCGCGTCCGTGTGGCGCATCGGGTGCGACAGGACATGTGGCGTGCCTTGCAGCATTTGCGCGGCTTTGCCCCGGTGGTGCGTGTCTGGCGCGAAGAGGGCGGTCTGCGGCTCCGGGCAGGAGGAACGGTGGCAGGGCGGTTTGCCCGTACTGACGCCGAGGCGCGGATCGCCGCGCTCTTCGAGGATCCGGCGCGTGTCGCGCGCTGGTCGGGATCGGGGCGGTGAGGCTGGCGGCGGGCATGGCGTTCGTGCTGCTGGCGCTGCCCTGCGCAGCCGCGGCGCAGGAGGAGGTGCTGCGGCTGCCATCGGGGCTGGAGGCGCGAGTTCACGAGGTGCTGACCGATCGGCCCGCTGGCGGCGGTCTGACCTACAGGTTCCGCTTCGTGGCGGAGGGGTTCGAGGGCGGTGAGGCCGGGTTGGAACGGGTGATGGAGGATCTTGATTGGCTATGCGTGACCTATGCCTTGCCTCGGCTGTCCAATATCGGGCCGCAACCGGGCCGCGTGGTGATCTCGCTCGCCGATCGGCCCTCGGAATTCGGGGTTTACGATCCCGCCGTCATACAGGTCTTCGAGGCATACCGGCCCGAGGGCGACACCTGCATCTGGGAGATGTTTTGATGCGAACGCAATATCTTGCGGGGCCGGATTCTCCGGGGCTGAGCACTGCGACTTTGCGGACACATGCGCGCCGGTTTGCGGATTGCATGTATTCAAATCTTGAAATTTCGGCTAGCTTGCCCGAGGGTTGCACCCAAGCGACCTTTACCTCGCCCACTTGGCGGGCGTCAGCATTATGTCTGCGCGCGCCAGTTTTCGAAGATACGAGAGACAGGAGTTATACATGTCGAACAGCATCAAGAGCGTTCTCGCCATCGGCCTCGTCGCCTTTGTCGCAGCCTGCGCACAGCCCGCGGAAGAAGAGTTTGTGGTCGTTGAGCCCGAGCCCATCTCGACCGAGCCGGCCAGCACTGGCAAGTACAAGTAAGCCCATTGGGCTTGCTCCGGAGCGGGTGTCACCATCCGCTCCGGCACTACCACCGCTAACGCGCCCCTGTGATCCGGAGGGCGCCACATGCTGAAGCATCGCGGATTTCCCGGGCGTCTGCCGGGAACGGATTATCAATTTACCATTCGCCGCGCCAATCCCAAGGGAGCCACGCCGCTCACCGCGCGCGAGCGTTACCGGGATCGCCGTCCTGTTGACAAGCGGGCCGATGTCGGGTTTCTGCGCGCGCTGTGGGAGTGTTTCGGCGATGAGCCGTTCGAGCGCGGCAACCTCGATGCCGGGCGTCTGAGCTGGTTTCTGGGCCGCGAGGTAAAGCCCGCCGAGGAGTCGTTCGATCCTGAAAGCTATGAGTCGCTTCTGGTGGTCGATGTGAGTGTGGCACGGACAAATTTTCCCGAAGTCTTCGAGGGTCTGGACGAATGAGCCACACCCAGATCGGCATGAATTCGCGCAATGCGTGCGGAAATGCGCAAAGCCTCGCCGATACAGCGCTGCGCTGCGGTTTGGATTTGGCGTGCGCTTCACGCAATGCCATGTTTCAGAAGGTAACGGAGGCCCGTTCCCCAGCGGCTTTGACCATATGTCATTTCCGTTACCCTTCCCCTGTTGGGCGGCTGTGTGCAGGCTTGCGCACGCCGCCCACTTTTTCTTTTTTTACAGAGCCTTATAAGAGTGAGCGGCAGTTCGCCGGTTATGCTGCGTGCAGAGAGGACCGCTTTGACGCAGCGCGCGGACTGAGCTTTTGTGGCGCGGATCAACATGCGCTGACAGAAGGAGCCACAGGCCCATGCACACGACTCGAAAACCGCAGAAGAAACAACTCAGGATTGTTTCTGCCATGGCCGCGATTGCCCTTCTCGGGCTTGCGGCCTGTGGTGACACGGTCCCGGAACAGGCCCTTCTGGGCGGGGGCGCGGGTGCCGTCACAGGGGCCGTGGTCGGTGGCAGCGTCGTCACCGGTGCCGCCGTGGGGGCCGCTGGTAACGTCATCTATTGCCAGGCCTATCCGGGCCGTTGCTGAAGATGTGACCGCGGTCGCGCGCACAGCGCGGACCACTTCCATTTCGGCCATCGCTGCGTTGGGCAGCGGTGGCCTTTTTTATGGCAAGAGCCAAACCGGGCCCACGACTGACAGTGTCGCGCGGCCAAGACTCTCAAGAAGGGACCGATAGCATGTTCAAGAAGATCCTGATCGCCAACCGGGGCGAAATCGCCTGCCGCGTCATCAAGACGGCGCGTAAGATGGGGATTGCGACGGTCGCGATCTATTCCGACGCCGACCGTCACGCGCTGCATGTGCAGATGGCGGATGAGGCGGTGCATATCGGTCCGCCCCCCGCGAATGAGAGCTATATCGTCATCGACAAGGTGATGGAGGCGATTCGTCAAACCGGGGCCGAGGCGGTGCATCCGGGCTATGGCTTCCTGTCCGAGAACCCCAAATTTGCCAAGGCGCTGGAGGCCGAGGGCGTGGCCTTTGTCGGCCCGCCCGTAAAGGCGATTGAGGCGATGGGGGACAAGATTACCAGCAAGAAGATTGCGCAGGAGGCCGATGTCAGCACCGTTCCGGGCTACATGGGCTTGATCGAGGACGCTGAGGAGGCGGTGAAGATCTCCAACGAGATCGGCTATCCGGTGATGATCAAGGCCAGTGCCGGCGGCGGCGGCAAGGGCATGCGCATCGCCTGGAGTGACGAGGAGGCGCGCGAGGGCTTTCAAAGCTCCAAGAACGAGGCTGCGAGCAGTTTCGGGGATGACCGGATCTTCATCGAGAAGTTCGTGACGCAGCCGCGCCATATCGAGATTCAGGTTCTCTGCGACAGCCATGGCAACGGGGTGTATCTCAACGAGCGTGAATGCTCCATCCAGCGCCGTAACCAGAAGGTCGTGGAAGAGGCCCCGAGCCCGTTCCTCGACGAGGAGACCCGCCGCGCCATGGGCGAGCAGTCCTTGGCCCTCTCCCATGCCGTCGGCTATGCCAGTGCGGGCACGGTGGAATTCATCGTCGATGGCGACCGCAGTTTCTATTTCCTCGAGATGAACACCCGCTTGCAGGTCGAGCATCCGGTGACCGAACTGATCACCGGCGTCGATCTGGTCGAGCATATGATCCGTGTGGCCTATGGCGAAAAGCTGGCGCTCACTCAGGACGATGTGAAGATCAACGGCTGGGCCATCGAGAACCGGCTCTATGCCGAGGATCCCTATCGCGGCTTCCTGCCCTCGATCGGCCGTCTCACCCGCTATCGCCCGCCCGAGGAACTTGATATCGAGGGCGCCGTGGTGCGCAACGATACCGGCGTCTATGAGGGCGGTGAGATCAGCATGTATTACGACCCGATGATCGCCAAGCTCTGCACATGGGGCCCGACGCGGACGGCGGCCATCGAGGGGATGCGCAACGCGCTTGACGCCTTCGAGGTCGAGGGGATCGGCCACAACTTGCCGTTCCTCAGCGCGGTGATGGATCATCCGAAATTCGTCAGCGGCGATATGACCACCGCCTTCATCGCTGAGGAATATCCCGAAGGGTTCAGCGGGGTGGAGTTGCCTGAGGACGTGCTGCGCCGGATCGCGGCGAGCACGGCGGCGATGCACCGGGTGGCGGAAATCCGGCGCACCCGGGTCTCAGGGCGGATGGACAATCACGAGCGCCACGTCGGCGAGGACTGGGTGGTGAGCCTGCAAGGGCACAGCTATCCGGTGACCGTCGCCGCCGACCGCGAGGGTGCGAGCGTGCGGTTCGAAGATGGCAGCACCCTGCGCGTCAGCAGCGACTGGACGCCGGGCGACACGCTGGCGCGGCTCGACGTGGATGGCGATGCGCTGGTGCTCAAGGTGGGCAAGATCACCCAGGGATTCCGCATCCGCTCGCGCGGGGCCGACCTCAAGGTGCATGTGCGCACGCCCCGGCAGGCGGAACTGGCGGCGTTAATGCCCGAGAAACTTGCCGCTGATACATCCAAGATGCTGCTCTGCCCGATGCCCGGGCTGATCGTCAAGGTCAACGTCGCCGAGGGCGACGAGGTGCAGGAGGGTCAGGCGCTCTGCACGGTGGAGGCGATGAAGATGGAAAACATCCTGCGCGCGGAGCGCAAGGGCGTTGTGTCGAAGGTCAATGCCGGGCCGGGCGACAGCCTCGCGGTGGACGACGTTATCATGGAGTTTGAGTGAGGGGATGACCCGCGCCCTAAACCATAGCCCTGTGCCGCTCGCCTGTCTGGCGGCGCTTGCCCTTGTGGCAGGCTGTCAGCGCGAGGACGAGGCGGCGCAGCGGGTGTGGCTGGGGCAGTGGTTTTCCCTCGGCGACACGCAGGCCTTTGAGGCCCGGCGGGGCTGTGCCGTGGGCCTATATGACCTGGTCACCGGGCAGGTGAAATCGGCGCTTTCCGTGACCGACAGCGTGGCAGGGATGCAGCGCGAGATTGCGCTGCGAGGTGCGGCGGCGCTCGACATGCCGGGGCAGGGGGCGGATATGGCGATGGTCGTCATGGCCAATTACCACCGCCCCACAGGTATGGCGATGCGGCGCGCGGGGCTAGAGGCGCGGACCTGCATGACCGAGGTGACCGAGAGCGCGTTTCGCCATGCGCTCGACGAGACCGGGACGGTTCTGGCCTGGGACGAGACGCGCGGCGCGCTGATCCTGATGACGCGGGCACCGGGATATCTGATTGTCGTGCAGGGAGAGGCGTGATGAGGGCGCGCGATCAACTGTCGCCTGCCGAGCCTTCGCGCAATTCGCGCTGCCGGGCGGGCAGCTTGTCGATCGAGCGCATGATCTCGCGCACATGCCACGGTGTCGGCTTGCGCAGGAAAATCGACCCGTCCTTGGCGATGCCCACAAGCCCGAAGCCGCGCGGGCGGAGTTTGCGCCGGATGTCGGTCTGGGCTGCGGGATCGGTGTCGGTGATGACGATCACGTCAAGCGCCTCGAGCGCCGAAAGCCGCCCTTCGATATATTCCATCTGTTCGATGAATCGCGGGTCGTTGGGCGTATCGGCAAACACGACAAGAGGGCGTTTTATCCACTTCAATTCGTTCAAATTGATCTCATCGGCACCAAAGATCATACCATCGAACTCCACGCCCTCCTCGGTCTGTGCAAGGGCGGCGGTCGCGGTAAAGACTGCGAAAACAAGCGTCAAGATGGGTTTCATGGGGTCTCCTGCTGGGCAAGATATAGGCCCTGTGCGCGCGATTGCGAAGGGAGAATTCGGCCCGTGCCCGAAAATTGCCAGATTAATCCGATGCTCAGGATTTGCCCCTAGCCTGCCGGGCAGGACCATGCGCCGAACGGGGCACGTGGCATATGGGCAAAAGGCGAGGGCTGTCATGGAGATCATCCTGCATCTGGGGGCGCATCGCACCGCGACCACGAGCTTTCAACACTACATGCGCGCCAATGCCGCCGCGCTGGCGGCGCAGGGTCTCGGCGTCTGGGGGCCTGACGTCACGCGCGACGGGATCCTGACCGGGGTCATTCCCCTGCCCGGCGGTGAGAGTGCGGCGCGGCAGATGGATCGCGCGCGCGGGCGCATCGCATTGCGGCTGTCACAGGCGCGCAAGGCGGGGCTGCGCCGGATCGTGGTCAGCGACGAGAACATGATCGGCGCCGCCCGCCGCAACCTGCGGCAGGGCCGCCTCTATGACGGCGCGGGCGAGCGGATGGCGCGCTATGCCCATGCCTTTGACGGGCGGATCAGCCGTGTGGCGGTCTCGATCCGGGGGCAGGATGCCTGGTGGTCCTCGGCGCTGGCCTATGGCGTGGCGCGCGGTCATCGCCTGCCGGAGGCGGGCGATCTCGACCGGCTGGTCACCGTCAATCGGCACTGGCGCGAGGTGATCGGCGATCTGGCCTGCGCGCTGCCGGGCGTCGATCTCGTGGTGCTGCCGCATGAGCGCCATGGCTCGCGCCCCGAAGACCGGCTGCACCACATGATCGGGCTGGACGAAACCCCTCGCCGCGCGGCGCGCGTCTGGCTGAACCGCGCGCCCGATCTTGCCGCGCTGCGCCGGGCAGTGGCGGCGCGCGGCGGCGATGTGGGCCTTCTGCCCGAGGGCGAGGGGCGCTGGCAACCCTTTGACGCCTACCAAAAACAGGCCCTGCAAGAGGCCTATGCAGACGATCTCTTCTGGCTCAGTGCCGGGGCGGATGGTCTGGCCCGACTGATAGAGGAAACCGGACCGAACGAGGCGGGGAAACACCCGCCCGACGGTCGCACGACAAGAGGACAAGACAATGGCATCGAAGAAAGACGACTGGCGTAGGATCGCAGAGGGCGAACTGCGCGGACGACCGCTGAGCGATCTGACATGGAAGACGCTCGAGGGCATCGAGGTCGAGCCGCTCTATACCCACGAGGATGTGGCCGACCTGCCGCATCTGGGCGGTATTCCCGGCGAGGCGCCATTCACCCGTGGCGTGAAGGCCACGATGTATGCCGGGCGGCCCTGGACGATCCGGCAATATGCGGGCTTTTCCACGGCCGAGGAATCTAACGCCTTTTACCGCCGCAACCTCGCTGCCGGGCAACAGGGTGTCTCGGTCGCCTTCGATCTCGCCACACATCGCGGCTATGACAGCGACCATCCGCGTGTCGAGGGCGATGTCGGCAAGGCTGGTGTCGCGATTGACTCCGTCGAGGACATGAAGATCCTCTTCGACGGCATCCCGCTCGACAAGGTCAGCGTCTCGATGACGATGAACGGCGCGGTGATCCCGGTGCTGGCCAGCTTCATCGTCGCGGGCGAAGAGCAGGGGCATGACAAGGCCCTGCTCTCTGGCACCATCCAGAATGACATTCTGAAGGAATTCATGGTCCGCAACACCTATATCTACCCGCCCGCACCCTCGATGCGGATCGTCTCGGACATCATCGGGTATACGGCGGAGCACATGCCGCGCTTCAACTCGATCTCGATCTCGGGCTATCACATGCAGGAGGCGGGCGCGAACCTCGTGCAGGAGCTGGCCTACACGCTGGCCGATGGCCGCGAATACGTGAAGGCGGCGATCGAGGCGGGGATGGACGTGGACAGTTTCGCGCCGCGCCTGTCGTTCTTTTTCGCCATCGGGATGAATTTCTTTATGGAGGCCGCCAAGCTGCGCGCCGCGCGGCTGCTGTGGCACCGGATCATGACCGAATTCGGGGCCACATCCGAGAAATCCAAGATGCTGCGCACCCATTGCCAGACCAGCGGTGTGAGCCTGCAGGAGCAGGACCCCTATAACAACGTGGTGCGCACCGCTTATGAGGCGATGAGCGCGGTTCTGGGCGGGACGCAAAGCTTGCACACCAACGCGCTCGACGAGGCGATTGCCCTGCCTACCGATTTCAGCGCCCGGATAGCGCGCAACACGCAGTTGATCTTGCAGGAAGAAACCGGTGTCACCAACGTGGTCGATCCGCTGGCGGGCTCTTACTATGTGGAAAAACTGACCCACGATCTGGCGGAAAAAGCGTGGGAACTGATCGAGGAGGTCGAGGAAATGGGCGGCATGACCCGCGCGGTCGAGAGCGGCATGCCCAAGCTGCGCATAGAGGAGACGGCGGCGACCCGGCAGGCGATGATTGACCGGGGCGATGAGGTGATCGTCGGCGTCAACAAGTATCGCAAGGACAAGGAAGATCCGATCGACATTCTCGATGTCGATAACGTCAAGGTGCGCGACGGCCAGATCAAGGCGCTGGAGCGTATCCGCGCGACCCGCGATCAGGCGGTCTGCGACGCGGCACTGGATGAATTGACCCGCCGCGCCAGCGCGGGCGGCAACCTCTTGGACGCGGCGGTCGAGGCCGCGCGCGCCCGCGCCACTGTGGGGGAAATCAGCATGGCGCTGGAAAAGGAATTCGGACGGCACCGCGCCGAGGTCAAGACGCTGGCCGGGGTTTACGGCGCCGCCTATGAGGGCGACGAGGGCTTTGCCGCAATCCAGAAATCGGTCGAGGATTTCGCCGAGGAAGAGGGGCGGCGACCGCGCATGCTGGTCGTGAAGATGGGGCAGGACGGGCATGACCGCGGGGCCAAGGTGATCGCCACGGCTTTCGCCGATATCGGCTTTGACGTCGATGTTGGCCCGCTCTTTCAAACGCCGGAAGAGGCCGCGCAGGACGCCATCGACAACGACGTGCATGTGGTCGGTATCAGCTCTCAGGCGGCGGGGCACAAGACGCTGGCACCGCGCCTGATCCAAGCACTGGGGGCGCGCGACGCGGGTGATATCCTGGTGATTTGCGGCGGTGTCATTCCGCAGCAGGACTACGAGTTCCTGAAAAAGGCGGGTGTGAAGGCGATCTTCGGCCCCGGCACCAACATCCCCGAGGCGGCGCAGGATATCCTGCGTCTGATCCGGGCCGCACGGGGCTGAGCGAGTGGTGCGCATCGCGCGAGTATTATTGGAAAGGTGACGGTCAGGATGAGCATGAGGGATGAGCGGGTTACGTTGGCCCACGGCGGTGGCGGCAAGGCGATGCGCGACCTGATCGAAGAGGTGTTCACTTCCGTTTTTGTGCCCGACCTGATGGAGGACCAGGCACGCCTGACAAGCGATGCGTTGCAGGTACCGGGCGCACGGCTGGCTTTTACGACCGACAGTTTCGTTGTCGATCCGGTGGAATTTCCGGGAGGCGATATCGGCAAGATCGCGGTGTGTGGCACGGTCAATGATCTCGTCGTTGGTGGCGCGCGGCCCTTGTGGCTATCGGCGGCCTTCATAATCGAGGAAGGCACCGAGGTGGCGCTCTTGCGGCGCATCGTGGCCTCGATGCGGGCAGAGGCCGACCATGCGGGCGTGCGCATCGTGACTGGCGACACCAAGGTGGTGGGCCGCGGCATGGCCGACAAGGTGTTCGTCAACACTTCGGGGATCGGGGTGATCCCGCCGGGGCGCGATCTGCAGGCGGGGTATATCGAGAGCGGCGACGTGGTGCTGGTCAACGGTGTGCTGGGCGATCACGGCGCGGCCATTCTGGCGGCACGGGGGGATATGGCGCTCGGGGCTGATATTTCGTCGGATTGTCAGGGGCTGGGCCATCTGATGGAGGCGGTGTTGGAGGCGGCACCCGGCATGCGCGCCGCGCGTGATGCGACGCGTGGCGGCGTGGCGTCGGTCCTCAATGAACTGGCCGAGGCGGCGGGGCTCGCGATCGAGATTGACGAGGCGGCGCTGCCGCTGCGCACGGAGGTCAAGGGCATGTGCGAGATCCTCGGGCTTGATCCGCTCTACCTCGCCAATGAGGGGACGCTGGTGGCGGTGGTCCCGGAGGCTGAATCTCAGGCGGCGCTTGCCGCGATGCGTTCGCGCCCTGAAGGAGCAGGTGCCGTGGCGATCGGCCGGGTGATGGAGGGCAATGCCGGGCGGGTCACGATGCGCACGCTGTTTGGTGGCGCGCGCATCGTGGACATGCTCGTGGGCGAGCAGCTTCCGCGCATCTGTTAAGCGCGGCACCTGGCGGTCTCAGTCGCGCAGGGCGCGCTCCTTGACCCGGACGACGGGCCGCAAGATGTAATCGAGCACGGTCTTACGCCCCGCGAGGATATCGGCCTGCGCGACCATGCCCGGCATGATCTCGACCTCGACGCCATCGGCATCGAGGATCGTATCGGTGGTGCGGATTTCCACGACGAAGACCTCTTCTTCGCTGCGTTCCGTGCGGGTGATCGTGTCGGCACCGATGCGGACGATCTCGCCCGAGAGGTTGCCGTAGCGCGACGCGTCATAAGCGGTGATCGTCACCTTCACCGGCTGGCCGGGATAGAGAAAGGCGATGTCGTCGGGACGCACATAAGCCTCGACCAGAAGTGTGTCATCAAGCGGCACGATCTCGATCAACTCCTCGCCTGGGCGGGCCAACGCCCCGACGGTGGGGCTGTGGATGCGGTTGACGATGCCACGCACCGGCGCGTAGAGGCGAGAGCGTGCGGCGCGGCTCTGGAGGGCGGGGAGGGCCGGTTTCAACGCTGCCAGTTCCGCTGTCGCGGTGGCCAGATCCGTGAGTGCAGCACTGCGAAAGCGGCTGCGCTGTGCGGCGATCCGGTCGTCGATCTCATCAAGCGCGGATTGCAGCCGGGTGAGTGAGGCGCGGGCCCGCACCTCGCGACCGCGCCATTCGGCCTCGGAGCGGCGCAGCGAGAGGAGTGTGGTGGCGGGTTCCATACCGCGCTCAACCAGAGGTTCCATCATGTCGCGTTCCTCGGTCAGAACGGCGAGGGTTTCTTGGGCGGTCTGCCGGTCGACCAACCCTTCCTCGTATTCCTGCCGACGTTGCAGACGCTGGCGTTCGAGAATGTCGATCTCGGCGCGCAACTCGGCCTGCCGCCCGCGATAAAGTGCGGTCTCAGACCTGACCACATCCGCTGCGCGCGCCACCAGATCGGGGCTGAAGGCAAGATTGACCCCGTCGATTTCCGCTTGCAATCGTTCGATCCGAGCCATGAGGCCATAGGCGCGCTGTTGTTCCTGATCGAGTTGACTGTCCAGCAGGGTGCCGTCCAGTTCCATCAGCAGATCGCCCTTTTCGACGACCTGTCCCTCTTTGACATGGAGTGATTGCAGCACGCCCGGTTCCGCCGCCTCGATCACCTGCACCGAGGCCGAAGGCACGATGCGCCCATCGGCGCGGGTGACGTCGTCGATCTCGGTGCTTGCGGCCCAGATGACCGCAATGGCGAGGAAGGCCAGAATGGTGAAGAGGAGGATCGAGCCGCGCAGCGCGGAGCGCCCGCGCATCTCGCGGGCCAGACGGTCGAGATCGTGGTCACGCGCCATCCTTCGCCCCCGCCTGTCGTGCGGCGCGTGCCAGGATCGACTTGTCGCCATCGGCCCCGACGCGCCCGTCCTCGATTACAATGACCCGGTCCACCAGATCAAGCAGGCTCGTGCGGTGAGTGATCACGATGAGCGTGCGGTCCTTGGCCTCCTCCTTGAGGCGGGCGATCACGTCGCGCTCGTTCTGCACGTCCATCGCGCTGGTCGGCTCATCAAGAAGGAGCACCGGGGGCTGACCGACGAGGGCGCGCGCCAGCGTGATCGCCTGTTTCTGCCCGCCCGAGAGCCCTTCGCCCCGTTCCGCAAGCATCAGATCATAGCCCGAGGGGTGCTTTGCCACGAAATCCTCGACGCCCGCGATGCGCGCGGCCTCCAGAATATCGGCATCGCGGGGGCGGCGTGCGCCGATTGCGATGTTCTCGCGCACGGTGCCGGAGAATAGCCATACGTCCTGCAGGACCGAGCCGATATTGCGCCGCAGGTCGCCGGGGTCAATCTGGCGAATATCCGTGTCATCCACCAGCACAGCGCCCTTGTCCGGGGCGTAAAGCCCCAAGAGCAGCCGCGCGACGGTGCTCTTGCCCGATCCGATACGGCCCAGGATGGCGACCTTTTCTCCCGGTTGGATGGTAAAGCTCACCCCCTTGAGGGCGGCAACGGTCTGGTCGGGATAGCTGAAATGCACGTCGTCGAAGCGGATGCGCCCGTCGAGGCGCGGGCGGCTGAGCCAGTGGCGGCCTTCTGGGCGTTCGCTGTCGGCGCGCATCAACGCGTCGAGATTGCGATAGGAACTGCGCGCCTGATTGAGGCGGGTGAGGGTCTGGGCCAGTTGTGCAAGCGGAGCCAGAGCGCGCCCTGTCAGGATCACGCTGGCAATCAGCGCGCCCATGCTGACCTCGCCCGCGGTGATCAGGAAAACGCCGTAGAAAACGATCATCACCTGTGCCGTCTGCTGCGTGAAGCTGGTAGCGTTCATCGCCAGTTGGGTGACGGCGCGGGCGCGGGCGCCATGTTCGGATTGACGGGCGATGGCCTCTTCCCACCGGGCGCGCATGCGGCGCGCGGCCCCGGTGGCCTTGATCGTTTCCAGCCCTGAGACGGTTTCCACCAGCACGCCCTGCTTCGATTGACCGTCCTTGAAGCTCTGCTCGGCGAGGCGAGCGAGGACGGGCTGCACCGCGATGCCGACGATCAGCACCAACGGCACGGCGATGGCAGGAACTAGGGCCAATGGCCCGCCGATCATCCAGATGACCCCGATGAAAAGCAGGATGAAGGGCAGATCGACCACCGCGACGAGGGTCGCGGAGGTGAAGAAATCGCGCAGCGTCTCGAACTCGCGCAGGGTGCTGGCGAGCGCGCCCGTCGAGCCCTTGCGCGCGCGCATCTGCATGTCGAGCAATTGATCGAAGATGCGCCGCCCCATCACCATGTCGGCGCGTTGCCCCGCGCGGTCGATAAAGCCCGCGCGCAGGTTCTTGATCAGGAAGTCGAACAGGAGCGCGATGCCCACCCCGATGGTCAGTGCGATGAGCGACTCGGTCGCCTCGTTGGGCAGCACGCGGTCATAGACCACCATGATGAAGATCGAGGTGGTCAGCCCGAGGAAATTTGCCAGCACCGCGGCCAGCAAGACCTGCGTATAGGACCAGCGATTGGCGGCAAGGGCCGACCAGAACCAGTGCCCGCGCCGTCCCTCGGAACTGGCGAGGATATCCTCGCGGTGTTCGCGGCGCAGCAGAATCGCATGGCCGGTATATTGCTGTTCCAGATCGTCGCGGGCAATCTCGCCAATGCCTTCACCAAGGGCGGGATCGTGAATGGCAAGCTGCCCGTTGCCGGTCACCCCGTGGAGCACCACCGCACGCTCGCCCTCGAGCAGCAAGATGGCGGGTGTGAGCGTGCTGTCGAAATCGCGGAGCTTGCGTGCGCCGAAGGCCGCCTGCATCCCTGCACGCTCTGCCGCCGTGATCGCCTCTCGCACGCCGAGCGTTCCGGTGACGTCGGAACTTTGAACGGCATGCAGCGCTGCAAGCGTCATTGGACGATCGAGCGAAGCGGCGGCATGCAGCAGGCAGGCCTCGAGCGGCGACGTTTCGTCGGGGCGGCTGCGCGCCTCGCGGTCGAGCGGGACCACGCGGGGTGACGGCGTGGTCATGGCGTCACCTCTGGCAGGGTGATGTCGAAGAGGTCAAGAATGTCGCCGGTCAGCGCAAGCGCGGCGTAGTCGGTCAGGAAACGTTCCTGTTCAGCGCGGATCAGGGTGTCCTCGGCACGCACGTAATCGCGCTGCGCGTCCAGTAGGTCGACCATGCTGCGGCGTCCGATGCTGAACTGTTCGCGCGCCGCATCGACGCTGGCGGCATTGCTGGCCACGGCCTGCCGGGCTGCGATCACCCGCGCCTCGCCTGCCGACTGATCGGTGCGCACAAAGGCCAATGCCTCGCGCACGTCACGCAAAAGCGTGTCGCGTTCGGCCTGCGCGGCATCAAGCCGGGCCTGGGCTGCATCGACGGCGGCGCGGCGCTCGCCCCGCGTGTCGAGGCTGTAGTTGAGCGTGAGATCAAGCGCCAGATCACCGCCGCCACCCGAGGCGCGCTGCCCGGTGGCACCCAGTTCTACACCCGGCTGACGGCGGGCACTGGCCGCCATGAGATCGGCCTCGGCGGCCTTGAGCGTGGCGTTGGCGGCACGCAGGCGCGGGCTCTGGTCGAGAACATCGGCCTCACCGGCGGGCAGGGGCGGGGCTTTGACCGGGCGCGGCAGGTTCGCCGGGATGTCGCCGAAGAGGCGGCGGAAGGCGGCCTCGGCGCGTTCCAACTGCGCCTGCGCATCGACGCGCTGCGTTTCGGCATCTGCGACGCGGCTCTGGGCGATCAGGCGGTCGGCGGTGGAGCCTGCACCGCGCTCGGCGCGCTCTTCGATCTGGCCCGCGAAGTCGCGCAGCACGTTCAGGTTTTCCTCGGCGATGGCCAGCAGGCGGCGGCTGGTGAGCAGGCGCTTGTAGACCTCGACCGCTTCGAGCGTCACCCGTGCGCCTGTCTCGATCTGCTGCGCGCGGCTTTGCAGCACCCGGGCCTCGGCGGCAGTCTGGTTGGAGCGCGCGGCCCCGGCATCGTAAACCAGTTGCGAGACGCGCAGGAACGGCCCGCTGTCGCTGTTCGTGTTGCTGTCGAGCCGGGTCTGGGCATTCACACCGACACTGAGATCTGGGCGAAAGGCCCCATCGGCGGCACGCTTGTCGGCGCGGGCGCCGCGAATCTCGGCTGTGCTGCGGGTGATTGCGGGCTCGGCCATGACAGCCCGCACGATATGCTGGCCAAAGGCCTCGCGCGCCACCGTGTCGGGCACCCGGTCAGCCCCGAGCCCCGCAGTGCCGCTCTCCAGGCTCGCCCGCACCGGTGCAAGATCCGGCTGCTCGGCACAGGCGGCAAGTAACAGGCAGAGCGTGGCGACGAGAGCGGGTATTCGGGGTCCGGTCACACTGTGCCCCTGTCGTGATCCTGCGCATCGGCGAGCGCGTCGAGAAAGCCTGAAAGGTTGCTGTCGGGGGCAGGGGCGCTTGTGCGCGGTGCGAAATCCGCCCCGGCGCGCAGCGCCCGTGCCATCCACCGGGCATGGCAGAGCGAGACGCGCTGCGCATGGGCGAGCCGCAGCGCGCCGCAGGACCAAAGATCGGGCAGGGCGGCAGGATCGAGCGCGTCGAGCCTGGCCGGATCGACGGTGAGCAAGCCGTCGGCGTCGCTGTCGTTCATGCCCGCCAGGGGGGCGAGTGGCGATAGCAGCCCCGCAGCCTGCAGGGCGGCACAGGCGGCTTGCGTGGCCAGTTCGGATTGCGCACGGGTGCGAAAGAAGGCGATCACCTGTTCTAGCGCTGACGAGGGCGCGCCGGTTTCGTCGAAAAATGCCTCGTCCTTGGGGTTATCGGTGACCAGGCCGCTTGTCTCGTCCACCAGCAGGGCCATCTCTGCGCCCGCCTGCGCAGGGGTTGCGGCAAAGGGATGGGCGCGCAGGATCGAGGGTACATAGGTGCCCCGCCACGTGCCGTCGGAGGCGACGAAGGGCGAAGGCTCGCCCGCCGTCAGGTGCAGAAGGGCGTGTGGTTCCACGCTGCCGGTTGCGCTGCGGCGAAAGACAAGGGGAAACGCGCTCGCTGCCGGTTCAAGCTCGGCGAGGACGATGGGCACGCTATGCCGGTCGCGCGCAAACGCATAGGAGGCGAAACGCTGCCAAAAGCGCCCGCCGTGGCGGTCCTTGCTGATTGCGACCTGCGCCGTTTGTGTCACCGCGTTCATGACTGCCGATTATTCCCTCAGTTTCTTACTACTCCGCAAAGGCCGGGCATTGCAAACGTCAGGCGGACCGGAGCATGCGCAATCCGGCCCGCCTGTCTTATTGGTGCAACGCTTGTCTCAGGTGATGCCGGCAGGGTCGGGCAGGATCACGTTATCGGCGTTGAGCTGGCTCAGATCGCCGATATCGCTGAAATTCGCGAGGATTTCGACCGAGGCGTCATCCGGTGCGGTGACGTCTACCCGCGCCAGTGCGGCATTGGTGCCATCCCCTGCGAGGAAGTAGACCACGTCGCCCGCAGTTTCATCCAGAAGGCCCTCGAACGCAGTTTCAAGCGTGGCCGCGTTGGTGTCGGCAAGCGCGGTGGTGAAGATCACGAAACCGGTGTTGACGCCGATGGCCTGACCGTCCGTCATGCTCTGGACGAAATCCCCGTCGCCGCGCAGGTCTGCCTCGCCGAGGAAGGCGATGACATCCGACTGGAACGTGTCGCCGGTGGTAAATCCGGTCACGGTGTCGGTGCCGTTGCTGGCCTGATCCAGTTCGAACACGACGATATTGGTGCCGCTCTCCGAGACGTCGATGCTGTCATCGCCGCCCTTGGCCTGAATGACCGAGTCGGTGTTCGACGCAGTGAGCGTGTCGCCCCCGGCGGTGCCGATCTGGAGTTCGGTCGGACCGCCTTGGCTTTCCTCAACGAAACTGAGCGTAATTGGGCCTGTCCCTTGGTCCGTCATATCGAATGTATAAAGTACATCTCCATCGGCCAGCGACCCACTAGCGGTCCCTCCGCTGAAAAGGACGCTTCCAGTCGCCGCATTCGCTGTGTTGGCGATGAAAAGGTCGAGATTGTCGTCATCGCTCCCGTTGATGTAGGTGGCCCGCGCTGGATCAAAAGACATCGTGGTGGTGATGCCTGCGTCTGTATCCAGCCCCTCTCCCGCGATCGCGCTCATCGTAAGCGTAGCCCCGCTTTCAGCGGTGTTCACGATTGCATAAAGCGAGGCAAGATAAGCGTCGATATCGGCCTGTTCCGCGTTCGCTGCCCGGCCTGCGTCATTGCTCACGGATGCGCTGACGGTAAAGGTCTCGCCCGCTTCCAGCTCGTCGAAAAACGTAGGGTCGATCGGCAGAGTCCATATCCCGCCCGCACCGACAGCCGCCGTGGTGTTGAGAACCTGACCGCTGGTCGACCCGGTGACGGTCACCGTGACTGGTCGACCCTCCTCGACCCCGAGCGTGGTGCCGGTGATGCTGGCATCCTCGGTATCCGACAGGTCGACCGCCCCGTCCACGCCGACTTCGTCGATCGTGAGGATCGGTACAAAATCGGTTGGCACGTCGATCTGGTCGGATCCGGTATTGCCGGCATCGTCGGTGATCGTGAGGTCGAGCGTGTAGGTCGTCTCGTCCTCAAGTGTGGCGATTTGTGCGGCTGTGAGGGGGATGTCGAACGTCCCGCCGTTCGATACGGTGGTGTTGATCGTGACATCCGTGACCGTGCCGCCCGACCCGTCTGGACGGGTAAAGGTCAGCGTGACGGGCGTGCCATCGGGTTCTGTCGTGGTGACGGCGACGCCTTCGGTTTCAAGGCTGTCGCGTTCCTCGATGCCAAGGACGAAATCTGCAGGCGGCGGATCGTCGAAGGCGATGGTGGGTGCGGTGAGGTCGATATCGAAGCTGTCGGTTGCTGGGGTCGCCGGGTTGCCCGCCGCGTCAGAGACCTCGGCGGTGACGGTCGCGGAGGGCCAGGAGCCGATGCTGGAAAGATCACCCGATGTGAACTCTACCGCGAAGGTGCCGCCGGTGACCGTGCCGGTGCCGACGATGGGTGTTGCCGCCGCGCCGCTCAGCGTGACGGCTACGGTCTGACCGTCGGCACCGGTCACATTACCCGTCACGGTGATCCCCGCCTCGCTCTCGGCGATGTTGAGGATATCGTCCGGCCCGACGCCAGTATCGGTGATCGTGATGGTTGGGGCCGTGAAATCGGTGCCGAAAGAGGCGGTGTCCTGCGCGGTGTTGTCTGAACTGTCGGTCACATCTGCCTGCACGGCGATGGTTGCGCCATCGGCAAGCCCGGTAAGATCGGCCGACGGGATGGTGAGCGTCCAGTTGCCGCCGGTCACCGCGACCGGGGCGAGTGCGGTGCCGTTGAAGGTGACTGTAACCTCGGTCGTGTCGGTCGCGGTTCCGGTGATCACCAGGTCTGTGCCCTGTTCGGCAAGGTTCATCACGTCATCCATACCAAGAGGCAGCGGATTGATGCTGACGGTCGGTGCACTGACGTCGATAGTGACCGGGCGCGATGCCTCTGGTGCTGGGTTGCCCGCGAGGTCGGTCACATTGGCGGTGATGGCGGGCGTTGCCCCGTTGCCCTCATCCGTGACCCACTGTTCGGTAAGGGTGGGCGTGAAACCCACGCTCCATGTGCCGTCTGCGCCGACTTCGGCAGACTCGCCACCAAGACCCTCGACATTCACCGAGACGGATTGCCCAGCCTCAACCCCGGTGGTGGTCCCGGAGATGATCAGCGATTCCGTACTGTCGTCGATATTGATGATGTCGTCATCGGAAACGGTGTTTATGGCGATGGTCGGCGCGGTGAAATCCGCCGTGATCTCGGCCGTGGCCTGCGGGGCTGGCACGCCATCGCCGTCGGTCACATCAGCCGTGATATCGACCGTCGCGCCATCCGTGAGGCCCGCTGTCGTTGCCTGTGCGGGGGTCAGCGAGGTCTGCCAGACACCGCCGACGATACCGACGGTCAACGGTCCAAGGCTGCCCACATTGAGCGTCACATCCTCGCTGTCGGGCACGTTGTTGGTGGTGCCCGAGAGGATGATGTCTTCGCCAGCCTCGGCGGCGTTGACGAGGTTGTCGCCCGAGATATCGTCGATGGTGATCGAAGGGCCGTTGAAATCGGCGTCGACTGTGGTCGTCGCGGGCGCGTCCGCGGGGTTGCCCGCAGCATCGGTGACGGTGGCAGTGACAGGAATGTCGCTGAGCGTACCGTCACCTGTATTGGCCTCGGTCTGAATCGCCTGAATTGCGCTTTGCGGCACTATCACCGACCAAGAATTCGGCTCGGCACCGCCGAGGCTGTTGCCGATAACTTCACCGGTGAAGGTCTGTCCATCAAAGGTGAGTGTGACCGGCCGGCCGATCTCGGCATTGGTGGAGCCGCTGATCAAGAGGTCGCCCTGCACGTCGAGCAGCCCGATCTGGTTGTCACCGGAAATGTCGTTAAACGAGATGGTCGGCGCGGTGAGGTCGCGGCCGAAGCTTTGCTCCGTTGTCTCCGCCGGGTTGCCAGCCAAATCCGAGACATCGGCGGTGACGCGTACGGTGCCGTCGCCCACAAATTGCGCCAGCGTCGCGGCGGGAATGTCCACCGACCAGTTGCCGCCCGAGGCGGTGGCGGTGTACTCGGTGCCGCCCCCACCGGGTATCTGTGTGGGGCCGTCGAAGAGGCGGACGGTCACTTCTTGTCCGTCCTCGGCATCGGTGGTGCCGGAGATGGTAACCCCCTCGCCCTGTTCGGTGAGGTTGAGAATACCGTCGTCGCCGGTCCCTGTATCGGTGATTTCAATCGTGGGGGCCTGAAGATCGACGTTGAGGTCGAGCGGGACGGCTGAGGCGGGAATGCCGGAGTCGGAGTCTGTGACCTCTGCGGTGATCGTGACCGGGCCGTTTTGTGGGAAGGTGCCGCCGTCGCCTGAAGCGACGGTGACGGACCAGTCGCCATTTGCATCAACGGTGACGGGGCCGGTCAGCTCTTCACCGTTCACCGTAACGGTGACGGTGCTGCCCTGCGCCACGCGGTCGGTTGTGCCGGACACTTCGAAGCCGTTGGCGCGTTCCTCGATGTTGAGGGTGTCATCGCCGCTGGTGGTCGGGATCGGGTCTATCGCGATCGACGGGCCGGTGAAATCGGCAGCGATCGGGGCGGGCGTGTCGGTGGCGGTGTTGCCTGCCACGTCCGTGACGCTGGCCGAGACGTTGAGTGTGACGGGGCCCGCGTCGAGGCCGTTGAGGAAGCCTGCGGAGATCGGCACGGTGAACTCACCGCCTGCCACCTGTGCTGTGAAGTCGGTCCCGTTGAGCGTGACGGTGACGGTCTGGCCGTCCTCAACGCCGGTGACAGAGCCGGTGACGTCGAAGCCACCCACACGGTCGGCGGCGGTGATGTCGGCCGCAGCCACCGGATCGCCCGCGATCGTCTCAATTGTGATCGCAGCGCTGAGATCGGTGCCAAAGCTGTCGGTCGCCTCGACCGCCTCGTTGCCCGCTGCATCCGCGACGTTGGCCGTGATTTCGACGGTGGCTCCGTCCTCGATTGTCGCGAGGCTGCCGGCCGGAACGACAACGCTCCAAGCCCCGCCCGAGGCGGTGGTGGTGAATTCCTCTGTGCCAACCATGACGGTCACGGTCTGCCCGTCCTCGGCATCGGTCGAGCCGGAGAGGGTGATCCCCTCGCCCTGCTCGGTGAGGTTAAGGACGCCATCCTCGCCCGCACCGGTGTCATCGATGGTGATGGTCGGGGGGACCGTATCGACATTGAATTCCTGCGAAGTGCTGCCGATTTCCTCGCCGTCTGCGTCAAAAGATGTGACGGTCACCGTGACGTTGCCCTGGGGAAGGTTATCGGCTTCAGGGGTCGTCCAGTTGCCCTCTTCGTCAAGCTGTGCGGGCACGGTGGTTTCCTCACCGTCTTCGTCGGTTATGGTGACCTCGACGGAACTTGTGCCCTCGGGCAGCCCAATGCCCGTGTTGCCGTTGTTGAAGCCGCCGCTGACACCGAGGACCGTCGATTGAAAGTCTTCCCCGTTGAGCACTGGCAGCGCAGGTGGACCATCGCCACCGTCACTGCCGCCGCCCCCGGCTGCCGCTGCGAGCCCGGCACCTCCGGCAAGTCCGGCGGCGATGGCACCGCCGCCGACGCCGCCCGCTCCGCCTGCCATCACCTCGGCGGCGATGTCTATGATCCGGTCGCTGACGAGAACCTGTCCATTGGTGGCGATCTGAACATCTGCGGCGGGCACGGAAATCGTGGTGCCGTTGCTCATGGTGAGCTGGGCCGAACCATCCGGCATCGTACGCACATCAGTCACGCCCTCGATCCCTGAGGCGCTGACGAATTCACCGGTGGTTTGTGCCGCGGCCAGCATCGGCAGGGTCAGGACGGCACCGATGAGCCCCGATCCCGCAAGTTTTCCTGCCGTGAGACGTTTCGCGATCCAGTCGCGGACAAAGGCCTTTCTATCGATTTCAGTGGAAACAGTGGAACGCGCATCAACGGGTTTTGAAAAATTCTTGGTCACATCGGCCTCGCAGTTCAGAAAGTGATGGATTGTTGACTAGTTTCTCAAGTGTCCGTGCCATTTTGACAAGGGAAAAATCAATTTTTCGGTCTAATTCGGTGTCAGGGCAATTCGTCAAATGCAATTAAACCCTTCCGAATAAATCACTCTTTGAGCAAGGTTTCCGCCCCGTGCGTGCCGTTGCCCGTGGCCATGATCCGGGCTTGAGTTGCACACGAAGGGGGCAAGATGCGTCTGCATTTCAATGCACGCGTGATCACGGGTGAGGCGCGTCTGGATACGGCGATCCGCGCCTTGACTGCCAATGAGCTGAATGGCGAGACACTGATCTATGCTGCCACCGATGCAGGCGGCGGGCTCAGCGTGTATCGGCTGGGGGCGTCGGGGACATTGAGCCTACACGACAGTGTGCTGTTCGCGCCGTCGTTCAGTGCTACCCTGAGCCGTGATATTGCCGTTGGCGGCGCGCCGGAGGAGGCGATGCTGTTGCTCGGCGTCGGTGACGGGCGGCTGATTTCGTATGGTCTGGCACAGGATGGAACGTTCGAGGCCATCCGCGCGCCGGTGCCGGTCGATCCCGCGCTTGGGGCAGTGGACCGGCTGGCCTATCTGGGCGATGACGCGGGGGGCGGTGTGCTGGCCCTGTCGGGCGGTGGAATTTACCGCATGGAGGCTGATGCCGGGCTGAGCCGATTGCAAGACTGGACCGGGCCGGACAGCGCTTTGAGCCTGATGCAGGGTGCCGAAGGTGTGATCCTGACCCGGGCCACGCTGGACGGTGTCGAAAGCGAGTGGGTCGACCTGGCCGGTCGTGTCACGTTTGGCCATGCGGTCGGGGTCGAGGATGGATTCGGCGTGGCAAACCCGACCGCGATCGAGACAGTCGCTGCGCATGGCACGCAGTTCGCGGTTCTGGGTGCGGCCGGGACGGATTCGCTGAGCGTGCTCGAGGTATCGGCCACAGGCGCGCTACAGGTCCGCGACCACCTGATCGACAGCCGTTTCAGTCGGTTTGCCGACGTGCAGGATATCGCGGTTGCGCAGGTTGCAGGGCAGGTCTTCGTGGTGGCGGGCGGCAGCGATGACGGGTTGAGTTTGTTGACGCTCTTGCCGGATGGTCGGCTGGTGCATCTCGACAGTATCGCGAGTGACGCGGCGGCGCGGCTCGACGGGATCACGCGGCTGGCGGCGGTGCATGCGCAAGACGCGCTGCAAGTCATTGTCGCGACGCAGGGCAATGGCGGTCTGGCGCATCTGAGCGTGCCGATGGACAATATCGGCGTGGTGCTGCGTGGCGCGGGCGTGCTGGCCGGTGGGGCGGGCGATGACCTTGTTGTAGCCGAAGCCGCGGCAAGCACCCTATCGGGTGGGGCCGGGGATGATATCCTTGTTGCAGGGCCATCGGGGACCACCATGACCGGCGGGGTAGGGGCTGATCTCTTTGTCATGCAAAGCGGCGGAGGCGAGGTCAGGATCACTGATTTCAATGTGGCGCAGGACAGGTTGGACCTGTCGGATTACACTATGCTGCGCAATCCCGATCAACTGACCGTCACGCGGGTCACTGGGGGGGCACGGATCGTGTTTCGCGATGACGTAGTGGTGATCCAGAGCCATGATGGCACAACACTCGGACGCGAGGATCTCTTCGGATCAGCCTTTGACGGGCCGGACAGGATTTCGCTTGCGCTGCTCGACGGCGCGCGGTCACCCGAGCCAGAGCCGACGCCGCCGGGCGCTGATCCTGGGCCTGCGCCAATACCTGAGGCTGCACATGTGCTGCTGATCCGTCCCTCTGAGCCGAACCCATGGCTCATCGGGGCCGAGATCACGTTCACGCCTGACGGTGCGGGTATGGCCCGTCTGACGGCCGATGCCGAGGGACGGTTCGATCTGGCGGGCTTTGCTGGTGAGACCGGGCGTCTGAGCATTCTGCGTAACTACAGCGCAGGCGACCCGGCTATTGACGTGAGTGATGCGCTTGATGTGCTGCGGCTCGCGGTTGGGCTCGATCCCAGTTTCGGGCCGGCCTCGTCGGTTCATCAGATCGCCGCTGATTTCGACCGCGACGGGACGGTCAGTGTGAGCGATGCGCTTGGTGTTCTGCGCCTGGCCGTTGGCCTGCCGCTCGAGATCGGGCCGGAATGGCTCTTCCTTGACCCCGAGGCCGATCTGGCGGCGATAGCGGCGGGGAGTGCGCCTGTCACGGATGGTCTACGGTTGACCGTGCCGTTCGATCCCGGATTCGAATTTCTGATGACGGCGATCTTGCCGGGTAATGTGGATGGATCCCTCTGACGTCGTGTTGTCTCAGACGGCCTGAGTTGCGCCCAGATCCCCGAGAGTGACCAACTGTAGATCGAGCGTTCCCCCGTCCAGCCCGTGATCGAGATCGGCACCTGTCTCATAGGTGACGGAGCCCGCGTTCAATCCGTCGAATGACTGGCTGGAATCGAGGAGCACATAGTCTCCGGGTCCGACGTCGGGTGTTTCGAGCCCGACCGCGGCACGCAGCACGTTCAGTGCGTCATTGACTGTAATATCACCCGACATATCCACATCTGCCGCGATCAGATCATGCGGCGTGGCAGGCCCGAAGGACGGTGCGAGCCCGACCGCGATCCGCAGAATGTCGAGCGCATCGCCGACGTCGGGGGTTTGGGTGCTGGTCGCCCCGGGTGCGAGGTCGATATGGCCGGTCAGTCCCGTGGGCAGATGCAGATCGAAATGTCCGGACGTATCCGTGGCCAGGACCTGTTCGCTGCCATCGGAGAGGCTAAAGCTGAGAACGAGATCGGCGGCGCCTTGTGCTGCGGGCGTGCTGACCAGACCGCTTATTGCGGTGCCGGTACCTGTAGGCTGTAGCGATATGGTGGAATCCGTGAATTGCGCGAAGGCGATATCCGTAAGCGTATTGGTCCCGTCGCTCTCCGGGCCATCGCGCAGGTCGGTGATGGTGAATTGTCCAGTGCCGGTTTCGGCGATATCGAATTCGCTGCGCTGTCCGGTGAAGACGACCGTGTCGAGACCGCCGCCGCCGGTCAAGCTGTTGTCACCGCGTCCGACATAGAAGAAATTTTCGAGTGTATTGCCGGTTGCGGAGTTGTCTACCGCGCCCAGCATCTGCACATCGAGCGCTCCCTCGCCCAGAACGACATTTCCCGATGTCAGGATCCGATCACCGTTGAGCAGATCGAGTTTGACATTTCCCTGTGACATGTCGACCGTCAGCGATATGCCACTGCCGGGCTCGCCAAGTGTCACGCTGACGGCGGGGTCACTGCCGAGGGCAAGGCTATAGCCCCCTGCCGCCCATGTCGCTGTTGTCGCCCCCGCCGCCGAGATCTGAAACGCGTCCCGGCCTTCGCCCACGGAATAGGCGAAGTCGAAGTTGGTGTCGTTGTAAATGACGCCGGTGAGGAAAAAGTCGCTACCCGATGTGGCGAATTTGTGGGTGAGGACTGAGGCGTCCCAGCCCTCTTCGAATTCGCCGCGTTGCTGAGAGATGCCGGTTTCGCGGAAATGCGCGGCAAAGAGGTTTTCGCGATGGCCCGGGCTCGCGTATAGGCCGTCATGGTGGTCCGTGATCGCACTTTCGAGGTCGATCGAGCCGGTGGTGCGCAGCAGCGCCAGGTTTTCCCCCCAACTCCACGAGCCCTCGAAAATATACCCCGCCGCCTCCATCCGATCGCCAGGCGAGCTGCCGCCTTCGCCGGTGTGCTCGAAGGTGTCGGTGTCGAGTATCCACTGACCGTGTTCGGCCGCCGCCTGTTGCACCTGCGCATTTGGGGCGAGGGCCTGCACCGGCGTGTCCGCAATCGTGCCCGGGTCAAGCCCTTCGTTCAGGTCGATGCCCTGACGTGCGGCTTCGCCCAGAGGGTCCAGACGGGCTGCGTTCACCAGTTCGAGAAAGAGCTGTTCGTTGGCTGTAAGCATGAGTGCCCCAAGGGTTTCGCTGATCTGATCGGTCTGTTGCAAGAAACGGCGCAAGCGCACGACTGTTAATAACATAGTCCGCCAGCGGGGTGAGAGTTGGGCGCGAATATGACCGATCTGTGGTCGTGTCGCCGCACGACATCGCGGGAAAACTCGAGGTTTTGTGGCGTTCGATGGACGCAACCCTTAGGGGAAATATGCAGGTATCCTGAGAAATTTCAGCCCTTTTTCAAGGAGTGTGCGACTGAAAACTTGATTGCGAAGCGACAGTCCAGTTTAACTCGGGCAATATCCATCCCGCCATATTCTGGCGCGCAAGACCATCACAAAGGGGAATTTTCCGATGCCGACGTTTACACTTTCCGGGTTTCAGATATCGCGGGACACATCTGACGATGTCATTGAAGTCAATGCGGTTTCGCTTGTCCTCATAATTCCGGCGGGTCAAACGTCCTTCTCTTACAGCGTCGAAGAGGCCGCAACGGCCCAAGACCTGCCGGTCGTCGATATCACGGCGGCCGTTGCGTCGGCCACGCTCAGCGGGCCGGGGGTGCCAGGTGGACCTGTGCCCCTGCCGAATGATGACATTACGAGACTGGGCACCATTGCCACTACGGGTGGCACCAGCCATGATATCCTGGAATTCGAGTTTCGGGACGAGGACGGGTCTTCGGAAACGGTCGTTTTTCAGATCGGTGGAGATCCGCTCACCCTGCCCACGACCCCTGCACAACTCCAAACTCTGAACGAATCGATTCAGGTGGGTGGCCTTACCGCAGCTTCCGGTGCGCTCGCCGAAGGTGCGACCATCGATTTTAGCAGCCTGACGAGCGTCTCGGTCGACCCCAGCCCCGCGAGCGTTATCGCTGGCACGGATGGCAATGATAACCTCGTGGGCACGGTGGGCGATGATTACATCGGTACCGGCGATACCACGCCGGACGGGGATTTCGTGGAGGGCAGCACGGGCGATGACACGATCGACGCGTCGGGTATGAACCAGAGCACGGCGTTCCTCACACTGGGTTATGGCGCGCTTGGCGGGCCGGTGACTGTGACGATCGACAGCGCGACGAATACATTCGACGTGGACAAGGGCGCGCTTGGTACCGACACGCTGATTGGAATCGCGAACCCGTTGACGGCGGGGGGTAACGAAGGCGGTCTGGGCGTGATCGGCACGGCGAGCGACGACGTGTTCAACCTTGCCCCCGGCGCGGACCAGTGGATGCAGGCGCGCGCGGGCGACGGGACCGATAGTTTCACCATCGGTACGGAAGGCTTCGTGCGGCTCGATTTTGCCTTTACCGGCTCACCCGGTGGGATCGACGTTGATTTGGGCACCGGCACCATCGCCGATGACGGCTTCGGCAATGCCGAGACGATCGACGGGCCGGGTGATGTCTGGGAGGTGCGCGGCACCGATCTAGCCGATGATATCACCGGCAGCATGTCGAACGAGAGCTTCATCCTGCGTGGTGGCGACGACACGCTCGACGGCGGCGGCGGGTTCGACCGGCTGCGCTATGACCGGTCCGGGGTCGGTCAGATCATAGCCGATCTGGGCGCGGGCACGGTGACCGGCACCTGGGACGGCAACGGCTTCACGCACAGCGTAAGCGGTATCGCGCAATTGCGCGGCTCGAACAATGGCGACAGCCTCGCGGGCGATACCAACGACAACCGTCTGGAAGGGCGTGACGGCAATGACACCATCGGCGGTGGTCTTGGCGACGATTTCGTTTCGCTTGGAACCGGGCAAGACACGTACGTTTATTCCGGTGGTAATGACATCATCACCGACTTCGATGTCGCGAATGACAGCATCCTCATCGACATTCCAGGCGTGACCCAGCAGGATATTGAAGATGCCTTTGCCAATTCCTTTTTCTTTGCCGATCCCGGTGGCGTCGGAGACCGCCAGCTTGTTGGGTTCATATCGGGTGAAAGCCTCGGCTTTGTGGGGTTGAGCGCGGCAGACGTCGCTAACATCAATGTCACAGTTGGTGATGGTGGATTGCCCACAGCATCGAGCACGATTGGCACGGATGGCGACGATTTCCTCGAAGGCACCCCGGGCGATGATCTGATCACGACCGGCGATGCGACGCCGAACGGGGATGCGGTGGTCGGCTCGGCGGGCGATGATATCATCGACATGACCGGCATGAATCCGAACACGGCCTTCATGGGTCTGGGTTACAGCGGTCTCGGCTCGGGCATCGATGTGACGATCAACGGGGCGACCAATACTGGCACGGTGGACAAGGGGGCGCTTGGCACCGACACATTGCTCGGCGTGGAAAATCCGATGTTCGCGGGCTGGACCGTGGGCGGTCTCGGGCTCGACGGGACGGGCTTTGACGACACGTTCAACGTCACGCTCGATGATCTTCAATGGATGAGCATTCGCGGCGGCGCGGGGCAGGACACCTACACGATCAACACGTCTGTCGGTCAGCGCCTTGACCCCAATGACGACGTCGGCGCCTTGCGGCTCGACATGCGGTTTGGCGATGGGATCGACGTCAATCTCGCGACTGGAGAAATCGCCGATGACGGCTATGGCAACATAGAACAAATCAACGGCAATGCGCCGATCTGGGAGGTCTGGGGCTCCGGCGGGGATGATACTTTCGTTGGCTCGGACAATGCCGAATCCTACCGCTATACCGGTGGCAACAACAACCTCGATGGCGGGCTTGGCTTTGACCGGTTGCGCTACGATTCGGCTGGTGTGGCCTCGGTCGTGATTGACGCGGCGGGTGGCGTGGTGACCGGTACCTTCGACGGTGGCGGCACCTTCACCGACACGATTAGTGGATTTGAGCGGCTGCGGGGCTCATCCGGCGATGATACGATCATCGGCGAGGCCGGGGTGGACAACCGCTACGAGGGGCGTGGCGGTGCCGACAGATTTGATCATCTGGGCGGCAACGACATGATCGGGGATTTCAACGCGGGCGAAGACATCCTCCTTGTGCGCTTGGCCGGACTCGACCAGGCGGCGGTAGATGCGGCGATGGCGGCGGCCACGGACGCGCCGGGCGATGTGTCGGGCTCGTTCTCACAGGGCGCGCAGGTCGACTTTGGCGGCAGCACGGTGACGTTCGCCGGGCTGACGGTGGCTGATCTGGCTGGGGCAGACGTGCAATTCGTAAGGCCGGGGTCTGGTAATCTGGTGTTGGGCACGGACGGCAGTGACGACCTCGTGGGCACGGCGGGGGATGATCTGATCACGACCGGGGACAATGCCGGTGGCGATACCGGATTCGACTTTGTAAGCGGTTCGACCGGCGATGACACGATCGATATGAGCGGCATCACTGATGGCTATGTCGGGATCGGCTATGGCGGGTTTGACCGGATTGACGTGGTGATCAACGGTGGTGGGAACACCGGCACGGTCACCAAGTTCGCGGCGGGGGGGGCTGCGGGCACCGACACGCTTGTCGAAGTGGATAACCCGCTCTTTTCGGGCTGGTCGATCGGCGGGCTGAGCATCCGGGGGACCGTGGGAGACGATACCTTTGACGTGACGCCCGAGGGCGAGCAATGGATGAGCCTTAGTGGTGGCGCGGGCGTCGATAGTTTTTCGATCAACGGCACGGGTCTGGTGCGGCTTGACTTCCGCGAGGTCAATCAGGCGATCGACATCAACCTGGCGAACGGGTCCGGCCAGATCGTGAATGACGGGTTCGGCAATACCGAAACCATCACCGGAACAAGTTTAGTCTGGGATATTCAGGGGTCGGGCTTTGATGACACGGTCACCGGCTCGTTCCGTGACGAGTCTTACACGGCGCTGGGTGGCAACAACACGCTGGATGGCGGGGGTGGCTTCGACCGGCTGCGCTATGACCGCGACACCATCGCATCGGTCACGATCGACGCGACGGCGGGCACGGCCACGGGCACGCTCGCCGGTGGCGGCACCTTCACCGACACGATCGCGGGCTTTGAGCATCTGCGTGGCTCGGACGGGGATGATCAGATCACCGGCGAGGCGCTCGTGGACAACCTCTACGAAGGTCAGGAGGGTACAGACACCTTCGTGCACCTCGGCGGCAATGACACGATTGCAGATTTCGATGTTGCGACTGAAACGCTGATCGTACGGATGGCGGGGCTGGATCAGGCGGCGGTGGATGCGGCGATTGCCAATGCGACGGACGTCCCCGCCAGCACCTTTGCCTCGCTGAATGTTTTTCCTGAACTTGAGGGCGGTGCCCTGGTCGATTTCGGCGATGGCAACACTGTTTCGTTTGGAAACCTGAGCGCTGCTGATCTGGCCGGGGCCGACGTGCAATTCGTTACGCCGGGGTCTGGCAATCTGGTGCTGGGCACTGATGATAATGACACGCTCACCGGCACGGCGGGGGATGATCTGATCACGACCGGGGACAATCCCAGCTTCGATCTCGTGCAGGGGTCTGGCGGGAATGACGAGATCGACTTTACAGGGATTACCTCCGATCCAGGCGGCTTCGTCGTGGTCGATTACAGCGGTATTGTCTCGACGATCGATGTGCAGGTCGATGGCGGCGCGAATACCGGCAGCGTGGCCAAGGGCGGGCTTGGTACCGACACGTTCACCAATGTCGAACTCCCGCTCCTTTCTGGCTGGACGACGGGGGGGCTTTCGATCATCGGCACCTCCGGCGCGGACACATTCGACGTCTCGCCCGAGGGTGAACAATGGATGAGTATTCAGCCTGGTGACGGGGTCGATACGATCATCGTGAACGGCAATGGCACCGAACGTGTCGAGGGTGCCGACCCCATCGGCGCGGTGCGGCTCGATATGAGTGACGGAACGCAAGGCATCGACGTCAATCTCGCCACCCGCACCATCGCCGATGACGGCTTCGGCAATGCAGAGACGATCGGCGGCACCGCCCCGGTGTGGGAGGTGCGCGGAACGGCGGGCAATGACACCTTCGTCGGCTCGGACAATGCTGAATCCTACCGTTACACCGGCGGCAATAACGACCTCGACGGGGGCCTTGGCTTTGACCGGCTGCGCTACGATTCATTTATCGAATCCGTCAGCATAAACGCCGCGACGGGTGTGGCGACCGGCGTGTTCTTTGGCGGCGGCACCTTCACCGACACGATCTCCGGCTTCGAGCATTTTCGCGGCACGCAGGGCAACGACTCCTTCATCGGCACTGATGAGAACGAGCGTTTTGAAGGCGGTCAGGGCAATGACACCATAATCGCCGGGGGCGGTGACGACACGCTGGCCGGGGGGGAGGGGGATGCCACGCTGAACGGCGGCAGTGGCAGCGATATCTTCTTCGTCGGCAACGGCCGCACGGTGATCGAGGATTTCAACGCCGCCGAGGATGCGCTGGATTTCTCGTTCACGGGCCTTGGTTTGGTCGGGCGCAATACGGCGCTGGCGAATGCGACCGATAACGGGGGCGAGACCACGGTCGATTTGGGCAATGGTGGCAATCTGATCTTCAGCAGCCTGAGCGTTGCCGACGTTCAGGCTTTGGCCGATCCGGATGCCGGCACGCCGCCGCCGCCGCCGACCACGCCGATTGCATGGACGGTGGGCGATCCGCACCTGCTGACGCTCGATGGGGTGGGGTACGATTTCCACGCCATCGGCGAATACGTGCTGCTGCGCGGCACCTCGGAAGGCAGCTTCAGCGATTTCGAGATTCAGTCGCGGATGGGGCCGGTGCTCGATGATCTGGGCGACCCGGTGCCCAATGTCTCGGCTAATATCGCCATTGCCGCAAGGCTGGGGAATGGCGAGGAGGTGATGATCGACTCGGCCGATGACAGCCCGCTGTCGATCGGAGGCGTGGTGACGACGATCGCGGACGGGGACGCCATCGAGGTCGGCAATGACCTGATTGCGCGCGATGGCGACATGTACACGGTTATCTTCGCCGGTGCGGATGGCACGGTTGGCAACGGCGATGCGCGGCTTAACGTTATCGTGCGCGAGGCGTTTGTCGATCTCAGCGTGCAGATCAGCGCCGACATGGCGGGCGCAGTCGAGGGCTTGTTGGGCGATGGCAACGGCAATCCGGATGACGATATCGCGCGCGCCGATGGCACCGTGCTGGAGCGCCCGCTGGCCTTTGATGACCTGTATGGCGAGTTCCGCGACGACTGGCGGGTAACGACCGAGGAACAGAGCCTGTTCACCTATGATGCCGGTGAGACGCTTGAGGGCTTCTACGATCCGGATGCGCCGGGCGACATCCTGAGTGTCGATGATTTTGACGACATTGCTGTGGGTGCCGCGCGCACAGCTGTCGAAGGCGCAGGCCTTACGCCCGGCACAGTGGCCTACGAGAACGCACTGATCGACTTCCTTCTCACGGGGGATGAGACCTTTATCGAATCATCGTCGGACCAGACCGCCCCGACCCCGGAGAATACCGGTTCTGCGGGTACGCTCAATCCTGGTGAAGATCGACTCACGCTCAATGTCAGCCTGATTGATGAGAGCGGTGCGGGTATCGACGGGGCGGTGGTGAATTTCACCGCCGGGGGTGCGCCGATCCTGGGGCAGGCCGCCGGGACACCGGGCGCATATAACCTGCGGCTCGGGTCTTTGACCGGTGAAGGCCGGGTGGATGCGGTGCGCGACTTTGATACGGGCGATGCCAGTATCGACGTGACTGACGCGCTTAATGCGCTGCGCCTTGCGGTCGGGCTGAATCCGAGTTTTGGCCCTGCAAATGCGATGGATTTCATTGCAGCGGATGTCGATCAGAGCGGCGCGGTCAACGTGACTGACGCACTCGACATCCTGCGCTTTGCAGTGGGGCTTGAGACTGAGAATGCACCGCGATGGGTTTTCCTCGACGATACACAGGACCTCAGCGGCACGTCGAATAGCAATGTGAGCTATGAAACCGGTACGGAAAGCGGCGCGATCATCGAAGGTGGAGATCTGCAACTGACTGGTGTTCTGCTTGGGAACCTTGCAGAAGTCTGATCGGTGCCATGGCCTGAAAGCGGGCCGCGATGCGATCCAATTGAGCGGCGCGCCCTGGCATGGGGCGCGCCGTGTTGCTTTACCCGAGGGTTTTGTTGAAGGCGTGACAAACTTGGTTATTGTTGTCGCTATCAGCCCGCGCTGCGGCCCGGGTCTGCTGACAGGGAGATAATCATGAAAAAGACGATAGTTCTGACCGCTGTGCTTTTGGCCAGCACCACAATTGGCGCCTCCGCTGAAACGCTTCGGTGGGCACGAGCGGGCGATTCGCTGACGCTCGATCCGCATGCACAAAACGAAGGGCCGACCCATACCCTCGCCCATCAGGTCTATGAGCCGCTCATCATCCGCGACATGACCGGGGCGTTCGAGGCGGCGCTTGCCACCGACTGGGCCCCCAAGGAAGACGACCCCAATGTCTGGGTCTTCAACCTGCGGCAGGGCGTGACCTATCACGACGGCGCGGATTTCACCGCCGAGGATGTGGTCTTTTCGATCAACCGCGCGCAATCCGAACAGTCGCGGATGAAGGAATTGCTGTCCTCGGTCGTGGAGGTGCGCGCGGTGGATGATCACACCGTCGAATTCGTCACCGACGGGCCAAACCCGATCCTGCCCTCGAACCTGACCAACCTGTTCATGATGGATAGCGGCTGGGCCGAGGCCAATGGCGTGGTCGAGGTGCAGGACGTGGATGGCGGCGAGACGACCCACGCCACCACCAACGCCAACGGCACCGGCGCGTTCAAGCTGGTGAGCCGCGAGCCGGATGTGAAAACCGTGCTGACGCGCAATGACGATTATTGGGGCATGGACCAGTTCCCGATGGAGGTGAGCGAGATCGTCTACACCCCGATCCAGAACGCCGCCACGCGGGTGGCGGCCCTGCTCTCGGGCGAGGTCGATTTCATTCAGGACGTGCCGGTGCAGGATCTCCAGCGGGTGTCGGGCACCGACGGTCTGGTGGTCAAGACCGCGCCGCAGAACCGGACGATCTTCTTCGGTCTCAATCAGGGCCCTGACGACATCCCGAACGACAATGTCGAGGGCAAGAACCCGCTCGCGGATGTGCGCGTGCGCGAGGCGATGAACCTTGCCATCAACCGCGATGCCATCCGTCAGGTGGTGATGCGCGGGCAGAGCCAGCCTGCGGGCATCATCGCGCCGCCCTTCGTCAATGGCTGGACCGAGGAGATGGACCAGGTCGAGACCAATACCGACAAGGCCAAGGCGCTGATGGAAGAGGCGGGCTATGGCGACGGCTTCTCGATCCAGCTCGATTGCCCGAATGACCGCTATGTCAACGACGAGGGCATCTGTCAGGCCGCCGTCGGCATGTTCGGCCAGATCGGCATCACCGTCAATCTCGATGCCAAGCCCAAGGCGCAGCATTTCCCGCTGATCTCCTCGGGGGGCACCGATTTCTACATGCTGGGCTGGGGTGTTCCGACCTATGACAGCGAGTATATCTTCAACTTCCTCGTGCATACGCGCGGCGAAGAGCGTGGCAGCTGGAACGGCACGGGCTATTCAAACCCCGATCTCGACGCCAAGATCGTGAGCCTCGCGTCGGAGACCGATCTCGACAAGCGCAACGCGACCATCGCCGAGATCTGGAACACGGTGCAGGACGAGGTGCTCTACCTGCCGATTCACCACCAGGTGCTGAACTGGGGGATGAAGGAAAATGTCGGTATCGAGGTCAGCCCCGAGGACGACCCGAAGGTGAAATACTTCACCATGAAGTAAGACCGGACGGGCGGCGGGCCCTGCGCCTGCCGCCCTCCCCTTTCTCCTCGCGAGCCGGAGTCATTCATGCTGGCCTATATCATTCGACGCGTCGCCCAATCGGTGCTCGTGCTCCTGGTCGTTGGCCTTGTCGCCTTCGCCATGTTCCGCTTCGTGGGCGATCCGGTCGACGCGATGCTGGGGCAGGAGCGCACCCAGGCCGATATCGCGCGGCTCACCGCCGAACTGGGCCTAGATCAGCCCTTTCCGGTGCAATACTGGCGGTTTCTGGAACAGGCGGTGCAGGGCAATTTCGGGCTGAGCTACCGGCAGGGGCGGCCGGTGTCGGAAATCCTCGTCGAGCGCCTGCCCGCCACGCTAGAACTGGCCTTCGTCTCGGGCCTCATGGCGCTTGCGGGAGGCATCGCCCTCGGGATCTTCACCGCGATCTGGCGACGGGGGGTCGCGGCCAATGTTATCATGACCGTCTCGCTCATCGGGGTGTCGCTGCCCACCTTCCTTATCGGCATCCTGCTCATCTACCTCTTTTCGGTCGAGCTTGGCTGGCTGCCCAGTTTCGGGCGCGGTGAGGTCACGCGCATCGGCTGGTGGACCACCGGCTTTCTCACCGAAAGCGGGCTCAAGGCATTGATACTGCCCGCGATCACCCTCGGCCTCTACCAGATGACGCTGATCATGCGGCTGGTGCGCACCGAGATGCTCGAGGTGCTGCGCATGGAGTATATCCGCTTTGCCCGCGCCCGTGGCATCCGCGAGAACTCCATCAATTTCCGCCACGCGCTCAAGAACACGCTGGTGCCGGTGATCACCATCACCGGCCTGCAACTCGGCTCGATCATCGCCTTTGCGATCATCACCGAGACGGTGTTTCAATGGCCCGGCGTCGGGCTGCTCTTCATCAATGCGATCCAGTTCGTCGATATCCCTGTGATGGCCGCCTATCTGATGCTGATTTCGGTGATGTTCGTGGGCATCAACCTGATCGTCGACATGCTCTATTTCGCGGTCGACCCGCGCCTGCGCGTCGACCGCACCGCAGGGGGGCACTGACATGGCCGAGACCCGAATCGAGACACCCACAACACCCCCGCCCCCCTCGCGCCTGCGCCGCATGTGGGAGAGCGATTTCATCTGGTCGTTCCGGCATTCGCCGGTGGCGGTGGTCTCCTATGCGGTGGTGCTGCTGATGATGCTGGGGGCGCTCTTTGCGCCGCTCATTGCACCGCATGACCCGTTCAACCCCGCCACGCTCAACCTGATGAACGGCTTTACCCCGCCGGGGCAGGCCAATCAGTTCACCGGCGAGTTTTTCGTGCTGGGCACCGACGATCAGGGGCGCGACGTGTTCTCGACGATCCTGTTCGGGATGCGGATATCGCTGTTTGTCGGCCTGTCGGCGGTGTTCCTGGCGATGCTCATCGGCGTCACCGTGGGCCTGATGGCGGGCTATCTCGGCGGCTGGACCGAGACCATCATCATGCGCGTCGCCGATGTGCAGCTGACCTTTCCGGCGATCCTGGTGGCGATGCTGATCTTCGGCATCGCCAAGGGCATCACCCCGCCCGAGCATCGCGACGCGATGGCGATCTGGGTGCTGATCCTCGCCATCGGCCTCAGCGACTGGGTACAGTTCGCCCGCGTGGTGCGAGGGGCCACGCTGGTCGAGAAGAACAAGGAATACGTGCAGGCGGCGCGGCTGATCGGCCGCACGCCGTTCTCGATCATGCTGCGCCACATCCTGCCCAACGTGCTCAACCCGGTGCTGGTGATCGCGACAATCTCGCTGGCGCTTGCCATCATCGCCGAGGCGACGCTGTCGTTCCTCGGCGTCGGCGCCCCCCCCACCAAACCCTCGCTCGGCACGCTCATTCGCATCGGGCAGGAGTTCATGTTCTCCGGTGAATGGTGGATCCTGTTCTTCCCCGCCATGACCCTGCTGGCGCTGGCGCTGTCGATCAACCTGCTGGGCGATTGGCTGCGCGACGCGCTGAACCCGAGGTTGCGATGACCGATACCCCCGTCCTCTCCGTCCGCGACCTCGTCGTGGAAATTCCCACGCGGCATGGTGTCCTGCGGCCCGTGGATCACGTCAGCTACGATATCGCGGCAGGGGAGATCCTCGGCGTGGTGGGCGAATCCGGGGCTGGTAAGTCCATGACCGGCAATGCCGTGATCGGCCTTCTGGACCCGCCCGCGCGGATCACCTCCGGCGAGGTGCTGCTGAGCGGCCAGCCGGTGCATTCCCTGCGCGGCGAGGCGCTCCGGCGGCTGCGGGGTAAGCGGATGGGGATGATCTTTCAGGACCCGCTCACCTCGCTCAACCCGCTGCTGACCGTGGGCGATCAGCTGGCCGAGACGATCCTCGAACATCTCGATGTGAGCCAGTCTGAGGCGCGCCGCCGCGCCGTGGCCGCGCTTGATGAGGTGGGCATCCCGGCGGCGCGCCAGCGGATGGGCAGCTATCCGCACGAATTCTCGGGCGGGATGCGGCAGCGGGTGGTGATCGCGCTGGCGCTCTGCGCCGAGCCTGACCTGGTGATCGCCGACGAGCCCACCACGGCGCTCGATGTCTCTGTGCAGGCGCAGATCATCGTGCTCTTGAAGCGCCTCTGCCGCGAGAGGGGGGTCGCGGTGATGCTGGTCACCCATGACATGGGCGTGATCGCCGAGGCCGCCGACCGCGTGGCGGTGATGTATGCCGGGCGACTGGCCGAGCTTGGCCCGGTGCGCGAGGTACTGGGCCGTGCCCGGCATCCCTATACCGCCGGTCTCATGGCCTCGACCCCGCTCGCAAGCCAGGGCCGGGCGCGGCTGCGACAGATCCCCGGCGCGATGCCTCGGCTGGGCAACCTGCCCCCCGGCTGCGCCTTTTCCCCGCGCTGCGAGCGCGCGCAGCCGAGCTGCCGCGAGGAGCCGGGCCCGACGCTGGAGCGCTGCGACGGGCGCGCCGCCTGCTGGTTCCCGCTCAACACCGACGCGACAGAAGAGGCCGAGGCATGAGCCCGATCATCAAGGTTGAGAACCTCACCCGCATTTTCGACGTCTCGAAACCCTGGCTCAACCGGGTGATCGAGCGTCAGCCTCGCGCGCTGCTGACCGCCGTGTCGGAGGTGAGCTTTGAGGTGCCCGAGAACAGCGTCTACGCGCTGGTGGGCGAGAGCGGATCGGGCAAATCCACCATCGGCAAGATCATCGTCGGGCTGGTGCCCCCGTCAGAGGGCATGGTCGAGATCGAGGGCGTCGATCTGGCGAGCGAAACCGATGCAAAGAAGATCGACGCCGTGCGCGCCGATATCCAGATGATCTTCCAGGACCCTTACGCCAGCCTCAACCCGCGCTGGCGGGTGCGCGACATCATCGCCGAACCGGTCGCCGCGCGCGGCGGCAAGACCGACGGGTTGGCCGAGCGGCTGCTGGAACAGGTGGGCCTCTCGGCGGCGGATGCGGGCAAATATCCGCACGAATTCTCCGGCGGCCAGCGGCAGCGTATCTGTATCGCCCGCGCGCTGTCGTCCGAGCCCAAGATCATCGTCTGCGACGAACCGACCTCGGCGCTCGATGTCTCGGTGCAGAGCCAGGTGCTCAACCTCATGTCGGACCTGCGCGAGGAGTTTGGCCTGACCTACCTGTTCATCAGCCACGATCTGACGGTGGTGCATCACATGGCCGACGTGATCGGCGTGCTCTATCTGGGGCGGCTGGTCGAGGAGGCGCCGCGCGACCGGCTGTTCAGCGACCCCAAGCACCCCTACACGCGGATGCTCTTTGATGCGGCCCCACGGATGGATGCCTATGGCCGCGAGGTCGATCCGCCCAAGGGCGAGATCCCCGACGCGATCAACCCGCCGCCGGGCTGCGCGTTTCACCCGCGCTGCCCGCTGGCCGTTGAGCGCTGCCGCATCGAGCGCCCGGAGATGCGGAGAATTGGCGACACCCGGGTGGCCTGTCATCTTGCGGAATAGTCAGGGGCAGCCATGAAAAATGCCCGCCGTTTCCGGCGGGCATTTGTTTTGTCGGTGCGCGTCAGGCTTACTTGACGCAATCGCGCAGGGCGGCGGCGTCGGGCCCGTTGGGCGTGCGCCCGAGGTTGAACGGAGCCGAGGCATCGCGCCATTGTGCGTAGTCGTTGAGATACTCGACCATGCTCAGATAGACCTTGGCCGAGTTCGGGTTTTCGCAGGCGGTCTCGACGATCACCTCGTTGGCCATCTCCTGAACCTTGGCCAGCGTCTCGTCGTCATAGCGGTTGATCTCGACCGCCTCGTCGAACTTGGCATAGGCTTCGGTCGCGCGCTTTTCGGTGAAGGCGAGCGACCACAAGAGCGTTGCGTCAGCGGCGATCTGCAGTTTCTCCTGCGTCTCGGCGCTGAGCGCGTCCCAGGCGGACTTGTTGATCATCACACCAAAGACCGAGGCGGACTGGTGCCAGCCCGGCGTCGCCCAATACTCGGTGACCTGCTGAAAGCCGCCCGACCAGTCGACATTGGGGGTCGAGAACTCGGCCCCGTCGATCACGCCACGCTCCAGCGACTGGTAGATTTCGCCACCTGCCATGGAGACCTGATTGCCGCCTAGACGTTCCAGCAGCTTGCCCTGCTCCAGCCCCGAGAGGCGCAGGCGCTTGCCTTGCAGGTCTTCGAGGTTGCGGATCGGCTCGTTGGTGCGGAAGCCGGATTCGTTGTTGGTCACGCCGTAGGGCAGATAGACCATGTTATAGTTGCCGTAGATCTCGTTATAGAGGTCGGCACCGCCCCATTGCTGGATCCAGTTGACGTAATCGACGGCGTTGAAGAGGCTTGGCGTCGTGGCCAGCGGCGAGAAGGCCGCGTCGCGCCCGGCCCAGTAGCCCGGCCAGTCGGCCCCCGCCTGGATGGTGCCCGATTCGACCGCGCCAAAGACTTCGCCCGAGGGCACGAGCGAGCCGCCGTCGAAGAACTCGATAGTCAATTCGCCTTGGGTCAGCTTGTTGGCGAGATCGACGAAGTGACGGTCGGTCTCGATCAGTTCAAGCGAGGACGGCCAGGTTGTGGTCATCGTCCAGTTCTCTTGCGCGGTGGCCTGCCCGGCCAGCGCGGTCGCGGTCCCCGCCGCGAGTACGAATGCCTTGATGGTCATGGTATCTCCCTTCTCCATGGTTGTGGTTACTTGGTGTAGAGGACATCCGGCAGCCAGGTGACCAGCGCCGGAAAGATCGCGACGAGCACACACATCGCAACAATCAGCGCGATGAACGGCAGCACGCCGCGGATGATCGAGCCAGTGCGCAAATCCTTGGGCGCGATGGCCCGCAGGTAAAACAGCGCATAGCCGAATGGTGGCGTCAGGAACGAGGTTTGCAGCACGACGGCCATCAGCACGACGAACCACAGCAGGTTCACGTCGGGCATTTCCTGAATGATCGGCAGGAAGATCGGGAAGGACAGCAGGACGATCCCGGTCCAGTCCAGAAACGCCCCGAGGATGAACACGATCGCCATCATCATGGTGATCAGCATCCACGGTTCCATGTCGAGCGTGCGGATCAGTTCTTGCGTGGCGCGCAGGCCACCGGTGATGTTGAACACGCCCGTGAATGCGGTGGCACCCACCACGATGAACAGGATCATCGCCGAGGTGCGCCCGGTCTCGAGCATCGCGCCGTAGAAGGTGCCAAGCTGAACCGCCCGCGCGCGATCACGATCAGCAGCGCGAGCGCCGCGCCGATCGCCGACGCCTCGGTCGCGGTGGCAATGCCTGCCAGAAGCGAGCCGAGAATGCCGAAAATGAGCACGAGCGGTGGCAGCGCCTCGACCGCCAGCATCCGCATCAGTGTGGCGCGCTCGACCTTCTCGTCGGGCTCCACCGCCGGGGCGAGGTCGGGGCGCAGCACCGAGATGATGTAGACATAGACAGCGTAGCTGAGGCCGAGCAGCACGCCGGGGATCATCGAGCCCGCGAACAACTCGCCCACCGAGAGCGGCGAATAGCTGGCCATCAGGATCAGCATGATCGACGGCGGAATGAGGATGCCGAGACAGCCCGAGGCGGCGATTACCCCGGCGGTGAGCGACGGCGCATAGCCGTATTGCAGCATCGGGCGCAGGGCCATCACGCCCATCACGGTGATCGACGCGCCGATGATGCCCGTGGTTGCCGCCAGCAGGATCGAGATGAATACCACCGCGAGTGCCAATCCGCCGCGCACCTGACTGAGCATCAGTCGCAGCGTCTCGAACATTCGGTCGGTGACGCCTGAATCCGATAGAAATCGGGCCATCAGGACAAAGAGCGGAATCGCGATCAGGGTGTAATTGTCCAGCACATCGCCGAAGATGCGGTTGATGACGATGCCCAGAACCATCGGCTTTCCGGCGATGATCGCGGTCAGCACTGCGGTGCCGCCCAGAACGAAGGCCAGCGGATGCCCGAGAAAGAGGCCCAGAAGAAGCAGGCCGAACATCAAAACGGCAATGAGTTCGGGGTTCATTCAGAGGCCTCCTGCCGGTCGAATATGATCTTGAGAACCTCGGCGAGCCCCTGTAGCAGCAACAGCCCGGCAGCGACGCACATCGCCATCTTGAGCGGATAGACCGGCATCTGAATGGCCCCATAGGTGACTTCACCCTGCGCCCAGGAGCGCGCGGCAAAATCCCAGGAGCGGGTGAGAAATACCCAGGCGAAGGGGAAGAAGAAGATCGCGTAGCCCAGCAGGTCGGCGATGCGCTGACCGCCGCGCCCCAGCTTTTCAGTCAGGATATCGACACGCACATGCGCCTTGTGCCGTAGCGCGTAACCGCCGAGCAGCACGAAGTAGAAACCGAAGAGTTGCTTGGACACATCAAAGGCCCAACGTGTCGGCTCGCTGAACATGTAGCGCAGAACCACATCATAAATGATGATCGCGGCGAAAATGATGGCCAGAACAGATATTATTCGCCCAACGATTTCATTCAAACCGTTGATGGTTCGCACGACCATACCGGCCCCTCCCCCTCGATTTTTGCCCGGCGGTCGCGGTTCGACTGTCGTGCATCTATCTACCTCGTGAAGACTGTCGCGTGTTTCAACCCGAAGTTCAAGGGGGCCTCAGGTGACTTTCATGTAGCTGAAAATACTTAAGTATTTTGATTGAAAGCAGGGTTCGCCAACCGGCCCGTCGACGAGACGGGCGGGCTGGCGAACGTGCGGGGCAGGGTGGGTCAGCCGCCGATCGGGGTCTCCCATCCAGGCTTGAGCGCACCCTGTGCCATGTCCAGAGTGTATTCTGACAGGATCGAGGATGTCCCGTCTTTCACGCTTTGCATATACGCCTGCGGCTCGGCGATGAAGTAGCAATGCGCCTGCACTTTCTCGCCGTTGACGACGACCGAGATCGTCTTGCGCATGTAGGTGTTCTTTTGCCCCGGGCCGTTGTAGCCCTCCAGCTTATCGATCTCTTTCAGTCCGCTCGACTTGACCCGGTAAACCTCGCCCATGACCTGTTGTCCATGGCCTTTCAGATCGACGAGTGTTGCCATGCGGTGCAGGTAGGGGCATTTGTTGTTGGTGCAGGCGGGTTCGTTCTGAACGACCAGCGGTACACGTTGAAAGGTCTTGGCCTCGCCGACAAAGTCCGACAACAGATCCTTGTACTTGTCGTGATTGGGGAAGCCGCGTTTGAGCGAGCCATAGGTGAAGTAGAGATGGGTTGTTTCGGCCTCGGTGCCCGGGCTGTCCTGCCCGGCACTGTCCAGACCAACCGCGTCTGGATCATCGACATTGAACTTTTTCGACCAGTCGACCAGGCGGGTATAGACCTGCTCGGACAATTCCACTTCACTCAACAGTTGCAGGCAACTCCTAACGTTGAAGTCGTCCTGATCAAGCAGCAGGTTGATGATGTCCTCGGCACGATTCTTCATCGCGACATGCATCGCCGAGAAGCCGAACGCGTTGACGATGTTAACGTCGATCCCCAACTCAATGAGCTTTCGCGCGGCGTTCAGATCCGTTTTGCCCTGAGCCGTGCCATGCCCCGAGGTTTCGCCCGCGCCGCCCGCCGCAAAGTGCAGCAGGCTATCGCCGCTTTCCTCGTCGACGATATTCACGCCGACCACCTGTTCCTCGATCGTGCGAAATATCCTTGGCCAGAGGCCGCCGTCATTCTGGCGTGATGCCTCTTGCGCCCATTTGATCACCCGGTGCTCCTGATGATCAAGGTCGTCAAAGGCGACGTCGAGGGCCGCCAGGATTTCCTCGGGTGTCGCCATCGCCCCGACGCCGACCATGCCATTCGACAGCTTGTCCGATCTTGGGCCCACGAATGTGCCGCCGAGACGTTTCAATTGCGCGACGTTGTTCTGCGTGTTGATGTTGTTCCACATGTTGGTGTTGCAGGCCGGACAAAAGATCACCGGCTTTTTCTGGTACTGCCACGCAACGAAGACCGAGGTGATCAGGCTGTCGCCGATCCCGTTCGCGACCTTGCCCATGGTGTTGCAGGTGATCGGCGCGACGATCACGCAATCAGCCCAGTCACACAAGGCAAGATGCGAGGCGCGCACTTTCATGTCGAATTGCTCGTAGCGAAAGTTCCACTCGTCGCTGTCGCGGTAGATGTCGCTGTGTTTGATATTGTTCAGGATCGTTTCGGTTCCGAAATCCTTGAAGAAATGTTCGGCCTGTGGTGACGGGGCCAGCTTTACATGGTGGCCCGCGGCGGTCAGTTCCTCGACCAGTCGCGGCACCTTGTCGGCGGCGGAGGACCCGCAGGCGCACAAGAGAACGTTGCGTTTGCCGTCGCGCGGTTCGGTCAGCCCGCCCTTGGGATAGCCGTAGAGGTTGTGCTCGAGGCTGGGGGTCTCGTCGGCGGGCAGGGCCGGCAGGCCAGCCGCGCGGATCCGTTCCTGAAGCGATCCGCTGAGGATGGCGTTGACGATATCGTCACGCCGCCCAAGGTATTCGCCGTTCAGGAACATGTAGGGCACTGTCGCCTTGCCGGTCAGACGCTCCAGTTGTTGGCGCATCCGCGAAGCCAGCGTGCCATTGCCAGACACGTCCTGCTGAAAGATCTTGGTCACGCCGATGTTGGAAAGGATGCTTTGCAGCATGTAGGACCACGAGTCGTCAGGATCGTAAAACAGCGCCAGCGTATTCTCGGAAATCAGGCGAGTGACGTCGCCGGGATCTTTGGGCACGTCCTTGCGCAACAGCAGGACCATGGACGGATTGCGCTTTTCGCGCAGACCGCGAAACAGGTGAGAGCGCGGGACCTGCCAGACCTGTGATGTCGCCGGGCTCATGTCGACCAGCGTCACGTAATCGGTATCGGCGTCATAGGCGATGCACAGGCACCAGAATTCCTGCAAAAGCGCAGTCTCGACATAGGCGCTTTCGGGGATTGCCACTGCCTCGTGCCCCAGCACGGCGTTGAGGTCGATATTGACCATCAGGTGCCGCTGCGACGCTGTACCAAGCTGGTCGAGTTGCTCTGTGAACCACGCCTCGGGATCGTCTGCCTCGTCCTCATCGCGTTCCTCGAAGATGCGGCTTTCGGCATCGAGATGCAGATCCGAGAACTTCCCGAGATATTGATGGGCGATCTCCGCCAGCTCCTTGGCCGAGCGGATCGTGCTGAGCGATTCCGTATAGGACACGTCGGTCGAGCGCAGCAGCTTGTCCTCGCTCGCCCAGTGATCGCCGAACAGCTCGAAACTTTCAGCCAAGACACTGAGACCGTTCAGGTTCGGCGTGGAACGGCGGAACATCTCGCGGCGCTTCTCGTTCGTGATGTCAAGATGCGCGGTGCTGTCGACATAGCGACAGTCCTGCGCGAAGGTCGTCAACTCGGTATCCATCGCCTCGCGCGCCGAGAACCGCAGCAGGCCGCGCGACCGCAGTGACCCACCGTCACGATCGGACATCGCGGCATGCAGCCGGGCGGTGGTGGTCACCCACATCTTGCCGTATTTCTCGGGATGGACATCCATCATGTGAACAAGCCCGGTGCTGGGATTGCATTTCGCGATAACGGCGAAATGCCCGCCCGGCATGTCGGTGCGGCCATGCGCGAGACCCACCTGAAAATTTGCGACGATGATGTCATTGTTGCCGGCGACCTGCACGGATTCCATGATGCCGTCGCGCAGCATGTGCTCGTCCGTGGTGTCGGCATCCATGTAATGGACGCGCACCTTCACGCGGTCGTTCAGGCCCTTGGTGTGAATGTAGGTGCAGGCGATGTCGAACAATTCGCCAAGGGCGATCCCGGTATTGACGACATAGGCACTGGGCAGGTTGGCCTTACGGAAGATGTCATTGACGTCGCAGGGAAAGCCGAGGGCCGACAGGCTGAGGGCTGCGGCAGTGACGCTGCAACAGTTGATGGTCTGCTGAAAATGCTCCATCCGCTCGGTGACAAGTTCGCCGAAGAACGTGGCGAAGAACGCGATGCGCGTCTCATCGGGAAGGTCGTGCCACTCCGTTGCGGACAGAAAGGCAACCTCTGTTCCCGCTCCAGCACGCGCGGTCAGGCTGACCGGCAGGTCGTTGAATTCCAGGTGCTCTTCGTAAAAGTAGTCACCCGGCTTGGCGGTGGCCAGCACGTCCTGCTTATGCGACAGCGCAACGTCCCCCGTCAGCACGATATAAAGTCCGGTAGCGGGCAGGACTGTCTCATCCGTGAAACTGTGCGCCTTGAACCGCTTCATCAGAGCTTGGGGTGCCTTGTCGGACAGCGTATCGGGAAGCGCACCGAGAACGATGTCCCACTGTGCGGCGGTCAGCGGGGTTGCAGGTGTTTCGGGGGTGATGGAAATCTCGGACATAAAATGCATAGCCTCCGGTTGGGGTCAGGTTAAAAATCTCACGTTATATCACTCGTTACAGATACAGAGCCGGGACCGGTGATGGTCGGCACAGAATTGAACAACGCGGCGTCCTGCGCGCTGCGGATGATGTCTTTCAACGTCTCTTCATCTGCGCGACCGCAGGCGACATCGAGCATCGCCCGAGTCCGGGCGATGTGAAAATCCGACCACGGTGTTGGTTCTTCGCCTGCGTAGGTCTCCAGTGCGTCGGCAAAGCGCGCTGCCTCGTCATGCTCACCCGCGTTGAGACAGGCCTGCATCGCGTTTCGATAGAACCTGAAATAGTTATGTCCGACGCATCCTTTTGCCAGCAGGGCCTCCGCCTCGGCGAGAACCGTCTTGCGCCGGGTCGCATCCGGTGTCGTCAATCCGACCGTGGACATGACCCAAGGGCCGATAAAGGTCTCGGCACCCAGATCGCGCAGCTTGCGCAGCGCGTTTTCGGCAATCGCGGCGGCCTCTGTCCGTTTACCTTCATAAAACGCGATGCGCGCGTTGGTCTCTTCAAGGAACGGCTCAAAGCGCAATGCGCCGATCTTCGTCGCCAGATCCAGACCTGATTGAATCTCGAAACGTGCGTCCTCGAAACGCGCCATCGACGTGAGAATCCATCCGGCGGTCAGGCGCGAGACGATCTCGGGCCGGTGCATCCCGAGTTGTGCCGCGAGATCCGCCGATCGTAGTGCATAATCCAGCGCGGTCTCGGTTTCGTTCATATAGATCTTGGCGGTTGCCAGCATGAAAAGATTGGCGCTTTCGACATCGACCAGATCATGCTCTTGGCAAAGGGCTAGGCATTTCTCGATGACGTCATGGGCCGAGAACATGCGGCCCTGTGCATATGCGGCATCCCCCAGGCCGCTGAGCGCAAGTGCCTGACGCCTTGGCAGGTCGGCGCGTCGAGCGTAATCGAGTGACGTGGTGTGTTCTGCCTCGCAGCCGTCCAGATCACCGCGCGGAAAATGCAGGCTGCCGCGAAGGTAGTGAATGGTGCTCAACTCGGCGATCAGCCCAGCCTCTTCCGCGATATCCTGAGCGTGGTCCAGCACGCTGTAGGCGTCATCTATCTGGTCGAGAATGCGCATGGCCGACGCGATACCGATTTCCGACTGGCAGATTTCAAGCGGTGTCTGCGCACAATCCCGCGCCGACCTAAAACACTCGATGGACGCGTCGTTCTGCCCTGCATCGCGCAACGCATCGGCCTTGACCCGCAGCAACGCCCCCTTGGTCTGTGTGTCCGGCGCACAGCTAAGACCCGCATCAGCAAGCCGCAGTGCCTCTTCTCGCTGGAAGCGCTCTCGCGCATCCTGTGCAACTTCGAGAAACGCCTCAGGGGCCTCTGGGTCCATCGCGGCGGCGAGATGCTGGGCATAGAGCCTGCGATCCTGCGTGGCATACCAGCGCGCGGCGGCCTTGTGCAGAGCGCGAAAGTCGTTGCGCAAAATGGTCTGAAGGATCGCTTCGCGGATCAGCGCATGCGCGAACAGATACCCGTCATCGGTCGGCTTGATCAGCGCCGCTTCGACCAGCGGCTTTTCGTCATAGACGCTGATGCCGGAAATGCGGGTCACCGCAGCCATGGCAAACCTCTGGCCAAAGATGGCCGCAGCCTGAAGGATTTTTTTGTCGACGGGTCCGAGCCGGTCAAATCTTGCCTGGATCAGGCTCTGGATCGAACTCGGAAGACGGCCGTTGGAGTCGGTTGCATGCGCCAGCATCTGCACCAGGAACAGCGGATTGCCCTGGGCCTTCTCGACGCATTCCTCGATCAACTCCTCGGTGACGCGCAGGGTTTTCTGGGCCAGAGCAAGTGCCTCGGATTCTGTCAGCGCCTCGAGCGTCATGCATCTGACCCGTGCAGAACTGTCGATGGGGGCAAGCGTGACCTCCATCACCATCCCCTCCATCCTCGATGTGATCAGAAGCAGGATAGGATTGATCTTACTTTCCTCGATCAGCAAATCGACCATTGGCAGGGCGTCAGGGTCGGCCCAGTGGATGTCTTCGACAAGGATGAGTTGGGGTCTTTGTGCGGAAAAATGACGCAATAGCCGCCGCAGCGTTTCGCGATAACTTTCGGTCCGTGCATCGTCGCTCATCGCGCTCAGCATCAGCGACATATCACGGTCAAGCTTCCCGCCAAGCATCTGCACCGCAAAGATCGCGGTGGCCTGTGTGAGCACCTCTGCCTCGACGAGTTTCGAAACCGTTACCATGATGGCGGACTGCCGCGCGCGGTCTCGCAGGCCGCACATGCTTTTGACGAGTTTTTCGATCGGGTCATGCGTGTTGCCCGATCCGAAATCCAGAAACTGCGCCGTGTGCGTCTCAAACCCCGCCTCGTCCGCCGCGAATCTCGTCGCCTGCAGAAGGTGGGTCTTGCCAAGCCCCGCGTCGCCCCGCACATAAATCGTCTCGCCCGTGCTACGCTCGACGCAGCCTGCAAGCGCGCTCCGCATCACCGCCATTTCGCGATCCCGCCCGACCAGCGGTTTCACCTCGGTCGTTTCGCGAAACCCGATATAGCGATGTGCGAGGATCGGCACATCATATCCCTTGACCTCCAGGGACAAGGGCGTATCGCAGACGATCTTGTGGCTGAGCGAGCGATAGATCAGGTGGTCGATCAGCGTCTCCCGGCGGCCTGCCCGGTCCGCCAGCCGAGAGGCAAGGTTCACGGTATCGCCGGTCAGCGTGAAATCTACGTCCTTGCGATGACCGTATCCGCGTCTTGAGAACAGGACATTGCCAACCGCAGCCCCAACGTGAATGGTCAACTCCCGTCCGAAACGGTGAGATATTTCATCCATCGCGCGATGCATCTCAGAGGCCGCGCGCAGCGCACGTTCGGTGTCGTTGCCATAAGACACCGGGGCGCCGAAGACGGCGATGACGCAATCCCCTCTATGGCCGTCGATGGTGCCGCCCATCCGCACAACGATTTCGTTCAGACTTTCGTAGAAGCAGGACAGGACATCGTGCATGTCCTCGGTATCAAGGTCGCGCGAGAGGGCCGTGTAATCGTTCAGATCTGCGAATACGGTCGTTACATTCCTGCGCTCGGCTTCTAACCCGGCGTCCGCAGTTTCGTTTGAAGACGTGTCTGTGGCCGCGTTCGATGCGGCAAGCGTCTGAAACCTTGCATATAATTTCTTGCGGTGTCCGAGTGAGGCGATGCCGATTTCCTTGAGTTCATCAAGGCTGAGATCCGCGACGAGGGTCAGGTCAATATCATTGTCTTGAAACAAGGAATAGTATTGGTGAAATCCCAGCTCATCGAGCATGCTCTCAAGCTCGGTCATCTTTCGATCCTTAGGGTTCATAATGTCGCCGCAGTGTAGTTTCCATATGCAGCAAGTAAAGATTTTTCGGGGCGGAGTCGGACATTGTGTAGCGCGTTCCGGCAACTACTTCCGGTTGAGAAAAGGTTCTTGAAACTGTCTGTCACGGGATGGAGGGGACTTGTGCGCTGTGGTCTGGCGCTGCAGCGGAATGAGGCGCGTGGCGCGGCAAGAAGAACCACGACAGGACACCGAACTTCCGAACGGATTGTAACGCCGTAATCCCTATGCAGATACCTGATAAATTTCAGTGGGTTTCCGGGAGAAATGCCACATGAAAGTGCTGCTTGGCGGCCAATGATTCCTGTTGGTCCCATCACGTCCCATGTTGTAGGGCTGGATAATGCTGGTGGAGTCAGAGACATGGAATATTTCCTGACGGATCAGGTGTTCAACGCGGCCGGGCTTGCGGGCGTGGTGGTCTATCTGGGATCCTATGCACTGCTCCAGGCGGGCATTCTGCGCGGCGGCGGATATACCTACGCGATCCTGAACCTTTGCGCCTCCAGCCTGGTTCTGATCAGCCTGACCGTGGCGTTCAACCTGTCTTCGGCCATCATACAGGTATCGTGGATCGTCATAAGCCTGATGGGCATAGCGCGTCTTGCATGGATCAATGGCCATGTGCGATTTTCGGCAGAAGAAGAGGCCATGTTGCAGCAGGTCTTTACGGACATGCCGCGCCCGATGGCCCGCCGTTTTCTGAATCGGGGCAATTGGATCGACGCCGCTGAAGGTTCCATCCTGACCGAAGAGGGCACGCCGGTCGCCAACCTTTACTTTCTGGCGGATGGCGAGGTGCAGGTCATATCCGGCGGTCAGGTCATTTGTACGATCACCTCGGGATTGATCGGCGAGATGAATGTTTTGACCGGTGGAGAGGCCTCTGCCACGGTTCGGATCGCAATCCCGTCGCGCCTTTTTGTGATTTCGGGCGATGCGCTGCGACGCCTGAACGCACGTGACCCGGATTTTCGCATTCTGCTGAGCAAGGGTATGAGCCGCGACACCGGTCGCAAGCTGATGTCAGCGAATGCGCGCTGGTCGGCAAAAGCCGCAGCAGATTGACGCTAACCGCTCTACAGGCCACCCTGACCCAAGCAGACCCGTACATGGCTGCGGAGGCCGGCCCAGCAAACACCCTTGTCCGAACTTGACCCTCCGTTGTCTTTTATCGCATCGGGCCGGCACTTGTCTGTGTCATTGACCAAAGGTCATTTCGTGCCGATCGGATTTTGAAGTACAGGACATCATGCTGAGCCTCTTCATCGCGTTTTTCGCCCTTTTCATTGCAGTCCCTTTCATTTGTTCCCTATGGAAGACGGTAGTGCTCAGCATCTCACCATACGCGCCATCTGCGTGTTGATGCTGGTACGGTCCAGCGCCCGGGAGGGCGAGAGGCCGGCAGCAAACCAGCCCGTCGGCCCCTGTGTGACCAAGTCATGTTGCAGAACTCGGACGAAGCCGCGACGCTCGGCCTGCTCGATCAAGCGCATAAGGTGGTCTGCCTCATGCATTAACGCGGCATAGGCGGTGGCTTCGGCGGGGTTGTCACGTGGCACGGAGATCTGGCGCATGAAGTCCTTCAAATCCTGCGGGGCCAGAGTCACATGCGCGATGAGTGACGACAGCCGCCGCAAGTCACCTCGTGGACCAGTGCCAGCGCACAGGCCGTGAAAATCTCGCGCGACCCAGGTCATGGCACCAGGCGCTACAATGTATCCAGTCGATATTCTTGACCCGACCGGTCCAGTTTGAACACTGGTTGAGCTAGAGAAGAATCAGCATCCTGACCTGTAGGGTCCGGCGAACGGTCGGACACTTGAAGATCCAAAACAGGGAGGACGCCATGACAGCCATGAATGAACTGAAAGGTTTGGACGGTTGCACCAAAATGGTGGATGCCGAGACGCGCGAGACGCTTGATAGCGCACTTCGCGGCTACACCGCCACTCTGGGCGACCACGGCTTTGATGAGGCCAGGACCATTTGGAACGGAATGATCGACCGAAGCCCGGGTCTTGTCGTACGGGCACTCGGGACCAGTGACATCCGCGCCGCCGTCAAGTTCGCCCGTGATAACGCCATCCTGATGTCGGTGCGCGGCGGTGGCCACCAAATCGCGGGGTTGGCGGTCGAGGACGGCGCAATGATGTTGGACCTGTCTCTTATGCGCTCTGTTCATGTTGATCCGGCGACCCGGACCGCCCGGGTCGAAGCCGGGGCCTTGCTGGCGGATGTTGATAGGGAGACGCAGGTTCACGGACTGGCCCTTCCCGTCGGCGTGAATTCGACCACGGGGATCGCGGGCCTGACATTGGGCGGTGGTTTTGGTTGGATCACGCGAAAATTCGGGATGACAATCGACAACCTGATCTCGGCTGATGTTGTCACTGCCGACGGCAGTATCGTCCGTGCAAGCGATACCGAGAACCCGCAACTGTTCTGGGCGCTGCGGGGCGGCGGCGGCAATTTCGGTGTAGTTTCATCGTTCGAGTTCCGCCTCCATCCGGTGGGGCCCGAGGTTTTATCTGGTCTGGTCATTCACCCCGTCTCGGATGCTCCGGACCTGCTAAAGCAATTCCGAAACATCTGTGCGAATGCTCCCGACGAACTCACCGTCTGGTCGGTCATACGCAAGGCCCCGCCGCTACCTTTTTTGCCTGAGGAATGGCACGGCAAGGAGGTGCTTATCTTCGCTGCCTGCTATGCTGGTGACATGAAAGACGGCGAGGCTGCGATGGCTGGGCTTCGAGCGCTCGGCTCACCCATCGTCGATGTGATCAGCCCACATCCGTTTGTTGGCTGGCAGGCCGCCTTCGATCCGCTTTTGACGCCGGGAGAGCGCAATTACTGGAAAAGCCGGGATTTCATCGAACTCACCGATCGTACCATTGATACGATCCTCAAATCGATCAATGCCTTGCCAGGTCCGCAGTGCGAAGTCTTCATTGCGCATGTGGGCGGCGCGATGGCGCGCGTTGCCAATGATGCAACTGCCTTCCCGCAGCGTGCGGCGCATTTCACCATGAATGTGCATACGCGTTGGAGTGAGACGGCAAAAGACAAGGCGTGCATCGAATGGGCGCGAGATCTTTTTGACAAGACCGCTGCAGATGCGGCCCCCAGCGTCTACGTCAACTTCATGCCCGACGACGAGGAGGGCCGACTTGCCGATGCTTATGGTGGAAACCTCGAAAGGCTCCGCAGCATAAAGGCGACCTATGATCCGGAGAATTTTTTCAGGCTGAACCACAACATCCTGCCTGAGATGCCCTCCCAAGCGGCGCAATAGTTGCTCCGGGTGGACCGGTTTAACGGTTCCGCTTAATGGAGAGTGAACACGGACAAATACCTATCGCATTCAGCGCTGTTTTTTTGTGTGTGGTTTATGTTTCGGTGCCCCACCCAAGGCGCTGATGCTATTAAAAATTTATGGATTGGGGTCGCATGGCGGTGATGTCAGACGAATTCGAACTCGTCTCAGCTAGGTCAGGGTGGCTGCCTTTTATGCCATGCAAAGACCGCGCCACTCGGCAAGAGCAGCGGCTCGGTTTTGCTTGAAAATCTGTCGGCTGGAGAGGCTTCGTTCCGAATTGAAGTGGTTGAAAACTGAAGAATGAACGGCGGCGAATTTTTGCAGACTTCGCAGGCGCCGGAAGCGTGCCATGGCGCGTTCTCGTCGTCGGAACGGCTGATGCGAATTCTCGGCGCGATTGTTCAGCCAGCGTCCGGTCATCTGGCGGTCAGCATTGCCGACTTCCCTCATGGCGGCGCTATAGGATCGTAGTTTGTCGGTCACGACATGTTCGGGCCGACCATAGCGTTTCATCAATTTTCTGAGGAATTTCAACGCGGCCTTGCGATCTCGCCGCTTTGAAACAAAGGCGTCCAGCACTTCGCCCTCGTGATCGACAGCGCGCCACATGTAGTGGATCTCGCCGTTGATTTTGACGAACACCTCGTCCAGATGCCATTGCCAGTTCGACCAGGCCCGCATTCGCTGAATTCGGCAGCGTCGGATTTCCGAGGCGAATTTCGGGCCAAATCTGTTCCACCAAAAGCGGACGGATTCATGGCTGATATCTATGCCGCGTTCGTGGAGCAGGTCCTCGACGTTGCGCAGCGATAGCGGAAAACGCACGTACATCATGACCGCCAGGCGGATGATCTCAGGGCTGGTTTTGAAGTACTTGAACGGGTCACATTTTTCCATGGGGGCAGGGTAGGGCAGCGAATAACCGATCTCAACTCAGGTTGCTCTGACACCCCCGGTCGAACCGTAGATACTGATCCTCGGGCCGCCACGTTCTCAGCAGGTTCAACTATATTTGCTCTGACAAGACGCTCGTGAACATAAATGCGGTTGGCCGCCGTACAAGCGGATGATCTCGCGGCTGGTCTTGAAGTACTTGAACGGGTCACGTTTTGTCATGCGGGGAGAGTAGGAGGCAGCTTGCAAGGGCTCAAGCCAAGTTCGTCTGACAAGACCAACGGAATAATTAAAGGCCTACCTTACTCAGCGACAACCTCCTACCACCAGAAGCTATACGTTGGGCCTAAATCATTTGTAAAATCGCCATATTTTCAAGATTGCCGCATATTTTTCCCTCCAGAACGTCGGCTTTCCCACCTCTGCACAAGTCATTTTTTCTTGGTTCGCAAATCAGCGCGTTTCGCCAAACGCGCCGTCACGCTGATGATGGAGCTCGATAGCGGCAGGATGATGAAAATGCGGACGACGTGAAACGCCGTAACCACCGCCAGCCCGTCCTCGAGGATCTTTGCGGTCAGCGCCATTTCGGTCACGCTTCCCGGTGCCGTAGACAGTAGCATGACCTGCCAAGTCTCGCCAGTTAACCATGTAAGGCCGAGCCCCATACTGACGCAGAGCGTAACGAGTAGCAAGGATGCCAAGATCGAGCCTGGGATAAACCCACGGGCGCGGCGAAACAGATCGCGGTCGAATACCGCGCCGAGCCAGACCCCCAGGAATACCTGCGCAAGGACAAGCATCGGATATGGGTAAGCAGTGATTGGAAAGCTGAACGCGGCGGCCAGCGCAGCCCCTCCCAGAGAACCCACGAAGAACGGATTGGCCAGCCGGACCGAGCGCGCCACTAGCGCGCCCGCAACGCCAGCGACGGCAAGGAGCATTGAGCCTGACGGGGTCCATTCCATGCGGCTAAGCGCGGCAACCGGGTCCTTGACGGATCCATCCAACGCGACAATGGCAGGAGGGATCAAGATCACCAACAGTACAATTCTCAATGTCTGGGCAAAGACAACCGGGCCAGGAAGTACCTTGTGCCGGACCGCAAGTGCGGCGCTCTCAACAGGGCCTATCGGAATGGAGGACAGAACGGCCGTGATGACGTCCGTACGGGTAATGCGCATCAGGAAGGCAGCCACCACGAAGCCGATTACGATCGTTAGGATCGCCGAGCCAATCATCGGGATCAGTAGCGCGCCCATAGCGCCGACCGCTTCCGGGGTAAAGGATAGACCCACGGAGGTAGCCACGAGAACCTGGCCAACCTGGCGAGTCTGACCCGGCACCTGCAATGGCCAGTCGGCCATGCGCACGGTCGCGGCGAACACCATCGCCCCGATCATCCAGGGAAGCGGAAATCGCATCCAGTGCGCGATCATCCCGAACACCAGTGCCCCGGCATAGATCGTAGCGAGATGAAGGACACGCCTTTCCGATATGGGTGACTTCATCTTTGTTGCACTTTAGTTGGCTGCCCTACGAAGTGCTCAGAGTCGCAGTGTTTCATTCTTACCTCACCGTAGCGAACGGAGGGGCGCCTCGTTGATCCATTGCAGGTGCGAAGTTGCGCTCGGCTCAGCAACCCAGAGATCATTTACCTTCAGAGACAACGCGGCGTTCCTCGCCTGTTACCACGATTGTTCGCGATGCTTCAGCGGAAGCGTATGTCCAGAATATCCGGAGCGGCGTTTCGGTCGATGGGTTTAGAAATCTGTGAGGAATGCCCGCTTCGATCCAGACCACGTCCGAGGTGTCCACTTCGAAATTCCTGCCTTCGATTTCAGCAATCGCGCTGCCGGAGACAACCAGTACGCTTTCCTCACAATTGTGGTAATGGAGCGGTATACCTCCATTGGGGGGGATCGTCGTGAATCCGTTGATGAGGCCGCGTGCACCAGTCTCGGGCATGATCATCTGGACTGACCAGGCGCCACCTCCTCGTTCATGGCGTGGCCTCTCGGCATATCTGCTAACAGTACTTTTACCCATCCTTGTTATCCTTTCTCATGTAAAAGCGGCGCACGTTCTTCTCTTCGATCCAAGGCTTAGTAACCGCCGAGAATTCAAGGTAGTGGGACATATTCTTGTGCAAATCGAAGGCGGTCGCGTCCGCATAAATCTCATAAAGAAAAACCTCGTTACGTTCTGGCGCACAAGACACATCAAACCTGTAGCATTCATGCTCCTTCTCGAGTGACAGCCGCGCATTCTCATGAACCTCCCGAACAAAGCGGCCATATTGCGTAAGTTTGATACGAAACAGTACGGTTATAACAAGCAAACTCTGCACTCCCCACAAAGGCCACGAGGGATCACGTTCGAACAACCACTACGCCTCATCGGTCGAGCATCAGCCCAGACACGCAGAAGCCACCGTCGACACGTATCGTTTCCCCAGTGACGTAGTTCGCTTTCACACTGCACAGAAGCGCGACAATCTCCGCAACATTGTCCGGGGTACCATAGCGTTTCATAGGAATAGCTTTCTCCCAAGCGCTTCGACGCTGTTTATTGTGCCCTAAACGCGACCTTTCAGTTTCTATCGCGCCAGGTGCGACCGCGTTGACCGTGATGCCGTCAGGCGCCAGTTCAACCGCCATCGTACGGGTCAGCGCCTCTAGCCCCGCCTTGGAGGCCGCATACGCGCTGCGTCCGGTAGTACCCAGATGCGCGGCATGTGACGATATATTGATGATCCGTCCGAACTGCTTTCGCCTCATAATTTTTGCTGCCCGCTGCGACCAGAAAAACGGTGCGGTGAGGTTCGTTTCCAGAATGCTGCGCCAAGCCTCGGCCGCTGTAGCGCCAACAGGAGTGTCCGCGATCAGCGCGGCATTATTGATAAGGATATCGAGTTTGCCTAGTCGCGCATCGATCGCATGGAACAGCGTTTCCGCGAGCGACTCGTCTCTGACATCCGCCTCGAAAAGCGTGGCAGAATCGACATCGCCGCAGATTTCCTTAGTCTCGCGCAGAGCTTGACCGTCTAAATCAACGAGAAATAGCTCCATATCCAGACCGGCGAGCCTTTGAGCCATGGCACGCCCGAGGCCGTTACCGGCACCGGTGATGATGGCCGAGCTCTTCGCCTCCCCCATCAGGTTGCTGTCAGCGGTCGAGACGTCGTCTCGAGCCGACCCACCCCTGCCACAGCGGCTTCCTCTTCAAGTCTCTCAAGGACGTCGGAGGTGAGCGGAATTCCCGCCGTCTCGCGTTGCCGCGCACAGCGTGCTTCGCGTTCGCCCGGGATTAGAATCTCGTCGAAGCCGTCTGCCAAAGGCTGTTGCTTGACGCGGGCCACAAGCTCGTCCATCCGGTTCCTGAACTCACTCATCGGCATGAAGAGGTCCGGGCGGAAGCACAGGAACAGGTGTCCGACATTTTGAGGGCGGTCGAAATCCATATGGGGATTGCCAACCCTTCCGCCGAATTCTGCCCCTGAAAGTACGCCGCCAAAAATATCCATTAACATCGACAATCCCGCCCCTTTCACACCCCCAAAAGGCAGCATCGTTCCGCCATCAATCAGTGCCTTGGGATCGGTGGTTGGACGGCCCTCCGAATCGAGTGCCAATCCTGCCGGTATAGAGGCGCCCGACTGAGCGGCAATATATACATTGCCCCGGGCCAGCACACTCATCGCCATGTCTAGCACGTATGGGGGAGCTTCGCCGGATGGCACCGCCACCGCGAGAGGGCTTGTTCCGAAAAACGGTTTTCGCCCGCCCCATGGGGGAAAGGCCGGTGACGAATTGGTGAATGCCATCGCGATCATGTCGCGCTCAAGTGCCTGCATTACATAGTATGCCGCCATTCCGTAATGGCCAGAATTCCTCACTGAGACGAGCGCTGTGCCGCTTTTCTCGGCAATTGTGATCGCTTCCTGCATAGCGCGCGTCCCCACAACCGCGCCCATCCCGTTGCCTCCATCCACGAGCGCCGCGGCGAAAGCCGTTTTCGTGACGGAAATCTCGGGGTTCGCTACCGACAACCGTTCGCGGACCCGTGCCAGGTAGGTCGGGGCCCGAAAAACACCGTGCGTGTCGTTGCCACGGAGGTTCGCACAGACCAGATTATCCGCCACGATGAAAGCATTCGCGCCCGAAAGCCCAGCGTGTTCAAATAGCGCGGATACAAATTCGAGCAGCGCCTTGGCCGAGGTGTACCGCATTGACGGCTCATGAGGTTTCATGGCGTCCCTATTCAAACCGTAATTCCTTCCTTCAGTGTTTGCCATATTTCGCGTCTAAGTTCGAGAAATTCAGGAGATGTCTTCATCTCCTCTCTCCGGGGACGTTCGAAAGGCACTTCCTGTATCATCTGGATGCGTCCTGGTCTCGGCGACATCACAACGATCCGGTCGGCAAGGTAGATTGCCTCCTCAATTGAATGCGTCACGAAGATCACCGTTTTACGTTCGCGTTCCCAGATGCTGAGCAACTCGTCCTGAAGCAGGTCACGCGTCTGTACGTCCAGCGCGCCGTAAGGCTCGTCCATTAACAGGATACTGGGGTTGATTGCCAGCGCGCGCGCGATTCCTACGCGCTGTTGCATCCCGCCCGAAAGTTCGTGCGGATACGCGTTCTGGAACGAAGACAGGTCAACGAGATTGATACACTCCCGCGCAATTTCGTAGCGCTCCGTCTTGCTCACTCCGGTGACCTCAAGCCCGAAAGCCACGTTGTCGAGCGTCGTTCGCCATGGGAAGAGTTCGAAACTCTGGAAAACCATGCCTCGGCCGTCTCCGGTCCTGCCGGTCACGTCCTTGTCGTCTAGGATGATGTTTCCGCTGTCGGCAGCCTCGATACCGTCAACAATCCGAAGCAGCGTGGACTTGCCGCAGCCTGACGGTCCGAGAAGCACAAGAAACTCGAGATCCGGAACATCGAGGCTGAATGCTTCCAAAACCGGCAGGACGTCTCCGTCCCGCCGGTATGCCTTGGATACGTCTCGTATCGAAAGTTTTGTCTTCGTCACGAGTCAAGTTCTTTCAGTGCGGTTTCGACGAAACTCGTATCGACTGCGTTGTCGAGGTCTAGAGTTCCCTGGAGCGCACCGGCCTTTTCGTAGACCGGGATAAGGCGCTCGAAATATTCCCTTCTGAAGCCACCGTCGTTAGGCCATGCTTGGATCTCGCTCGACAATTGTGACCATGCCCATTCAAGATCTTCGTCTTTGGCTTCCTGCGCTCCTTTCACGGTCGCGTATTTGCGGTATCCGTCAGCGTAGTAGCCGAGGTCTGCATTCGCCCGGCGGAATGAGGTGATCGTCGCCTTCTGAAGGTCAACGAGAATGCGACGGTTCTCGTCGTTGTCGAGCCACGAACCATTGACTAGCCAAGCCTCCGATAGCCATGGATCGAATAGCTTGCCTGGCTCGACCATGACCTCGAAATTGCCTTCCTTTGCGATTTCGACCGCTTGGTCGAAATGCACCGGAACCGCAGCGACCCGCCCAGCAAGGAGAGCGCGCATACGGGAACCGGACCCGCCGACCTCTACAAGGGTCGTGTCTTGTTCGATGTCGATTCCGTTCCGATCGAACACACCGCTCAGCATGATATAGATGAAATCACCTCGCGAATTAATGGCGATAGTGGCCTCAGGTTTCTTTAAGTCCTCGAAGGACTGGATGATGTCACGGTTCACCACGAGGACTTGGCTGGTATTGTTGTAGACAAGCCCTGTCAGTCGGATATCAGCACCCGCTTCGGACGCGGTGAGCGCCGACACAACGTCACCTTCACCGACTTCCGAAGAACCGGCGACAATCCCTTGCGTCACAGCTTGCATCGACTCAAGGCGCACCATGTCCGAGGCGCTGTATCCAAGCTCCTCCATTCCCTCGTTTAACGCCATGATTGCGGGCACGTGAATGCCCAGTGTGAACCCCAAGATATTAGCCTGCAGAGCGCGCCCCTGCTGTGCCGACAGTGGCCCGGCCCCGTGCATCAGCAAGCCGCTCCCCCCGGCTACGCCCATGAGTTGCAGCGCACGACGTCTCGTAAGTACGGTCATTTTCTTCTCCCTTAGTTGTTTGGTTCAACTACCTCGCTGCTCGTACCAAGGCGCGAGCAGCCTTCCCGCCTGGAACAAAGTCCAGTTGGCGAGCAGACTTACGATCATTAGGGTGAGCAGCAGGCTCAGCAGGGCAGACGTATCAACATCTAGCCCGGTGCGATTTATTAGCCCTCCATAGCCGACGATGACGAACATTTCCGCCATCACCATCGCACGGATCGCATGAACTAGCCCTATTCGGGCACCTGTGATCAGATAAGGATAGATAGCAGGCAGGATAATCTTCCAGAAAATCTGGCCCCTACTAGCCGAGAACGAGCGCGCAGTGGCGATCAAGCTTGGGCTTATACCCTTTGCCCCATTGTATGTTGTAAGAATGATATACCAGACTGCCGCTAGGAACACGACGCTGCTCCGCAAGGCAAGACCAGTTCCAAGAAGTAAAATCAAAACCGGGATTAAAGCCGCCGTGGAGGTGACAACGAACATACTCACCCAAGGGCGGAACATGGCGTCCGAAACTCGCGAACGGCCCATTGCGACGCCGATTGGCATGCCAATGAAACAGGCCAAAAGGAAACCGATCATCATCTGTCGAAGCGAGGTAAAGAGCTCCGCGAGCATAGCGCCTTCTAACAGAAGGTCGACATATGTATGCGCGACCGAAGACGGTGGGGCCAGAAGGGCATTGCCAAGACTTTGGCCTGTCACCTCCCAGATCAACAGGAACATCGCGAAACCGACAAGCGGGAGGGACATGCGGCGCAAGCGTGTCATGTCGATCTCCGCGGCTGCCAGCGTAGGACATGATCCTCAAGCCGGTGGATAGCCGTTTGAGCCAACAAACCGACGATGCAAATTGTCACGACTACTGCCATAGCCGATGCGGTGTCGAAGGCCTGAGCAGATCGCTTCATGACCATGCCGAGATTGACGGCGGCAAAGAATAGCTCTGCGGTAATCATCCCGTTGATCGCTCGAGCCGAGCCCACACGCAGACTTGCGATGAGGAAAGGAGAGATCGCGGGGAAGACCACGAGCCTGAGTATCTGGCTTCTGCTGGCCCCAAAAGAACGCCCAACATCGACAAGCTTGCTGCTAACATCGCGTGCGCCTGCAACAATGACGACCAAGATATCAAAAACACACATCATGAAAATCAGGGCTACACGGCCTTCGAAGAAGAGGCCGAACCAGATGATCAGAAATGGTACGAAGGCGACCGGAGGGATAGCGTATATCGCGCTGATAAGAGGGTCGAACATCCTGTAAAGCAATTGCGATCTTCCTAGCACAATGCCGAGCGGGATCGCGACCAGAAGCGCCAAGCCGAACCCAACAGCAAATGCTATGAGCGAATTTGCGAGACTTGGCATCAGCGTTGACAGGAAATCGGTGTCAAAGAACCTTGCCAACACGTCGCTCGGAGGTGGCAGGACCATTTTGTGAAATTGCGATGCCGTCATCTCCCAAGCTGTGAGACCTATCAGGACCGAAAAGAGTCCCAGAACTTTGTTGCCAGATAGGAAATCTGCCACTCGAGAAGAGCGTTGCGTGATCTTTATTGTCTCGATGCGTGCATTTTCCATATGCTCAGACCGGAATATCGACGTCGAGAAGAGGCGCATGCTGCTGGGCACCGTAGACGTCGGTGTCGCCAATGTCGCCAGCGGAAACTAACCTCGGAAGAGTAGCCTTAAAGGCTAGCCCCGCGTCGTATTCGGTGAATTGCACTGCATTAGGACTCACGGAATAGAGGGTTGCGAAGAGATCCGCACTGAGGACCCCCGTTGCCTTGACCTTCCGATACGTTTCCGCATCGTCAAAAACCACGTCAAGCGTGAGTTCAAACGGGCCCGCGTTCTTGCTTTTACAAACCGTCGCGATATCGCGGATTAATGCCATGCTCTTATCCCACCATTTCATATTCGACAGGGAAAATCTCGCAAGGGTCGTCGAGGCTCAGGGTGTGGTGCATCGAAAAGCGGTAGACGGCACCGCCCTCTTGGTCGGATGGCGAGAAGGGGAACGCCATGTTGCCTTCGCGGCAAAGGCGGCCATCGAAATCAGTATGAAGCATCTGAGTGCGCGCTAAAGCCAAAACGGCGTTTGCGACGCTCTGCTCACTCGCTACCACATCCACGAGAAAGCCTAGTTCGTGTCCAACCGAATTCCTTTTTGGCTCCCGAGAGCCCATGACCCCGTTCGCTCCGTAGACCCTGATCGAGAGGACGTAATCCGTCGGCAAAATTCCTAGATCGGCAGATTTGTCCGCGGTGTTCTGGCGGACCGTTTGGAGAAACGTGTCGATGATCCCTATGAGACCGGGATCCCGAGTGCCACAAACCGTGAACGCGCGATAGCCGACCAGTTCAGCCGCCTCCAGCTTGACGGTGTACTCTCTCGCGACCCAGGTCATTCCACGTACTACAACGGTGCGATCCGAGACTGCCTCGAACGTGCAGGCCGACGTGTCCAAAAGCCCTCCTGGCTCAAGGTGAAAGATCGGGCTGGCGTTCTCGTGGAGGCTATGGTTCGCGATCGAAAGAGGCGTGCAGCGGCGGGCCGGGTTGGCAGGCTCGCACTCCACACCATCTTCCCGAACCGTCACGAGGATGCAATCGTGCCCCTTCGGAATTGCAGGCGTCGCACCGCATTCAAGCATTTTTCCGGCATACCAGCTTGGGGCTGGAGGAAACCCGGCATTAATCGCACACGCCGCCCAAGGCGCCGGATCACTCGCCCGTCCCGCAAGGACCACTTGGGCCCCTTCATCGAGCGCCTTCATGATCGGCTCGGGCCCCATCATCCCAACAATCCGGACCGCTCCCGTCACTACGTCTTCCGAAAGATCAGGGACACCACCCAATGCGGCAATTTTGCCGCTACCTACGTGCCCCAGAATGCTCTCCGATGACTGCTCAGCATGGATGAGCGCCAGCTTGAAGGCAAGTCCATCCTCTTCGGCAATCTCGCGGGCCATCTGCGCTACAAGCTCAAGGTGCGGTGCACCGCCTGCGCCACCGCAGGTGCCAATAACGAGTTTTGCCCCGGTTGAAATAGCCGCATTGAGCATTAGGCGCAGGTCGCGCCGTATCGCCCCAGGTGAACAGAACGGCTTTCCCGACCCGAGGTAATGCGGACCCGGATCAACCGACCCACCATCGACCCCAATGACATGGGGCTTGCGCGCGAGCCCCGCCGCGAGCGAGGCTTCAGGGAATCCGTAGCCAAGTATACCACTGGTCGACAGCATTCGAAATTCATTCAAGTTTATCGCTCCCCTCGCCAGCAAATCTGAATATTTGACTTAACACTTGCCACAAGCTCGTGTTCCGCGCAATAATCTGACTACACAAGCAAGGCTAAAGGTATAAACAACCATATGTCAATGCCGACCAGAAATAAGACAGCGAAGACCGGAGAACGCATGTCTGGCCGAAAAAAGAGGCCCGTCGCAGCAAATTCACACCTGTACTTAAGAATTAAGGACGAAATTAAGGGCAAAATCGCGTCTGGTCAGTACAAGCCCGGTGATCTCCTTCCATCGGAAAGTGAACTGTGCCAGCGGTTCAACACAACCCGCTCCACTGTCCGTCATGCCCTATCGGAGCTCGTCTTCGAGGATGCTATTATCCGCGAAGTCGGTCGGGGAAGCTTTGTTGCCACGACTCGTCTAGACAAGTTTCCAATCGACACGCGCGAGTGTCTTTCATTCGAAGAGCAGGTAGCTATGGAAGGTAAGAGCGTCGCCTATCGCAACCCTTCTCTCAAACTCGTCGCCGCTCCTGCAGAAGTTTCGCGGGACCTCGGGGTCGATGAGGGGACGGACGTATTTTTCCTTGACCGTCTCCGGATAATCGATGGGCGCCCCGTATGCCTGGAACTGAGATACATACATCCGGACATCGGCCGCCATATCACCGGCGACATGATGCTCTCTCGTTCTGCGCACAAGTTCGTCAGTCAGATCGTAGAACAACAGATTCCCACGATCCGTGTTCTCGTTTCAGCGATCATCGCAACCGAGGAATTCGCAGAGCAGTTATCTACACCGGTTGGGAGCGCTCTGATTGTTCGTGACAACTGGCACATTAATGATTGTGGCCACGTCCTCATGTGCGGGAAGTCACTGTTTCCGGGTGACATTCGAACTGAGTATTTCTTGGGTAAGAGTTCCGGCTTGGCGAAAACGGTTATTCCGATTGAAGAGGCAAAGAAAAGGGGGGGATAAATTTGTTTTACAAAGTGCCTAAGACCGTGGAAGCGGAAGTGTTTGCGCGTCTTCCAGACGAACTCAGGATTACGGACCGGGATTCGGGGTGGCGGTTCGGGAAAGGAGCATCAAGGCTGCATTCCTTCCTCGAGGGCCCATCTTTTGACACACATGGGAACCTATATGTCGTAGATATTCCTTATGGCAGGATTTTAAAGGTCTCCCCTGAGGCTACATGGTCTGTCGCGGTGGAGTATGACGGCTGGCCTAACGGCCTGAAGATCCACAAGGATGGCAGCATCTTTATCGCGGACCACCGGCTCGGAATTATGCGTTTCGATCCTGAAACCGGCTCGATCCATCCCGTCATCCAGAAAATCAAGCGCGAGGGACTGAAAGGAGTCAACGATCTGGTTTTCGGTAGTAATGGCGATCTCTACTTCACGGACCAAGGCCAAACGGGGCTGCAGGACCCTAGCGGGCGGGTGTATCGCCTGCGGGACGATGGGCAGATAGACCTTCTTGTCGACAATGTGCCAAGCCCGAACGGCCTTGTGCTGACCCCGGACGAAAGCGCGCTCCTTGTTGCGGTCACGCGAGCCAATCAGGTCTGGCGGTTGCCCTTGCACGCGGATGGTACGACGTCGAAAGTCGCCGCATTCGTAAACCTTTCCGGAGGTCTTGCCGGGCCGGACGGACTCGCCATGAATACAGAGGGCGGCCTAGCCATCGCTCATTGTGGTCTCGGGGTCGTCTGGATTTTAGACCGCCTCGGCCAGCCGCTCTACCGGGTGCAATCCAGTGAGGGACTGTCGACGACCAACATCGCATACGGCGGAGATCGGAACCGGGACCTCTATATCACGGAATCCGAGACAGGCTGCATCTTGCGTGCGCGACTGACAACGCCTGGCCAGCTTATGTATTCTCATCATTTGGACGACTAACAGGCTGTTAAAAGGAGGTGTCAGACAGAAACGAACTTCGTCTCAGCTTGGACAGTGCAGCTGTCCTTCAGGCCACGTACAGCTTGCGCCACTCGGCCAGAGCGGCGGCGCGGTTTTGCTTGAAGATCTGTCTGCTCGAGGGGCTGCGTTCCTGATTGAAGAGGTTGAAGACAGAAGAGCGGACGGCGGTGAATTTCTGCAAACTTCGCATGCGGCGGAAGCGGGACATGGCGCGCTCTCTTCGTCGGAAAGGCAGGTGTGCATTCTCGGCGCGATTGTTTAACCAGCGACCCGTGCGCTGCCGATCCAAGTTCCCGATTTCTTTCATTGCGGCGCCGTACGAGCGCAGGTTGTCAGTGACGATCTTTTCCGGCCGACCGTAGCGCTTCATCAACTTTCTTAGGAATTTCAATGCTGCGTTGCGGTTACGGCGCTTGGTGACGAAGGCATCGAGCACCTCGCCTTCGTGATCGACGGTGCGCCACATGTAATGGGTCTTGCCGTTGATCTTCACAATGACCTCATCGAGATGCCATTGCCAGTCCGAGTAACAGTGCATCCGCTGGACCCTGGCCTTGCCGATATCGGAGGCGAATAGCGGGCCAAATCGCATCTACCAAAACCGGACGGACTCGTGGGTGACATCGATACCGCGCTCATGGAGAAGGTCTTCGACATTACGCAATGAGAGCGGGAAACGCCCATACATCATCACCGCCAGGCGGATAATCTCACAGCTGGTTCGAAAGTAGCGGAATGGGTTCGGTTTGGTCATTGGGAAGGGTAGGGGCCGGTGGCGTCGGTCGCAAGTTCATCACTCTGACAATGCCATTTCTGGCCTTCGCTCCGGGTGGGCAGGCAGAGATGACGGTTTTGACAATCGTAGTTGGCGCCGATCTGGGTTACGTGATCGTCGACCACCTGTTGCGGATGTTCCTTGTGATCACCTGCGCGCCTCTTGCCGCAAAGCTGCTGTTTTCATTGTCTAAAAAGCAGCGCGCGTAGAGCTATCCAAACTCTTCCCTGATCATTCGGGCGCGAGCTACCGCAGCCATGCCACCCAAGTTTCGAACCGAAATGAGTGTTGACACGAGGAAAAACATAATTCTATGATGAAAAAGTCATAACGGCATAATGAATTTCTTCCAGTCTGGAATGAAGGCGTGCCACTGAATTCTGGACGGGTTGAACTGATGGCGACGGCATTGAACACCAAATCTCATGCGGCGGCGCCGGAAGGTGCCTCTGACCTGCTCTCGGGGGCGGCCACGCGGCTCAAGCCCTCGGCGACGAACACGACCTCGCAGAAGGCGCGCGACCTAAAGGCGCGGGGCCGCGACATCGTTGCGCTCAGCGCGGGAGAGCCGGATTTCCCCACGCCCGAGAACATCATCGCCGCCGCCATCGATGCGATGAAGGCAGGGCATACGAAGTATGCGCCCGTGGCCGGCATCCCAGAGCTGAAACAGGCCGTGCGAGGCAAGTTCAGCACCGAGAACGGACTGTACTACGCGGATGACGAGGTGATGGTTTCAACCGGCGGCAAGCAGGTGATCGCGAACGCCATGATGGCCACCATCGATGAGGGCGACGAGGTCATCATTCCGGCGCCCTATTGGGTATCCTACCCCGAGCTGGTCTCGTTCTGCGGCGGCACGCCGGTGGTGGTGCAGGCCGAGGCAGCCACGGGATTTCTGCTGACCGCCGAGGATCTGGAGGCCGCAATCACGCCGCGAACGAAATGGGTGATGCTCAACTCTCCCTGCAACCCCTCTGGCGCCGTTTACTCGCGAGATGCGCTTGAGCGGATCGCCGGGGTTCTGGAGCGCCATCCGCGCGTCCACGTGCTGAGCGACGATATCTATGAACACCTGATCTATTCCGACACCGCGTTTTCGACGCTGGCCGAGGTTGCGCCGCAACTGAAGGACCGCGTTCTGACGATGAATGGCGTCTCCAAGGCTTATGCGATGACGGGCTGGCGCATCGGCTATTGCGGCGGTCCTGCGCATCTCATCAAGGCCATGACCAAGATCCAGGGGCAGACCACCTCGGGCGCGAATTCCATCGCGCAGTGGGCGGCGGTTGCCGCTCTGACAGGGCCGCAGGATTTCCTGGCCGAACGCCGAGCGTCGTTCCGCGAGCGGCGCGATCTGGTGGTTGGGATGCTGCGTGAGGCGAAGGGGCTGGAATGCCTCGTGCCCGATGGCGCCTTCTACGTCTATCCTGGCTGCGCCGGCACATTCGGCAAGACGACAAAAGGCGGCCGCAAGATCGGGAGCGATCAGGATTTCTCCGAGGTGCTGCTGGAAGAAGAGGGGGTTGCCGTCGTTTACGGCGCGGCCTTCGGATTGCCAGGGCATTTCCGGGTCTCCTATGCCTCCTCCGAGGCGCAGCTTCGGGATGCCTGCATGCGCATCACGACGTTCTGCAACGGTTTGAGCTGAGGAGCGCCGCAAGATGATTGGATTTCACGTTCACGCACATCCCGGCCGCGTCTCGCCCGAGCTGGTCGAGGCTTTCAGAGCACTCCCGGTCGCCAATGTCTCGGACGTGATGAGCCGGCTATCCGGCGGCGGGCCGCTCCTTCAAGCGCGACATGGCGGCGGCGTGCTTGCCGGGCCGGCTGTGACGGTCAAGACGCGGGCCGGCGACAATCTCATGATCCACAAGGCCATAGACGTTGCCGAGCCAGGTGATGTCATCGTGGTTGATGCGGATGGCGACGTAACCAATGCCGTCGTTGGCGAGTTGATGGTTGCCCATGCGCGCTATCGCGGCATCGCGGGCATGGTGATTTACGGTGCGATCCGCGACGCCGGAGCCATTCGGGCAGGCGATTATCCGGTCTTCTCGACCGGCATTAGCCACCGCGGCCCCTACAAAGACGGGCCGGGCACCGTGAATGCGCAGATTGCGCTTAGCGGTATGATCGTTGCCGCAGGCGATTTGATCCTCGGGGATGAAGATGGCGTCGTTGCCATTCCCCGCGCCGAGGCGAATGCCATCCATGAGGCGGCGGTCAAGAAGGCCGCGGCTGAAGACAAGCAGATGCAGCAGACCCTGGTCGGCGGGATGGACCGATCCTGGGTCGACAGAACGCTGAAAGAGAAAGGCTGCATCGTAGAGATCGACTCCTAAGAACCACAAACAACAGGAAGGTAAAAAAATGCAAAAATCAGTCATCCTTGCCGCCGCTCTTGCGCTGGCACCGGGTGTCGCGCTGGCCGACTGGCCGGGCGACAAGCCAATCACCCTCGTCGTCGGATACTCGGCTGGCGGCGGCACCGATATTCTCGCGCGCACCATGGCGCCTTTCCTCGAGAAATACATCGAGGGTGCCAGCTTCGTTGTGGTCAATAAGCCGGGGCCGGGCGGCGAGTACGGCTTCACCGAAACGGCCAATGCCGATCCCGATGGCTACACTATCGGCTTCATGAACGCGCCTGCCTTCATCACGCTGCCCTACGAGCGCGAGACCCGCTATAGCTTCGATAGCTTCGCGCCGATCGCCAACCTGGTGACCGATCCCGCGACACTAAGCGTGCCGGGCGACAGCACCATCGGCTCGCTCGATGATTTCGTCGCCGAGGCGAAGGCAGCCCCCAGCGCGCTAACCATTGGTCATCAGGGATATGGCGGCTCCATGCATCTGAGCCTTGAGGGTTTTCTCGACATGACCGAGACCGAAGTAACGCAGGTTCCCTTCCCAGGCATCCCGCCGGCGGCGACCGCTCTTCTGGGCGGTCACATCGCCGGTCTAGTCGTCGGTGCGGGCGAGGCATCGGGCATTGGTTCGGAAGACAAGGCGACCAAGATCCTGGGCGTCATGTCGAGCGAGCGGCTCGAGCTCTTCCCCGACATTCCGACATTCGCCGAACAAGGCTATGAGATCTACAGCGGCTCGGATCGCGGCTTCGCGGCACCCAAGGGCACACCGGACGAGATTGTCTCGAAGATAGGCGAGGCCATCGAGAAAACCCTCGAGGACCCGGAGTTTCTGAAGGCGGCCGAGGAACAGAGCCTTCCGCTGAACTACATGAACAAGGCTGAATACACCGAGTATCTCTCTGAGGTGAACACCCGGATCGGCAAGCTCTGGGAAACCAACCCGTGGCGGTAATCCGGTCATGACCGACCGCCAGACCAATAGCCCCTCGGAGACCATCTCCGGGGGGCGCGAAGGCCTGAGAGATCAGGTATCAGCTGCCATTCTGATGTGTGTCGTCGCCGTGTTCTGGTGGGATGCGAACGCGATCAGCGCGTTCGAGGCGCAGATGTATCCGCGTCTCGTGCTGATCGTGGTTGCCACTCTGGCCGTGCTTCTTTTCCTGCGGGGGTTCAGGCTCGGCGGCAAGGTCGCGGATCAGCCCGTTGTTTCGTCCTGGACCGCGTTCCTCGCGTTTCTGCTGCCCACCATCCTCTACGCGGTGGCCGTCGGGAAGATCGGCTTTTTCACCTCCAGCATCGTCTACATACCACTTGTCGCGTATCTGATCGGGCTGCGCAGCCATTGGCTGAATGCGCTCGTGTCATTCGTGTTTCTCTTGGCGACGTGGCTGGTCTTCGTTGCGCTTTTCGCGCGCCCCCTTCCGCAAGAAATTTTCTGGGGCTAGCCCATGTCCATCATCGACATTCTCTTTGCTGCCATTCGCGAAATTCTGATGTGGCAGAACTTGGCCGCAATGGGCGTCGGCGTCGTGGGCGGGATCCTGATCGGCGCGCTGCCGGGGCTCACGGCGACGATGGGCATCGCCATTCTCATACCGCTGACCTTCACGATGGAGCCGATGGTGGCGTTGGGTATGGTCGCCGGCATCTATAATGGCGGCATCTACGGCGGTGCGATTCCGGCCATTCTGCTGGGTATTCCTGGCACATCCTCGTCTATTCCGACGACATTCGACGGCGTTCCGCTGGCCAAGCGGGGCGAGGCGGGTAACGCGCTTCGCATATCGGCCTGGTCGTCTGCGGTGGGTGGCGTGGCCAGCGGGTTCTCACTCCTGCTGCTGGCACCGCCGCTGGCGACCGTCACGCTTCTCTTTGGACCGGCCGAGTATTTCTGGGTCGCCCTTTTCGGCATGTGCAGCATCGCGATCCTGTTGGGCGCGGACCCGCTCAAGGGTCTGATCTCCAGCGGTCTCGGCCTGCTGATAGGCACGATCGGCATCGACAGCGTCTCGGGGCACGAGCGCTTCACGCTCGACATCTATTACCTAACCGGCGGTTTCAACTTCATCGTCCTGCTCGCCGGTCTCTACGGCCTGCCGCCCGCCATCGAGCTCGCGCAGACCGCGATCTCCCAGCAGATCGACGCGGCCCGGACGGCGATCAAAGAATCCGAACACCGCTTTACGGACTGGCCGAGCCTCTTCCCGACTTGGGCGCGCTCCTCGATGATCGGAATCGTCATCGGCATTCTGCCCGGCGTGGGCGGCACAATGGCCGCGTTCCTGAGCTATAACGAGACCAAGCGCGCCGACAAAGATCCCGAAAGCTTCGGCAAGGGCAACTATAAGGGTGTTGCCGCCTCGGAATGCGGCAACAACGCTGATAATGCTTCTGCGCTCATCCCGACGCTGACACTCGGCGTGCCGGGCAATGCCGTCGCAGCGGTCATCATGGGCGCGTTCCTCGTCCATGGACTTCAGCCTGGGCCGGGTCTCTTCCGGTCTGAGCCGGTGCTGGTATATGCCTTCATCCTGCAGATGATCCTCACGGCAGCCATTTTGCCGCTCCTTGGCGGTACGATCGCGGTGCGCGTCTTTGCTCCGGTGCTGCGCCTCCCGCAATCGCTGATCGCGCCCATCGTGATCAGCCTCTCGGTGATCGGCGTCTATTCTATTCAGAACAGCGTGTTTGATATCTACGCACTCATCGGCTTCGGTCTGTTGGGATACATCCTGCAGCGCACCGGGTTCCCGCTGGCACCGATCGTGCTGGGCGTCATCCTTGGCCCGATGGCTGAGCAGCAACTGCGCCTTGCGCTTATCATTTCTCGCGGGGATGTTCTGTCAATTGCCAGCAGCACGGTGTCGATGATCCTTATCGCCCTAATCGCGCTCGTGCTCCTGCTGCCAGTGGTTCGGATGCTGATGGGCCGCCGGGCCCGAATCGACCCGAAACTGAAATAAAAACCACAATTACGCACACGCAGGAGGACAACATGCAGCTACATGAACGGCTCGCGCAGATAGTTGCGCAGGAGGGGGTGTCATGCCATTTCACGCTTCTGGGCGATGCCAACATGTATTTCGCCGACAGTCTCGACGCGCTTGGTGTCGAGTCGATCCATGTTCGTCACGAGCATTGTGCCTGCTCGATGGCGATGTCCTACGCGCGTGCCACCGGCGATCTGGGCTTTTGCTCGGTGACCTGCGGGCCGGGTGTCACGCAGCTTGCCACTGCCTTGCCGGCGGCGGTGCGGGCCTCGATTCCGATGGTGATCTTTGCGGGGGAAAGCCCGCTAGGCAAAGCGTGGTACAATCAGCAACTCGATCAGGCGCCGGTCGTCCGTGCTCTCGGTGCGGACTACATACCCATACACACTCAGGGGCAGATGGCGGGCAAGCTGCGCGAGGCGTTCCTATCGGCGCGCCTGCATCAGAAGCCAGTCGTCGTCGGAATTCCCATGGACCTTCAGCACCAAGAATGGACCGGATCTGAGGAGTATGTTCCCTCGCAGCAGGTCATGCCGAAATCCGCTCGGCTGCATCCTGCCCCCGAGGCCGTAATTGTGGCCGCCGACCTTGTCGCGGCCGCCCAAAAGATCGTGCTGATTGCCGGAAAGGGCGCGATGCGCGCGGGGGCGTCCGAAGCATGCGCGGCGCTGGCCGACCAGTGCGGCGCACTTGTGGCGACCACACTTCCCGTGCGGGGCCTATTCGTCGACCATCCCTTCGATCTGGGTGTTGCTGGCGGTTTCTCATCGCCCTTGGCGCGCGAGCTTTTCGCCGAGGTGGATCTGATCATCGCGGTGGGCGCAAGCCTGACACAGCACATGCGGGACGCGGGCAAGCTCTTTGGTGCGGCCAAGGTGCTGCAAATCGATCTTGCGCCGAAAGGGATCAACCAAGGCGCGGTCGTCGCCGATCATGTCCTGCAAGGCGATGCCAAGGTGGCGGTGCAAAAGCTCATTGGGGCACTGGAGGGGCGCGGCGTGAGCCCGTCCAACTGGCGCAGCGATGCCCTGCGCGAGCGGATTGCGAACGCGCAGGCCGACGACGCGGAATTCCCTGTTGATGGCTATCTCGATCCGCGCGACGTCATCGCGGGCCTGCAAGACGTGCTGCCCAAGCATTGGGAAATGGTCAATTCCTCCGGGCATTGCTCGTATTTCTCGGCCCAGATGCGGGGCTGGCAGGCGCGTAATTTCCATGTGATCCGCGAGTTCGGTGCGATCGGTAACGGCGTCTCTTACGCCATCGGCGTCGCTGCCGCGCGCCGCGACAATACGGTTGTCCTCATCGACGGCGATGGCAGTCTGCTGATGCACGCGCAGGAGCTGGAGACCATCCGTCGCCACGGGTTCAAGCTCCTGATCTGCATTCTCAACGATGGGGCCTACGGATCCGAGATTCACAAACTGCGCAGCGAAGGGCTGCATGATGGCGGCGCGGTGCATGGTAGGGGAGACCTGGGCGCGGTCGCGCGCGGGTTCGGCCTCGAAGGCAAGGTCTTCACAGATCTCTCGACGCTCGCCAGTGATCTAGATACTTTCGACACGGGCCAGCAAAGCGCACTTTGGGATTTTCATGTCAGCGACCTAGTCTCCTCGCCGATCATGCGCCAGAACCACCCCGCCAAGCGGCATGACTGAAAGACGCCTCACGGCAAACTCAGGCCTTGTGCGAAAAGCCGAGCATGGAGGAAAGGCGCTGAACCATCGTAGCGATATGCTCGAGGTTCTCGGGGTTTTGCGCATCGAAGCGACCAATCGGACCGGAGACGGCAATAGCGCCGACAAGAGTGCCATTTCGGTCGAACACCGGGACCGAGACCGACGAGGTCAACGGATCATAGGCACCCACCGAATATCTCGCCAAGTCTGCGGCCCGCGTCAGACCTTCGGGCGCGCCCTCGGCGAAGTCGTTGAGAACTTGGCTGATCGAGGTCGTGTCCATCGGTACCAGAACACCGACCTTGCGGTTGACACGCAGAGATTGCGGCGAATCCACACCCATAAGACACATCCGGTTGTCGCCTTCGCGGACGTAAAAGAAAACACTTTCGCCGGTCGTATCCCGCAATTGCGCCATCGTCGCCTCGATCAATTCGCGCTGGTCGAGCGAGTTCTCGAAGGCGCGGCCCAGTTGAAAGGCCTTGACCGAAAGCTGATACCGACCGTCGGCCAACTTGCGCACATAGGAAAGCTTCTCGAAGGATATCATGTACCGCAGGATCACGCTCTTGAACAATCCGGTTGCATCGGCCAGATCGCTCAGGGTCAGCGGGCGGTGCTCGGCCACAAACGCATCGAGAATGCGCAAGGATCGCTCGGCGGCGGCCACGGGCCTTTCGACCCCTTCTGTATCCCGGCTTTTGGCCATGATAATGGTCACTCCAACTTCGTCATCTTGCTCGGTTAAGCTCGTATAATAGTGTTATAGTATTGTCACCCAAATTGGGCGCGCTGCACGACGCGTATCGAATGCGCCCTCCCCCGAAAAAAGACCCGAAAGGCACGGACGTGGATCACCCGAGAACGATGGCGGAAAAACTGCTCAGCCGGGCCGCAGGCAAAGATGTATGCGCGGGCGACATCGCCATATGCACACCGAGCCACGCGATGGGGACCGATGGCTCGATTCCCATGGCGATCGACTATCTGGCCAAGATGGGTCGCGAGACCGTCTCCGATGCCGCGCAGCTGCTCTTTGCCATGGATCACTACGGCATAAGCTCGGGCCCGAATGCCTTGGCGCTTCAGGCGAAGGCGCGTAAGTTTGCGCATGAGCAAGGTATTCGCCTATTCGACGTCGGCGACGGGATCGGGCATCAGCTCCTCATCGAGGAGGGGATCGCGGCACCGGGGCGACTAGTGGTCGGCGCAGATTCGCATGCGACCTCCTATGGCGCGCTGAATTGCTTTGGCACCGGGATCGGATCGTCAGATCTGGCAGGCGTTATGTTTTGCGGGCAGCTGTGGCTGGAAGTTCCCAAGACAATTCATGTCCATCTGACGGGCCGTCTTCCGCCGGGTGTTTCGGCCAAGGATGTGGCGCTGGTTCTGGCCCGGCGTATGGGGGCGGATGGCGCCAATTACATGGCTCTTGAATTTGGCGGGCCGGGCGTGGCCACGATGGACATGGACGACCGTATCGTGCTGTCGAACATGGCGGTCGAAATCGGTGCCAAGGCAGGCATCTTTCCCTTCGACGCCGTGCTCGAGGACTGGATGCAGCACATCGGCGTCGGGGACTACGTGCCGATCGCCGCCGACGAGGGCGCGCACGCGGCGCGGGTGGTAGAGGTGGATCTGTCTTCGCTAACACCGCAGATCGCTCTGCCGCACCGCGTGGACAACGTGACCGATCTTGACGATCAGCCCTTTACGCCGGTCGATGTCGTCTATCTCGGCACCTGCACCGGCGGCAGGATGCGCGACTACGAGGAGGCGCTGGAGGTCATCACGAAGGCGGGGCATCTCAGCGACCGCGTGCAGGTGGTTGTGACGCCGGCTTCGGGCCAGATATACAGCGAGATGAAACGTATCGGAATGCTGGATCAGTTCCGGGCCTTCGGGGCCAGGATTGAGCTGCCCGGATGTGGTGCCTGCTGCGGAACGTGCGGCACGATCCCCTCGAACGGCCAAAAGATCATCTCGAGCGCCAATCGCAATTTCAGGGGCCGAATGGGCAACGCCGCGGCAGAGATATATCTCGCCTCGTCCATATCTTGCGCGCATGCTGCCGTGCGCGGCGGCTTTGGTAAACGAGCCTAAAGGAGAGCTGACATGACCGATACACTCGCCTCGGGCAGCGCTCGCGTTCTCGGAGATGACATCAACACTGATTACATCGTTCCGTCGCATCGCAAGAAAGAGACGATAGACCCAGATATCCTGCGGGCCTTCCTCTTCGAGGATATCGCCCCCGGTTTCTACGACGCGATGGAGGCGGAGACGATCCTGGTTGCCGGCACCAATTTCGGCTGCGGGTCTGCGATGGAGGTGGCGGTCACCGTTCTGCAGGCCGCCGGCGTCAAAGCCGTCATCGCCAAGAGTTTCTCCCGCACCTTCAGGCGCAATGCCCTAAACAATGGATTGCTGCTCTGCCAAGCTAACGCCATGTGTCTAGAGGACGGCGATGAGATAGCGGTGAAGCTGCAATATGGCGCTCTGTTCGTTCAATCCAGTCGATGCAAGCCGGTTGCGGCAGGGGGTATGCCCGACTTCATGCTCAACATGCTGTCTCACGGTGGATTGATGAGTTACTTGATGGCAAAAGGAGGCTTCGAATAGCGCTCTATCAATATGAATGAGGTCTCCCTAAACACACCTAAGCCTCCAAACGCACCCGGTCGAGGCCGATCGCGCACTGCGGATCCGAGGATATGAAGTCTTCCGTTTTGGAGGCGCGGAGTTTTCACTAGCCAACGAGGCGGGCAATGAAGCAGTGGACAGGTTGATAGCTTCGTTCTTCTGAAAATTGTTCGATGCTCATGGCGTGGAGTAGGCAATTTGTTACCTATAAAGCCAGCAAGGGGGATGATTTGATCGAACTCCGCCAGATAGACGATACCGCCCTCGTGCTGGCGCATTCGCCAATGGTGCGGGCGCTGGGAAAGACCTTCGCCTTCATCACCGAGCATGGTGGAATAGGGCTGACGCCGTCGAAGCCTTCAAGCGGGTGTTCGTGCATTGGGCGGCGCGCGAGTTCGACTGGCCAGGCTACACCGAAGATGACCTTTTCGACATCAACAAGGTGCAGAACGAGATCGACTTTGGCCCGTTCTAGGCTCTGCAGGACGTGATGATCGAGCTAAAGATTGTGCGGCACTACAAGGGGAAGTTCTAGCTCTCCAAGGCGGGCCAGGAACTGGTTGGCCATCCTGGTCGCATCTTCGGCACCGTCATGCCGTTTTACCTGTTCGAGGTTAATCATGCCCGCTTCTCGCGCGTCGACGACGACCGGTCTTGGGTAACTGGGACGTGTTCATGAAGGTGTTGAACGTCGAGATCGAAGACGGCGCCACGGGCGCTGACCTCCTTCAGGCCCTGTTCGGTGGGACCAACCCCGCCGATGGTTTCGACGATGTGCTGAGCAGCCTTTACATCCAGATGCTTCGGCTACTCTGCTGGACCGGGTTGCCGTTAATCTTCATGAAAACCTCGTCGAGATGCCATTGCCAGTTCGAGTAGCAGCGCAACCGCTGGGCCTTGGCTTTGCGGATCTCGGAGGCGAATAGCGGGCCAAATTGCATCCACCAAAACCGGACGGACTCGTGGCTGACATCGATACCGCGCTCATGGAGAAGGTCTTCGACGTTGCGCAATGAGAGCGGGAAACGCCCATACATCATCAAAGTCAGGCGGATAATCTCACGGCTGGTTCGAAAGTAGCGGAATGGGTTAAGTTTGGTCATTCAGGAAGGGTAGGGGCCGGTGGCGTCGGTCGCAAGTTCATCCTTCTGACAATGCACACAAGCCAAGTTCTTCTGACATGACCAACGGAACTGGTTGGGCGTAATCATTTAAGCAGGGTAGAGGGCGGCAATTTCGATCGCAAGCTCATCGCTCTCACACTACCTGCAGATCAGATCCGTCGGACGGAATCGCGCAGGACCAGCTCTGTTGGAATCTCAAATTTCTTCACTTCCAGTTTGCCGTCCGTCCGGCTGATCTGATCCAGCAGGCTGTCCGCCGCCATTTTACCCAGCATATGCGCATCGTAGCGGATCGCGGTGATCGGCGGCGTCAGGATGCGGGCGGTCTCGGTGTCGTTGCTGCAGATTAGAGAAATATCGCCGGGAAAGGTTTTACCCATGCTCTGCAATCCGGAAACGACTCCCGGCAAAAGCCGGACGCCGAGGCAGAGCATCGCCGTGGGTGGATTCTTCTTGCCCATCAGCATCTGGACCTGATGGTAGCCGTATTCGGCATCGAAGCTGTCAAGCCTTAGTAGATCCGGGTCGACATCCAGTTTGCCTGAAGCCATGCCGTCCTCTAGTGCCCGCAGTCGTTCGCGCATCACCAGCGTGCCGCGCCCGCCGGTGATCATTGCGATCCGGCGGTGGCCCATTTCCATTAGATGTTCCACGGCCTGTAGGGTACCACCGTAATGATCGGCGCTTATCGATGTTGCCTCGCCATCCAATGACCGTTCCAGCATGACGAAGGAAATGCCCGAGCGGGAGATCGCTGTGCGCACCTCCTGATTGCTTTCGTCTGTGATTGACAAGATCAGCCCATCGGCGCGTCGGCGGCGGTAAAGATCGATCAAGTCGACCTCTCGCTCCATCCGCCCGTCCGAACTGGACGATACCAGCAGATAACCGCGTGGACCGAACACCTCTTCGGCTCCCTTAGTCATAGTTGCGTAAAGCGGGTTGCGGATATCCGAGAATATGAAGCCGATCATTCGCGAGGCGGAGGACCGAATGTTCTGAGCAGCGATATTCGGCTGCCAGCCCAATTCTTCGATTGCGGTTTGCACGCGGCGGGCCACATCCGCACCGACGCCTGGCACGTCGTTGATTACGCGGGAGACTGTACCGGTGGAGACGCCTGCATGCTGAGCTACGTCGTGTACCGTCAGGCGTTTCTTCCTTATATTGATCTTGTCACCGTCATTATTTTTATCGTTCTCCATGCGTTTCCCCCTTGGCGACCCTGTTTCTTCCGGGCGCTTTTTGGCTATACTGTCAGACCTGTCGATTGTGTAGGTCCGTGCCATGCAAGCGGATCAGACCGAGTCACCTTCAGCCCGGATCGAGCGGGCCCATTTCTCTAGCCACCAACCATAAGGCTGCGGCCAATTCTCGAAACTGAGATCATGCCCCAGTTCCTGCGCCGCGTGCAGCGTCCAGAACGGATCATAAAGGATGCGGCGGCCGATGGCGACAAGATCGGCCTTGCCCTCGGCCAGGATGGCCTCGGCCTGCGTGCCGGTGTGGATCATGCCCACCGCCATGGTTGGGATTTTGGCCTCTGACCGGATCTGGTCGGCAAAGGGCACCTGGTATCCGGGGCCCCGCGCAAGGCTGGAATTGGTCGCGCCGCGCACGAGGTTCCCGCCGGAGGAGCAGTCCACCAGGTCCAAGCCGCGGGCCTTCAGTTTGCGGGCCAGGACGAGGCTGTCCTCCATCGTCCAGCCGCCCTCGATCCAGTCGGTGCAAGACAGGCGTGCCAGAAGCGGCATACCCTCGGGCATCAGCGCGCGAAGGTCCTCGGCGATCTCCAGAGGCAGGCGCATCCGGTTCTCTAGCGTGCCGCCATACTGATCGGTGCGGTGGTTGGCCAGCGGCGTCAGGAAGCTTTGCAGCAGGTAGCCATGCGCCATGTGGATTTCGATCAGATCGAATCCGGCCATGATAGCGCGGCGCGCGGTGTCGCTGAACTGCTTGCGCAGGCGCGCGATGTCCTCAAGCGTCATCTGCCGGGGGGTGGGCCAGCCTTCGGCAAAGGGGAAATTGCTCGGCCCTTCGGGCTGCCATGACTCTTCGCCGCGGGCTATATCGTCTTCGGTCAGTGGGCCGTTGCCCTGCCATGCGCGTTGTGCGCTGGCCTTGCGACCACCATGGCTGATCTGGATGCCTGCACGCGCGCCGTTGGCCTTGACGCCATCCACCAGAGTCTTCATCCCGGGGATCTGGCCGTCATGCCAAAGCCCGAGGCAGCCATTGGTGATCCGGCCTTCGCGGTGCACGGCGGTCTGTTCGACCATCACCAGCGAGGCACCGCCCATGGCGATCTTGTGGTAATGCAGGCGATGGAAGTCGTTCACCTCGCCCTCGTCGGAGATGTACATGGCCATTGGCGACATTACGATACGGTTCTTGAGTTCCAAGTCACGCATTTGGAAGGGCGTGAAAACGTGGGGAATGGTCGACATCTGGGAGGGGTCCTTTCGGAGTTCTTAACGCGGCAGGTTCCGCATCGAGGGATGGCAACGAAGATACTGATCGATGACACGCATTGTGCCCTCGAGTGTCTGACAGGCGTGCCAGGCCCAGCGGGGATTGAACAGCATGCCCCGGCCAATGGCGATAAGGTCGGCATCGCCCTGCACCAGCACGTTGTTGGCCAGTTCCGGTTCCGACAGCATGCCGACGGCGATGGTCGGGATATCCGCCTCGCGCTTGACCTTGGCCGAGAGTGGCACCTGGTAGCCGGGGCCGACGGTGATCGTCTGGTCGGGGGAGGAGCCGCCGCTGGACAGGGCAACGTAATCGCAGCCCGCAGCCTTGAGCGCGCGGGCAAAGATCACGGAATCCTCGACAGTCCATCCGCCCTCGACCCAGTCAGTGCCTGATATCCGCACGCCAAGTGCGCGGTCCTTCGGCCATGCGGCGCGCAGGCGGCGGAAGATTTCCAGCGGATAACGCATCCGCCCCTCGATATTGCCGCCCCACTTGTCGTTGCGGGTGTTGCTAAGTGGAGAAAGGAAGTTGTTCAGGAAATAGCCATGCGCGCAATGCAGCTCGATCAGGTCGAATCCGGCCAGCTTGGCCCGGCGCAGCGCGGCAAGATAGGCTTGGGCGATGTTCTCCAAGTCATCTTCGTCAGGCATGATCGGGGCAACACGGCCCGGGAAGGGGCAATCGCTTGCGCCCCAGATGTCCCAGCCGCCGTCGCTTGGCAGCAGTGCGTCCCCGCCCTGCCAAGGCGGTGCGACCGAGGCCTTGCGCCCGGCATGTGCCAGCTGGATGCCCATCATCGCACCCTTCGGGCGGCGGGCGAAATCAACGATGCGTTTCAGCCCCTCGATATGTGCGTCGTCCCAGATGCCGAGGCAGCGGGGCGATACCCGCCCTTCGGGAAGAACCGCCGTCGCCTCGAGGATGACCAGCGCGGCGCCGCCCACGCTGAGATTGCCGTAGTGCATTAGGTGCCAGTCGGTGGCCTTGCCGTCGCCCTCGGACGAGTATTGTGCCATGGGCGAGACGACAACCCGGTTCGGCAGTTCAAGCGCGCCCAGCGATACCGGTTCGAACAAAAGATCGGTCATGTTTCCTCCTTGGCTGGCCCCGGCGCACACCTTGTCGCGCCGCAGGTTATCCCTCCGGTTGCGCTCAGAGTGCTTCTTTGAACAGGGCAACGAAGTCCTTTTCCGAGGTTAGACGCGGGTTCCACTTGTTGTAACCCGCGCCGATGCAGAGCTTGGCGAGTTCGGGGATGTCCTCCTCTTTCACGCCGATCTCCGACAGGTGGCTCGGGATGCCCAGGTCGTGACAGAGTTCGGTGATCGCCGCTACCGCAGCATTGGCCGCTTCCATCAGGCTCAGGTTCTCGATGTTGCAGCCCATCGCCTGCGCCACGTCGCGGTAGCGCTCGGGGCTGGAGATCATGTTGAACTGCGCCACTACCGGCAGGCAGAGCGCATTCGAGAGCCCGTGCGAGATGTGGTAGCGCGCGCCGATGAAGCGCGCCATGCAGTGGACGTTGCCGAGTCCGGTTTGGCCAAATGCCATCCCAGCCAGGGCCGAGCCGCAGAGCATTTCTAGAGCAGCTTCGGTATTGGCCGGATTGGCCACGTGCTGGCGCAGGTTATGCGAGATCATCCGGATCGCATGCAGCGTGACCGCGTCGCTGAACGGGTTGGAATTGCGCGAGATATAGGATTCGAACGCATGTACGAAGGCGTCGAGGCCCGAATGCGACGCGACATGCGGCGGCAGGCTTTGCAGTGCTTGCGGATCCAGCAGGGCGACCCGCGCCGGGTTTAGCCTTGGGTGGCGGATCGACATCTTCGTGCCGCGCTCTTTGTCGGTGATCACGCAAGAGCCCGACACTTCGGAGCCGGTGCCAGCTGTGGTTGGCATGGCAATCAGTGGCAGCGGGTCGATCGAGAATTTCTCGATCCCCTCGTAATCATGGATGCGCCCGCCATTGGTGCTGACGATCGCGACCGCCTTCGCCACGTCGATGGTGGAGCCACCGCCAATGGCGAGGACCAGCTCCGCCTCCAGCTTTCCGCTGATCTCCAGCGCGTCTGCCACGGAGTGGGCGCCGGGATCGGGCTCGATATCGGTGAAGGTCTCGAAGGTCACGCACCTCTGGGTCAGCATTTCGCGGATATCCTTCACGTAACCGGTTTCGGCCAGAGCGGGGTCGACGACGAGAAGCACCTTGCTGGCGGAGAAATCCGCAAGCAGCTCGGGGATCTGGCGATAGCAGCCATTCCCGAGGATGGTCTTGGTCGGGCAGTAATAGGATGAGGTGGAAAGAAGCATCTGAGATCTATTTCCTTCTGGGCCGCCCATGGCTGTTCACCCAGGCTGCGGTTTAACGGTCATGGGTGGGGTTCACGGGTTCAGGACGATCAGACGTTCAATCGACATCTCGTTGGCGGCGTAGGAGGGGCCCTCCTTGCCGAATCCGCTTTCCTTGACGCCGCCAAACGGCATGAGATCCGCACGCGCCGAGGAGGTTTCGTTGATCTGCACGGTGCCGAAGCGCAGGCACTTCATAGCTAGCATGGCGCGCTGCATGTTGGTGGTGAACACCCCAGCGGCCAGGCCAAAGGGCGTGTCGTTGGCCCCTTTGATCGCCTCTTCAAAATCGGAGAAGCGGCGTAGCACGATCAGCGGCGCGAAGGCCTCTTTGCACCATGCCTGTTCGGTTTCGGGCATGTCGGTAAGGATTGCCGGGTCGATGACGCTGCCGTTCCGAGTGCCGCCGCAATGCAGTTTGGCGCCGGCGGCAACGGCGGACTTGATCCATTCCTCGCCGCGCTTGGCTGCGTCGAGACTGATCAGCGGGCCGCACTTGGTTTCGGGGTTGCGCGGATCGCCGGCAACGATGGTCTTGGCCACTTCTACCAGCTCTTTGAGCACCTGGTCATAGATCGAATCCTGCACGTAGAGCCGCTGCACCGAGGTGCAGACCTGGCCCGCCTTGCGCAGCCCAGCATTGGCGATCTTCGGCACGGCGACCGACAGGTCCGAATCATCGCACACGATGGTGGAGGCAATGGAGCCCAGCTCCATCTGGGTGCGGCGCAGCCCGGCATGGGACTGGATGATACGCCCAACGCGTGTGCTGCCGGTGAAAGTGTAGAAGGCCACGGTCTGGTTCTTCAGCAGCACTTCGCCAAGGCCGCCGCTGCCGTGGATGATCTGCAGGAAGCCCGCGGGCATCCCGGCTTCGACCAGCAGTTCGCCCATGATGTTTGCCGTCACCGGGGTCAGCGAGGAGGGCTTGAGCACGGTCGGGTTGCCCGCCGCGAAGCTCGGGCCGACCTTGTGCAGCACGGTGTTCAGGGGCGAGTTGAAGGGCGTGATCGCGCAAACCACGCCGATCGGGTCACGCACGGTGAAGCCGATGCGGTTTTCCGAGCCGGGGTGTGCGCCGAAGGGCACCACGTGACCTGCAAAATGCTTGGCGGTCTCGGCCGACAGTTCCAGCGTCAGCTTGGCCCGCGACACTTCTGTGCCGGCGTCCATGGTGGTGAAACCGGCCTCGCTAACCATCGCCTCGACCATGCGGTCTCGATAGCCCTCGATTAGCCGCGCGGCGCTGTAGAGCACCTCCGCCCGGGCGTAGGGCGGCGGCGCGCCGGCCTCCAGCGCCTCTTCCGACAGTTTGATGGCGCGGTTGGCAAGTACTTCATCGGCTTTGCACACATGGGCGAAAGTCTCCCCGGAAAACTTGTCCAAGACGGGGAAGCTTTCGGAGGTTTCGATCCATTCGCCGTTGATCAGAAGGGGATACGGACGGTTCGCGTCGTTCATTTTCATTCCTGGATGTTTATTTCGAGGCTAGCGGAGGCAGGGACAGGTCCCAAATGCCCGTGGTTCCCGGAACTTCGGGATATTCGGAGCGCAACTGTGGGTCATGCCCTGGAATAATATGTTCAGGGCTGGGGGCGAGTGCCTGCAGGTATTTCAGCCCATCGAGATATTCCCGCACGTCGACAACCACCGGGTAAGGGTTCTGCAATTCGCCGTTCCGGTAGAAATGCATCGCGTCGGAGGCCAGCACGACTTGGCCGCGCGCGGTGCTGACCTCGACGATCTGCAGGCCGGGCGCATGGCCGCCCACTGGGTGCACTCGCAGGCCCGGCACGATGTTGGTGACGGATTCGGTAAAGCTTGCCCGGTCGGCGTAAAGCGCGCGGATCACGTCGCAGACCTGATCCACGTCATAGGGGCGGCGCAGCGGTTCATGGCACATGGCGCAGCCGGTGGCATGGGCCATCTCTGTCTTGTGGACATGCAGCATCGCACTGGGAAATTCCGGAAGGTTTCCAAGATGATCCCAGTGCATATGGGTGACGATCACGTCGGTCACATCGGTCGGCTTGATGCCAAGGCTGGCCAGTCCGTCGATCGGGCTGCGGATGAAGTTGTGACCCCGCCTGCGGCAGGTTTCCTCGTCGCAGCCGCTGTCGATCAGTACCACCTTGTCGCCGCCCACGGCGACCCACGAGAAGAAATCGAGTGGCATGTCAGTGTCGTGGAAATCGACCGGCGACACGAAGTTATGCGAGGCTGGGCGGTTCGCTGGGCTCTCTGCGTAAAGGATCATAAAGAGCTTGAATTCCGGCGAATTCAGCCCGTTTCTTTCAGAAGTCATGTCTTTCCTCCCTGATCTGTCATCAGCTCACATCTTCCACTACCGAGCCGTCCTTGCCTACCTCTTCGGTATGATCTCGAGCCACGCCAAGTGCGGGGCCGCGCAGAATCTGTAGTGCAGCCATAAAGATGAAACAGTTCATATAATACTCGAAATACCTATTTTTGATATGTGTCAAGTCCCCTTTCTGAAAAACGGCCAGAGGTTCCATAGCTTTGCATCTTACCATCTTAAACCTAATAAATATCATATAATTCAACATTATAATGGTGTTTTTACAGTGCGCAGTTTTTATGCGCATATAGGAGACTCACTCGAGAATAGAAAAGTTCTCAAGCCATGAATGTACTGAATTTTGGGTTGAAACGTTTCAAAAATTACATTACGAGAAGCGTTGTAAGCGTTAATGAGGCCGCAATTACGACAAGAGCAGGGGGGGGGCTTGCAGGCATTTGATCAGATATCGAATCAGCCGTCAGGTGCTGTTTTGCGTAGGTCTCGCATGTGCGCTGTGGTGGGCTGTGCTGGGGTTGCCTTCTTGGGAAATCAGCAGGTGTGGGGTGGGTTCCAAAGTGTAATGACCGCTTGCCATGATGTCTTTTGATCTTGCGCTTCAGGGAAACGAAAGAGTGTCTCGCCGAGATGCAACAAGGAAAGAATAAATGAAGACCTACCAGCTTTTTATTGGGAACGAATTCGTTGACGCGGCCGAAGGCGGCACGTTCGAGACGCTCGATCCGTTCACCGGCGTGCCTTGGGCGCGTGTGCCGCAGGCGACGCAGGCCGACGTGAATCGCGCCGTTGCATCCGCCAAGGCGGCGTTAGACGGCCCTTGGGGCCAGATGTCCGCAAGCGATCGGGGCATGCTGCTTTACAAGGTCGGCGAGCTGATTGACGCGAATGCCGACAAGCTGGCTGAGGTTGAGTGCCGTGACAACGGCAAGCTGAAGAGCGAAGTGATGGGCCAAGTCCGTTATGTCGCCAAGTATTTCTATTACTACGGCGGTCTCGCCGATAAGATCCAAGGCGCGGTCATTCCGAACGACAAGCCCAAGGTGTTCAACTACGTTAAGTACGAGCCGATGGGGGTCGTGGCGAGTATCACGCCGTGGAACTCCTCGCTGCTGCTGACCGCATGGAAGGCAGGACCGGCGCTGGCGGCGGGCAACACGATGATCTGCAAACCGTCCGAGTTCACCCCGGCCTCGCTGCTCGACTTGGCGGAGTTGTTTGTCGAGGCGGGCGTGCCCGCGGGTGTGTTCAACGTGCTGACCGGCTTCGGCGTGGATTGCGGCGATCCGCTGGTGCGTCATCAGGACGTGGCGCGCGTCGCCTTCACCGGCGGCGACGAGGGTGGTCGCAAGGTCTATGCCGCGGCGGCTGCAGGCCTGAAGCCAGTCTCGCTCGAGCTGGGCGGCAAATCACCGAACATCGTGTTCGACGACGCCGATATCGACAACGCGGTGAACGGTGTCATCACCGGTATCTTCTCTGCCGGTGGGCAGACCTGCATGGCCGGCTCGCGCCTGCTGCTGCAGGACAGCATCCATGATAAATTCATCGAGAAGCTGGTCAAAATCACCAGCGCGGCCAAGGTCGGCGATCCATCAGATCCCTCGACCGAGATCGGCCCAGTGGCGACCCTGCCGCAGTTCGAGAAGGTCCTGTCCTATATCGACATCGCCAAGAAGGAAGGCGCGCGCTGCGTCGCCGGGGGCAACCGCCTAACCGGCGAGGCGTATGGCGCCGGTCAGTTCGTCGAGCCGACGATCTTTTCCGATGTCACCAACGACATGCGAATCGCGCAGGAAGAGGTGTTCGGCCCGGTCCTGTCGGTACTGCGCTTCACCGATGAAGACGACGCGTTGCGGATCGCCAACGATATCCGCTTCGGCCTGGCCGCCGGCGTCTGGACCAGCAGCCTGCACCGAGCCATGTACATGACCGAGCGGCTAAAGGCCGGGACGGTCTGGGTGAACAACTACCGTTCGACCAGCTACACCACGCCGTTCGGTGGCTTCAAGCACAGCGGCATCGGCCGTGAAGGCGGTGTCGAGGCGGTGCGCGAATACATGGAGGCTAAGAGCGTCTGGATTTCGACAGAGCTGAAGATGCCCAACCCATTTATCCGGAAGTACTGAGGATCGAGGACACCATCAGCGACATCAACGGTCTAACGGTGCTGGGTCGCGGGAGGAGGCAAGATCTGCCGAGAGCGGCCCGACACAACCCAAAGACCAAACGAAGCAAGTCAACTTTTTAACTCAGAAAGTAACCAAGGAGGAGAACATGATGTACATCAAGCAAATCGCAGGGGCCGCGCTGTGCGCCGTCACTGCAGCCGCAGCGGTACCCGCATCGGCCGAAGATCCGAGCGGCACCTGGCGCTGGGCGCACTTCTCGGCAGAAGCCTGGGGCGCGTCGCAGGCCGACAAGCTGTTCGCGGAAGAACTGGAAAAGCGCACCGATGGTGAACTGAGCACCCGCTTCTACTGGGCCGGCGCCATGGGCAGCGGCACCGAGCTGCTGGAATTGACCGCCAACAAGGCCGTCGACGTAGGCAGCTTCGTGCCTGCCTACTTTCCCGGCCAGATGCCACTCATGAGCCTCGTAAATTCGATCCCGCTGACCTTCATGGATCCGATCGTCGCGATGGAAGTCCAGCAGCAGCTGGCGATGGAAAACCCCTACTTTCAGGAAGAGCTGAAGAACAACAACGTCTATCCAATCCTCTTCCACGGTCTGCCACCCTACCGCCTGCAATGCACGACCCCGGTCCGCAAGATCGAGGATATCGAAGGCCTGCGCGTGCGTACCTTCGGCGAATGGCCCCCGAAAATGTTCGAACAACTGGGTGCCGTTCCGGTGAATATCGGCATGGTCGAAGTCTATGAAGGTTTGCAACGCGGCAGCCTCGATTGCGCCTACCTGTCGATCGAAGGTGCGGGCTTCCTGAAAATTGGCGAAGTCGCGAAATACTGGAGCGACATCAACCTCGGCGCGATCGCGGCCTATTCCAGCTTTGTCTCTTACGACACTTATGAAGGCTGGTCGGACGAGTTCAAGGCGGCTGTTTCTGAAGCCGCCGCCGTGGCTGAAGCCTTTGAAAAAGAAAGCTTTGCACGCTTGGAAGAAGCAACGATGGAAGAAGCGGCCGAACTTGGCGTGGAATTCATCGAGTTCCAGGATATGGACAAGGTCCATGCAGTCGTTCCGAACATGCTTGATGCATGGGCAGAATCCATGTGCGGTATGGAGATGTGCGAAGCTGCTGAAAGCACCGTCGCAGAAATCAGAAGTGTGCTTGGAAACGACTAATGACTTCCGAATCAGCGCCCGACAAGAGCAACGGGCTTAACAACCCGGTCCCGCGAAAACCTCGCGGGACCGGTCCCCTCTGGTTCGTCGAAACCCTAATTGGTTACCTAGTGACGGCCGCGATGATCATGTCGGGCATTTGCATTTTTGTCATTCTCGTTATCGGCGTGATCGACACCGCAGGTAGAGCCTTCTTCAACTCGCCGTTTATCGGCGCGGTTGAAATCAGCGAGGCGCTGCTTGCGGTGGCGATCTTCTCCGCGCTTGCCTACCTGCAACGCACCGGGGGACATGTTGTCGTAGACGTGTTCAGCAATGGCTACGGCCCCCGGCTCAAGAAATTCGCCACATTCGTGATCCTGACCGCGATGCTGGCAGTTCTGGTCTTTCTGCTATGGCGCTCCGGTATCGGGGCGATGACTGCTTGGCGTCACAACGATGTCTCCGCTGGCTTCCTGCGCGTGCCGATCTGGCTCGCGAAGCTCTTTACCACGATCGGCCTTGGCGTCGCCGTGACCGAAGCGGCCAGGGAACTGGTGCGCGCGATCTTCGGCTTTGATCCGCAAGCAAATGGCCCGGTCAGAAACGCGCCGGACCAGGCCCAGAACAATACAATGGAAAATCTGTGATGGATCCGACGTTGATCGCCTTGTGTTCAATCTTTGTCATGCTCGGCTTAATGGCCTTTGGCCTGCCAGTTGCCGTGTCGATGATCCTCGTTTCCGCGTCGGGCATGATGCTGTCCGTCGGCGGAAACTACACGCTTACCACGTTCACGACGCTGCCCTATAGCGTTGCCGGGAATTATACATTTGCCGCTATCCCGATGTTCGTTTTCATGGGGATGTTAGCCGGAGCGACCGGTATCATCAGGGATATCTACCAGGCAGCGAACATGTGGCTCGCGCGCGTGCGTGGCGGGCTCTACATGGCGACGACGATCGCCGCGGCGGCCTTTGGAGCAGTGAACGGCTCCACCATCGTGGGGGCCGCGCTTTTTACCCGGATCGCCCTGCCGGAGATGATCGCCCTTAAGTATGACCGTGGTATAGCGGCGGGCTGTATCATCGGAGCCGGCACTTTCGCCGCAATGATCCCGCCCTCGATCACCATTGTTCTCTATGGTGTTTTGACATCGGAATCCGTGGGCCAGCTTCTGCTGGCCGGGATCATTCCGGGCGTGCTGACCGGCGGCATCTACCTGGCAGGGATCGCCCTGATGGTGCGGGTTCGTCCTCGATGGGCCCCGCCCTCGGTACGCAGCTTCACGATGCGCGAGAAAATCGGCAGCCTGAAGACCGTCTGGCCGATCGGCATCGTGTCCTTCATCGTTGTGGGCGGCATCTATTCGGGGCTTGTATCCCCATCTGCTGCTGGTGCGGTTGGCGCGCTGGCCGTGCTAATCGTCGGGCTGATGCTGCGGCGTCTGCCGGGCGGCGCGATTATGACATGTTTCGCCGACACGGCGGTCATCACCTCGGCGCTGTTCTTCATCGTCATGGGCGGCACCGCCTTCTCGCGGCTTCTGCTGGTGACCGGCTTCGTCGACAACCTGCTGGATTTCGTATCCGCTAGCGGCTTCGAGCCGTGGATGGTCATTGCAGCTTTGGTCCTGGTCTATCTCGTGCTCGGCATGCTGATGGACCCGATCTCGATGATGGTCATGACCGTGCCCATCGTGCACCCGCTGGTCGTCGGCCTCGGCTATGACCCGATCTGGTTTGCCATCATCATGGTCAAGCTGATCGAGCTGTCATGTATGACGCCACCGGTGGGGATAAACATATTCGCGGTGGTGGGATCGTCACAGGGACAGATCAACACCAAGCAGGCTTATTACGGCGTCATCCCCTTCGTGATTATGGAGGTGATGGTTCTGGCGGTGCTGCTAGCGATCCCAGCGCTGACGCTCTATCTTCCCGAGCTGATGATCCGATAATACGTTCCGGCCGCGCCCCTGCGCCGCCGGAACTTTTCCAGACTGCCGCTTCCAACGCGAGGATTTGCCATGCCCAACGTCACTATTTTTGCACCCGAAGCCACGCTTGCGCAGTCCGATGAGACATATGAAATCTTCCTTGCAACCTGCAATTCGCTGTGCATCGATCTGATCCGCGCGGAGCCGGACAAGGTCCACGTGATCTTCATCCAGACGGGAAAGCACGCCATCGGCAACCCCGGTTATATTGAGGTCAAGCTGCGCTCCGGCGGGCATCGCACGCCACAGCTGATGGGCGAGTTTATGGAGAAGCTGGAGGTTGCCTTTGGCACGGCGTTTGGTGCCAAGGTCCGCATCCGCTGCTTTGCCTACGAGGGTAAACACATATTCGCTCGCCACTGATCCGAAAAGACATCACAAGACAGGGTCTGAGCCGCAGGGAGGCGCGGTGGGGACCTATCGAGGGCAGAAAGATATGCAACAGGTTCCAAGTATCTATCATCACCAAGTGGGTGAGATCACCGTCACCGCGATCTGCGACGGGTATCTCGACACCAATTATGAGATATTCCACGGCATCACGCCGGAAGAGGGCGATGCGCATATGAGGTCCGCTTACCTTCAATCGCCGCCACGTATCTCGGTCAATTCCTACCTCGTACGCAGCAAGGGGCGCATCGCGCTGATCGAAGCCGGAGCAGGGCACACGATGGGCGCGACGCTGGGATTTCTGCCGGCGCATCTGGCCGCCGCCGGTGTTAACATCAATGATATCGAGACCGTGCTGTTGACCCATATGCACCCCGACCATTCCAACGGTCTGACCGATGCGGACGGCAGCCGCGTCTTCCCGGCTTCGGAGATCGCGCTAGCAGATGCGGAGATGCGCCACTGGCAGGACGATTCCGCGATGGCCGCCGCGCCTGAGCGCAAGAGGGAGCGGTATTTCCGCGCGGCGCGCGAGCAGCTGAGGGCCTATGGCGACCAGCTCAGGCCCTTCACGGGCACAGGCGAGGTTTTCCCTGGTATCACGCCGGTGCCCTCCGCCGGCCACACTCCGGGGCATACGGCCTATCTCGTCGCCGACGGGGACGACTCGCTGCTGATCTGGGGCGACACGGTGCATGTGCCGCACATCCAGATCCGCTTTCCGCATGTGACGCTGGATTTCGACAGTGATGAGGCTGCCGCTGCTGCGATGCGCCGCCGCCTTCTAGAAATCGCAGTTACAGAGGAGACCTTGGTCGGTGGCATGCATCTCGACTTCCCGGGCTTCGGTCATATCGGGCGAGAGGATGACGGCTACCGCTTCTTCGCCGCGCCCTGGAACCCGATTCTCTGACTGGCGCAACAGCGCAGCCTCCGCCTCCCGGGCGGCATTGAAGGCGCGCGACGCGTCATGCAGCCTAGGAAAGTGGCGGGCCCGGGGCGTGGCCGCCGACGCTGGGAATTGTGCGCTCGCCGTGCGTAACATTCAAGTTCCCGGCGAGCGTGTCGGCGTTTGGGTCAGACCTCAGCCCAACGGTGCGCCTCGGGAACGATTAGATCGCGCAGCCGGGCAGCGGCGGGAGGAATGGCGCCGTTACGGCGGTAGACAAGCCCGATTCTCCGTGCCACGGCGGGGGAGCTGAGCGGGCGGATCGCAAGGCGCGAACCATCGGCCACCGGCACCGCCGACAAGGGCAGGGCGGCAACGCCCAGCCCAGCGCGCACCAGTTCCAGCGCGGTGGAGGTTCGGGGTACCTCGTAACTCCAGAATAGGGACAGAGCCTCCGGCGCGAGCGCGCGGTCAATCAACGCGCGGTTGCCGCTGCCTTGGCTCGGCAGAATCAGCCGCTGGCCGGACAGCGCCCCCCATTTCAGCGCGCCGGAGGCTTGGGCTAGCGGATGATCGGGGGGCACGACCAGCACTACGCGGTCTTCGAAGAATGGCTCGAACAGCAACGCCCCGTCCGGCGCGGCCCAAGAGGAGACGCCGAAATCAGCCTGTCCGTCCTCTACCGCCTCGGCCACCTCGTTCGCCAGAAGGTCGAGGATGCGCACCCGTGCCTCGTTTCGCCCGGCGGAGAATAGCCCCACCGCTGGGATCACCACCCGCGCGATCGTGCTTGGCACTGCCGCGACAGTGACTATGGCCCGGTTCTGAAAGCTGAACTCGGCCGTGTCATCCTTCATCTCGCGCATCGTCTCCCGCGCTTCGTCCACCAGCCCTTGCGCGCGGGAGCGCAGGCGCTTGGCGGCGAGAGTCATCCGGACGGAGCGCGTGGTGCGGTCGAACAGCTGCGCGCCGAGCGTCTCCTCCAGCTTTCGGATCCGCCGGGTGAGGGCAGATTGCGATACTCCAAGATGTGCCGCCGCCACCACGAAGGAGCCGGTTTCGGACAAGACTAGGAAGGCCTCAAGATCGGCGAAATCGAAATTTATGCGCATGGCGGCATAATCCTACATTCATTTGCATTTATCAATCGAGATCGGGAGCGATAATATAACACGTACAGTCCTAAGGAGCATGCGAATGGGCCAGCAAGACAAGCGCCACGACATCGCGATCATCGGGGGGGGGAACGCCGCGCTTTGTGCCGCGATCACAGCCGCCGAGGCGGGTGCGAAGGTCATCATCCTCGAAACCGCGCCGAAAGACTACCGAGGCGGCAACTCCCGCCACACGCGGAACTTCCGCTGCAAGCACGAAGGCCCGCTTTCGGTGCTGGTCGACTGCTATAGCGAAGAGGAATATTTCGACGACCTTTTGCAGGTGACCGGTGGCCAGACCGACGAAAATCTGGCCCGCATGGTCATTCGCCGGTCCGAGGAATGCCTGCCTTGGATGGAGGCCCATGGCGTCCATTTTCAGCCTTCCCTGTCTGGCACCCTGTCGCTTGCCCGTACGAACGCCTTCTTTATGGGCGGGGGAAAATCGTTGGTGAACGCTTATTACCGCACTGCCGAGTCGCTTGGGGTAGAGGTGCGTTATAACGCGCCGGTAACCCATGTAAAACTCGACGGCAGACGCGTGACCCGGGTGGATTATGAGCTCGACGGAGAGCAGCGCAGCATCGTGCCGCGCGCGGTCATCGTCGCCTCCGGCGGCTTCCAGGCGGATATCGACTGGCTCGCCGATGCCTGGGGCCCGCCCGCCCGCAACTTCCTGATCCGCGGCACGCCCTATAACCGGGGCACCGTGCTGCGCGACCTGCTGGATCAGGGCGTTTCCTCGGTCGGAGACCCAACCCAGTGCCACGCGGTCGCCATCGACGGGCGCGCGCCGAAATATGATGGTGGCATTGTCACCCGGCTTGACTGCGTGCCGTTTTCCGTCGTGGTTAACAAGAACGGCCAGCGTTTCTATGACGAGGGCGAGGATGTATGGCCCAAGCGCTACGCTATCTGGGGGCGTCTCGTCGCGGCACAGCCCGATCAGGTCGGCTATGCGATCATCGACGCAAAGTCCCTCAAGTTGTTCATGCCATCGGTTTTCCCGCCCATCAAGGCCGATAGCCTGCCGGAACTGGCAGAGAAAATAGGCCTGCCCGCCAAGGAATTCATGGCCACGGTCGAGGAATTCAACGCCGCCTGTGGCGATGCGACCAACTTCCAGCCGATGGAAAAGGACGGCGTGGCCACCAGTGGCATCGAACCGGCCAAGACCAACTGGGCAAGGCCGATTACCGAAGCGCCTTTCTACGGCTACAGCCTGCGCACCGGCGTGACATTCACCTATCTCGGACTGAAGGTTGACGAGAAGGCGCAGTGCCGGACCGAGAGCGGTTCGATCGAAAACCTCTGGGCGGCTGGCGAGACCATGGCCGGATCGATCTTGGGCAAGGGATACCTTGCCGGGTTCGGAATGAGCATCGGCACCGTGTTTGGACGAATCGCGGGCGCGGAGGCCGCAAACCATGTACGATAATCCCCTCGAAGAAGTCGGCCGCCAGGCCCAGATCTGCAACGCCTGCCGCTATTGCGAAGGGTATTGCGCCGTGTTTCCGGCGATGCATGCAGAACGCGCCTTTGCCGAGGCCGACCTCGTCCAGCTCGCCAATCTCTGCCACAATTGCCAAAACTGCTATTCGGCTTGCCAGTACACCGCCCCGCACGAGTTCGAACTGAACCTGCCCGGCGTTTTGGCTGAACTGCGGCAGGAAAGCTGGGAAGAGGCGGCATTCCCCGCCGCGCTCGGCCGGGCCTTCCACCGGTCTGGCACAATGCTGGCACTGGCGCTGATCGTTGGCATCTCCCTGCTGTTCCTGACCGCGCGCAACCTGCCGGGCGGTGGCGAAGGTTTCTATGCCGTGCTGTCGCACAACGCAATGGTGGCGATCTTCCTGCCCGCCTTTATCCTGCCGCTGCTGGCGCTGGGCATCTCCCTGCGGCGCTACTGGAAACGGATTGGCGGCGCGCCGATTCGCCTGTCGCATCTGAAGGACGCCTTCGGCTCTGCTGCGACCATGCGCAACCTTGCGGGCGGGCATGGCGATGGCTGCAATTTCCAGGACGAGGATCGTTTCTCCCACGCACGGCGGGCGATGCACCAAGCGGTGATGTACGGCTTCCTACTGTGCTTCGCCTCCACCTCTGTCGCGACGATCATGCACTATGTCTTCAGCATGCCTGCGCCCTATGGCTTCTTTTCCCTGCCGAAACTCTTCGGCGTCACTGGGGGCATCCTGCTCTGCCTTGGCACGCTGGGTCTGCTGCGCTTGAAGACCATGTCCCGGCCGGAACTTCAGGCCCCGAACGTGCGCGGCGGCGAGTTTGGCTTTATCCTGCTGCTCTTCACGGTCAGCGCCTCCGGCCTGCTGCTCTACGCGCTTGGCAAGACCCCCGCGCTGGAACCGCTGCTGGCGCTGCACTTGGGCGCTGTTCTGACCTTCTTCGTGCTGACTCCCTATTCCAAAATGGCCCACGGGTTCTTCCGCCTCGCAGCCCTGGTGCGCGATGCGCAGCGAAAGCTGGGATAGGTAAAGAGGTGCCGTCATTTTTTGATGGCGTGGCTGAGTCGCTCCGGTTTCATCGGGTTCGAGTAACAGCGCATCCGCTGGACCCGAGCCTTGCGCATCTCGGAGGCGAATAGTAGGCGCATAGGTATCCAGCGGATGCTTCCACTCGCTCTCCTTTGGCACTGCCTTCACTAGCGGCGAACCGATCAAATGTTTCAGTTAGAGCGCGTTGCGTTCAATCGGTTTCATAGCCTGCGGCCTTGAAGAAGTTGTAGCACTCTTCCTCAGTGAAGAGATCGCAGACATTGCCAACGCCCCGCCAAAGGTCATCGTATGTCCGTGCGGCGGCCCGCCGGATCAACGCCTCCTTCATGGAGCAAATCCTCGACGTTCCGCAATGAAAGCGGAAATCTGACATACAGCATGACTGCCAGGCGGATGATCACGCGGCTTGTTTTGAAGTACTTGAATGGATCGCGTTTTGTCATCCGGGCAGGCTAGGGCGGCGCCAATTGTGTCTCAACCCGGTTTCCTCTGACAATGCCATCAATAGCGCACCGTTTCATGACAGACGTCGATGTCCAGTTCATGGAGCAAATCCTCGACGTTCCGCAATGAAAGCGGAAACCTGACATACAGCAGGACTGCCAGGCGGATGATCTCGCGGCTGGTTTTGAGGTACTTGAATGGATCGCGTTTTGTCATCCGGGCAGGCTAGGGCGGCGCCAATTGCGTCTCAACCCGGTTTCCTCTGACAATGCCCAATAACGATTTTCGCGCCGATCTGCATCAGACTGGACAGCGCCAACGGTGAAACCTCGAGGTCGCGCAGCCCACGCACATAAGCAACATTTTTGAAATGTTGGCGCTCTGTTGCAACATACGCGTAATATTGCTATATCAGCGACATGAAGGATAAGCGAGAGAGCTTCGTGAGGCTAGCAGAGGGCCGTGTGAACCGGGCCCTCAAGGACATTCGGCTGATTGGAAATTTGTCAAATCGGTCCGCCTATAGCTACTCCGATGAGGACGTGAAGAAGATCTTTCGGACCCTGCAGCGGGAGCTTGAGCTGGCTCGATCACGCTTCGGCGATGGCGACAGCAGCGGTTCCGGCGATTTCAGGCTTTAGGCAAAGCCCTTTCAAGGACAGCGATGGAAGGAAGGCTTCGAAGATGGTTGAACCAGTTTTGAAATTCTTGCCCAACGAAGCAGGAGAGAAGCAAGGACTCGGAGACGCTGGAATTGAGACCTTTCGTGACGCGCCCTATGCCAGCTGCGCCAGGGAAGCTGGACAGAACAGTCGCGACGCAGCCACAGGTCTACCCGATCATCCTGTCAGGATGTCCTTCAATGTCTTGCACCTCGATCACTCGAGCTTTCCGTCCCATGACATCCTGAAAGACACAATCGCGGCCTGCAGCGCCGAGGCGAAGCGAGACCGTGAACGTGAGTTCTTCTCCAATGCATCCAAGGTGATAGGCACAAAGCACATACCAGTGCTCGAAATAGCCGATCACAACACGACCGGCCTGGTTGGTCCGCCTGATGAGGAAGAGACCCCGTTCCATTCGCTTGTCAAGGCTTCCGGGGTTACTGCGAAGGACACCGTCGACTCGGGTGGTTCGTTCGGGATCGGGAAAAATGCGTCCTTTGCAGTGTCGGACCTTCAGACCGTATTTTACGCTACGACTTACAAGGGCGAAGATGGCGAGGCCTTCGCCGCTCAAGGCAAGGTAAAGCTGGTGTCTCACACGAGCACCGAGGGCATCAAGCACAGGGCTACGGGCTATTGGGGTGATCCTCACGGATTTCGAGCTGTGACGGATCGCACCCTGGTACCTGACTGGATGAGGCGCAACGAGATCGGCACATCGATCTTTTGCATGGGCTTTCGCGCGGCTGAAGACTGGGCGGAACGCATGACGTATTCGCTTGTCTCGAATTTCTTTTGCGCCGTTCATTGCGAGCAAATGGTGTTCGAAGTTGACGACGGCAGGATCAACATTAACCGAAACACACTCGAGGGCCTGTTCTCGAAGCAAGACATCATCGATGCAGCTGAACGCACAGGTCACCAAGCTGATCTGACCTTCGCAGGACAGCTCTATCGTTGTCTCGTCTCAGATAATGCGGAAGAACAAACCCTTACTATTCCAAAGCTTGGCAAGGTGCGCGTCAGAGTGCTGATCGAAGAGGGCATGCCTTGCCGCGTAGGATTCATACGAAATGGGATGCTGATAACCGACAATCTCCAGCACTTCGGGCATCCTCTCCAACAATTCCGCGGATCTCGCGACTTCATTGTTATGGTGGAACCGGATGATCTTGAAGCCGGTGTGACGTTGAAGAGGCTTGAGAACCCGGCGCATGACGGCTTCTCGGCGGAACGGCTTCCCGACGCCGCCAAACGTGCAGATGCTGCAACAGCCATGAAGCGCCTTGGCAAGGAACTCAGGGAGATCATCAAGTCAACGACTGGCGTGAAGCATGAGGGCTCGGTGGTCTTGGACGAGCTGGGGCGTTTTTTCGCGGAAACCGGCAAGGCTGCCACACCCGACGATCCGAACGCCGAGCACGATCCTGAGCGATATACCTACGAGTCCACTCGACGAAAATCAAAGTCTCGCAAGGCATCAAGCCCTGCCGGAGGTGAGCGCGGCGGTCGCAGCCAGACCGGGACAGGGTCCGGTGGCAAAGGCGGTGGTAGCGGCTCCGGAACCGGTCGCGGCACGGGCGGTCGTGGCACGGCAGGAGACCGCGAGCCGGTTGTTCTCCGCGATGTGCGTAACCTGATCCGTTCAGACGGTTCCGGAGCAGCTACATCCCGTGAGATTCATTTCACTCCGGAGGCCTCAGGACCGATCGAATTGACGGTCCAGGCCACGGGTGTGAACGCACCCGAGGGCCTGAACGTGACGGCTGCTGACGCAGGCACTCCGGGTTCGGGCGTTCTCACTGTCGATGTAAAGGACGGGGAAAGGTGCAAGGTGACCGTTTCATTCGATGAACCATACGATGGCCCGATCGAATTGATCGCCGTGAGTCGCGCAGAAGCCGAGGAAACGCCGGCATGAGGTTCTCGGAAGAAACGCGCTATCCGCATCCGGTCCTCGCGCACGACACAGGGGATTTCACCGCATGTGAATTCGACATGACTTTCATCCTCAGCGAAAACATCGCAACGGGGGCGCTCTCCATTCAGCACGAGACCACCCTGACGGAACCCGGGATCCGACAACTCGTCGAAACAGGCAAGGCGTCAGTGGGCTGCTTCGTACGCTGCGCGGATACGTATCATACTGAACTCCGCACTCTGGCATGGCCCAACGGCCGCACCGACTTCGCTGCCGGAGTTCTGCTGAACAGGGTGTCCTTGCGACCGATCGTCTGGTTGAACGACACGCTGGCTGGCTGGGATCCTGGAACCATTCACCCAGAGTTTTCACCGCCGGTGGATCTGGGCCGCGGGGATATTATCGCGATTGGAGAAGAGCACATTATCTCTGTCGGTCAAGCCAAGCTTGCTCCCATTGAAAGCATCTTCGAACTGGACCGCTCGCCGGACATTCCGGAAGGGACGTTACAGGTTGAGCTGGAGAGGGACCGAATCACCATTCTCGCTGGAGAGAAGACGCACGAAACCATCATGCTTTTGCGCGAGCAGAAGGCCGGAAAACCTGTGGTGATGAACTCGGTATACCTTCCAGCAGTGATGGAAGTCCTGGATGCGCTGCAAAATGGAGCGGATCAATACGAGTCATATCGATGGCATGCTCCGTTCGCGGCCCGCTGCGATGCCCGAGGCGTTGATCCCAAGACGGATACATCGATCCTCGAGAGCGCTCAGAAACTTCTCGATGGTCCTGCAAGCGGACTGGAGCAGTTGGTAGTGGAGGCAGATAGATGACGGTATTGCCGCTGAGGTATCTTTCGGAAAAGAAGCTTTCCGAGCTCAAGGAGAGCATCGTGACCAACCGTGACCGGTACGAGGCCGGCGATTTCCTTGATCTCGAGCATGACAACGGCTGGGCTGTCGAGACCAGCAATGTTCAGGTTGATCATGACCTGCTGGCGACTCTAGATGGTACAGCGAGGACGGCAGCCGCCGACGTGGACAACTCCCTGATCCTGTTTCAGGCTCTTCCCGGTATGACGCCTGCTCTCGCGCGGGAGGAGCGTGTCTGGGCCAGGCTGACGCACATCGAGTGCCTTGGCTATGCGCGCGACAGGTGGCTCTCGGGGAACAGCGGTGAGCCGCTCGACGCCCAGGTCAGGATCCACATGTTTGCTCAAGGTCTTACTGCGATCCGCGACGACAATGCACTATCCCGCCTTTGGTGGAACATGCACATCGCCAGTATCGCAGATCCGGATGATCCCGAAGGCGCGTTGCGACTCATCCTGAAGACCGCGGATATCCGTAGCAACTTTGTCGAACGCACGAACACTGCCGCTCGAAGACCCCTTGCAAGAGCCGTTGTCCGCGCCATGCGCAAAAACACTTGGGTTACCTCCAGCGAGCGATCATTCAGAGAGTTCATGATTGCTTTGAACCGAGACGGTGGTGGAATTCTGTTCGAGGCGTTGTCTGACGACGAGGCTGATGATCTCATTGACATCTGTGCGACCCGAGCGAAGGCACACTTGGCGCAGAAGGCAGTTTGAGGCGACCAACTTCCTAGAGCTCTGCCCCGCGCACGAGGAAACTTGGAGGCTTGCGAGACCGCAGGACTCCTTTAGCCTGGGCTTTCGCGTGCCAGAAGCTTGTGGAGCAAGGTCGCGATCTGCCTCGCAAGAAATGGCGGCACTGCGTTTCCGACCTGGACATACTGCTGGGTCCGGTTCCCTAGAAACAGGTAGTCGTCGGGAAAGGTCTGCAGACGAGCCGCCTCGCGCACGGTCAGGCTGCGGCACTGCATAGGATCAGGATGGATGAAATAATGTCCATCCTTGGAGATATGGCTGGTTACTGTAGTCGCGGGTGCATCGGCCAACTGGACTCGAAATCGGTCGTTGAAGACGCCGCTGTGCCAGTTCCGATGATCCGGGCTAAGCGCGAGGGGAAAATCGGCGGCCTTCGGGCTGTAGCCGCGCACTGCCCCGAACACAGCGGCGAACAGGTACCGTCCCAGATCCGAGGCCATGTGTCCGCGCGTCTCATGTTGGGCAATAGCACGCAGGTTCGGCCGCTCTAGCCACCGCAGCAGTTCATTGTTCGAGGTGCCATAGCCATCCGGCAGGCATGACGCCGTCCGACGGCTCGGCGCGTCCAACTTCACTCGCTTGGAAACGGATGAAAACGCCTCCCTAAGCGGGCCGTCCTCCTTGCCCTTATGTATGCTCGCCAGGAGTTTCGCCGCTTCGACAACCGCGTTTCGCCAAGCCGATGGATCGTCTCGACCACGACTGATGCCGCTGCGCAGGTCCGGCATAGTTCCGATCACGTCACTGACCGTTCGCTTCAGGCCCGAGGCGGCAATCCCGGCATGCGCAGCCTTGTCCGCAAGGTCAGACCGAATTCCGACGATGATCACCCTGTGGCGTCGTTGCGGGACCCCGAAATCCTCAGCGCGCACGATAAAATCAGACGGTCGCGCCGCCTCTTGCAGGCTGGCTTTTCCATCTTCCACCCGGACTGCCAGCAGATCGTAGTGATGACCTTGGCCCGTACCAAGCGAGGACAGGTCCTCCATCAGCATCTCGAAGACAAGTCGGCTTTCAACAGACGAGGACAGAATGCCCTTGACGTTTTCCATCACGAAAGCGGCGGGCCGAAGCCTGTCGAGCACGCGGATGTACTCTCGGAACAGGTAATGCCGCTCATCCTCTTCAGGCACATAGCCGATCTTGCCCTTGGCCCGCGCGCGCCCGACCAGGGAATAAGCCTGACAGGGTGGTCCGCCGATCAGAATCGTATCGTCATGGTTTTTGCGCAGCTGTGCGATGGCACCGTCAATCGCCGTCGCAGCTGCCTCAGTGCCGAGTTCGAGTGCACGAGCCTCATCAATGGCAAGCTGCCAAGCTTCAGCGTCGACTGCTGACCAATCAGGCTCGGGGACAAGCCCCGCATGGAAATCGATGAACTGATCAGGCAAGGAACCGTGCCGCGCGTGGTATTCACGCATGAACGCGCGCAGCGTCAAGGTGCGATGGGCCGATGCCTCCTTCTCGACCGAGATGGCGATCCGGAACGGCGCATGTCCATCCTCGACGAGGGAGGCAAAGCCCTCGCCAAGTCCGCCTGGACCGGCGAAAAGATCGACAATGCCGAAAGTGGCTGACAAATCAGACTCCTGACGAAACGTGTTCGGTCGGTGTATACTAGGTTGCAGATCGAAGACCAGGGTGCACGTGACCGATATCGTAGACAAACAGACCCGCTCCCGGATGATGGCCGGGATCAAGGGGAAGGACACGAAGCCCGAACTGGTGCTGCGGCGGGCACTTCATGCGCGCGGCTTCCGTTACAGGCTGCATTCGAAGACGGTCCCCGGGCGGCCTGACCTCGTGCTTTCAAAACATCGGGCTATCGTCTTCGTGCATGGCTGCTTCTGGCATCGCCATGAGGGGTGTCGCTACACAACCACTCCATCGACGCGTCCAGAGTTCTGGCAGGCGAAGTTCGACGCGAATGTCGCGCGGGACAGGTCGGTGCACGATCAGCTGCTTGATGCTGGCTGGCGTGTGGCAACGGTCTGGGAGTGCGCGCTCAGGAGACCGGAGCAGACTGAATTCGCAGCCAATCTCTTGGCCGTCTGGCTCCGAAGCAGTGCAGCTGAAATCCAAATCGGGAATGCAGATGTGATCGCCGGCGAAAATGCAGAATGAGGTGCTTCAAGCTGATTGAAATTCCGATCCCAGTTCCAAGTTGCCGAAGGAGACTGGAGTCGAAGTGTCCGTCGTCAGACATTCCGGCACAGACGCGACTGACGTCCAACTGATCAGTGCCGTGCCGTCTCAGGCCTCCATCGCCACGGGGCACGGTGGTTTCTCCGCCGTGTATCGCGCCAACTGGGGCCACAACAGCTTCTTGCGGAACACGACGGATCCGTACGCCCGTGGGCAGTGCGACTTACGGGATATCGACGGCGCGGTTTGTCTCGTCGAAGTGCTCCTTAAACACCAGGTTTCGCTGGTCAAATCGGACATGCATCGATATGTTGTGTAAAAACGACAGGGGGCAAGACATGTCAAGACCGATTGGAGTCGATCTATTTTCCGGCGCGGGCGGAATGAGTCTCGGCTTTGAACAAGCAGGGTTCGACGTGATCGCGGCGATCGAGCTCGACCCGGTCCATGCCGCGGTTCATAAGTACAACTTCCCGCTCTGTGCTGTAATCCCGCAGTCCGTCACGGACGTGTCCGGACACGATATCCGTGCGGCGGCGCAGATCGGCGACCGGCCGGTAGACGTCGTATTTGGCGGTGCTCCTTGCCAAGGTTTTTCGCTTATCGGGCAGCGCGCCCTAGACGACCCTCGAAACTCTCTGGTCAAGGATTTTGTGCGTATCGTCAAAGAATTGGACGCTGCCTACTTCGTATTCGAGAACGTAAAAGGCCTGACTGTCGGAAAACACCGAAAGTTTCTTTTCGAGTTGATCGAAGAATTTGAGGCTCTAGGCTACGACATTCAGAAGGACTGGCGCGTTCTTAATGCCGCCGATTATGGCGTTCCACAAGACAGGCAACGTTTGATCCTGATGGGAGCCAAGAAAGGCCGAACAGTTCCTATTTACCCGCAAGTAATCTCGAAGCGACCAACTTGCGAGGACGCCTTGGGCGACCTGCCTGACGCTGAGACATTCGATGAATTGCGTTTGTCCGATGCAGTAGAGACAACCGCCTTCGGTGAGCCAAGCGCGTATGCACAGCCGCTGAGAGGCATCGGAAATGACGCTTGGGGATATGGCTACCCGCGCAACTGGAACCCGAATTTACTGTCGTCGAGCGCAAGGACTGAACACACTGATATTTCCCGCCGGCGGTTTCGCGAAACGGAGCAAGGAAGGGTGGAACCGATCTCGCGCTTTTTTAGGCTACCATCAGATGGGGTGTCCAACACCCTACGTGCAGGGACAGATTCTGCTCGCGGAGCGTTTACCAGCCCGCGTCCGATCCATTATGCCTATGCCCGCTGCATAACGGTTCGCGAGATGGCCCGCCTTCATGGATTTCCAGACTGGTTCCGCCTAAACGCAACAAAATGGCATGGGGCAAGGCAGATCGGAAACGCCGTTCCACCGCCGCTGGCTAGGGCCGTCGCAACTTCCGTCATTAAGGCTCTCGGCGTTCGCCGCACGCGGCCAACAGGGGCCATCGATCTCGGCGACGAAGCGCTGCTCTCAATGGGCAATATGGAGGCAGCGGCGTACTTCAAGGTAAGAAATCCTATCGGGCGGAGAAATATGAAAAGCAACGCCAAGAAACGCAAGCAGGCAGAGATAGAGGCCTCAGATACCCTTCACGGCGGGATACAGCTTGTAGATGGCGTCACTGGCTAGTATTAGATCCTCCAATCTTGAAGCATCTGCGCGTTTCACAGCTTGGAATTCTGTCAGATAGAATCCAACCCCCTTGATGGTGCGTAATCCTATCGGAATTACCGTCTCGACCTCAGCTTCCGCAAAGGCCGCTTGTACTTGATTGATGATCTGGCTTGGGATTAGCGGATCCTTGTCCTGTTTCGCCTCGCAAGTCACTAAAACCGATTCAGGGTTCTTCACATCACCGGTCTTACCAAGAAACAGCGCGTCGATTTCAGTCGAGCGAAGCTTGATGCCCATTTGGAGATGGGTTAGCTCCAATAATGGGTACGCCGGTGCCACTGCGAAATGCGTTTCGACGACGCGTAAATTGATAGCTGTCTGGATCAACCAAGTTTCGTCGGAGCGTCCTAGAGTCTTGGTGACAAGAGGAATACTAATCGACTGAACGGGAAAGTCTGGAGCTTCCGAGCGAACCTTGAACGCATCGGGAAACGGCTCTGTTTGGCCCTGGCGATAGGGAATGAACTCGAAACACTCTCCATCGCTTGTCCTTTGAATGCCTGTGAAACGCTTCGCTGCCACGAAAGAAGGCCAGTTTTTCGACGCGTTTGCGCCGCGCAGAAGATCCTTCATGAAATTGGCTGGGTTCCTGTCGCTCAGAGTGGTTCCATGGACGTCATTGCACTCACGGATAGCCTGCGCGACGTCGTCGAGGCTCATGAGGCTTCTATCGAGCTTGCCATTTGAAGCGTTCCAATGCTTCATGAACAGGTGTTCGATGATCTTGGTCTTCTGTGACGCCATTGTTCATCGTCTCCGTTATGATGAGACCTGAACTTCCACCGTCCATCATTGCACAACCAAACAATAACTTTCGCATCGATCTTGTCTATAGCGATACGTACGCCTATGCACCGGAGAAACCTTACTATCGTGCCTTTTCCGTCATTGCCAGCATGATGCGAGCAGGCTTTTGGATCCGCTGCAAGGCTCATGGGCGGCTGACCTGCCACTGAACTTTCATCCAGCCGGAACCGGAGCCCTTTGGTTTGATACGCCGATTGGCGCAGGTGGAGCAACCGACATCCGTGCGGAGCTTTCAGATGGCGCAGCGCGGGTGTCGGTTGCGGTGGTGAGGTGTT
>NZ_JAVJUC010000045.1:0-101136 GCF_040219995.1 Roseovarius sp. | reverse complement strand
TCTGGTCATAGGCCCGGAAATCCCCGAAATACTTCGTGATCGCCGCCGTCAGCGTCGTCTTGCCGTGGTCCACATGCCCGATCGTGCCGATGTTCACATGCGGTTTCGAACGGTCAAACTTTTCCTTTGCCATGGTCGTGGGCGCCTTGTCAGTTGGGGGGCCGTCGCGGCCCGATTGTTGCTCCGCGCGCCGTTTATTGAGTCTGAACGAGAAAATCAAGCCCAACCTCGCCCACGCCTGCCCGCGCGCGGCACGGGCGGCCTGAGCGGCGGCTGCGGATCATTCGATCACGCGCGGTGCGACATCGGGCTCTTCGATGATCTCGACCGCGGCAGTGGCCTGCTCTGCCGGGGTAAGCGGCGCGTCGCCGCTCTCGACAAGCGCTGCGGCCTCACCTGCGGCGGGTGGCTCATCGGCGGCGGGCGCCGTGCGGGTCAACTCGTCATCGCTCTTTTCCGACGCGGGCACACCGTCATCCTCGAACCAGCCGAATTTCTGGTTCTGACGCACCAGCCAGGTCTCGATCTGCTTGGCGGCATTGCGGCTCAGGTTTTCGAGCTGGACCTCCTTGCTCTGGGTCAAACCGGACCCGAGGAAGGTCGCGCCAGAGATGCTCTCTAGCACGGTGACCATGTGCGGCTCGGGGTTGAGCTTCTTTCCAGCGGCATCGTCCCATGCCGTGACATGCAGGATCAGCGCCGATTTCGGCGAGGCCACGACCGGCACCCCCGGCACGGCCAGCACATATCCCTCGATGCTGACACCCAGATGATAGAGTTTCGAGCCCTGATAGCGGGTGAACCGGTCGGTCATCGCCTCGGTCACGGCGGCGATCCACTCTTCTTGCGAGGCCTCACGCGATGCCGGGCCCTTGGTCAGGTTCGGAGCGACGACAACATTGTGCCCCAGCTGGAAATTGCCAAGATAGGCAGGCGCCTCATCCAGATCATTCGGATTGGTGCAGGCGGTGATGAAGATAAGCCCCAGTAGGGCAAGCAAACGCGTCATTCCGTATCATCCCGGACTAGGCAAACTCGCGCCGCAATACCCCAGAGCGGGGCGGCACGCAATCATTCGCCCGGATCGGGCCGTCACCCTATATCTGAAGCACTCGCGCAAAGGTGCCCCATGCCACAGAGCCAGATCACCCGCCCGCCCGTCCGCGTCCCGCTTGTCACCGAACCCCTGGGCGTGCTGGGATCATTGCGCGCGGCGCGGCGCAACGTGCTGTCGATCATCCCCGAGATCGCGACCCGTCAGCCGATGGTCTCGGGGCGCACCGCCAAGCGCTGGCACATGGTGATGGACCCGGATGCGATCCGGAGCATGCTGCTGGAAAACCTCGACAATTACCCCAAATCGCTGGTCACCAAGAACCTGTTGCGCCCGGCCATCGGCGAGTCGCTCTTCATCGCCGAGGGCGCGCATTGGCGCTGGCAGCGGCGCACCGCAGCACCGGCATTCTCGCATCGCAACGTGATGAACCTCGCACCGGTGATGACGGCGGCGGCTGAACGCAGCGCCGAGCGTGTCGCCGGGGCCGGGCCGCGCGCCATCGACATGGCCGCCGACATGGTGCGCACCACCTTCGACGTGATCGCCGACGTGACCTTTTCGGGCGATGGCATGTTCGATGTCGACGCGGTGCATCGCGGCATCGACGCCTATATCGCCGAGGCGGGGCGGCTCTCGCTGTTCGACATCCTCGGCCTGCCCGACTGGGTGCCGCGCCCGGCGCGGGTGATGTCGGGCAGCGCCGTGGCCGAGATGAAACACGTGGCCGATGAGGCGGTCGAGGCGCGCCGCGCGCGCGGGCCCGGCGAGATGCCCGACCTGCTCGACCTGCTGCTCGACGGCGAGGACCCCGAGACCAAACGCCGGATGAGCACGCCGGAACTGCGCGACAACCTGCTGACCTTCATCGTGGCGGGCCATGAGACGACCGCCCTCGCGCTCGGCTGGTCACTCTACCTCTGTGCCTATGATCAGGGCGTGCAGGACCGCGCCCGCGCCGAGGCGCAAGCGGTGCTAGAGGGCCGCGCCGCCACCGGCGCGGACGTGGCCCGCCTGCCCTTCATCCGCCAGATCATCGACGAGGCGCTGCGGCTTTATCCGCCTGCTGGCCTGATCTCGCGCACCGCGCTGGCGGCGGATAGGCTCTGCGGGCGCGAGATCAGGCCCGGCGATACGGTGATGATCCCGATCTATGCTCTGCACCGCAATCACCTGCTCTGGAAGGCCCCCGATGCCTTCAATCCCGATCGCTTTGCCGACCGCAAAAACACCCCGCGCTACAGCTACCTGCCCTTCGGCGACGGGCCGCGCATCTGCATCGGGGCCAGCTTCGCGCTGCAAGAGGCGGTGATCGTCCTTGCCACGCTGCTGTCACGCTTTCGCTTCACCCCCGTGCCCAGGCGCGATCCGGCCCCGGTGATGATCCTCACGCTGCGCCCCGAAGGCGGCGTCTGGCTGATGGCCGAGGCGGTGTGAGTGGCTGCAGGGATGGCATGAAGCTGACGTTGCTGTGAGCCGCGCATCGTCGTGCCGCGGTGTGGCGATCCAACGTCAGTTTTGTAGCGCTTTATATCAGCCAAGCCCGAAAAACATCAGAGCACAGAGCAGGTTGCAGCCAAATCGCCGCGCCGGGGGGCGGCGTCATGCCGAAGGCATGCCTCTGGCATGACGATGCGCGGCGGCCTTCGGCCGCGTTTCGCGCAGGGTACTTCAATCGAATGTCCGCTCCAGACCACCCCTGCCCTCACCGCGTCGGCACCGGCTCCTCGCCGCGATAGTCGTAGAACCCGCGCCCGGCCTTGCGGCCCAGCCAGCCCGCCTCGACATACTTGGTCAACAGCGGACAGGGCCGGTACTTGGTATCCGCCAGCCCGTCATGCAGCACGTTCATGATCGCCAGACAGGTATCGAGCCCGATGAAATCCGCCAGTTCCAGCGGTCCCATCGGATGGTTGGCCCCCAGCTTCAGCGACTGGTCGATGGACTGCACATTGCCCACCCCCTCGTAAAGCGTATAGACCGCCTCATTGATCATCGGCATCAGGATGCGGTTGACGATGTAGGCCGGGAAATCCTCGGCGCTGGCCGCCGTCTTGCCCAGTTTGTCCACCACCGCGCGGCAGGCCTCGAACGTGTCCTTGTCGGTGGCGATGCCACGGATCAGTTCCACCAGTTGCATCACCGGCACCGGGTTCATGAAATGAAATCCCATGAATTTCTCGGGCCGGTCGGTGCGGCTCGCCAGCCGGGTGATCGAGATCGACGAGGTGTTCGACGTCAGGATCGTCTGCGGCGCCAGATGCGGCAGCAACTCGTCGAAGATCGCCTGTTTCACGGCCTCGCGCTCGGTCGCGGCCTCGATGATCAGGTCGCTCGGACCCAGATCGGTCAGGGTCTGCGTGGTGGTGATCCGTGCCAGCGCCGCCTCGAGTTCCTCTTGGGTGATCTTTTCCCGGCTCACCTGCCGATCAAGGTTCTTGCGGATCGTCGCCATCGCCTTGTCGAGCGCCTCGCGGCTGATGTCGTTCAGCGCCACGTCATAGCCCGCCAGCGCCATGACATGCGCGATCCCGTTGCCCATCTGCCCCGCGCCGACAACGCCGATTGTCCTGATTTCCATCGCCCGATCCTCGTGGTTTTGCCGCGCCAGCATAGGCCCCAGCAGGGCCGGGCCGCAAGGGCCGCAGGTGCCTAAACTTATCCGCGAATTCGACGTTTAAGGGAATGGAAACGGGAATCGGAAAATCCTGCGTCCGGGTGACTTGATATAAGGGGTGGGACCGATGGTCTTCGAACGCTTGGGGCGCACGCCCCTTGACTACAAGCCTGTGCGATACGGCACATCGAAACTTACATTTCGCGGACCGGCGCGTGATCTTTCGGGCGATTATGTCGCCTGTCTGGGCGGCACCGAAACGCATGGCAAGTTCCTTGACCGGCCGTGGCCTGCACGGCTTGAGGAGGATCTCGGCCTGCCTTGCGTCAATTTCGGCCTGCCCAATGCCGGGCCTGACGTTTTTCTGCGCAACGCGGAATTTCTGGATTTCGCACGCGGGGCCTCGGCCGTGGTTCTGCAGGTGCCCTGCGCGATGAACCTGTCGAACCCCTATTACGACGTGCATCCGCGCCGCAACGACCGCTTTGTCAGCGCCCACACCCGGCTCCGCCGTCTCTATCCAGAGGTGGACTTTACCGAGTTCCACTTCACCCGCCACATGATGCGGCGGCTTGCCTCGCTTGCGCCGGAGCGTTTCACGCTGTTGCGCGACAGCCTGCAGGATATCTGGATCGACCGGATGCAGCGCCTGATGGCCCGGATCGACCGGCCCGTCATCCTGTTGTGGTTGGCCAATCACGCCCCCGGGGCGAATCCGAATTCCACGGAGATCTGCGACGATCCGGCCTTCGTGAGCCTCGCGATGATGCGCGCCATCCGCCCGCGCGCCGCCCATCTGACGCAGGTGGTGATCAGCAAGACCGCGCGCGAGCTGGGCACGCGCGGCATGCGATTCTCACCGATGGAGGAAAGTGCCGCCGCCGACCTGCCCGGTCCCCTTGCCCATGCCGAGGCGGCGCAGGCCTTGCTGCCCGCCCTGCGCGCGCTGACCGAGGCATGAAAAAACCCGCGCCAGAGCCTGGCGCGGGTTTCGTATGTCAATCACCTGACCGGATCACAGTTTTTCGGTCAGTTCCGGCAGGGCAGTGAAGAGATCCGCGACGAGGCCGTAATCGGCCACCTGAAAGATCGGCGCCTCTTCGTCCTTGTTGATCGCGACAATGATCTTGCTGTCTTTCATCCCCGCCAGATGCTGGATCGCACCCGAAATGCCGACGGCGACATAGAGATCGGGGGCGACCACCTTGCCGGTCTGGCCAACCTGCCAGTCATTCGGCGCATAGCCCGAATCGACCGCGGCACGGCTTGCGCCCACGGCAGCACCCAGCTTGTCGGCCAGCTTCTCGATCAGCGCGAAATCGTCCTGGCTGCCGACGCCGCGACCGCCCGAGACCACGACGCCCGCCGAGGTCAGTTCGGGGCGATCGCTTGCAGCCACCTTGTCCTCGACCCATTCGCTCAGGCCGGGATTGTCCGCCGCCGAGATGGTCTCGACCGGGGCCGCCGCCTGTTCGCCCGCCGCGTCAAACGTCGAGGTGCGGAAGCTGATGACCTTCTTGGCATCGCGCGATTTCACTGTCTGGATCGCATTGCCGGCATAGATCGGCCGCTCGAACGTATCGGAATCCACCACGCCCGAGGCGTCGGAGATCACCATCACATCGAGAAGTGCGGCGACGCGCGGCAGCACGTTCTTGGCATCTGTCGTAGCCGGGGCGACGATATGCTCGTAATCCCCCGCGAGGCTGACCAGCAGCGCCGCCGTCGGCTCGGCCAAGCGATGCCCGAGCGAGGCATCCTCGGCCACCAGCACCTTGGCGACACCGGCGATCTTGGCCGCCGCCTCGCCCGCCGCCGCAGCAGAGGCCCCGGCGCAGAGCACCGTCACATCACCCAGCTTTGCAGAGGCCGCCACGGCCTTCGAGGTCGCGTCGAGATTGAGTTCACCATCGGTGACTTCGGCAAGAAGAAGTACAGACATCAGACGGCCCCCGCTTCCTTGAGTTTCGCAACAAGCTCATCGACCGAGCCCACGATTTCGCCGGCCTTGCGGGCCTCGGGCTCTGCCGTGCCGGTGACTTCCAGACGCGGTGTCACGTCCACGCCGTAATCGGCGGCGGTTTTCTCATCGAGCGGCTTTTTCTTCGCCTTCATGATGTTGGGAAGGCTTGCATAGCGCGGCTCGTTGAGACGCAGATCGACCGTGACGATTGCGGGCATGCCCACCTTGATCGTCTGCAACCCGCCATCGACCTCGCGGGTGACCAGCGCGCTGTCGCCCTCGATCTCCAGCTTCGAGGCAAACGTCGCCTGGCTCCAGCCCAGCAGCGCCGAGAGCATCTGCCCGGTGGCGTTCATGTCATTGTCGATCGCCTGCTTGCCGCAGAGCACGAGGCCGGGCTGCTCTTCTTCGACGATCTTCGCCAGAATTTTCGCCACCGACAGGGGCTCGATATCCTGATGCACATCGTCGGCAGCGACCACGAGGATCGCGCGATCCGCGCCCATGGCCAACGCGGTGCGCAGCGTTTCCTGCGCCTGCTTCACGCCGATGGAGACGGCGATCACCTCGTCGGCCTTGCCCGCCTCTTTCAGGCGAATCGCCTCTTCGACGGCGATCTCGTCGAACGGGTTCATCGACATCTTCACATTGGCAAGATCGACACCGCTTCCGTCCGCCTTGACGCGAACCTTCACGTTATAGTCGATCACGCGTTTGACAGGCACTAGAACCTTCATTGGCATGGTCTCCCTTAAAGTGGTGAAGAGCCGGTCCGACTCTTCGTCTCATTCGTCTCGCGCGTTGATACCGGGTCAGGACGCGACAAAACAGGGTAAAATCGTCACGTCAGAGCCCGGCGACGTCGCGTTTTGGGCTTTTCACGACAGGATCGTTGCAGGAGTGTTTCAGCGGTTCGCGCCCGAGCGACACTCCGGGGCTCCGCCCTTCCGGTCGCCGGGCCGTCCACAGGACGCCCCGCCGCTGTCAGCGGTTCGCGCCCGGAACCCACAGCACATCCTCCTTGCCGCCGTCATTGGCCATCCGGGCGGCGACAAAGAACCAGTCGCTCAGCCGATTGAGATAGCGCACGGCCGCATCATTGACGTGTTCCAGCGCCGACAGTTCGACCGTCAGCCGCTCAGCCCGGCGCGACACGGTGCGGCAGAGATGCAGATGCGCCGAGAGCGCACTGCCGCCGGGCAGGATGAAACTGCGCAGCGGCTCCAGATGCTTGTTCATCGCGTCGATCTCGGCCTCGAGCCGGTCGACCTGCGCGGGCACCATGCGCAGGACCGGATATTCGGCCTCTTCGTCCTTTTCCATGTCCGGGCGGCACAGATCGGCCCCCAGATCGAACAGATCGTTCTGAATCCGCGCCAGCGCCGCGTCGGTCTCGCCAGAGGCATGCAACCGCGCGAGGCCCAGCGTCGCGTTCAGCTCATCGACCGTACCATAGGCCGTCACCCGCGCCGAATGCTTGGCCACCCGTGTGCCATTGCCCAGCGCGGTCTCGCCCGCGTCCCCGGTGCGCGTGTAAATCTTGTTGAGAACCACCATCGGCTCAGCCTCCCTGCCTGCGGAAATAGACGAAAATCAGAATGAGAACGATGGCCACGAACTGCGCGATCAGCCGCCACCGCATGTACTTGTTGGACCGCTTGGCATTCTCCACACCCTCCTTGCCGAAGGTGGAGATGCCGCGAATAAGGATGATCGCCACGACGGCACAGCCCGCAGCCACAAGCAGGAATAACGGGTCTTTCCACATAAGGCGTCCTTTCCGAGTCGGTCACGTGGGGCACATCTAGGCGGGGCGCGGCCAAAAGCGAAAGAGAAAATGTGACGCGGGCCGCCCGAACAGCCGCACGGCTCAGCCCTTCGACAACACCCAGTCAAGCGCGCGCGCAGGCAGAACGCGACGCAGCACGCCCATCACATAGGTCGGCGTGGTCACATAATAGCGCGGCTTCGGGCGCGCGGCCTCGAGCGCATGCACAAGTTTCTTCGTAACCGCCCCGGCGGGCCATTGCGGCCCCTTGCTGCTGCCCTCGTAAAGCTGAGTCAAAAGATCGGCGCGATATTCCTCCACGCGAACCGAGTTTTCCCAGTCGATCCACTTCTCGAACTGCTTGATCGCATTCTGGCGAAAGGCCGTCTCGATCGGCCCTGGATCAAGGATCGACACCTCTATCCCGGTCCCCGACAGCTCCATCCGCATCGAATCGCTCAGCCCCTCCAGGGCAAACTTGGTCGCAACATAGGCACCGCGCCATTTCATCGCCACGAGACCCAGCACCGACGAGCATTGCACGATCCGGCCATGTCCCTGAGCGCGCATCACCGGAATAACTTGCCGCGTCAGATCATGCCAGCCGATCAAGTTAGCCTGAAAAATCGTGCGTAACGCCTCTGTCGGCACATCCTCGACCGGGCCGGGCACGGCATATGCTCCGTTGTTGAACAGCGCATCAAGCCGCCCGCCCGTGGCCTCGAGCACCTCGGCGAGACCCTCCGCGATGCTGGCCTCGTCCTCATAGTCGATGCGCGGGGCCTCGAACCCCTCGCCGCGCAGCCGGTCGCAATCGGCCTCGGCGCGGCAGGCGGCAAACACCCGCCAGCCCCGCGCCCGCAACCCATGCGCCGCGTCATATCCGATGCCCGACGAGCATCCGGTGATCAGGATCGTTTTCTCGCTCATGGCGGGGTTTGTGACCGGTCCCCGCCCGCAACGCAAGCCTAGTCAGAGGCCACCGTCAACAGCCGGTCCGCCATCCAGCCGATGCGCCCCGTACCGGCCACCCGCAGCTTGGTCCAGCCATTGCCCGGATCACGCAGCACGATCACCTCGGTCCCGCGTGCAAGGCTGGTGATCGCGCCAAAGGCGGTGCCCGGCCCGGTGCGCAGGTTGACGGATGTGCCCGCAACACGGCGCGTCTCGGCCACCGGCGCGAATGACGACACAGTGTCATCGGGCTCTGCCACGCCGATGGGCGCTTCGCTGCGCACAACGGTCACGGTCGGCACCGTGATCTCGGGGGCCTCGGGCCCGGCAAGATCAGGTTCGGCATTTTCGACGGCGGCGGAGGGCCGGGACACATCGCCCTCCGCCGCCGAGGCGAGTGTCACTTCCACCCGCTGTCCCATGGTCAGGCCCAGATCATGCAGCGAGGTGACCGTGCGCGTCACCCGCGTGTCGGGGCGCGGCAAGCCGTCCTGCGCGATCTCGATCACGTTCACCCGCAGCGGGCGCGGTTTCGGTCGTTGATTGTCGAGCTTCGCCCGCATCTGAATGGAGTTGGCCGAGGGACGATAGTCCGCCCCGCCACTCATCTCGTAAAATCCCCACCCCAGGAAAACAAAGCTCAGCAAAATAAAGCGCCACATCGCGCATCCCCCGAATTACACACACATGTCAAAAAGCTTGGCAGCTAAGTCATAATAGCCGATTCGCGCGTTGCCGCGACGGGGAAAATCAGGAAAGTTTGCGCCTCCTGCCCCGATCCCCGCTTTACGGTGCATCGCGGCGGCGATATCACCACATCCATGAGTGATTTGATCGACGACCCCAACATGATGCCCGAAGCGACGTCAGAGCCGCTGCGCCGCGCCATCGGCGACCGCTACCTGACCTATGCGCTCTCGACGATCATGCACCGCGCCTTGCCCGATGCGCGCGACGGGTTGAAGCCGGTGCACCGCCGCATCCTCTACGCGATGCGCGAACTCAGACTCTCCAGCTCCGGCGGGTTCCGCAAATCCGCCAAGATCTCGGGCGACGTGATGGGCAACTATCACCCGCATGGCGATGCCGCGATCTATGACGCCATGGCCCGCCTCGCGCAGGATTTCGCGGTGCGCTATCCGCTCGTCGACGGGCAGGGCAATTTCGGCAATATCGACGGCGACAACCCCGCCGCCTCGCGCTACACCGAGGCGCGGATGACCCCCTTTGCCGAGGCGCTGCTCGACGGCCTTGCCGAGGATGCGGTCGATTACCGCGACAACTATGACGGCACCCTGCGCGAACCGGTGGTGCTGCCCGCCGCCTTTCCGAACTTGCTGGCCAATGGATCGTCGGGGATTGCCGTCGGCATGGCCACCAACATCCCGCCGCATAACATCGCCGAACTGATCGACGCCTGCATCCATTTGATCAAAACGCCCGATGCGCGCGACGACACGCTGCTGAACTACATTCCCGGCCCCGATTTCCCCACCGGCGGCGTTATCGTGGAGCCGCCCGAGAGCATCGCGCAGGCCTACCGCACCGGGCGCGGCGCGTTCCGCCTGCGCTGCAAATGGGAGGTCGAGGATCTTGGCCGCGGCCAATGGCAGATCGTGGTCACCGAAATTCCCTATCAGGTGCAGAAATCCAAGCTGATCGAGCGCATCGCCGAACTGATCCAGACCCGCAAGATCCCCGTGCTCGCCGATGTCCGCGACGAAAGCACCGACGACGTGCGCCTAATTCTCGAGCCGCGCTCGAAGAATGTCGATCCAGAGGTTCTGATGGGGCTGATGTACCGCAATTCCGACCTGGAACTGCGCTTTTCGCTCAACATGAACGTGCTGGTCGACGGGGTGACGCCGCGCGTCTGCTCGCTCAAGGAGGTGCTGCGCGCCTTCCTCGATTTCCGGCAGGAGGTGCTGCTGCGCCGTTCGCAGCACCGGATGGACAAGATCGACCATCGGCTCGAGGTGCTCGAAGGGCTGATCGTCGCCTTCCTCAACCTCGACCGGGTAATCGACATCATCCGCTATGATGACGACCCCAAAGCGGCGCTGATGCGCGAGGATTGGGGCCGCACATTCGTGCGCGCCACCTCCGAGGCCGATTACGTACCCCCAGCCCCCAGCGATGAGGAGGGGCTGTCGGAGGTGCAGACCGAGGCCATTCTCAACATGCGCCTGCGCTCCTTGCGCCGGCTTGAGGAAATGGAGCTCAAACGCGAGCGCGACGCGCTGATGGAGGAACGTGCCGGGCTCGAAGACCTGCTCGACGACGTGTCCCTGCAATGGGCGGCGGTTGCGGACCAACTGCGCGAGGTGAAAAAGACCTTCGGCAAGGATCACCCGATCGGCGCCCGCCGCACGCAATTCGCCGAGGCGGGCAAGATCGAAGAGGTGCCGCTCGAGGCGATGATCGACCGCGAGCCGATCACCGTGGTCTGCAGCCAGATGGGCTGGATTCGCGCCCTCACCGGACATATCGACCTGAACCGCGAGTTGAAGTTCAAGGACGGCGACGCCCCGCGCTTCATGTTCCACGCCGAAACGACGGACCGTATCCTCGTCTTCGGCAGCAATGGCCGGTTCTACACGCTCTCGGCGGCCAACCTGCCCGGCGGGCGCGGCATGGGCGAACCGCTGCGCCTGATCGTCGATCTGCCCAACGAGGCCGGGATCGTCGATCTGCTCATTCACAAGCCGGGGCGCAAGCTTCTGGTGGCCTCCTCTGCCGGAGACGGCTTTGTCGTGCCCGAGGACGAGATCGTCGCCCAGACCCGCAGCGGCAAGCAGGTGCTAAACCTGCGCGCGCCCGCGCAGGCACAGGTCTGCCGCCCGGTGACCGGCGATCACGTCGCCTGCGTCGGCGAAAACCGCAAGGTGCTGGTCTTCCCGCTCGACGAATTGCCGGAACTGACGCGCGGCAAGGGCGTTCGGCTGCAGAAATACAAGGATGGCGGGCTGTCGGATGCCACCACCTTCACCCTCTCCGAGGGCCTCAGCTGGCGCGATCCGGCGGGGCGCACGCGCACCGAGACCGACCTGACCGAATGGCGGGCCAAACGCGCCAGCTCCGGTCGCATGGCACCACGCGGCTTCCCCCGCGACAACCGCTTTACCTGAGCACGCTCGCCTGCGCATTGCCGCCGGTCCGGCACGGTCCGGCCAATGCCGCAAGCCCCAGGATCACGCCCGATACCGTCGCGATCATGCCCGCGGCACTCACCGCGTTATCGTAGCCCAGCCACAACGGGCCATAACCCGCCAACACATAGCCCAGCACCGCCGAGATCACGGCAAAGCCCACGCTCCACGCCACCTGCGCGCCCATCCGGTTGGTCTTCATCCGCGCCGCTGCGGGCGGGCAGATGAACATCGCGATCACGATGATCGAACCAACCGCATCGAACGCCGCCACCGCCGCAATCGCCGCCACCACGATCAGCGACAGGCTAAGCGCCTGCACCGGCAGCCCCATGCTGCGTGCGAATCCCTCGTCGAAGGTGGCGATAACCAGCGCGCGCCACATTACGGCGGCAAAGACCACCACGCCCAGCATCACCGCCGCCATGCGCGGCAGTTCCGGCGGCAGCGCGCGCAGGGCGGCCGGGTCGAGGAGCGCCGCCCAGCCATAGCCGTCAAGCCAGATCAGGCTTTCGAGGTTGCCGTAAAGCGCATGCTGCACGTCCAGATGCACGCCCGAGGTGGCGCTTTGTTCCAGCAGCAGCACGCCGCCCGCGAACATCGCGGTAAAGACCACGCCCATCGCCGCGCCCGGCTCGATCCGGCCCAGACGGCGGATCAGTTCGATCAGCACCACCGCGACCAGCGCCGCAGCACCCGCACCCAGCATCATCGGCAGCGCCGCCACGACACCGGTCAGCAAAAAGGCCACGACGATGCCCGGCAGCACGACATGGCTGATCGCGTCACCGATCAGGGCCTGACGGCGCAGCAACAGAAAATTGCCCGGCAGCGCGCAGGCCACCGCCGCCGCGACCCCGATCAGCAGCGGGGTCAGCGAGAGCATGACGAAATCCGCCCCCATCACACCGCCCCCTCGGGCCGCAGCCCCTGATCGACCGCCGCGATCTGATCGGCGGTCAGCACCTCTTCCAGCGGGGTCAGGCCGTCGTAGCGCGCCGCCGCCGCCTCGAATTGCGGATCACTGCGCAGGATCTGCCAGCGGCGCTCATCCAGCCGCGCGCGCGCCGCCATCGCCCGGCCCGCCTCGGTGGCGACCCCATCGGCGCGCACCAGCCCGGCGCGGCGCATCAGGCGCAGGGTCAGCGGCTCGTAGACCGGCTGCCCGGTGGCCAGCGCCAAGAGCCCCTGCCGCAGATGGACCCGCCGTTGAAACCGCAAGTGCCGCAGCGCCGCCGCCAGCACACCGCGCCCCGGCGCCAGCAGCAGCGACAGCACGAAAAGCACGAACCCCGTCAGCACGATGATCGGCCCGGTGGGCAGCGCCGGGGCGGTGGCCGAAATCGCCGCACCGGCATAGCCCGACAGCCCGCCGATCAGCCCGGCGATGGCCACCACCGCGCCCACGCGCTCGGACCAGAAGCGCGCGGCGACGGGCGGAATGATCAGCAGCGCCACGATCAGCACCAGCCCCACCACCTTGAGCCCCACCACCGTGATGCCCAGCGCCAGCCCCATCATCACCAGTTCCACCGCGCGCAGGCTGATCCCCTGCCCCATGGCATAACCCGGATCAAACGCCACGAGGGTCATCGGGCGGCGCAACAGCACCACAAGCGCCAGCACCAGCGCGCCGCCGCCCGCGATCAGCATCGCCTCGTTCCACAGCATCCCCGCCGTGGCCCCCAGCAGAAAGGTCTCCAGCCCTGCCTGACGGCCCGCATCCATCACCTGCACCACCGTCAGCAGCACGACACCAAAGCCGAAAAACACCGACAATACCGCGCCGATGGCCGCATCCTCGGCCAGACGCGTGCGGGTGGTGAGCCATGTCACAACCAGCAACCCGAGGCCCGCCGACAGCGCCGATCCCAGCATCAGCCCCGGCAGAAAGCGCCCGTCGCTTCCCATGGCCACCATCGCCATGAAGCCCAGGACGACGCCAGGCAAGGTGGCATGGCTGATCGCGTCGCTGACCAGCGCGCGTTTCGACAGGTAAAGGAACGTGCCCGTGGCCCCCGCCGCCATGCCCAGCATCGCGGCCCCAAGGGTGACCAGCGTGGCGTTATAACCAAGTTGCAGCGTCAGCGCCTGCCAGAGCATGCCCTCACCCCGCCGCCGCGCCGCCCATCTGGGCAAGCGCCAAGCGCCCGCCATAGGCGGTTTGCAGGTTCTCGGGCGTAAAGACCTCGGCCACCGGCCCTTCGGCAATCGCCGTGGTGTTGATCAGGAAGACCCGGTCGAAATAGTCGGGCACCGTGGCCAGATCGTGATGCACGGCAACCACGGTCGCGCCCTCGGCCTTGAGATCCTTGAGCACGGTGATGATCGCCTTTTCGGTGGCGGCATCGACCCCGGCAAAGGGCTCATCCAGCAGGTAGAGATCGGCCCCCTGCGCCAGCGCGCGGGCAAGAAACACCCGCTGTTGCTGACCACCCGAAAGCTGGCCGATCTGGCGGGCGGCAAAGCCTTCCATCCCAACGCGCTCCAGACACTCCATCGCGCGTGCGCGGTGCTGGCCCCGGATGCGGCCCAAGAGCCCGAGATCGCGGTAGAGCCCCATCAGCACCACATCGAGCACCCGCGCCGGGAAATCCCAGTCCACGCTGGCGCGCTGCGGCACATAGGCGATGCGCGCGCGCATCTCCGCGAGCGGGCGACCATGACAGCGCACCTGCCCCGACAGCGGCGTAACGATACCAAGCGCGGCCTTTAGCAGCGTCGATTTGCCCGCCCCGTTGGGGCCGACAATCGCCGTCATCTGACCGGGCTGAAAACCGACATCGACGGAAAACACCGCCGGTTTCTCACCATAGGAAACCGTCAGTCCCCGGATCGAGAGCGGCAGATCATCGTGTTTCTGCGGGGCAGACCCGACAAGTTCCAGTGCCATGCTCAACTCCCCGCCGCCAGACGGCCCAGACGGCCCCGCTCGGGCGCGCTGCCGCCAAGGGCGCGCGCGATGGTGGTCATGTTGTGGTCGATCATGCCCAGATAGGTGCCCTCGTAGCTGCCCGGCACACCCATCGCGTCCGAGAAAAGCTCACCGCCGACGCGCACCTCGTGGCCCTGCGCCGCTGCCCCTTCGATCAGGGCGCGCACGTTGCGATCCGACACGGTGCTTTCAACGAACACCGCCTTGATGTCGCGCGCGACCAGCAGATCGACAAGATCGCGGATACGCGCCAGACCGGCCTCGCTCTCGGTGGAAATGCCCTGAATGCCCTCGACCTCGTACCCATAGGCGCGCCCGAAATAACCGAACGCGTCATGCGCGGTGACCAGCACGCGGGCGGGGTCAGGCACCGAGGCAAGAACCCCCTCGGCGTAAGACCCAAGCGCCGTGATTTCATCCTTGTAGGCCTGCGCGTTGGCCTCGAAGAGGGCGCTGTCTTCGGGGCGCAGATCGCTCAGCGCCTGTGCCACCCGGTCCACCACCGGCAGCCACAGATCGGGCACCATCCAGACATGCGGGTCAAAGCGGCCCTCGTAATCCTCGTGGCCGATGCGGGCCTCTTGCGGCACCGCCTCGCCCACGGCGACGACCGGTTGCCGCTTTGCCAGCTTGAGCAGGAACTCCTCCATCTGCGCCTCGAGATAGAGCCCGTGCCACAGCACCACGTCAGCGCGGGTGAGCGCCACGATATCGCTGCGCGTCTGCCGGTAGGAATGCGGATCGATCCCCGGCCCCATCAGCCCGCGCACCTCAACCAGATCACCGCCCACGATACGCGCGGCATCGGCAATCATGCCAGTGGTCGCCACGACCGATACCTTGCCCGCCTGCGCCTGCGCGCCCCCGGCCCAGACCAAGGCCCCGGCAGCAAGGCCCAGAACATGACGACGATGCAACGACATTCGGCTCCTCCATTGGCTGAAACTGCAATTGAATATGAGACTGACTCGCAAAATAGTCAAGGAGATTGCAAATCATTCTCAAACTAAGTGGGGTGTATCCCCTTGACATACGGTAGGCGAAAACCTATCTAAAGTGCATGAAACAGACAAACGTTCGCCAATTCTTCCAGCAGTTCCCCACCGATGATGCGTGCCTTGAACATTTGTTCAACGTGCGTTTCGGTCAGGGCCATGTCTGCCCCAAGTGCGAGCGCGCCGCCAAGTGGTACCGCCTGCAATCAGAGCAAGCCTATTCGTGCCAGTGGTGCGGCCACCACGTTCACCCGATGGTTGGCAGCATCTTTGAAAAGAGCCGCACGCCGCTGCAACTCTGGTTCTATGCGATCTTCCTGTTCACCACGTCCAAGCACGGCGTGAGCGGCAAGGAATTGCAGCGCCAGCTTGGTGTTACCTACAAGACCGCATGGCGCATGGCGCGGCTCATTCGTGAGCATATGGCCGCTGTGGACGGTGAGACGCCCTTGGGCGGCGAAGGCAAGATTGTTGAGATTGACGAAACCTATGTTGGTGGCAGTCAAACCGGCAAGAGCGTTGGACGTGGCACGAGCAACAAGACGATTATCATGGGCATGGTCGAGCGGGGCGGTGACGCTCTGGTGAAGGTCGTTCCCAACATGAAGCGCGAATACATCTTGCCGGTGATTGAACAATCAATCCAAAAGGGCAGCGAGGTTCACGCTGACATGCTCACCAGCTACGATTTTATTGGCCAGAGCGGCTACGATCTGCACCGGATCAACAAGAAAGCGTCCGGCAAGTATGTTGGCAAGAATGGCGAAACCGTGAACGCGGTCGAGAACTTTTGGCGGCACCTGAAATGCTCAATTCAGGGCACGCATATCAGCGTTTCGCCCAAATACCTTGAGAACTACGCCAAGGAATTTGAGTATCGCTTCAATCGTCGGATGCGTCCTGAGACGATGTTGGAGGAGCTTCTTTCCCGCTTTCCTGAGTTGGACGTTTGATCACATCATCCAGCTTGTCGAGGTCGCCATCTGGATCGGCCTCGTGTTCCTTGATGAACTTGTCAAGTTTGCCCTCACGGGCATCGCGTAAGGTAGTCATGAATTCTCCATTTCTCGCAGGCTTACCGCAGCTTCTTCACATAGCCCCTGCGCCATTTTGAAAAGCGCATCAGCGTTCCCTAGATAGTTCTGCTGCATTGCGCTTTCAAACTTGGCAAAGGTGTCTTTAGATATCGCTCCGATTTCCGCTGCTTTTCGCAGTCGAGATAGGGCCATCCCGCCATGTTTGGTATGGAATTTGTCTAAGTGCGCTATCTCGTGGTTCATTCTTTCATTTTGAGCATTTCGGATCATTCTGACTTGAAATTCGTCTGCATCTGACCCGATCACCATGTTTGATTGACCACCCATGTCTACCTTGTCTCTCATGCTGGGGGAAACATAGTTCAGGTGGTCATTGGCAGAGGGCCGTGAAAGCTGGAAATCTCTTGAAAACCCGCCGATTTCCTTCGCTAATTCGTCAAGACGGTCGGCCAAGGGTGGAAGGTCTGCTAAGTGCCTTAGTGCGGATCGAGCTTCATCCCGCTGTCTAAAAGGGCAAGTTACAGTATTCCAAAAAAGAACTGAAAAAAATATCAAACCGCCCGCTTGAAGGCCATAGACAAGCCAAACACTGAACTCTTCGCTCATAGCCGCGCCCCCATCGCGCCGCGCATGTAGCAAGAAGCCGACGAACGGTAGCGCAATGAAGCTGAGAATGATATTTCTAGCCCCGCCCCAGAAGGAAAGAGTGTCGATCCATGACCTATGGAGCCAAGATTGCTTGTGCTTAAATTCCATACACTAATCATTTCACGACTCCTGATGCGAGTCCAGAAATAACGTATGCAGAGGGGATAAACCCCAACTAAGTGGGGCCCGGGCTAAACCTCGATCACCCGCGCCCGCCGCCTGCGCATCAACACCGCATCCTTGATCCGGCCTTTCAAACCGCGCGGCGGCAGGATCTCACGATCCATCTCGAACACCGCCCCGTTGAGCGCCGGATCGTCCCAAAGCGCCAGCGCCGCCCCCCACCGCGCCGCCTGCGCCGGATCGAGCCCCTGTGCGATCCCCATCCGCGTGGCCAGCATCCCCGGCATCCAATCATTGATCACGATCCCCGGAAACCGGTCCGCCAGATCGGCCACCAGCGCGCGGCTGAAAATGCGTCCCGCGCCCTTGGACACCGCATAGGCCGAAGAGGCGGGCAGCGGCGCGATATCGGCAAAGGTCGAGACGTTGACGATCCGGCCCCGCCCGACCTCGACCATCCCGTCAAGCGCGGCGCGGGTGCAATTGACCATGCCGCCAAGGTTGATCGCGACCGTCTCGGCAAAACTCTCGCCGCTCTCGTCGAGGAAATCGCGGCGCGGATAGACGGCGGCGTTGTTGATCAGCACCGTGACCGGCCCCACCTCCGCCAGCTGCGCGAACGCCTCTCGCACGGCCGCTGCGTCTGCCACATCCGCCACCACCGGCAGGATCTGCTTCTCGGGCCCTATCGCGGCGGTTTCCTCCACGCCATCCGCGCTGCGCCCGAGGGCGGCCACGCGCATCCCCCGCGCCGCCAGTTCCAGCGCCAGCGCGCGGCCCAGGCCGCCGCCTGCCCCGGTTACGACCGCAATCTCGTCCGTCAGCGTCATTCCTGCCCCTCCCGTCGCCGCACCATCCCCTCGGCCACCCGCAGCGCGTTGGCGGCGATGGTCAGGCTCGGGTTCACCCCCATCGAGGAGGGCATGAAGGACGCATCCGCCGCGTAGAGATTGCCGATGCCATGCGCCCGGCACGCCGCATCCAGAACGCTTGTCGCCGGATCGTCGCCCATGCGCAGCGTGCCGCAGGGATGGCCGAAATTCAACTCCGGCGCGTGGGTCAGGAAGAACGCGCGATGCCCGCGCAGCCCTGCCTTGATCGCCCGACGAAAGGCGCGGCGGCGGGCCAAAAGCTCTGGGTTGAGCGTATAGTCGATATCAATCGCTTCGGGCGCGCGCGCGTCCCATGTCACCCGGTTTTCGGGATAGCCCATATCCTCCATCAGCCCGACAAACACCTGCGCCCGCCCCAAGAGCCGCGCCGCCACCGCCGCAGGCAGGCGCGTCAGATGCCGCAGCGCGCGCAGGTTGCGCAGCGCCGAGCGGTCGAACATACCGTTCAGCGCATGCACGATCTCGCCATAGCCCGCCGCGATCCCCAGCGCCTGCACGGTGCCGAACCGCTGCCCCTGCCAGTGATAGAAATCGCGCAAGGAGATCGCCTTGCCGGGGCCGTCTTGCGGCGTGCCGCGTGGCGGCCAGAGCGCGAAAATCTCGTTGAGGTGGAACATCAGGTTGCGCCCGACCAGCCCGCTGCCATTGGCGCAGCCCTCGGGCCACGCCTCGGATGCCGAGGCCAGCAGCAGGCGCGGCGAGCCGAGCGCGCCGCCCGCCAGCACGAATTGTCGCGCGCGCAGCTCAAATGTCTCGCCGCCCCGCGCAACCTCGATATGGCTGACGTGATCCGCAGTGCCGCACAGCCTGCGCACTCCACAGTCCGCCAGCAGCGCCGCGCGCCCGGTGGCCAGCGCCGGCTCCACCCCGGCCGAGCGTCCGTCCATCTTGCAGGCGCGCGGGCATTTGCGCCCCAGACAATCCTCGCAGCCCTCCAGATAGCGGATCGCGGAATGCAGCCGGTAAGGATGCAGCCCCGCCCCGCGCAGGGAGTGCATCAAGGCCCGGTCCACGCCGGACAAGGGCGGCGGTGCTGCCAGCGGATCGGCGGGTTCGGGCGAGAGCGGATCGGCCTCGCCGCAGACATGCAGCAATTGCTCGGCCTCAGCGTACCAATCGCGCATCGCATCAAAGCCCACCGGCCAGCCGCCGGTGGGGTGCGGGCGGCCCTCGACAGGCTCCAGATCATGCCGCTCGGGCCGCTCCAGCGTGGCGGCGTAGAAGACCGACGATCCGCCCACCCCCGCGCCGATGGGGCCGAAAAACTCCGACGCGCGCCCGTCGATCCGCGTCCGGACCGGTCCCGGCCAATAGCCGCGCAGCTGCCGCGCCACCGGGTCGCCCATCTCGGGGTTCAGCCCCTGCCGCTCGGCGCGATACCCCTGCGGACCCTTCTCGACGAACAGCACCTTGAGGCCGCGCTCGGCCAGCCTGCGCCCGATGATCCCGCCGCCCATACCGGCGCCGATCACGATCACATCCCACAGGTTGTCGCGGATATCGCTGCTCATTCCGCCCCCTCGAACACCGGCGCGAACAGATCGCTGAGCGCGATGGCCCCGCGATTGGTCAGGTGGTTGTTGTCGAAATAGAGCGCCGCGCCGCCCTGCATGACGGAACAGGATGCGTCATCGCAGAGCCTCGGCCAGGGGTCGATCACCTTGATCACCCCGGCAGTATCAAGCGCCCGAAGCGGTGCCTCGGCCCGCGCCGCCCGCGCCTCCGCCTCGGTGCGCGGGACACGCAGCACCGCCTCGGCCACGTCACGCCCATGCACCAGCGCCCGCGCCACTGTGCGCGAGTCGTAATCCGGCAGTTCGGGCGGTTGGCGCAGGACATAGATGCGGGCAAACTGCGGCGCGAGTTCGGCCAGCGTCCGGGTCAGCGCCGCGTTGAACAGCGTATGCTGCGGGCCCTGTGGCAGCAGACTATCAGGCAGCGGCGCGAGCGTGATCCGGTTATGCGCGTCCCGCCCGACGCCCTGCCCTTCTGCATAGTAATTCCAGCGCCCCACCAGCAGCAGCGTCTCAAGGCTCTCGATCCGCGCCACCCCGTCTCGGATCACGCGGTTGGCCTCGGTGCAGGCCGCATCCTGCGCGGGCGTCGCCGCAGTCTCGGTCTTGGACACTCCAAAGAGCGGCGGGCACCCGGCATGCCAGAGGATCAGCGCCGGGCGCTCGGCCAGCCACGCCGCCACCTCCAGCCCCTCTTTCATGGCGCGCAAATGGCTGTCACCCCAGATCAGCACCTGCGGCGCGCCCTCGGGGCCGATGGGGCAGGTTTCCACCCCCGCAAGCGGGCCGCTGCCCGGCACGGTGCAGCGCGACCAGTCCTGATTGAAATCGCCCGAGGCCGCGATATGCGTGGCATGCTCAGGCGGGAAGCGCGCGGGCAAGCCATCACCGCGCCACAGCACCGCGCCCAAGACCAGCAGCCCGGCCGAGGCCAGACCCGTGCCGCCCACCAGCACGCGATTGCCGCCCCGCATCCTGCGCACGGGCCGCTCCACATAGCGCCACGACAGCACCGACAGCACCAACGCAAGCACCAGCCAGCCCGCCGTCTCGACCGGCCCGCCATAGCCACCGCGCCAATAGGACGACAGCACGAAAACCGGCCAGTGCCAGAGATAGAGCGAATAGGAAATCAGCCCGATGAACACCGGCCCCGGATGCGCCAGCGCGCGGTTGACCGGGTTCGCCTCGCGCCCGTTCAACAGGATCAGCACCGTGCCAAGGACCGGCCCCAGAGCCTGCCAGCCGGGAAAGCCCTCGGCGCGGATGAACAGGACCGAGCCGAGGATGAGCGCCAGCCCTCCCCATGACAGCGCCGGATGCAGCGCATAGCGCCAGCCGCCCTCGCGCCCCGCCATGGCCAGCAGCACACCCGCCAGCAATTCCCACGCGCGGAACGGAAAGAGGTAGAACGCCGCCGAGGGCATCGACCGTGTCAGCCAGATGCAGGCCACCAGCGACAGCAGCGCGATCCCGGCAACGATCATCGGCACCGACGCCCGCCAGCGCAACAGCGCCAGCATCAGGAAGGGCAGCACGATATAAAACTGCTCCTCCACCGCCAGCGACCAGGTGTGCAGCAGCGGCTTTTCCTCGGACAGCCCGTCGAAATACCCCGCCTCGCGGTGGAAATGGATGTTCGAGAGGTACACCGTCGCGGCAATCAGCGACTTGCCGAATTCCCGAAACTCGAACGGCAACAGGATCAGCCAGCCCATCACCAGTGTCAGCCCCGCCATCGCGAAATAGGCCGGGGCCAGCCGCCGGATGCGCCTCAGGTAGAACCGCGCAAGGCGGATGCGTCCGGTCTCGCGGATATCGTCCCAGAGGATGCCGCCGATCAGGAAGCCCGAGATCACGAAGAACACATCGACGCCAGCAAAGCCGCCCGAAATCCCCGGCAGCCCGAAATGATAGAGCACAACCGACAGCACCGCGATGGCGCGCAGGCCGTCGATCTCGGGGCGGTAGGCGATTGCGGCGCTCACGACGGGAACACCTCCGGCAAGGGCCCGCCCGACAGCACTGCATCATAGACCGCGCGCACCTGCTGCGCCTTGGCGGCCCATGTGGCATGCTCCATCACCCAGGCGCGCCCCGCCTGCCCGGTGGCGGCCAGCGCGGCGCGGTCCTGCGTCAGCCGGTCAAGCGCCGCGGCGAAACCCGCGATGATCTCGGGCCGCGTGCCAATCGGCACCTTGGTCCCGCGTGCCGCGTCCACCAATTCCCCCGGCCCGGCATAATCGACGATAAGCGGCGGCACGCCCAGCGCCATCGCCTCCAGCACGACGCCGCCACCGAATTCACGGATCGACGGGAAGGCGAAGAGGTGACAGGCCCCCAGCACGTCCCTTACGCGCTGATGCCCCAGCCAGCCGTGAAACGTCACGGCCCCGGCCACGCCCAACCCCTCGGCCTGCGCGCGCAACGCCCCCATCATCGGCCCGTCGCCGACGATATCGAGATGCAGCCGCCCCGCGCGCATCAGCCCCGCCGCCGCCTCGATCAGCATGTCCGGCCCCTTGTAGGGCACCAGCCGCCCGACAAACCCGGCGCGCAACGGGCCACCCGATGCAGGCGCGATCACGCCCCCGAACCGCGTCGGATCAATCGCATTCTCGGGCAGGTAAACGGCCTTCTCCTGCGCCCATCCCGGCATTTCCCCCAGCGTGTGCCGCGACCCGGCCAATATCGCCGCCGCATGGCGCAACGTCGCCCCACGCCCCGGCAGCGCCTTGTAGGCCCCGCGCAGGTAGCTCAGGAATTCGCGCTCCTGCCGCCGCTCTGCATCGAACCCCTTGGGCCAGGGCACCCCGCCATTGAGCGGCCCGAGGATGAACGGCACCCCCGCCCGCGAACATTTCCCCGCCAATGACGAGGAAATCGTCGGGCTGAGTGGCGTGATGCGATGCACGATGTCATAGGCCCCGGCCCGGATCTGCGCCCCAAACTGCCGCCAGACCAGATGCTCGAACCACGGATAGCTCAGCGCATTGATCGCCTGCACCATCGTCCAGCCCTTGCCCTGCCCCATCCGAAGCCGCTCGCCCAGCTTCCACATCGGGCGCGCCAAAGCCTCGGAATCGATAGCGGTGAAATCGCGGCCCTCAATGAGCCCGGCGCGCAGGAACGCATCGCGGTTGCGCACCTGCGTGACGATATGCACATCGGCCACCTCGCGCAGGGCGGTGGCCAGCGACCAGCCGACCAGCGGCACGCTCACCCATTCGGGATTGGCCGCCTCGGCAATGGCCAGAACGCGGGGTTTGCTCATGCGCGGCCTCTCCTCACATGATCGGCCGCCAGCCAAGGCTGCGCGCCTCCGCCGCAGGCGCTGTCTGCTCACCGGGCGCCAGCGCCCCGCGCCGCGCCGCCTCGGCCAGCCCCAGCACTGCCCCGGCAAACAGCCAGGTGATCGGCGTCAGCGTCGCATTGGGCAGCATGTCGATCATGTTCACCGCCAGCAACAGTGCCACCGGCCCGATCAGGCGCACATAGCCTTCATCGGGCAGGTTCCGGGCGTTCACCCACAACAGCAGCACCGGCAGCGCGATCAGCCCGAATTCGGCCAGGTAGCCGACCCAGCCGAGACTGCCGATCACGATGATCCAGCGGCCATCGGCCACGGTCTGCATCACCCCGCTGACCGGATCGAGGATATGGTTGCGCCCCCAACTGCCCCAGCCGAAAAGCGGCTTTTCCAGCGCCCGCTCCATCAGGATATCCTCGTTCTCGAAGCGAAAGCCAAGCGACCCGGCCCGCTCGCCGCTGACCTTGGCGGCCTGTTCCATCATCCAGTCCACAGGGATGAACCCGGCCCCCTTCAGCACCGGATAGGCCACCGCAACCACGGCCATGATACCCGCGATGCGGATCTGCGTGCGCGTCGGCAGGAACAGGGCCAGCGGCGCAAGGTAAATCCCGTAGATCAAAGAGCCCAGCGATTTGCACAGCACCAGAACCACGCCCATGTACCCCGCCGCCACGAGCAACCACAGCCTGCGCCGCGCATCCCCCTCGCGCGCCAGCGCAATGGCACAGGTCATCGCCATCATGGCAAAGAACGCCACCCACAGCCCGTGATACATGAACACGATGGGCCGGAACCCGCCCTGCCGCATCATCTGCCCGAAATCATGCTGGAAATAGCCATAGACCCAGGTGTTGAGCTGCGGCGACAGCCGCACCTCCAGCAGCATCGGCAGCGAATAGATCAGCCCGCCCAGCGCGACCGCCGTGACCAGTTCGCGCAGGCCCTGCGGGCTTGCCAGATGCTGCCGCGCCATCAGGAACGGCAACAGCAGGATGAACTGCAACAACACCTGCGCCACCATATCCTTGAGCCCCAGCCCCGGAAGACCGACAGAGCCGAAGAACACCGGCTCCATGTTGGTGAGCACGGTAGCCACCGGGCAGAACACGAAGATCAGCACCAGCCCCCGTGCCAGCCACCCCTCGGGCAAGAGCGGCGCCCGCCGCCCGCACACGACAAGACAGATCAGAAAGGTCGCGACGCTCGGCAGCGACTCCTTGGTCAGCGGTGGCATCAACGGAAAATCGAATGCGGCGGGAGGCGGCGGCAGGAACAGGTACGCCCCCAGCAGCGACCAGATCAGCGCACGCTCGATTGGCCAGCGGCGAAACATCGCCAGCGTCACAAGCGGCCAGACCGCCAGCATCAGATAGGCCAAGGCATTGGGCATGACGCGCCGGGCACCCCTGTGATCTTACGTCGTTGAGCCGTCCCTGCGCGACCCATGGGATTGAGGCCCGCCCCCGGCAGGGTTGATTTGAGGGTCAGTCTATGCTCCGAAGACGCCTGATATCAACAAATTCAACACTCTAAAGACCGATTTCGCAGGTGCGATGCATCAATGCCGCCCCACAGCAACGATTGTTCCCACAGCAAGAGGATCGCTCGACATATGGGCCAGGACCGCCCCCTGAAAATCGCCTATCTCTGCGACCAGCCCCCCGAGGATCGGTTCAGCTATTCCGGCGGCAATCAACGGATCTGTGGGGCATTGCGCGATCACGTCGGCGAGGTCACGGTGCTCAGTTCCGGCTGGCACGCGGCACAGCCGGTTCGGGCCATTATCGAGGCAATGCCCGACCGGATCACCATGCGGGCCGATTGGCGGGCGCATCTGGCGCTCGCGCGGATCATCGCACGCGGGGTGCGGCGCGAATTGGCCAAGGACCGGTATGACGTGCTGTTCTGCGCCTACAGCTTTCAGTCGCTCATGGGGCTGACCCTGCCTTACCCGATGCTCCGCGTCTTCAGTTCCGACGCCACTCCGACGGCCTACAAACGCTCCGAGGTGGGGCAGGAATTCGGCTCTTACCTGCGTCTCGCGCGCGTGCTCGACCCGTTGATCCTGCGCGCCGAACGGCGGGTGTTTCGCCGCTGCGATCTTTTGTTCTGGCCCAGCGCATGGCTGAAATCAGAGGCGGACGCGCTCTATGGCCTCTCTCCAACGGCCTCGCATCTGGTGCCATGGGGTGCCAATATCGACGATCCGGGCACAGCCGCCCCGGTGCGGATTGACGCGGGCGCGCCACTGCGCCTGTTGTTGCTCGGGCGCGACTGGCAGGCCAAGGGCGGCCCGATTGCGTTTGACACCATGCAGGCCCTGCGCGAACGCGGTCTCGATGCGCGCCTGACGGTCATCGGATGCACCCCGCCCGATCACCACCGCAACGCCCATGTCACGGTGCATGCGCATCTCGACAAGGGCAAGCCGGACGAGCGCCGGACCCTCCTGCACCATCTCAACACGGCGCATTTCATGGTCATGGCGTCCTACGAATCCTACGGTTTCGCCTTCTGCGAGGCTTCGGCCCATGGGCTGCCATCGCTCTGCCTGCGCGTGGGCGGGGTTCCGGTGCGCGATGGCATCAACGGTCACGCCCTGTCCCTGGGGGCCACGGCGGCAGAGTTCGCCGCCCGCATCGCGCGCTATGTCGATGACCCGGACAGCTACGCGAGACTGCGCCAGAGCAGCCGACGTGAATACGCCACCCGCCTCAACTGGGCATCCTGGGGGGAAACGGTGCGCGCGCAGCTTCTCGCGGCGCGCGCCTCAGTTGCCGGTGCCGCGCAGCACCACGCCAAAGGTCCGCATCATGACCCGCAGGTCCGTCATGAATGACAGGTCACGGAAGTAGCGCGCGTCGAACTGCGCACGCTCGGCAAAGCTGCTCTCGTTGCGCACGGAAATCTGCCAGAACCCTGTGATCCCCGGGCGCATGGCGTAATAGGCCACACCGGGATAGAGCGCTTTCTGCGAGGGCATCATCGGCCGCGGGCCGACAATCGACATATCCCCGACCAGCACATTCCAAAGCTGCGGCAACTCATCAAGAGAGGTCTTGCGGATGATCCGCCCGATCCGGGTGATCCGCGGATCATGGCGCAGTTTTTGGTTCACTTCCCATTCCAACCGCCGCGCGGGGTTGGCATCGAGATATGCCTGCAAACGTGCCTCGGCATCCACCACCATGCTGCGCAGCTTGATCATGCGAAAGATGCGGCCATGCCGCCCGACGCGCTGCTGTAGGAAAAACGGCGACTTGCCGTCGCGCATGATAAGCAAGCACAGCACACCCACTGTCAGCAAGACCGGCGGTGCCGCAAGAAGCACGATGGCGATGTCCAGAATCCGCTTCAGGCGATCCGCGTAGAGCAAGCGGCCCTTGGGCGGGACCGGGATACGATCACTGAAATTTCCGGCATCAGGGCGCGTAGTCGCCCATAAAATATCGAAAGGCATGGCAGCACTCCCCAGAAACACTCGATTTACGCACTCGTCACGTCCCCGAACCGTTACTCACCGGATCTGGAAGGCTTAGCCCCCCGTCTCCCGATACGCCGGAGATCCCGGCGCACCCGTCTCAATCAAGCCCGAATTGTGGCAATAACCGCGCTACATTCGGGCGATGCATGAACACACGTATTCCGCATCCGAGCGCACATGACGTAACGTCACTCCTTCGCCAAATGCCCTTGCCGCATTGATGCCCCCACATCCCGACAAATACACTTTTTTAAGGCTCCGAAGATACTTAGCCAGAATGACGCCTGCTGTGAGCCAAGTCAAGGAGAGGAAGAATTTGCACCCTGTGGTTGCATCGCCCCTCCAGATCCAGATTAATCCGGCCTTTTACCCAAGCGCGCCGCGCCCGGAAATCACCATATTTCGAGCCGTGGTTCTCGCGACATCGGATCAAAGTTTCGCCGTATTCTCGCCGCAACCGCCGCTCGCATCTCTGCGCGCTTGTCATGGACCCGCACAGAAAATGCGCCGCATCGTTTCCCCGCTGGAAACAAATTTCACGAAACCGTGTGATTGACGTGGGCTAAAGTTGGAAAAGTGATCGACCGCCCTTGGAACGACCGTACCGCATACGCCGATTGTTGCGCATCCGAGAACACCCGTGTCGAACCGGTCGCGCCGCAAACGCTCCGCGCAAACGCCAGACGCACTGACCCGCAATGCGCCACAATTCCGACACGTTTAAGTAAAGCGCCACCAGAGGGTCACTTTGCCCCTCACGGCCCGGAACGCCCCGGACACCCCCGAATCGCGGCCGCAAGAAACGCGAAAACCGCCCGGCAAATCGCCGGACGGCCCTGCTCTGGTCTCATTGCAATAGATCAGGCGCGCACCAGCGCCTCGTACGCTTCCGAGATGTCGCGCGTCATCGCGCCCACCTCGAAACTGTAATCGCCGATCTGTCCCACCGGCGTGACCTCGGCGGCAGAGCCGGTCAGCCAGCACTGCTCGAACCCTTCCAATTCCTCGGGCATGATATGCCGCTCATGCACCTTGACCTGACGGTCTTTCAGCATGCCGATCACTGTTTGCCGGGTCAGCCCGTTCAGGATCGCGTCGGCCAGCGGCGTGTGCACCTCGCCATCCTTGACGAAAAAGATGTTGGCCCCCGTCGCCTCGGCCACATATCCGCGATAATCGAGGAACATCGCGTCCGAACAGCCCTTGGCCTCGGCGGCGTGCTTGGACATGGTGCAGATCATGTAGAGCCCCGCCGCCTTGGCCGCGACCGGGATCGTCTCGGGGCTCGGGCGCTTCCACTTGGCGATATCGAGCTTCGCGCCCTTCATCTTGGCATCGCCGTAGTAATTCCCCCATTCCCAGGCGGTCACCGCCATGCGGATCGGGTTGCGCGCAGCCGCGACGCCCATGTCCTCGCCCGCGCCGCGAAACGCCAGCACCCGCACATAGGCGTTGCTCAGCCCGTTGGCCTCCAGCACGGCAGCCTTGGCCGCCTCGATCTCGTCCACGGTGTAGGGGATCGGCATATCCATCAGCTCGCCTGACTTCAGCAGGCGCTCTGAATGGGCGCGGCTCTTGAACACCTTGCCGTCATAGCACCGTTCGCCCTCGAAGACCGAGCTTGCGTAATGCAGCGCATGGGTCAGGATATGCACATTGGCATCGCGCCACTCGACCAGCTTGCCATCCATCCAGATCTTGCCATCGCGATCACCATAGCCAGACATCTTCCGTCTCCTTTACGCATCTTTTGCATTTGTTGCGCCCAATACGTCCACTTCGGACATAAAATTGCGCGAAATCTGCGATTCGCTACCAGTTTGCCCTTGGAATGTCAATAAAGCTGACTTAATATGAAATCGAGGCGCGTGATTTGTGAACGGAGCGGTGGCATGGCCGAATTACAGGGCGGCGAGAACCTGCTTTTCCTGACCGACGAGCAACTGCGTCAGGGGATCGAGGCGATGTTCTTTGCCTATCAGGGCTTTACCGCCGACCCGGATCGCATTCTCGCCACCATGGCCTATGGCCGGGCGCATCACCGCGCGGTCCATTTCATCGCCCGCAGCCCCGGCACCACAGTCAACAACCTGCTGGCCATCCTTGGCGTCACCAAGCAATCGCTCAATCGCGTGCTGCGCACCCTGATCGAGGACGGTCTGGTCGAGAGCCGCGTCGGCACCACCGACAAGCGCGAGCGTCACCTCTACCTGACCGAGGACGGGGCCGCGCTCGAACGCAAGCTGTCGGATGCGCAGCGCGCGCGCATGCGCGCCGCCTATCGCGCTGCCGGTCCGCAATCGGTTGCGGGCTTTCGTCGCGTCCTCGAGGCGATGATGGACCCGGACATGCGCCGTCGATATCACGCCATACGGGAGAGTGACACATGAGCGAACCAGCGCCGCACCTCCTGATCATCGATGATGACGAGCGCATTCGCGACCTCTTGCGCAAATTCCTCATCCGCAACGGGTTCCTCGTGTCGGTCGCCCGCGACGCGGCCCATGCGCGCCGCCTTCTCGTCGGGCTCGACTTCGACCTGCTGGTGATGGACGTGATGATGCCCGGCGAAAGCGGCGTCGAACTGACCCGCGCGATCCGCGAGACCCACGATACCCCGATCCTGCTGCTGACCGCCCGCGGCGAAACCCCCGACCGCATCGAGGGGCTGGAGGCCGGGGCGGACGACTACCTGCCGAAACCGTTCGAGCCCAAGGAACTGCTGCTGCGGATCAACGCCATCCTGCGCCGCATGCCCGAACCGGAACCCGAGCCGACCCAGCCCAAGATCGTGCAGATGGGGCCGGTGCGCTACGATATCGAGCGCGCCGAACTCAGCCGCGCAGGCGCGCCCATCCGCCTGACGGCGACCGAGGTGCAGCTGATGCGGATATTCGCCGAGAACCTGCGTCAGGCGGTCAGCCGCGCGCGGCTGGTCGAGGATCTGGGCCGCGGCGGCGGTCAGGCGCAGGAACGCGCCGTCGACGTGCAGATCACCCGCCTGCGCCGCAAGATCGAAGCCGACCCGAAGCAGCCGCGCTACCTGCAGACCGTGCGCGGCGAGGGCTACATGCTCGCCCCGGATTGAAGCAGATGATCACGCGGCATGGCTCCGGAACACCACCAGCCGCGCACCTGCAAAATTCAGCCCGAGTGCCACAGCCGAACCGCAAGCCGATGCCAAAACCGCCTCTCCCGCGCTGGACCCGGTGACCGAAAGCACAGCCGCGAAAACTGCGTAATTGACCCCGGCTCCGACCGTCTGCACCCCGAAATACGTCAGATACTGATGCCCCGCGCCGGTTTGGTCAGCGCGACGAAACGTCCATCTCCGGTTGCACCACCACGTCACGCTGACTGCGAGGGCAAAGCTGCCGAGGCGCATCAGGTACGGATCACCACCGGCCAGCACGAGGGCGTAAATAACACCCGCATCGACCGCAAAGCCAAGCGCGCCGACGGCGAAATAGCGTGAAAACTCTCGGCTCACCGCCATCAGGCACTGCCCGATGCGCGCACCATCGCACCATCGGGTGCATGCGCATGCGGCGCGGCTGCGCTCAGGACACCGGGCACCGACAGATAGCGCATACGCTTGGTTTCCTGCCGCCCGCGCGTCACCGTGTCGAGGATCAGTCCGACCGCGCCCATCAGGAATGACAGGATCATGATGCTTGCCGACAGAACCGCCGTCGGCAGGCGCGGCACAAGGCCAGTGGCAAGGTATTCGGTCAGCAGCGGCCAGGCCAGCGTCACGGACAGCGCCGCGAACACGACCGCCAGCCCCGCAAAGACCGCCAGCGGTCGCTCCTGCTTCAGCAGCTTGGTGATGGTCGACAGGATGCGGACCCCGTCACGAATGCTGTTGAGCTTGCTTTCAGAGCCTTCCGCGCGATCCTTGAACGCCCCCGGCACCTCGCCGGTCGGCATGTCAAGCTCGAGCGAGTGCACGGTCAGTTCGGTTTCGATCTCGAATCCGCGCGACATCATCGGAAAGGTCTTGACGAAGCGACGCGAAAAAACCCGGTAGCCCGAGAGCATATCGGTGGTGCCACGGCCGAAAATCGACTGCACCAGCCCCGACAGCACCCGGTTGCCCAGCTTGTGGCCCGGACGATAGGCGGTCTGCGTGCCCGCGATGCGCACACCGTTCACCAGATCCAGACCTTCATCCACCATGCGCGCCACCATTTCTGGGGCGGCACTGGCGTCATACGTATCATCACCATCGACCATCAGATAGATATCCGCCTCGACATCGGCGAACATGCGGCGCACCACATGGCCCTTGCCCTGTCGCGGCTCGCGCCGGACGATCGCACCGGCGGCAGTGGCGACCTCGGCAGTGCCATCGGTCGAGTTGTTGTCATAGACATAGATATCCGCCTGCGGCAGCGCCTTGGCAAAATCCCGAACAACCTTGTCGATCGCAGTGGCCTCATTGTAGCAGGGGATCAGCACGGCGATGGACAGGCCCCCGAAACGTGGCTCGCCCCCGGCGGCAACAAAGGCGTTTGGGAAAATGACTGACATGGCTCCACTCCTGCTCGCGGATGTCCCTGGATGCCGCATGGGTCGCCGGACATCGCAAAACTCTGATGGCTGTCATCATGCGCCCAATCCGGGCAGAAATTAGGCGTCTTCGGGGTATTGCCGTGCGCGGCGCACAGTCATAATTCGGCCCGCAGACTGCCCTTCTGGTGCCGGGTTCGGACTATTAAAACCAAACGCACACCCCGTCATGCGAAACGAGGACAAGCCGGATGAGCAGAATCAGTGACCAGAGCCAAAGCCGCAACCGCCTGTTCCTGGCGACGCTGGCGATTGCCATAGCGCTTACGATTGTCCAGGCGCTGTCCCTCGGTGTCACACCGCTGGACCGACTTGCGGTATCGGATAACGATGACATCATGCGACTGATGGCGGTGCGCGACTGGCTTGCGGGGCAAGGCTGGTACGACATGACGCAATATCGCATGTTGCCGCCCGAGGGGCTCGATCTGCACTGGTCACGCTATGTCGATCTCGGCATCGCCGCGTTGATCTGGCCGCTGACATTCATTTTCACGCAAACACAAGCCGAGGCCGCCGCACTCGTCATCTGGCCAAGCCTGCTGCTGATCGGCCTGCTGTCCGTCACCGGCTGGGGGGGGCGACGGGCGTTCGGGCCGCTTGCCGCGATGATCGCGATCGTTGCCGTGATGATCTGGCCGCCGACCGGCGCGAACTACTTTCATCCCGCGCGCATTGACCACCACAACGTGCAGATCCTGCTCACGACATTGATCATTGCCACCCTGCTGCACCCGTCCCGTCCGCGGCTTATGGGGGCAATCGGCGGGTTCGCCGCAGCCTTGTCGCTGGCGGTCGGGCTTGAGATGCTACTCACCATTGCGATTGCCGGCATGATCCTAGCCGCGCGCGTCGTGACGCGCCGGTCCAACAGCGATGAACATCTTACTAGCTTCGCACTGGCGCTTGCCCTGGGCGCGCCGCTGCTCTTTGCCGGTCAGACCCCGGCACATGAATGGGCGCTGCTGCGCTGTGATGAACTGTCGGCACCCTATATCGCCGTTACATCCCTCGGGGCGCTGATTTGCGTTGTGCTGGTGTGGCTTGCACCACGCCTGCCCGGGTGGGTCAGCCGCGCCGGACTCTTGATCGCCATGTCAGTCGGCGGTCTCGCCATGCTTTACCCGCTGATCGCGCCGTGCTTCTCCGGGCCCTATGGCAGCCTGTCGCCCGAAGTGAATGATCTGATAACACGCCGCATCCTCGAGGCCCGGCCGGCGCTTCCACAAGTGCTCGCTGGCGAAGTCTCCGTCTTGAACATTCTGGTGCCTGCACTGTCGAGTGTCCTTTTTGGTTCGGGCCTGTGGGGGCTGGCCGTCTGGCGCGGCACCGCGACCTCCGCGCAGAACCGCGCCCTCGGCACGCTCTTGATCTTCGGCTGGCTCGGCGTGATCGCAAGTCTGTTTCAGGTACGGCTTATCCTGATGGGGGCCGCCGCAATCCCGCTTTTGACAGGCTATGTTCTGGCCAGCTTGCTCGCCGCGCGCAAAGCATCGGGCAATGCCACCGTACCGACGCTTGCCTTTCTGGCAGCCTTCGCGCTCACGCTCCTGTCCCCGACCGTCTTCGCGCAGGCCAAGAGATATCTTGCCCCCACCCCACTCGCCAACGGTGGAGCGATGACTGCCGTCGCCTTAAAAACATGCCGGGACCCGGAGATATTGCGCAGCCTGACACATGTCGCGCCCGGCCTTGTGCTGGCCTCGTCCAACATCAGCGCTCCGATCCTCTTGCTAACGGACCACGAGGTGCTGACCGGCCCCTATCACCGAAGCGAGGACGCCATCATTGATGGGCTGCGCGCATTTGAACGCGGTGAAGCCGTCTTGCGTGAAACCCTCGCCCGCACGGACGCGGATTACCTTCTTCTGTGCCGGGACGCCAGTTATGGCCCTCCCACTTCCTTTGCAACGACCCTGGCGCAGGGCGCTGACGCCCCGGGCCTGACCCCGGTATCCGGCGTCGACCCCAAGTTGCTATTGCTGAGGGTCGCAAAACCCTGATCCGCACACATGCGCAGATCACGATATGTGCACGTATATTTGACCATCTGAAACCAAAGACTCGTTGAGCGGACAGGGTCGGCATGTGACTTTCCCGCCAGCCGAGGCCACCCGCTGTGGTCCGGTACTGGATGAGTTGCAGGAGAGATGCAAAATGACTTTCACCAAACACCTTGCCACATGTGCCACCGCCCTGATGATGTCGGGCCCCGCCCTCGCCGCCCCGGTCGCGGTCACCACGGTTCTGGACCCGCAGGAACAGATGCGCTTCGAGATGGGCGACGGATCGAAACATTTCGTGCTCGCCGTGCGCCGTGAGGGTGTGTCGGAAGGCGACGGCGTGCTTGCCGGGGCCAATGTCACCGAATTCGGCTGGCATGACATCAACCCGCCCCATGCCGGTGACCCGCAGGGCTATCTGCGCTTTACTGCCGAAAACGGCGACGTCGCAATTATCAAGTTCACCGTCCGCGCCGTCTTCATGAAGGGCGAGGAGAAACCCGTACTGCATGATGACGGGTTCTGGGAACTGGTCAACGGCACCGGCCAATTTGCAGGCCTGCGCGGTGTCGGGCATCTCAAGATCGAACCGGCGGGCGGGCCAAAGCGGCTCTTCACCCTGACCGGCGAGATTGCCGACGCACCCTGAGATCGGGCCGGGCATGGGGGCGCTGCCCCCGTCGCCCGATGGGCGACTCCCCCGGAATATTTCGGGCAAGATGAAACGGGGGCACCGCTGTGCCTCCGTTTTGCATGGTGCCCCCTCTTGATAGAGCCGCCACGGCGCTGTATCTGCGATGCATGACACGGATTTTCGACATGGACGATCGCGCCCGCCTGCCCTGGCGGTTTTTCGGGGCGATGCGCAGCATAACCGCGCGGGCGTGAGCCGCGCGCGCAACCGTCATATCTGAAGTAGCCACCAGCAAAACGGGAGAGGACGCATGTCCCCCAAGACACTCTATGACAAGATCTGGGATGCCCATCTCGCCCACGAGGCCGAGGACGGCACCTGCCTTCTTTATATCGACCGCCACCTCGTGCACGAGGTCACCAGCCCGCAGGCCTTCGAGGGGCTGCGCATGGCAAACCGCACCGTGCGCGCGCCCGACAAGACCATCGCCGTGCCCGATCACAACGTGCCCACCACGCCTGACCGCGTGAAGGGGATCGAGAACCCCGAAAGCCGCATTCAGGTCGAGGCGCTCGACAAGAACGCTGAGGATTTCGGCATTCACTATTATCCGGTGAATGATGTCCGTCAGGGCATCGTGCATATCGTCGGCCCCGAACAGGGCTGGACCCTGCCGGGCATGACCGTGGTCTGCGGCGATAGCCATACCGCCACGCATGGCGCCTTCGGTGCGCTCGCGCATGGCATCGGCACTTCCGAGGTGGAGCACGTGCTCGCCACCCAGACGCTGATCCAGCGCAAGGGCAAGAACATGAAGGTCGAGATCACCGGCACGCTCGCGCCCGGCGTCACGGCCAAGGATATCACGCTCTCGGTGATCGGCGCCACCGGCACCGCGGGCGGCACTGGCCATGTGATCGAGTATTGCGGCGAGGCCATTCGCGCACTGTCGATGGAGGGCCGCATGACGGTCTGCAACATGGCCATCGAAGGCGGCGCGCGCGCCGGCCTCATCGCACCGGACGAGGTGACCTATGAGTATATTAAGGGCCGCCCCCACGCCCCCAAGGGCGCGCAATGGGAGGCCGCGCTCAACTGGTGGAAAACCCTCTATTCCGACGATGACGCGCATTGGGACAAGGTGGTGACCCTCAAGGGCGAGGAAATCGCCCCCGTCGTCACCTGGGGCACCAGCCCCGAGGACGTGCTGCCGATCAATGCCGAGGTGCCGGATCCGTCCAGTTTCGCGGGAGGCAAGGTCGATGCCGTCCGTCGCGCGCTCGATTACATGGGTCTCAAGCCGGGTCAGAAACTGAGCGAGGTCGAGATCGACACCGTCTTCATCGGCTCCTGCACCAATGGCCGCATCGAGGATCTGCGCGCTGCCGCCGAGATCCTGAAAGGCAAGAAGATCGCCGTGAAGCGTGCGATGATCGTGCCGGGTTCCGGCCTCGTGCGGGCACAGGCCGAGGAAGAGGGCCTTGCCGATATCTTCAAGGAGGCGGGCTTTGAATGGCGGCTTGCGGGCTGTTCCATGTGCCTCGCCATGAACCCCGATCAGCTCAGCCCCGGAGAGCGTTGCGCGGCGACGTCCAACCGCAACTTCGAAGGCCGCCAGGGCCGCGGTGGCCGCACCCACCTGATGAGCCCCGCCATGGCGGCGGCGGCGGCCGTGACCGGTCGGCTGACCGATATCCGGGAGATGATGTAATGGAAAAGTTCGAAAAACTCAGCGGCATCGCCGCGCCTCTGCCGCTGATCAATGTCGATACCGACATGATCATCCCCAAGCAATTCCTCAAGACGATCAAGCGCTCGGGGCTGGGCGTCAATCTGTTTGATGAGATGCGCTATGACGATGACGGCCGCGAAATCCCAGATTTCGTGCTCAACAAGCCGCAATACCGCGACGCGCAGATCCTTGTCGCGGGCGATAATTTCGGCTGCGGGTCAAGCCGCGAGCATGCCCCCTGGGCGATCAAGGATTTCGGCATCCGCTGCGTCATCGCGCCGTCTTATGCCGACATCTTCTACAACAACTGCTTCAAGAACGGCATCCTGCCGATTGCCCTGCCGCAGGACCAGGTCGACGTGCTGATGAAAGAGGCCGAGAAGGGGGCCAATGCCCGCATCGAGGTAGATCTCGAGGCGCAGACCGTCTCGACCTCCGAGGGTCAGGTCTTCTCCTTCGAGGTGGACGCATTCAAGAAGCACTGCCTGCTCGAAGGGCTCGACGATATAGGCCTGACACTGGCCAAGGCCGACGCCATAGACAGCTTCGAGGCGCGCGCCGCACAGGAACGCCCCTGGGTCTGAGCCCGGATATCGCAAACATGAAAAACGCCGCGGCATCGCTCGCGGCGTTTTTCATGGTCACCGCACTTGTGCCTATATCTATCCATGCCACAAGATGCAGTGGTTACATGGGGTTATGCCGCAAAGTTGACGTAACTATGATGTAATCCTGCACCAGTCCTTCCCTCAATTTGCCCAATATCTTTCGTCTGATTCACCAAAGTCTTGTGATCAATTGCGAAAGTAGGCAAAAATTGGGCGGAAATGAGGCAACCCGCCATAATGTGCGGGATCAAGTTGGACCAAGGACGCGGCGACGTATCGCGACCGATCCAGTTGAAAGGGAACGGGCAGTGTTCTCACAAATCCCTGGCGCGCTCGCGCGGGCCATATTGATTGCATTGCTGGTGGCGACACCGGCACTTCTGATGCCGTCCACGCCACCGGACACGGCGCAGATCGTGATCGTGCTGTCGTTCATCGCCGGCTTCATGACCTTCATCGAATATTACGGCGAATATCCCAGCATCATCGAGTTCCGCTTTGCGCCGCCGTTCAACCGCATCAAGTTCTTCTCTCTCGCGCTGATCCTCATCACCCTGTCGCTGATCCTGCGCGGCCAGAACGACGCGACGGTCTGGACCATTCTGATCACGCATTTCGCTCAAGGATTGGGCCAAGCGGTGGATTTCCCCTACTCCCCGGTGCGCCTTGTCGTACTGATGATGCCCGCCGATGCCGATGCGGACCTGATCGAAATGGTGCGCATGGCGGCGGGCGTGTCCTATACCGTGTCGCTGGGGATGATCCTGGTCTTTCTCACGCTGGTGCGCCTGCTGGGCTGGCCCGCCCGGTCGGGGGCCTTCAACGTCTGGATCAACCTGCCGCTCTTCGATCCCACGGGCGGCGGCGATGTGCTGCACCGGCTGCGCCGGGATGCCGGTCTTAACGTCGTGTTAGGATCTTTGCTGCCATTCTTGATCCCGGCAGCCATGAGCGCGGCCTCGAGCCTGGTCGATCCGATCTCGATCGCCCATCCGCAAACCCTGATCTGGACGATGACAGCATGGGCCTTTCTTCCTGCCAGCATGTTGATCCGCGGCATCGCGATGAGCCGCATCGCCGACATGATCGAGGACAAGCGCCGCCGCGCCTATGCCGCCGACGATCTTGGGGGCGACATACTACAGCGCGCCTGATCACGCTCTGCCTCGCGCTCGTGTGCCTTGGCTGCCCCGCCATCGCCGACAGCCTGCGCCTCGCCACCTGGAATGTCGAACTGGAACGCCGCGGGCCTGGCCTTCTGCTCCGCGATATCCTGCGCGACGACGACCCGCAGATCACCGCCATCGCCGCCGTGATCGCGGCTATCTCCCCTGACATCCTGCTCCTGCAGGACGTCGACCATGACCGCGACCTGCACGCGCTGCGCTCGCTGCGCGACCGGCTGGCGCAGGACGGGCCGCACTATCCGCACATCCTCGCGCTGCGCCCCAATAGCGGGCTCTATACCGGGCTCGACATGGATGGCGACGGGCGCTGCTGCGACGCGCGCGACGCGCAGGGCTATGGCGCATTTACCGGTCAGGGCGGCATGGCGCTCCTGTCGCGCCTGCCCATCGACCGCGACGGCGTGCGCGATTTCAGCGATCTTTTGTGGCGGGATCTGCCCGGCGCGCTGCTGCCAACGCAGGACGACGGCACGCCCTTCCCCTCGCCTAAGACGCAGGCGGTGCAGCGGCTCTCTTATACCGGGCATTGGGCGGTGCCGGTGATGCTGCCCTCGGGGCCACTTCATATCCTCGCCTTTCACGCCACACCGCCGGTCTTCGACGGGCCGGAGGACGCGAACGGGCGACGCAACCACGATGAACTCCGCTTCTGGCAGGTGTTCCTCGACGGGGCCTTCGGCCCGCCCCCGCAGGCGCGTTTCGTGCTGATAGGCGACGCCAATCTCGACCCGGATGACAGCGACGGGCGGCGCGGCGCGATCCGCGCCCTGCTCGCCGATCCACGCCTGCAAGACCCGCGCCCGATGCGCCCCGGCCCGGTCGCACCCACACCCGGAAAATCCGGCGATCCGCGCCTGCACACGGTCGACTGGCCAGATCCCGGCCCCGGCACCTTGCGCGTCTCCTACATCCTGCCATCCCGCGATCTGCACATCAGTGGCGCAGGCATCCACTGGCCCAAGGACAGCGCCACCGCCAGCCGTCACCGGCTGGTCTGGGTCGATCTGGTAATGGATTGAACCTTCGCCGCGTTGCCCCCCGGCAGCCACGGCGCTGCGGCCGCCCTCAGCGCCTCTTCGACAGGTGTTTGCGGCAGGCCCGGGCATAGCTCATTCAGCCGGGTGCCATCCAACCTGTGCGGCAGGTCCCACAAGTACCGCATCTCGATCAGGCAGCGCGCCATTGGCCAGAAAGGCCGCGCCAGGTGCAGCGGCCACCACGACATTTTGCACGCGCTGACATCAAAGCCCGCCACATCCGACAGTATCCCGGCCATCTGCCGCGCCGTCAGCGTGTAACCTGCAAAACCCACATCCTCGAACGGCGCCAGATCGTTGCGCCTTTCGGCCAATGCCACCGCCGCGCTTGCCAGATCAGGCAGATAGGCCCAGGCATGTATCGCATCCAGGTCACCCGGGTAGGTCAGCCGCCCCTTGCCCAGCTTCGGCAAGATCATCTTGTCCAGCCAATTGCCCGACGCCTCGGTGTCAATGAAATCCCCGGCGCGAAGTATGATCGTGCGCACCCCGCTTCGGCGATAGCTTTGTTCCATCTCGATGCGCAAACGCCCCAGCGGGTTGCTTGCGGCATGGCTGCTTTGCGGCCCCCAGGGCAGCGGCGTCTGGCCCCCGAAGATGTATACATTGCCCGGCACGATCACCGTGGCGCCGCTGGCCTTGGCCGCCGCCTGAATCCGGTTGTGCAGGCCCGGCAACTTGTCGGCCCAATCGCGATAGGAAGGGTTCCAGGCCGCCACGATCACATCCGCGCCGCGTGCCGCCTGCTCCAGATCGTCATGCGCCCGGTCAAACAGACGCACCGCCCATCCCCCGTTCCAGAACGCCTCGGCGGCATTGCGCCCGAACCGTCCATTAGCGCCCAATATCAGAACTGTCTTTTGCATGATCATGCCCTTGCGTAAAATCAACCTGTGGCTCATTTTGCACATTCCGTCACGAATGAGAGTTGCCTAATTTCGGCTATTTGGTATTCATATGTGAATGGATATCGCCATATCATCTCTCGACTGGTCGCTGATCCGGGCCTTTTTGGCAGTGGCAGAAACCGGCTCTTTGTCCGCTGCCGCGCGCCATCTGGGGGCCAGCCAGCCCACCCTTGGCCGCCAGATCAGGCAGTTGGAATCCGACCTGCAGCAGGTGCTCTTTCAACGTCAACCCAAGGGCCTGGCCCTGACCGATCAGGGCCGCCTTCTGATTTCACCCGCCCGCCGCATGCAGGCCGCCCTGGCCGAGATCGAACTTACCGCGGCAGGCCAGCAAAGCCGCGTCGAAGGCAGCGTCAGAATCACCGCCAGCGACATGGTCTCGCTTTATGTGCTGCCCCCGATCATCGCCCAACTCCGCGCCACCGAACCGGGGATCAGTATTGATCTGGTCTCGACGGACAGCTCCGAGAACCTGCTTTTCCGCGAGGCCGACATCGCCCTGCGCATGTACCGGCCCGAACAGCTTGAACTGGTCGCGCGCCACCTTGGCGATATACACATCGGAGTTTATGGCGCGCGCGGGTACCTTGACCGCGCCGGACGCCCGCAATCGGCCAAAGAGCTGTTTGAACACCCCCTGATCGGCTATGACCGCAGCGAAGAGATCATTCGCAAGATGCAAGAGCGCGGCTGGCCTGCCACCCGCGACTGGTTTGCGGTGCGCTGCGATAACCACCCGGTCAACTGGGCGCTTTTGCGCGCCGGGGCGGGGCTTGGCTTTGGCCCAATCTGCATTGGCCGCGACGACCCCGAGGTCGAACAGCTTGATCTGAACGTTGATCTGCCCACCCTGCCGATCTGGATCGCGACGCATCAGGCCCTGCGCCATACGCCGCGCATCTCGATCGTGTGGCAGGCTCTGGTCGCGGGGCTGAAACCCTACCTTTCTTGACCATCCCGGGGCTTCGCGATAGGCGGTTGACAACATATAGCCATAACCAAGGACCAACGCCCATGAGCAACCCTTCGCTTCTCATCCTGCCCGGTGACGGGATCGGCCCCGAAGTCATGGCCGAGGTCACCAAGATCATCGGCTGGTTCGGCGACAAACGCGGGGTCACCTTCGATGTGAGCGAGGACCTCGTCGGCGGCTGCGCCTATGACGCGCATGGCACGCCGCTGCACGATGACACCATGGCAAAGGCGCAAGAGGTCGATGCCGTCCTGCTCGGGGCCGTCGGCGGGCCCAAATACGACGACCTCGATTTCAGCGTGAAACCCGAGCGCGGCCTGCTGCGCCTGCGCAAGGAAATGGACCTCTTCGCCAACCTGCGCCCGGCGCAATGCTTTGACGCGCTGGCGGATTTCTCCTCGCTGAAAAAGGACGTGGTCGCAGGCCTCGACATCATGATCGTGCGCGAGTTGACCTCCGGCATCTATTTCGGAGAACCGCGCGGCATCATCCAAGAGGGCAACGAGCGCGTCGGCATCAACACCCAGCGCTATACCGAAAGCGAGATCGACCGCGTCGCGCGTTCGGCGTTCGAGCTGGCGCGCAAGCGCGGCAACAAGGTCTGCTCGATGGAAAAGGCCAATGTGATGGAATCCGGCGTGCTCTGGCGCGAGGTGGTGCAGCGCGTGCATGACACCGATTACCCGGATGTCGAGCTCAGCCACATGTATGCCGATGCTGGTGCCATGCAGCTCTGCCGCTGGCCCAAGCAGTTCGACGTGATCGTGACCGACAATCTCTTCGGCGATCTCTTGTCGGACGCCGCCGCGATGCTGACCGGCAGCCTCGGCATGCTGCCCTCGGCCTCGCTCGGCGCGCCGATGGCCAATGGCCGGCCCAAGGCACTTTACGAGCCGGTCCACGGCTCCGCCCCCGACATCGCGGGCCAGGGCAAGGCCAACCCGATCGCCTGCATCCTAAGCTTTGCCATGGCGCTGCGCTATTCGTTCGACATGGGCGAGGACGCGACGCGCGTCGAAAAGGCGGTCGAGCAGGTTCTGGCCGACGGCCTGCGCACTGCCGACCTTCTCGGCGAGGAGGGGGTCACCCCCGTCTCCACCAGCGAGATGGGCGACGCCGTGGTCGCCGCGCTCGACGCGAGCCTCTGATCCACCTGAAAACCGGCGCGGGCCATCGTCCGCGCCGCAAGTTTTCAACACCCCGGAAATCCCCCTTGCAAAGCCCCGCCACGACGTATAATCGCCTGTCTCACGGTCGGAGTGTAGCTCAGCCTGGTAGAGCACTGTCTTCGGGAGGCAGGGGCCGGAGGTTCGAATCCTCTCACTCCGACCAATGAGACAAGGCCCCTCACGGGGCCTTTGTTGTTTCAAGGACAGCGGTCCGAAGGCCGTCGAACCCGCAGGCGATCCGATCTCACACGCATTGACGGCCCTGTTCAGATCTTCGCATTCCGCACCGTCTGACGCAGCGCCATGACCCATCCGACCAACCAACCGCCGAGATGTGCCTCCCAGGCCAGCCCGCCACTGAAGATCACGAAGAGGACAAGATTCGCCGCGGCCAGGCCCAGAATGCCGGTGATCACCGGGCGAAGCGGAAGCCCTGCATTTTTCCGCATGCGGTAATCCCACCCCTGCCAGAGCCCGATCAGCCCGAACACCGCGCCCGACGCGCCGATCATCGGCCCGGCGCTCTGCGACAGAAGCCCATAGGCAAGCCCGCCGCCGACCGCCGACAGGAACAACAGCAACAGCGTTCTCGCGGCCCCGATGTGACTGGCCGCAAACTTGCCCAATGCCAGCAGGATGACGCTGTTGATCGCAAGGTGCAGGATGCCGCCGTGCAGGAACGCATAGGTGACCAGCATGACCAGCCTCTGGCCCGGATAGAGCGGCGTCATGGTGCCCGTGAAGATCGGCTGCCAGAACGCGCCCGCCGCGAATGCCGGCCATCGCCAGTTGAACGACCCCAAATATCCGGCCTCTGAAAGGCTGAGCGCAAATTCGATGGCGGCCATGATGCCGACGAGACCCCACAGGAAGGCCGGGGCCCCCGGTCCCTGCGCCTGGGGCCGTCCCCGGTCGTCTGGTGTAAACTGCTGCGTCATGCCTCGTCACATAGCTGCTCGCCCTCCGACGGGCCAGCGGTTTGCGTGGCTCGCGGAACCTTTTCGCATGCGACACGCGCGCCCGCCCCGTCAGAACTGTGCCCAGATCGTCTGACCCAGCGTGTCGAGCCGTTCGGGCGAGCAAAACAGCGAGATCGTCATCGTCGCCGTCCAGTCGCTCCCGCCAAGCCGCACCAGCGTGCCGTCCTCCAACTCCTCCCGGATCGAGAATTCCGGCAGCCAGGCCATGCCTGCCCCCGCCAGCGTGCGCCGCTTCAGCGCCTCCGCGAGCGCATCCATATAGCGCAGGTCGAGCGCCGGGCGGCGGTTGCCGATGGTCTGATCGACCACCGTGCCCAGAAACGTGTTGGGATCATAGCTCAGATACGGCACCTCGCGCCCCATGCGCGCGGGCAGCGTCCAGCCATGCCGCGCCGCCGCCTCGTGCTGCGCCACGGGGATCAGCCGTTCCTCACAGATATCCTTGCGCTTGAACCGGGTCTCGTCGAGGATCGGGGCGACGTCCTGATGCCGGTAATAAAGCAGGAATTCGCAGCCACCCTCGCTCAACAACTGGCAACAGGCGGTCAGGCTGTCCGAGATCACCCGCGTGCGCATGTCCGGGTACTGCCGCTCCAGTTCCGCCATGCGCGGTTGCAGGAAATTGACCGAGATCGCGTGCAGCGCCGCGAACCTCTGAAAGCTGGCATTGCCGCGTGCGCGTTCGCGGATCGCCTGCCGCGTGTCGGTGAGATCGGCCACCGTCTGCTGCGCCACCGGCAGGAATTGCCGCCCCGCCTCCGACAGTTGCACCGGGTAACTGGCCCGGTCAATGAGCGGCACGCCGATCCAGTTTTCCAGCGAGCGGATGCGACGGCTGAACGCCGATTGGGTGATGTTGCGCTCTTCCGCCGCGCGGGTGAAATTGAGCGTCCGCCCGAGACAGACGAAATCGCGCAGCCAGTTGATGTCCATTCCCGCCCTCCGTCGGATCAGATTGCGCCAGCAACCCACGTCATGCAAGATCGGAATAGTTTGATGAGATGTTTGAATTGGCCGACTCGCGCATCGCTGGCCTAGCCTTTTTCCATTGGTCCTGGCTTACGCGGGCACCGCGCCCCGGACCACAATGAATGACGAAGGCCGCAGGAACGGTCTCGCCCACCCCAACACGGAGAGAAACATGACACTTGCCCTCAAAGGACTGATCGCCGCCACGGCCCTCAGCACCACCATTGCAGCGCCCGCGCTGGCCGAGACCACCATCCGCCTCTCGACCTACGTGAACGAGGCCGATATCCGCTATGACGGCTTCGTGCATTTCGCCAAGCTGGTCGAGGACAAGACCGGCGGCAGCGTCGAGGTGCAGATCTTCCCCTCGGCCACGCTGCATGGCTGGTCGGAAGGCGTCGATGCGGTGCAGGGCGGTGTCTCGGACATGAGCTGGATTCCCGCCGATGACCGGTTGCCCTGCTACCGGGTGACCTCGCTCTACCCCACCGCCGTCGATCTGGAAGGCCAGATCGAGATGGACGCCGCCTATGCCGATCTGGTGCGCGACGAGGCCGCCAGCGTCAATCTCGTGCCGGTCTTCAACTCCAACTACTCCTACGATCAGGAATGGTGGTTCGAGGGGGGAATCGACGATCTCGGCGATCTGCAGGGCAAGCAGGTCCGCTCCATCGGCCCGCTGGTCAGCCTGATGATCGAGACCTGGGGCGGCGCGCCGGTCTTTGTCGCCCCCAAGGAGGTGTTCCAATCCGCCGAGCGTGGTGTCGTGGACGGCATCAACATGGGTGTGGCCACCTATTCCAGCTGGAAGCTGTGGGACGTCATGCCCTACATGGTCAACGCCAACCTCTTTTACGGCAACATCCAGTACATGATGAACAAGGAAAAGTTCGACAGCATGTCCGCCGATGAACAGGCCGCCGTGATGGAGGCCGCGCACGAGACCGAGGAGTGGCTGAAACCCCGCTACGAGGACTGGGTCGATCAGCGCGTCGGCAATGCGGTGATGAAGGGCGGCGGCGCGGCCGTCTCGATCTCTCAGGACAAGCGCATGGAACTGATCAACAGCGTTCAGGGCACCTGGAACGAGACCGTGGACGAGGCCTGCGGTCCGGAACTGGCCGGTCAGATCCGCGATCTCTTCGCGCAGCACGCTCCCTGATCCTACAGGTGCCGCTGCCCGCGCGGCGGCACCCGCCCGATTTCCGCCAAAGGAGGCTTGCCATGCAACCCGGTCTCGACCGTTTGATCGGCCATGTGGAGCGCGCCGTCGTCTGGCTCGCCGCGGCGGGGGCCATCGTGGTCCTCGTGCAGATGGTGTGGATCACCTACGGCGTCTTCACCCGCTACGCACTCAACGCCCCCGACCGCATGGTGACAGAGGCGACCGCGCTCCTGCTCTTTCCGGTGGCCTTCGCGGGCCTTGCCTACGCGATGAAGGAAGACGCCTATCCCAAGGTCACCATGCTGACCGACACGCTGCCCCCGATGGGGCGCAAGATCGCCGCATTGGTCAACCTGTGCGTGATGCTGGGCGTGGGCCTCTTCTTTTCACTCGCAGGCGTCAGCGCCACGATCCGCTCGTTCAACTCGGGCGCCTCGTCGGAAATCCTGCTCTGGCCGCGCTATGCCTTCTGGGCGCCGGGCGCGCTCGCGCTGGTGCTGTTCTCGATTTACGCGGGGCTGCGGCTGGTGAAACTCATCCGTACCCCGGCACAGGAGGTCTGAGCGATGGAATGGTATGAAGTCGGCCTCGGCCTCCTCGGCCTCCTGATGTTCCTCATCGCCATCGGCCTGCCGATCCCCTTTGCATTGGCCGCCGCATCCCTGCCCTTCCTGTGGCAGATCCAGTCCTTCGACACCTCCATCGTCTCGGCGGAACTCAAACTCTGGGGGGTGTGGATCGACTATATCCTGCTGGCGGTGCCGCTTTTCGTCTTCTTGGGCGAACTCATCGGCAAATCCAATATCGGCCCCAATCTCTATCAGTTTCTGCACCAAGGCGTGCGCGTGCGCGGCTCCGCCGCCTATGGCTCGATCGGGGCCTGCGCAGGGTTCGGCGCGGTCTGCGGCTCGTCCATGGTCGGCGCGCTCACCATCGGCGGCGTGGCCCTGCCGGAAATGCTGCGCCTTGGCTATGGCAAGCGCCTCTCGTCGGGCGTTCTGGCGGCAGGCGGCACATTGAGCGTGCTGCTACCGCCCTCGCTGATCCTCTTGTTCTACGGCATCGTCACCGATCAGAGCATCGGCGATCTGTTCATCGCAGGCGTCATCCCCGGCCTGATCCTTGTCACCTCCTTCGCCATCGTCGTGCTGGTCTGGGGCATCCTGAAGCCCGGCGACATCCCCGACAGCGAGGCGTCGGTGAAAATGGGCCTCCTCCAGATCGCCGCCACCATCGCCCCCATCGGCCTCATCGGCCTCGTCATCACCGTGGCGATCTATGCCGGTATCGCCACGCCAACCGAGGCGGCGGCGGTCGCGGCCCTGCTCACCGTGATCCTCGCCTTCGGCGTCGGCGGCCTCAAATGGCAGGGCTTCACAGACGCGCTTTTCGCCACCATGCGCACCATGGGCTATCTCGGGCTGCTGCTCTCGGCGGGCGTGCTCTTCGGGTTTGTCCTCACTTACTACCGCGTGCCGCACGAATTCACCCAGCTGTTCCTCAGCTTTGATCTGTCACCTTATGTGGTGCTGACCATCGTGCTGATCTTCTACATCGCGCTCGGGATGTTTCTTGAGCCGGTCTCGATGACCTTCATCACCCTGCCGACGATCTTTCCGCTGATGTCCGCCGCCGGGTTCGACCTCATATGGTTCGGCGTGGTCTACACGATCACCATGGAAATCGCGGTGCTGACGCCGCCCGTGGGCCTCAACCTCTATGTCATTCAGGGCATCGGGCGCGGGCAGGTGACCATCGGCGACGTGATCATGGGCTGCCTGCCCTTCATCGGCGCGCTGGTGCTGTTGATCGTCATCCTGATCCTCTTCCCGGAGACCGCCCTGTGGCTGCCCGAACAGATGCGCTGACCGCGCGCAGCGGTCTCAGCTACCGGCGCAAGGGTCGCGGTGCGCCGCTGGTGCTGGTGCATGGTTATCTGGGCGGGGCGGCACAGTGGCAGGCCGAGATCGACCACTTCGCCGACCGCTTCGACGTGATTGCCCCCGACCTGCCGGGCTATGCCGGGTCCGCCGCGCTGCCCCCCGCCGACCGCATCGCACAATTCGCGGCGGTGGTGGTCGATCTGCTGGACGAACTGGGGCTGGCGCAGATCATCCTCTTGGGCCACTCCATGGGCGGCATGATCGTGCAGGACATGGCTGCCACCCATCCCGACCGCATCGCCCGGCTGATCCTCTACGGCACCGGGCCGCTCGGCCTCATGCCCGACCGGTTCGAGCCGCTCGACACCTCGCGCGACCGGGTCCGCTGCGATGGCGTGGCGCAAACCATTCGCCGCATCGGCGCAACATGGTTCCGCGAGGGCACGGCGGCCCAGGGCTTCGGCATCGTCGCAGACCTCGGCGCACAGGCCAGCGAGGCCGCCGCCCTCGCCGGGCTCGACGCGATGAGCCATTGGGACGGGCGCGGCGCGCTTGCCCGGCTGACCATGCCGACCCTTGTGCTCTGGGGCGACGGCGACAAATCCTATCGCTGGCCGCAGGTGGAACTGCTCTGGCAAGGCCTTCCCGATGCCGCCCTCGCCGTGATCCCCGGCACGGCCCACGCGGTGCACCTTGAAAAACCCGCGTTGTTTCATGCCGTGCTCGACGATTTCCTGACGACTGCCCGGCCTTGACCACCGTCCCCCGGCCCGTCAGGCCGGGGCGGTCGGCGTCTCCATATCCACCTTGACGCTCTGCGTCCGGCCGTCCTTCGTTTCGCCGAAATAGACGGTCTGATGCGGGAACGGGATCTCGATATTGCGCGCGTCGAACACGGTCTTGAGCACCCCGTTATAGGCCCGCCCGATGCCCCATTGCCGCCCCGGCACGCATTTGATCCGGGCGCGCAGCATCACCGCGCTGTCGCCAAAGCTGTTCACACCAAACCATTCAAGCTCATCGAGAATACCGTCGGCCTGATCGGGATCACCCTTCAACTCGGCAAAGGCATCGAGCATCGCCTGTTTCGCCTCCTCCACGTCCTCGCGATAGGCAACGCCCATGTCACAGACGAAATAGCCGTAATCCTTGACGTAATTCGACACCATGTCGACGGACGAGAACGGAATGATGTGAAACACCCCGTGCAGATCACGCAGGCTGACCGAGCGGATCGTCAACCGCTCCACCGTCCCGGTGACACCGCCCACCGTCACCACATCGCCCACGTTCATCGCGTTCTCGAACTGGATGAAAATGCCGGTGATGATGTCCTGCACCATCTTTTGCGCGCCGAAACCGATGGCAAGGCCCAGCACCCCGGCCGAGGCCAGCAGCGGCGCGATATCAAGCCCGATCTCGGCCAGCACGAACATCAAAGTGATGATCACCAGCGCGATCGTCGCGGCGTTGCGCAACAGCGTCAGAAGCGTTTGCTCGCGCGCCGTCGCGACGCTGCCGAACTCGGGGTTGAGCCGGTAATCCACCCAGGACGTCAGCGCCAGCCACAGCCCGAACGACACCAGGAGCACCAGCGACACCGACAGGATCATGCCCGTGAGGCGCAACCCGAACTGGCTGACCATCCAGCCGCGCAGGTCGATCAGCCCGATCGCGTTGAACGCCAAAAGCACGACGCCCGCAAAGATCACCACCCGCAAGACGAACAGCATCCGGGGCACAAACGCATTGAGCCGCCCCTGCAACAGCGGCACCCGGTCCGAGAGGCGCGCAGGCAGGCTCACGCCGCGCACCATCGCCCGGCTGATAAAGCCCGAGGCGGCGAACCCGAGCAGCCCCACGACCAGAACCTGCCCCGAGGCAAGAAAGGTCTGAAACACCGCATCGCCGGGTCGCAGCATCACGATGACGAACAGCGCCAGCAGATAGGCCAGTGCCGGCCAGTGCCAGTGCCGCGCGAGGTAGGCCAGCGCGCCCCGGGCCCGGCGCCCCCGGACAGGCGCGGGATCAGCCGCCGCCTCGGGGGCTACGGGCCGGTTGCCCGCGTCACCGCCCAACAGCCACTCCGTGACCGCCCGGCGATTGCGCAGCACCAACCAGATCGCAAAGCCCAGCACCGCAACCGCGATCAGCGCCGAGACCGCCCGCCCTGCCGCGAAGGAGACATTGCTGTTGATGATCGGCACCACCAGCAACTGGCCATAGCCCACCACCCCGACGATCAGGTTGATCCGCGACGACAGGTAAGACGCCGCGCGGTCGCCGATCGGCAAGGGCCGCAGCGCCGTCGCCGAGGGTGACAACACCAGCCGCACCGCCACCTTGGCCATCTCCACCAGCAGGAAAGCGTTGAGATAGAGCGTCTGCCTGATCCCGATCTGCCCGAACTCGCCCAGCGCCAGAATGGCCAGCGCATAGCCCGCACCCCAGGCCAGGATGACGATCACCGCGTCGATCACCGCAGAGGCGGTAAAGAGCACCGCCGTGCGCGCCACACCTCCGTCCCGCGCCGACGCGCTCATGTTGGCATATAGCGATTTGCCCAGCCATCGCAGCGCAAAGAACACCACGACCGTGCCCGCGATCACCAGCGCCAGATCCCTCAGCGCCTCGGCCAGAACACCGGCCTCGCCACCGCTCAGCCCGCCGAACACCTCCGGCGCGCGCGTCAACTGCCCCCAGAACCGCATGCCCCAGTCCACGACATCCTCGGCCGCCTGTTGCGTGACCAGCGCGATACGCCGCCCGAATGAGGCGTCCTCCGGCGGGGCCACCCCATCCGACAGCGTCTCCACGATCACGTCACCGGGCGCGTCGGGCGGCACCGCATCCGCCCCGCGCAACCGCTCGATCAACTCGGCACGCGCCGCGTCATCCTCGATGACATCGAGCAACAGATCGACGCTCGTCCTCTGCCCGGTGTTCTCGGCGGAGACCCCACTGCCGTCCTGCGCGTGCGCCGCGCCGAACACAAGAAAGAGGGATACGAGAACGCTCGCCAACTGTCGCAACATGGAAAGATACCTTTATTTTTTTGTTTCGACGGACCACGGTCAGCAGGTCCCGTCGCCGCGCAGCCCTGTCAGGAACGAAGGGTGCGGATGATCAGCGCTGAACGTAAAGGCGGAGGCCCCGAGGTCAAGGCACAATCCCCGGCCCGGCCGGGACGGGCCATCCTGCACCAGCGCGCGATCCATGCAGGCATATCGCCGCAGCTGACCCGGCCAGCCATTGCATGCCGCGCCGCTTGCCATGATATTCGGGCGACCAGAATAGGAGAGCGCCATGTCCCATCTCACCCGCCGCAGCCTGATCCTCGGGGCCGCCAGCCTGTCGTTTGCCGCCCCTCACCTCGCCGCGGCCGGGGCCATGCCACCGCTTCACGTCCTCAAGGATCCCAATTGCGGCTGCTGCGAGGCATGGGTGCGCATCCTGCGCAGCGACGGCTTTGAGGTGACGACCGAAAACAGCCTCGGAACCGCCCTGATCCGCCACAAGATGGAGGCCGGGATTCCGCAGGCCATGATGTCCTGCCACACCGGCGACATTGACGGCTACATGATCGAGGGCCACGTGCCCCCCGCCGACATCCGCCGCCTTCTGTCAGAGCGGCCACAGGCCGTGGGCCTCGCCGTGCCGGATATGCCCTATGGCTCTCCCGGCATGGGCCCCGAGGACCGGCGCGAGGCCTATGACGTGTTCCTGATCCGCCACGACGGCACCACCGAGGTGTTCACCAGCTACGCGGCGGCCTGAGCGCGGCGCGTCACGCCACCGGGTGCAGCGCCAGATCGCGGGCCTGATCCCGCAGCACGAATTTCTGGATCTTGCCGGTCGAGGTGCGGGGGATATCCGTGAACACGACCTTTCCGGGCACCTTGTAGGGGGCCAGGTGATCGCGGCACCAGACGCGCAGCGCCTCGGCCTCCACCGCCTGCCCCTCGGCCAGTTCGACAAAGGCACAGGGCGTCTCGCCCCATTTCTCGTGCGGCATGGCGACCACGGCGGCGACCGCCACCGCGGGATGCCGGTAAAGCGCCTCCTCGACCTCGATCGACGAGATATTCTCGCCGCCCGAGATGATCACATCCTTGGACCGGTCCTTGAGCTGGATATAGCCATCAGCATGCACCACGCCCAGATCGCCCGAGTGGAACCAGCCCCCGGCAAACGCCTTCTCCGTCGCCTGCGGATTGCGGAAATAGCCCTTCATCACCACGTTGCCGCGAAACATCACCTCGCCCATGGTCTCGCCATCGCGCGCCACCGGGGTCATGGTTTCGGGGTCCATTACCTGCAACCCCTCGAGCGGCAGGTAGCGCACCCCCTGACGGGATTTCAGCCGTGCCTGCTCGGGCGCAGGCAGATCGGACCACGCGCCGTGCCATTCGTTGACCACCGCCGGGCCATAGGTCTCGGTTAGCCCGTATAGATGCGTCACGCCAAACCCCGCCGCCTGCATGTCCGCCAGCAGCTTTTCGGGCGGCGGTGCTGCGGCGGTAAAGAACTGCACCTCTCGCGCCAGCGCCCGCTTTTCGCCTTCGGGGGCCGAAATCAGCAGCGACATCACGATGGGCGCGCCGCACAGATGCGTCACCCCCTCGTCGGCCAGCGCCGCCCAGATCGGCTCTGCCCGCACCTGCCGCAGGCAGACATGCGTGCCGATGATCGCCGACAGCGTCCACGGGAAACACCAGCCGTTGCAGTGAAACATCGGCAGCGTCCACAGATAGACGCTGTGTTTCGCCATTGAGGTGGTCAGCGCATTTCCCTGCGCCAGGAGATACGCGCCGCGATGATGCGACACCACACCCTTGGGATCGCCCGTCGTTCCCGAGGTGTAGTTGATCGAAATCGCGTCCCACTCGTCCTCTGGCATGAGCCATGCAAAATCGGGATCGCCCTCCGAGACGAACCACTCGTAATCCAGAACATCGTCACAGCCGCCCGCCCCGGTGAATTCCGGATCGTCATACTGAATGACCAGCGGCTCCACCCGCGCCAGCGCCAGCGCCTCCTGCATCAGCCCCATGAATTCGCGGTCGACGATCACCACCCGCGCCATCGCGTGATCCAGCTGAAAGGCGATGATCGCCGCATCAAGACGGGTGTTGATCGAATGCAGCACCGCGCCGCACATCGGCACCCCGTAATGGCATTCCAGCATCGCAGGTGTATTCGCCAAGAGCGCCGAGACGGTATCGCCCCGCCCGATCCCGGTGCGCGACAAGGCCGAAGCCAGTTGCCGCGACCGCGCGTAGAACTCCGCATAGCTGCGCCGCAGGCCCCCGTGCACAATCGCCGTGTGCTCCGGATACACGCTCGACGCCCGCTCCAGAAAGCTCAGCGGGGTCAGCGGCTGATAATTCGCCGGGTTGCGGTCGAGGCCGGTGTTATAGGGGTTCTCCATTTCGTCGATCACCTGTCCTGCCACGCGGGCGCGCGTTTCTCGATAAAGGCGCCGATGCCCTCTTCGGCATCATGCGCCAGCATGTTGTCGACCATCACGGTCGAGGCATAATCATAGGCCTCCGCCAGCGGCATCTCGCGCTGCGCGTAATAGGCGCGCTTGCCGGTGGCGAGTGTCATGCTGGATTTCGAGGCGACCTTGCGCGCCATTTCCATCGTGACCTCGCTCAGCGCGTCATCCGCCACCGCCCGATTGACCAGCCCGATCTCGGCGGCGCGCGCCACCGGGGTCATGTCGCCGGTCAGCAGCATTTCCATCGCGTGCTTGTCGCCCACGTTGCGCGACAGCGCCACCATCGGGGTCGAACAAAAGAGGCCGATATGCACCCCCGGCGTGCTGAACCGCGCGCTTTCCGCCGCCACCGCCAGATCACAGCTTGCCACCAGCTGACAGCCCGCCGCCGTGGCGACCCCCGTCACCTCGGCGATCACCGGCTTGGGGCAATTCACGATGGCCTGCATCACGCCCGAACACTGCGCCATGACCCGCGCGAAATAGGCCCGCCCCCGGTCCGGCGCATCGCGCCCGGCAGTCATCTCCTTAAGGTCATGGCCCGCGCAAAACGCCGGGCCGTTCGCGGCCAGCACGATCACCCGCACCGCCGCGTCCTTGCCCGCCTCGGCAAATGTCCGGCCCAGTTCGGCCAGCATCGCCTCCGACAGCGCATTGCGCCGCGCCACGTCATTCAGGGTCAGGCGCAGAACGCCGTCATTGCCCAGCTCTCGCAGCAGAATGTCACCACTGTCTTGCACGGATCACCTCCTTGGGAAGGGTCAGAGAATGTTGATCTCCACGCTCTCGGCGAGCGTGTTGGCGATAAAGCAATAGCGATGCGCCCGATCCTGCATCTCGGCCAAGCTCTCGGCATCGACCGCAAAGCCGGTATCGAACCGTACCACCGGGTTGAGGTCGATCCGCGTGACCGACATCTGCCCGCGCGCGTTCTTGCCCAGATGGGCGACCGCGTAGTCGTGATAGCTCGCCACCGGCCAGCCCGCCTTGGCCGACAGCGCCAGGAACGTCATCATGTGGCAACTCGACAGCGCCGAGGCGAGCGCCTGTTCGGGGTTGGTATGTTCCGGATCGCCGCCCCAGTCGGGGGCGGCGTCCACCTGCACGTCATACGCGCGGTTGTATTGCACGGTATGCGCGTTCGAATAACGGCCGGTCTGCAATACAGGCTCGGCGCGCTGCCAATGCAGCTCGATAGCAAGATCCGACATGTAACGGCCCTTTACGCGGTGGCTTGGGCAGGTTTGGTCGCGCCGGTCGCGGCCAGCTGCTTGCGCGGGTCGAAGAACGGCTTCTCCACAACGGTGGCGGTGGTTTCACCGCTATACGTCATGATGTCCAGCTCGGTTCCCAGTTCAGCCGCTTCAACCGCTACCATCGCCAGCGCGATGTTCTTTTTCAGGCGCGGCGAGTAGACCGCCGAGGTCACCTTGCCCACGGTTTCGCCCTCGTGGTTGATCGTCCAGAAGGCGGTGTTGGGGCCGGTCATCGGCTCGCCATCAATGATCAGACCGACCTGCTTGCGGGTCACACCGTTGTCGCGGATGCGCTGCAACGCGAACTTGCCGATGAACTCTGCCTCCATGTCGACATTGACCAGACGGTCCATACCCAGCTCGAACGGGTTGGTGTGGATATCGGCATCGGCGTGATAGCTCAGCATGCCGCCCTCGATCCGGCGAATGGTCGAGGTATGGCCCGGCTTCAGCCCGAAGGGCAGGCCCGCCGTCATGATCCGCTCCCACAGCGCATCGCCGCGGCTGCCGTCGCGCAGGTAGAGCTCATAGCCCAGCTCGCTCGACCAGCCGGTCCGCGACACGATCAGCGGAATGCCGTCCAGCTCGACTTCGCGCAGCCAGTAATAGCGCAGGTCCATGATCTCGTCGCCAAAGAGCGCGCGCATGATCTCGCCCGAGTTGGGGCCCTGCAATTGCAGCGGTGAGACGTCCGGCTCGGCGATCGTCACATCTAGGCCCGAATGCACCGCCACACCCTGCGCCCAGAGCAGGATATCGCTATCGGCCAGCGACAGCCAGAAATGGTTCTCGCCCAGCCGCAGGCAGATCGGATCGTTCAGGATACCGCCCTCGGCGTTGGTGATCAGCACGTATTTGCACTGGCCCACCGCCATGTTCGACAGGTCGCGCGGCGTCAGCATCTGGGTGAACTTGGCGGCGTCCGGCCCGGTGATCTCCACCTGCCGCTCGACGCCCACGTCGCACAGGATCGCGTCATTCACGAGGTTCCAGAAATTCTGCTCCGGATCACCGAAATCGCGCGGGATATACATATGATTGTAAACCGAAAATCCCTCTGCACCCCAACGCACGGTGGCGTCGAAATAAGGCGACTTGCGGATCTGCGTGCCAAAGCCGAAATCATGCGGTTGCGTCATGTCATTCCTCCCATGCGCTGGTCCCAGCACCCGCTGAGACCTGTGTGTCCGATGGGCCGTGTCTAACGCTTGTCGCGACGTCATGTGTTCCGAAAAACGGCCCGAAACGAGACCTCTCGTCCCGATTTCGAGCCATGCGAAAGACTGAATGGTCGCGTGCGCCTATCGCGCCGGTCGATGGACCAGCTTGGCCAGATTCGGCGTGCTGCGCTTCACCTGACGCGTCGCGAAATAGGTGATGTAGCGGTCGATGTTCAACTCCGCCGACAACAGGTCATCCATCAGCGCCTGAAACTGCGCAAGGCTGGGCACGAACACGCTCATCACGTAATCCATCCCGCCCCCGGTCGCGATGCAATCGGTGATCTCGTCAACACCGCGAACATGGCTCTCGAAGCGTTCGAAATCCGCGCGCCGGTGATGGGTCAGCGACACGGTGACGATCACCTGCGTGACATCGGTGATCCGCTCCAGCGCGATATCGGCGTGATAGCCGCGAATATACCCCGCCGCGCGCAGCCGCGTCAGCCGCGCCCAGCACGGCGTCGGCGACAGGTTCACGATCTCGGCCAGCTTGGTCTTGCTGATCTGCCCATGTTTCTGAACCGCGCTGAGAATGCGAATATCGGCCGCATCAAGCCCTTGTCTGTCGTTCATTCGGGAACTCTCTCTGAGCCGCACCCGGACATGCGCCGACAACAGGCATGGGCCGGGGCAAACGCACCTGCCCCGACATTGACGTGGGAAAACGACTGTGGCGCAATCCTTTGCGACCACTTGCAGGACAAGAGCGTCCAGAACGGGCGCTCAGCCCTGAACCGCAGGCAGCCCCTCGCCCGCGCCGATATCCCAGAACAGCCCCGCCATCAGCCGCAGCGCATCGCGGCACACGGGTTTCAGGACATGCTCGTCGGGCGCGTGCTGCGAACAGCCGCGATAGGAATGCGGCACCCAGACCGTGGGTAACTCGAGGATCTCGGCAAAGGCGTCATTGGGCAGCGACCCCGCCAGATTGGGCAGCACATGCGGCGCCTGCCCCGATGTCCGCTCCAGCGAGGCGGCGGTGAATTTCACCCAAGGGTGATCGGGATCAAGCCGGGTGGCGCGGAAGAACCCGCGATCATGCGGCACGATCTGCACCCCCTCGAACCCCTGCGCATCCAGATGCCGCCGCAGCGCGGGCAGGATATCCTCGGGCGTGGTGCCCACCACATAGCGCAACTGACAGGTCGCGCGCGCATGCGCCGAAATGGCATTGACCGGGGCCTCCGGCACGCCGCTCTTCATTGCGAGGATGGCAAAGCTGTTCCAGCCATAGGCGCGCTCGGTGGGCGTCAGGCTTTCCTCGCCCCAATCAGGATTGATCGCCGGGCCGTCACCGCCCTCGATCGGCAACCCGCCAAGCGCCGCCCGCACGCTGTTGCTCAGGCTGTCAGGCCGCCACTCGGGAATACGGATTTGCCCGCGCGCATCGGTGATGGATGAGAGCGCCTGCGCCAGGATCATCGCCGGATCGGCCAGCAACCCGCCCCAATTGCCCGAATGATGCGCCCCTTCGCGCAGATCGACCACCAGATCGAACGTCACCCCCCCGCGCGAGCCCATGAACATGGTCGGCGTCTCGGGCTGCAACCGCGGCCCGTCCGAGGCAATGAGCACATCCGCCGAAAGCGCATCCTTGTGGGCCGCAAAGAACTCATGCAGCCCCGGCGATCCGGTCTCCTCGCCGGTCTCGATCACGATCCGGCAGTTGAAGCCCAACTGCCCGCGCGCCGCGATCACCGCCTCCATCGCCGCGATATTGATCAGGTGCTGCCCCTTGTTGTCGGCGGTGCCGCGCCCATAGAGCCGGTCCCCCTCCTCGACCAGTTTGAACGGATGCAGCCCCTCGCGCCACTGATCGGTCTGCGCGCGAATGACATCGCCATGCCCGTAACTCAGGATCGTCGGCAGGTCGTCGCCCTCATGCCGCTCACCGACCAGCAGCGGCCCCGCCCCCGGCGCGGGATTATCGTGGATGGCACAGGCAAACCCCATGCCCGTTAGCCGTGGCAGCATCGCCTCTTGCAGATAGCGCAGCAGTTCCGGGGCCTGATCGGGGTTCTGGCTCTCGGTCTCATAGGCCACCAGATCGGCCAGGTCGGTCTGAAACCGGCCTTCGTCGAAATAATCGGAAATCGTGGTGATCGCGGCATCTCTGGTCATGATAGTCCTGTCTGTTCTTCTGAAACGGCGTCACCCCAGGGTGACATGATCTCGGTGCAGCCGGTGTTCACCGCGCCCCGCCGCATCACCCCCGCAGGGCAGGCAAAGGCATAGGGGAACGGGCTGCGCCGGGTGGTATGCACGGCGTGCTCGGCGCTCAGCCGCGCCAGCACCGCATCGGGCAGGGTCTCATCAGCGACCACCGCCGCCCCGCCCGACACGTCGATGCGCGGATGATGAAAGGCCGCGCCGATCTCCATCCCATAATCGGCAACAAAAGACGCCATCTGCACCATCGCCGAGACGATCTTGCGCCCGCCCGAGGCACCAAAGGCAAACCGCGCCCCGCCGGCCTCGCCCAGGATCGGGCAGACATTCATCAGGCAGCGCTTGCCGGGGGCCAGCGAATTGGGCCGCCCCGGCACCGGGTCGAACCACATGATCCCGTTGTTCATCGTGAACCCGGTCGAGGGCGACACCACCCGCGACCCGAAAATCGACAACAAGGTCTGCGTCTGCGCCACCATGTTGCCCTGCCGGTCCACCACCGAGAAATGCGTGGTGCAGCCTGCATGCGTCTCGCTCTCGCCGGTGTCGCCCATCGTGGACAGCCGGTCAGCATAGGCCGCGTTCAACCCGTCCGCGTAGGCGGCAAAGCCGTCGGCACCGGGCGCGGCCCCCATCTCGCGGCCCTCCATCACCCGCAGGGCATCGGCAAAGGTCGGCCCGGCGGTCAGCCCCGGCAACACATCGAACCGCGCACCGCGATAATCGACGCGCAGCGGGTCGCGAAACACCGCCTCATAGGCGCGCAGATCGTCATGGCTCAGACTGCCGCCCTTGGCCTGAATATCGGCAGCCATCGCCGCCCCCAGATCACCATCGTAAAGCGCCCGCGCGCCATGCCGCGCGATCTGCTCCAGACTGTCGGCCATCCGCGCCTGATCCAGCCGCTTCTCCGCCAGCGCCGTCCAGCCCGAGATCGTCGGCCACTGCCCGTCCTCCAGAAAGAGGGCGGCGGCATCGGCATCCTTGGCCAGTTCCCGCGTGGTCGAGGCGATGATCAGCGCGGCATACCAATCGACCAGCATCCCCTCGCGCGCATGGGCGATGGCAGGGGCCAGCAGGTCGGCCCAGGGCATCCGGCCATAGCGCGCATGCATCCGGCCCATGCCATCAACCAGCCCCGGCACCGCCACGGCGGTGGCACCTTGCACGTTGCGGTCGCCCTCGACCTGCTCCCATGGGAAAAGATCGCCCGCCACCCCCTTGCCGGTCAGCGGATAATCGGCGGGATCAAGTGCCGTCGGCGCGCGCATCCCGTAATCCAGCGCCTCGGCCTGTCCCTCATCGGCACGCCACAGCATCAGCGCACCGCCCCCCGCCGGGCCGCTCATCCACGGCTCCAGCACGCCCACGGCAAAGGAGGTGGCAATCGCGGCATCCACCGCGTCACCCCCCGCCGCCAGCACATCCGCCCCCGCCTGCGCGGCCAGCCGGTGCTGCGCGGCGACGATGCCATATTCGGTCTCGATCACGGTCTTGGTCGTGGTCGCCGTGCGCGACAGGTTCACCGACATGTCACGCCGCCTTCGGATTGTGCATCGGGCTTTGCGGGTCGTGCAGGTGGCACTCCACGCGCCCGCCCGAGGTCTCGACGGGGCGCGGAGCGGTGGTCTTGCACAGGTCCGTCGCCATAGGACAGCGCGGATGGAAATGACAGCCCGAGGGCGGGTCGATGGGGTTGGGATAGGCCATGCCAAGCTGCGTATCGGGCACGCCCAGCCCCGGCTCCGGCGTCAGAACCGATTTCAACAAAGCCTGCGTATAAGGATGCGCCGCCTCGTCAAACAGCCCCGCGACACCCGCCTCCTCGACGATGCGTCCCAGATACATCACCGCAACCCGCGTCGCCAAGTGCTCTACCACGGCCAGATCATGGCTGATGAACAGGTAGGTCAGCCCGAACTCGCGGCGCAGATCGCCCAGCAGGTTCAAAATCTGGCTCTGCACCGACACATCCAGCGCCGAAGTCGGCTCGTCGCAGATCACGATCTCGGGCTTCATGATCAGCGCCCGCGCAATCGCCACGCGCTGCCGCTGCCCGCCCGACATCTGGCTGGGAAAGGTGTTCATCACCCGCGCGGGCAGCCCCACGATATCGAGGATCGTGCGCACTTCCTTTTCCCAATGCGCGCGATCGCCGATGCCATGCACCCGCAAGGGCAGTGACACGATGTCAAAGATGCTCTTGCGCGGATTGAGAGACGAATAGGGATCCTGAAAGATCGGCTGAATCCGCCGCGCCAGCGTCATGCGGTCCTGCGCGCCGATCTCTTCGCCATCGACCAGAACCTGCCCCGCCGTGGGGGCCTCCAGCCCCAAGAGGATCTTGGCCAGCGTGGACTTGCCGCAGCCCGACTCGCCCACCAGCCCCAGCACCTCGCCGCGCGGCAGCGAGAGCGACACGTCGTTGACCGCCGTCAGCGGCCGCGCGGTGCCAAAGAGGCCCTGCTTGACGTGATAGGTCTTGGTCACGCCGCGCAATTCCAGAACGGCGGATGCAGATGCGTTGCTCATGCGGTGACCTCCTCTTCGGCATGGCGTTTGCCATCGGGATGAATGCAGCGGAACATATGCGTGCCCTCTTCCCGACGCGGGATATCGGCCTTGCATTCCGCCTGCGCAAAGGGGCAGCGCGTGCGAAACGCGCAGCCCTGCACATCGCCGATCAGCGACGGCACGATGCCCGGAATGGTGCCCAGCGTGCTGCCCCGCTCGGTCTTGCCCGGCTGCGGAATGCAGCGCAGCAATCCGCGCGTATAGGGGTGCGACGGCGTGTTGAACACGTCGGTCGCCGGGCCGGTCTCCACCAACTCGCCCGCATACATCACCGCCACCTTGTCAGCGACGCGCGCAACCACGCCCAGATCATGAGTGATCAGGATCATCGCCATGTTCATCTCGCGCCCCAAATCGTAGAGCAGCCGCAGGATCTGCGCCTGAATGGTGACGTCGAGCGCGGTGGTGGGTTCGTCCGCGATGATCAGTTCCGGCTCGCACATCAGCGCCATGGCGATCATCACCCGCTGCCGCAACCCGCCCGACAATTGATGCGGATATTGCCCCAGACGGCTGCGCGCGGCGGTGATCCCGACCTTTTCCAACAGTTCCACCGCACGATCCCGCGCCGCCTCGCGGCTGACGGATTTGTGCAACAGCAGCGCCTCGGTCAGCTGATCGCCAATCGTATAGGCCGGGTTGAGCGAGGTCATCGGCTCCTGAAAGATCATCGCCATGCGGTCACCGCGCAGCGCGCGCATGGCGCGCGGCTTGGCGGTCAGGATGTCCGTGCCATCGAAATCCATCCGGTCGGCGCTGCGCCGGATGGTCTTGCCCAACAGGCCCATCAGCGCCAGCGAGGTCAGCGACTTGCCAGACCCAGACTCGCCCACGATGCACAGCGTCTCGCCGCGCATCAGGTCGAAATCAATACCGCGCACCGCGTGCAATGTGCCGCCACCCACGGGAATATCCAGCGTCAGGTTGCGCACGCTCAGCAGGGGTTTCTCCATGGTCTCAGCTCCGGTTTTCGGGGGCGGTGACGTCGCGCAGACCGTCGCCCATCAGGTTGATCGCCAGCACGAGGATGAACAGCACGGCCCCGGGAATGAGCACCATCCACGGCTCGAACAGCATCATGTTCTTGCCCTCCGACACCATCAGACCCCAGCTTGGGGTCGGCGGCTGCACGCCGAGCCCGAGGAACGACAGAGCCGCCTCCAGCAGGATCGCATGCGCCATTTCCAGCGTCACCACGACGATCAGGTTATTCGCGATGTTGGGCATGATCTCGGACAGGATCACCCGCGGGGTCGAGGCACCGATCGCCCGCGCGGCGGCCACATATTCGCGGCCCCGCACCTGCAAGGTCGAGGCGCGCATCACCACCGCGAACCGGTCCCACAACAGCAGCCCCAGAACCACGATCACCACCTGCAACGAGCCGCCAAGGATGGCCACCACCGCAAGCGCCACCAGGACCACCGGCATCGCCAGCCGCACGTTGATGAGAAACGTGACCACCATGTCCACGCGCCCGCCGAAATACCCGGCAGCCACGCCCATCGCGGTGCCGATCACGCCCGAGATCAGCGCCGCGATCACCCCGATCATCAGCGACACCCGCGCGCCGTAGATCAGCCGCGACAGGTAATCGCGCCCCAGATGGTCGGTGCCCAGCGGATGCTCCCAGTCGCCGCCCAGAAACACCGGCGGCTCCATCCGCGTCATCAGGCTTTGGGCATAAGGGTCATGCGGGGCCAGCAGCGGCGCAAAGATCGCGACCAGCGTCAGGATCACCAGCACCACCACGCCGATCATCAACCCCTGATGGCCGAATACGCGCTTGCGCAGCATCTGCCCCGGCGTCGGGCCAGTGATCTCTGCCAGAATCGGATCGTGAGTTTCAACTTGGGTCATCTCAGCTGCTCCGCATACGGGGGTCGAGCCAGGCATTCAGCACATCGGCCAGAAAGGTGAAGACGATGTAGAACATCGAAAAGACGAGGATCAGCGCCTGCACCGTCGGCAGGTCGTTGCGCGCGATACTCTCCCACGCAAGGAATCCCGCGCCATGCAGCGCAAAGATCGACTCGACCACGATCGAGCCACCCAGCATGAAGCCCATCTGCACCGCCGCCAGCGACACCACCGGGATGATTGCGTTGCGCAGCGCGTGGCGGAATAGCACCCGCCCCTCCGGCGCACCCTTGGCCCGCGCGGTGCGGATATAATCCGACGACAGCACATCCAGCATGCCAGCCCGCGTCAGGCGCATGATCGCGGGCATCGCGTAATAGCCCAGCACGATGGTCGGCATGATGAAATGCGCAGGGCTCGAGGCACCCGACGGCGGCAGCCATCCCAGTTGAATCGCAAAGATCACGATCAGGATCAGGCCGAACCAAAAGCTTGGCATCGCCTGCCCGGCCACCGAAAGAAACAACGCCACCCGGTCGATGATCGAATTCGGCCGGATCGCGGCGGCCACGCCCAGCGGCACGGCGGTCAAGAGAGCAAAGGTGATCCCGCAGACGCCCAGCGTCATCGTCACGCCCAGCCGGTCCACGATCAGCGACGACACCGGCAGGCGGAAATAATAGCTTTCCCCGAAATTGAACTGCAGCGCCGAAATCAGCCAATCGCCATATTGCACCAGCATCGGGCGATCAAAGCCATAAAGCTTGCGGATCGATTCAATATCCTCGCCGCTCGCGGTCTCGCCCGCCAGCGCAGCGGCCGGATCGCCTGCCATGAACAGCAGGCTGAAGCTGATGAAGGACACGGTAAAGGCCACCAGAACGGCAAGGCCAAGTCGTTTGAGAATGAATAAGAGCACGGCAAGAGCCCCTCGTTTTCTGGCAGGTCGCTGGATGCGCGGGCGATGGGGGTGTCAGAGGGCCGCGCACGGCCCTCTGTTCAGATCTTGTGGATCACTTCCACTCCATCGTGGTGAACCGAAGCACCTCGTCGGCGGTCGGCGTGTATTCCACCTCGTTGGTGGACACGTAGTTGGTGTTGTACGAGAACATCGGCGCCCAATAGGCCTGCTCGGTGATCCGCTCGATCGCCTTGGTGTAATGCTCCACCCGAGTGTCGGGATTGGTCGCGCTGTCGGCCACCTCGAGATCGGCCAGCACCTGATCATCACGCGCATCGTCAAGCGAGCCGTGCTTGAAGAACTGGCTCACCATCGCCGACGCATCGTTGACCGAGAAGCTGCCCCAGGTCAGAAACGCCAGCGGCACATCGCCGGTCATGTTCAACTCGCGCAGCGCGGAATACTGCAGGAACTTGAAGTCTGACTTGATGCCAACCGCGTTCAGATAGCTCAGGATCGCTTCCGCGTATTCGCGGTCACGGTAAGCATAAAACTCGGTCGTGAAACCATCGGGATAGCCTGCCTCAGCCAGGAGCGTCTTTGCCTTCTCGGGGTCGTATTCATACTGTGTCGCGGCCTCTTCCACGCAGCCGAACTGGCTGGGGAAACACGGCGTCCAGACGACCTTTGATTTACCCTTGAGCAGCGCCGCCACCAGCTCTTCGCGGTTGATCGCGTGGTTGACCGCTTGGCGCACTTTGAGGTTGGTGAACGGCGTGTCGCCCGAGCGCCCGGCGGCATCCATCGACAGATACCCCACCCGCATGGTCGACTCGTTGGTGACGGTGAACTGATCCATCTCGGCCAGCTTCTCGGCCTGATCCGCAGGCACCTGCCAGATCAGGTCAAGCGAGCCGCTGAACAGTTCGGCCATCTGCGTGTTGACGTCCGGAATGGTGCGGATATCGACATTGGTGATCTCGGGCTGACCCTTGGGGCTGTCATGGTAATTCTCGTTCTTCTCCAGAACGAAATGCTGCCCCGGCGTGACCGACACAACCTTGTAGGGGCCGGTGCCCACCGGCTCCAGACCCATTCCCGACGGGCCCGCCTCGGCGTAATACTCGTTGGGATACATCGACACCGGACCGGACAGGAATTCGATCGCCGCCGGGAACTTGTCCTTGAGATGGATGCGCACGGTATACTCGTCGATCTTCTCGGCCGACTTCATCCAGTTGACGTTGCGCTGCGTCTTGACGCCGTTTTCTTCCTTGGAAACGAAGTTGACGGTATAGACAACGTCATCTGCGTTGAACGGCTCGCCATTGTGAAAGGTCACGCCCTCGCGCAGCTTGAATTCAAGCGTCAGGTCGTCGATCCACTCCCAGGAGGTGGCAAGGTTGCCCTTGTATTCGTTGGTGGCCGGATCGCGGTAGATCAACCCGTCCCAGACCGCGCGCTGCAGCACGACACCCTCACGCGAGGAGTTGAAGTAGCTGTCGACGTTTTCCAGCTCCTTGGTAAAGGCCACGCGCAGCGTGTCATTGGCCTTGTCGGCATAAGCCGCACCAGACGCCGCGACGATCGCCAGACCGGCAATTGCATGTCTCAAAGAGGACTGTTTCATGTCTCTCTCCCTATGTTGGTCGCGCGCCGATATGGCGAGGCGCGTGATGTTGGCTTTTCGTTGACGTATCATATTATGATACATATAATCGCCATATGATCCATTAATGCGAACATCCTTCACCACGTCAAGCCCGGGTTGCGACATCCGGCCACATTTTACGAGAGATGCATGAAAACAAAGCAGGATACCCTCTACGTCGGATCGCTCGCCAAGGGGTTGCGCCTGCTGCGCGCCTTCGACGAGGGCCATACCGACCTGTCGCTCGGTGAACTCGCGCAGCGCACCGGGCTCGACAAGAGCGCCACACAACGCCTCGCCAACACCCTGCATGTCGAGGGCATGCTCGACAAGGACCCGGTCACGCGCCGCTTTCGCCCCTCGCATGCCTGGCTGCAAATGGCCTATGCCTATTACTGGTCCGACCCGTTGATCGGTCAGGCCATGCCCAAGCTGATCAACCTCAGCCAGGACTTGGGCGAGACCGTGAACCTTGCCGAAATCTCGGGCGATCACATTATCTATGTCAGCCGCCTGCCCTGCAAACGCACCTATTTCGCGGCCACCATCATCGGGCGTCGCCTGCCCGCGCTCTCCACCTCCGGCGGGCGCGCGATGCTTGCCACCTTCCCCGAGGACGAACGCCGCCACGCCATCGAGACATGGCCGATCACCCCCTTCACCCCCAGCACCACGCTCGACCGCGCAAAGATCGCCACCAGCATCGCAGAGGCCGCCCGCGATGGATTCGCCGTCTCCACCGGGCAGATGATTCTCAACGAGATTGGCGTCGCCAGCCCGATCATCGGCCATGACGGGCGCGCCTTCGCCGCCGTGCAATGCTCGGTCTCCGCCCATACCTGGACACGCGAGCGCATCGTCAGCGACATCCTGCCCAAGCTGCAGGACACCGCCAACGCCATCTCTCCCGCCTTCCGCGCACACCGCGCGGGTGGGGCCTGACCCGCGCCCGATCCGTCAAAATCCGCTTGCACTCTTCCCCGGGCCAGAGTGTCCTGCGCCCGAAACGCAAGCGGAGGAGACAGACATGAACCTGGCAAGATTGGCAGCAGAGGCAGGGGCGCGCGGCACACCGGTGCGCGCGGGCCTCATCGGCGCGGGCAAATTCGGCTCGATGTTTCTCAGCCAGGTGCCGACCATCGCCGGGCTCGAGGTCAGCGCCATCGCCGATCTCTCGCCCGACCGCGCCCGCAGCGCCTGCGCCGCCGTAGGCTGGGACGAGAACCGCATCGCCGCCACCGCCTATCTCGAGGACGGCGCGGCACTGGCCGCGCGCGACGATGTCGACGTGGTGATCGAGGCCACCGGCAATCCGCGCGTCGGCATCACCCATGCCCGCGCCGCCATCGCGGCGGGCAAGCACATCGTCATGGTCAATGTCGAGGCCGACGTGCTCGCCGGTCCCGCGCTGGCGTCCGAGGCGCGCGCGGCGGGCGTGGTCTATTCCATGGCCTACGGCGATCAACCAGCACTTGTCTCGGAAATGGTCGACTGGGCGCGCGCCACCGGCTTTCACGTCACCGCCGCAGGCAAGGGCACCAAGTACCTGCCCGCCTATCACGAGGTGACCCCCGATGACGTCTGGTCGCATTACGGGCTGACGGCGCAAGAGGCCGCAGCGGCGGGCATGAACCCGCAGATGTTCAACTCCTTCCTCGACGGCACCAAGAGCGCGATCGAGATGGTCGCCATCGCCAATGCCTGCGGTCTCGACGTGCCCGAGGCGGGCCTCGCCTTCCCGCCCTGCGGCGTCGATGACCTCGCCCATGTGCTGCGCCCGCGCGAGTTGGGCGGCCAGCTTGACCGGCGCGGCATCGCCGAAACCGTCTCCTCGCTCGAACGCGACGGCCGCCCGGTGTTCCGCGATCTGCGATGGGGCGTCTACGTGGTGCTCGAGGCCCCCAATGACTACGCCGCCGCCTGTTTCAAACAATACGGGTTGCCCACCGATTCCACCGGGCGCTTTGCCTCGATGTACAAGCCCTTTCACCTGATCGGGCTGGAACTGTCGGTCTCGGTCCTGAGCGCCGCCCTGCGCCACGAGCCCACCGGCCAGTCGCGCGAGATGCGCGGCACTGTGGCAGCGGTGGCCAAGCGCGACCTCAAGGCGGGCGAAGTGCTCGACGGCGAGGGCGGCTATACCGTCTGGGGCAAGGCGCAGCCCATTGCCCGCGCAGGCAACGCCCTGCCCATTGGCCTTGCGCATGGCGTGGCGATGACCCGCGACGTGGCACGCGGCGCGGTGCTCAGCTTCGATGACGTGACGCTTGGCCCCGACCCGGTGGTCGATCTGTATCGCGGGCTTGTCCCCGGCGCATGACCGGGGACACAGGCCCCGTCAGAATCGACGTGACAGCGAGAGCTTGGCGGTCAGCCCCGGATTGTTGAGCCCGTTGGGATGCACCCGGTAGCGGCGGTCGAACACGTTGTCGATCCCCGCGCTGATCACCGTCCCCTCCAGCGCACCGCGCTGCGGCTGCCAATTGGCGAAGATATCCAAGATCTCCGCCCCCTCCACCGGCTGCGTTTCGTCGGGCAGATCACCGGCGTCCAACTCGCGCAGGAAGGTGGCGCGCGCGCCGATCTCCCAGCCCGGTGCCGGACGCAGCCCGCCGGTCAGCACCAGCCGGTCCTGCGGGATCGAACCAAGTTCATCCCCGCCGTTCCGCCCCTCGCCGCGCGGCACCGACAGCGAGGCGCGCCCGAACCACGCCCCCGCGTCATAATCGGCGCTCAGTTCCAGCCCGTAAAGCCGCGCGTCGATATTGCGCGAGGTGGTGGAGCCGGTCACCTCCAGCCGCCCGGTCACAGGATTGAACCCGGTGGTCGCGGGGTCGATGAACGTCACGACCGTGTCAATGAAATCATCCACCTCGGCATAGTAGATGTTGCCCGACAGATCGAGCCGGTCACCCTGCCGCAACAACCCGTCGATCCAGTGCCGCACACCAATCTCGATCTGGTCGGCGATCTCGGGCGCCAGGTTGGGCGAGGGCAGGAATTCGTTCACCCCGGTGAAGAACGGCGATCCCGGACCGCCCAGCGGAAAGCCCGGCCCGGCGATGAAATGCACCCCTTGCGGGAACATCTCGGTCAACGAGGCCGCGCGGAACGACCGCGACGCCGACGCAAAGACCTGCGTGCGCTCGCTCGGCCGCCAGGACAGCGCCAGCTTGGGTGAAAACTCCTCGTCCGACCGGCTGGCAAACCCGCCCTCGGGGTCGGTGTCGATCACGTCATAGCGCAAACCCGCCGTCAGGGTCAGCGCCGGGGCGACCGTGACATCGGCCTGCGCGAAGGCGGCGTAGAATTGCTGTTGCGCATCCGGTGTCTGCGCGCGCGGCGCACCGTCGCGGGTGCCGGTCTGGGTGTCCTCGAAGATCTCGAACCCATAAGACAGCGACACTGGCACGCCCATGTCGAACTCCGACACATTGGTGATCTCGAAGCCCACCGTTTCGAAATCCGTGGTATCGAACCGCCCGTCGAAAATCCGGTCCTCGCGTACCTCGGTATTGTTGTAGAAAAACAGCGCATTAAGATTGACCAGCGAATTGCCCGAGGGGTCCCACTCGATCCCAGCCCGGAACGCCTCATGCGTCAGGTCGCGATTCACACTGGTCGTGGGCGTGCCCTGCGCATTGGTGTTGGGCGGGGTGACGCCCGCGTCCTCGTAGCGCTGATAGCTGGTCTCCAGCCGCAGGCCCTCGGCGGGCTCCAGCCCGAATTTCAGCAGGTAATTCTCGCTGTCGATCTGGCTGTCGACAATATCGGCACCGCTGCCATCCTCGATATCGCTGCCCCGGTCGCGCCCCGAAAGAAAGATCAGCGCATCGAACGCGCCGTGCTGTACCGCGCCGGTGGCCCCGTATTTCCACTCGTCGCCATTGGAGTTGTAGCCAAGGCTCACCTCGCCGCCGACGGATTTATCCGGGTCGATCACATCGCGCGCATCCTTGGTGTCGGTAAAGACCACCCCGCCCAGCGCGCCCGAGCCAAACAGCGTCGAGGCCCCGCCGCGCAACACCTCAACCTGCTTGAGGATCATCGGATCGGTAAAGAACCGCCCGCGATGCGCGAGGTTGAAATTTTGCCGTCCGCCATCCAGACGCAGCACCACCTGCTCGTCCTGAAAGCCGCGAATGTTGATCTCCTGGCTCACCCCGCGCGGGCCGCCCTCGATGCTCAGCCCCGGCACATCGTCGAGCATCTCGGCATAGGTCGAGGGCTGGCGGCGGCGGATTTCCTCTTCGTCCACCACACTCGCCGCATTGGGCGTGTCGAGCAGCGCGCGCTCGTCCCGCGCGGCCCCGAAGATCACGATATCGGGCAGGCGGAACGTGTCCTGCGTCGCCGCCTCGCCCTCCTGTGCCGCCGCAAATCCGGCCTGCACCGCCAACACGCAGCCAAGGCCCGCACCGGCCCCGTTTCGCCAATGATTGAAAAACGCCATATCTTTCCCTTCCCGCAGATGACCGTTTGATCGGTAGCTGCCTGGCCGGGTATGCGGCGCGATTAGGTGGCGATGCGGCCTGTTAGAATAGTGGAGTGTTACAGTCAAGTTTATCTTGACCGCTCTCTTGCGTCAGACAGGCATTATCGAGTAAAAGACTCAACATTCACGGCGCGGGATCAGCCCCGCGCTCCGCAGCCACATCCGCAGCAGCGCGATGCAGCCATCCAATCGAACCACACGAGAGGTAGGCATGGCTCAGACCGCCCCCATAACCCCCGAAACAATCCGCGCCTTTCAGGCCGAGAACCCGAAAATGCGCAGCCGCGATCAGGCCGACAGCCTCGGGATCTCCGAGGCCCAGCTTGTCGCCGCCTCCACCGGCGCGGGTGCCACGCGCATCCCGGCGCATCCCGATCAGGTGATGGCGGCGGCCCAGAAACTCGGCGAGGTGATGGCGCTCACCCGCAACCCCTCCTGCGTGCATGAAAAGGTCGGGCGCTACGACAACTACCACAGCGGCAAACACGCCGCGATGATCCTCACCCCCGAGATCGATCTGCGCCTCTTTCCCAGCCATTGGTGCCACGCCTTCATGGTCGAGACCGTGGCCGAGACCGGCCCCCGCCGCAGCCTTCAGGTCTTCGACGCCGCAGGCGACGCGGTGCACAAGATCTTCCTGCGCGACGGCTCCTCGCTCGCGGCATGGGACGCACTGCGCCTGTCGCAGGCCTTGCCCGATCAGGACCAGACGCTCGACGTGGCCCCGCGTCAGCCCACCGAACCCGCCAAATCCAACCCCGACAAGGCCGATATCCTGCGCGAGGAATGGCAGCGCCTGACCGACACCCATCAGTTTCTGCGGCTCACGTCGAAACTGCGGATGAACCGCCTCGGCGCCTACCGCATCGCGGGCGCCCCCTTCGTGCGTGCACTCGCACCCACGGCAGTGGACACACTCCTCACCCGCCTCGCCGAGGACGCCACCGAGGCGATGATCTTCGTCGGCAATCGCGGCTGCATCCAGATCCATTCCGGCCCGGTCAACACGCTCAAAGCCATGGGCCCGTGGCAGAACGTGCTCGATCCCGGCTTCAACCTGCATCTCCGCCGCGACCATATCGCCGAGGTCTGGGCGGTCGAGAAACCCACCCAGCGCGGCCCCGCCATCTCGGTCGAGGCCTTCGATGCCGAAGGCGGGCTGATCCTGCAGATCTTCGGCCTGCGCAAGGAGGATCGCGATCACCGCCCGGCCTTCGGCGCGCATGTCGCGGCCCTGCCCGACCACGCCGATGCAGAGGTGCCCGCATGACCCGTCTCACCCGCCGCACCATGCTTGCGCAGGCCACCGCGCTTTGCGCCCTGCCCGCCTTCGGCCAGTCCCGGGATCGCCTGCTTACCATCGGCGGGTCGGTGACCGAGATCGTCCACGCGCTCGGCGCGGGCGACCGGCTCGTCGCGCGCGACACCACCTCCACCTACCCGCCCGAGGTGACCGACCTGCCCGATGTGGGATACGCCCGCGCGCTCAGCCCCGAAGGCGTGCTCTCGGTCGCGCCCGACCATATCCTCGCGATCGAGGGCGCGGGCCCGCCCGAGACGATCAACGTGCTCAAGGCCTCCGGCCTGCCGTTCACCACCGTGCCCGAGGCCAGTGACGGCCCCGGCATCCTTGAAAAGATCGCCGTAGTGGGCCAGGCCCTCGGCCTGCCCGACCGCGCCGAAACCCTCATCGCCGAGACCCGCGCCGCGCTCGACGCGACAGCCCGCATGACCGCGCAGATCGCCCCCGGCGAGTCGCGGCGCGTGCTCTTCATCCTCAGCCTGCAAGGCGGGCGCATCCTCGCCGGTGGCACCGGCACACAGGCGGCGGGCATCATCGAGATGGCGGGCGCAGTCAACGCCGTGGACGCATTCGAGGGCTACAAGCAGCTGACCGACGAGGCCGTGAGCAGCAGCGCCCCCGACGTGATCCTGATGATGGATCGCGGCGGCGATCACGCCATCGAGGACGAGGTGCTCTTGTCCATGCCCGCGATCCGCACCACCCCCGCCGCCGAGACCGGCGCAGTGATCCGCATGCAGGGGCTCTACCTTCTGGGCTTTGGTCCGCGCACCGCGCAGGCCGCCCGCGACCTGCACAGCGCCATCTACGCAACGACGCAGCCCGACGATGACACTGACCCAAGCTGAGAGGATCGAGGTGCCCCCCCGCGACCGCCGCGCCACCGCGCGACAGGCGCATCTCTGGCTCGGGCTGCTGCTCATTGCCATCTGCGCGATCAGCCTTGAAAGCGGTGCCTCGGGCGTCTCGCTCCTCGGCCTCGTCACCGGCAGCGCAGAGGACGACACCCTCGCCCGCATCATCCTGTGGGAGGTGCGCCTGCCCCGCATCGCCATGGGCGCGCTTGTCGGTGCCGCACTCGCCGTGTCGGGCGCGGTGATGCAGGGGCTCTTTCGCAACCCGCTCGCCGATCCCGGCATCGTTGGCGTCAGCGCGGGCGCAGGCTTGGGCGCGATCACCGCCATCGTGCTGGGCGGGCTGCTGCCCCCGGCGCTCCAGTCCCTCATCGGCATCTACACCGTGCCGCTCGCCGCCTTTTTCGGCGGCTGGGGCTCGGTGCTGCTGCTCTACGGGGTCGCCACGCGCGGCGGACGCACCTCGGTCGCGACGATGCTGCTGGCGGGCATCGCGCTCGGGGCACTCTCCGGCGCGGTCTCGGGGCTTCTGGTCTATGCCGCCGACGATCAGCAATTGCGCGATCTCACCTTCTGGGGCCTCGGCTCGCTCGCCGGGGCGACATGGGCCAAGCTTGCCACCGCCGCGCCGATCATCGCGCTCGCTCTCATTGCCGCCACCACCCTCGGGCGCGGCCTCAACGGGCTGGCATTGGGCGAGGCGACGGCGCTGCATCTCGGCATCCCGGTGCAGCGCACCAAGACCCTCGCCATTCTCACCGTCGCCGGGGCCACGGGTGCTGCGGTCGCGGTCTCGGGCGGCATCGGCTTTGTCGGCATCGTGGTGCCGCATCTGCTGCGGCTTGCCACCGGGCCGGATCACGGCCCCCTGCTGATCAACAGCGCCCTTCTCGGCGCAAGCCTGCTTCTGGGTGCCGATATCCTCAGCCGCCTGATCATCGCGCCCGCTGAGTTGCCCATCGGCATCGTCACCGCCGTGCTCGGCGCGCCGGTGTTCCTGTGGATATTGCTGCGGCGGCGCGGCCTGGTGGATCTCTGATGCTGCACGCCGATCATGTCTCGCTGCGCCTCGGCGCCACGCCCATCCTGCACGATGTCAGCCTCTCAGCGCGCGCAGGCCAGCTTACCGCCATCGCAGGCCCCAACGGCTCGGGCAAGACCACGCTGTTGCGCGCGCTGACCGGCGAGATTGCCGCCCAAGGCACGATCACCATGGGTGGCCTGCCCGTGCATCCGCGCCACGCCATGGCCCTCGCCCCGCGCCGGGGCGTGCTGCCGCAGGCCGCCCGGCTGGCCTTTCCCTTCACCGTGATCGAGGTGGTGCGCATCGGCCATGGCGCGGGCCGCTTTGCCCACCGGCCCGACCTGCCGCTGCGCGCATTGGATCATGTCGGGCTGCGCCACCTGGCCAGCCGCACCTACCAGGACCTGTCGGGCGGCGAACAGCAGCGCGTGCACCTCGCGCGCGTGCTGGCGCAGATATGGGAGCCTTTGGGTCCCGACGGCCCCAACTGGCTCTTTCTGGACGAGCCGGTCTCCAGCCTCGATATCGGTCATCAACTGGGCGTGATGCGCCTCGCCCGCGATTTCGCCGCGCGCGGCGGCGGGGTGGTGGCGGTGATGCACGATCTCAACCTCACCTCGATGTTCGCCGACCACGTGGTGATGATGCAATCGGGCCGCGTGGTGGCCGAGGGCACACCCGAGACGGTGATCACCTCCGAAACGCTCTCGGCGGTCTATGGCTGCGATCTGACGGTCAGCGTGCCCCCGCCCGGCAACCGGCCCTACATCCTGCCGCAGAATGCCCGGGCCGGCTGAGGAGGGGGGGTAGAATATTGGGTTAAAGCTGCCTTTGCAGCGTCCCGCGCGAAACGCACCAAAGGTGCCGCGCGATCGCCGGGCCGTCCCGCGGCCTGGCGATTTGGAAGGTCGCGCACCGTGTTGAGGTTACAATGACTTGGCTGGCATAAAGCGCCCGCCACCGGTGTTGCATCGCCAGTCCCCGGCCCTGCGATCACGCAGCACCTTCTGGCGGAGTGCAAGGTACGCTCAAGACCACGCCTCCTATCCCCGCCGCCACGGCCACAGCGGATGCGCCACCGGGTCCTTGGACCGCCACAGGTAGTCACGAAAGATCTGCCAATAAGACCGGTAGACATAGCCATCATTGCGCCGCCGGTAATGCTCGCGCCGCGCCGCATAAAGCCCCGGCAGCCGGTACCACGGCACCTCGGGGTGCATGTGATGCACCACATGCAGGTTGTTGTTCAGAAACAGCAACGCCAGCGGCCCCCGGTCCTCGACGATGACCGTGCGCCCGCTCGCCCGCGCATGTGCGCGATGCTCCAGAAAGGTGCGGATCTTCAACAGCGCAATCCCCAGCCACACCGCCAGCAGATAGCCCCATAGCGGCATCGGTGCCACCCAGACCCAGGCCAGCACCACCGCCACCTGCGGCACATGCCACAGCCATGCCTCCAGCACGCGCCGATCCCCGGCGCGGATCGCCTGCCAGTCGGCCCGCAGAAACGCCCATTGCCCGATGAACGGTCCCAGGATCATCCGCCCCGCCAGCGTGTTGTTGGCCCGCAGAACGGCCCGCCCCCAGCCCGGCAGCCGGTCCCACACCCTCGGGTCCAGGTAGTTCGATTCCGGGTCGTCGTAAGGATCGGTCAGATGTTCATCCCGGTGATGCGCCAGATGGGTATCGCGAAACCGCCGATAGGGGACCAACAGGCACAGACAGGGAAAGACCACCGCCTCGTTCCAGACGCGCGACCTGAACGGGTGACCGTGCAGCGCCTCGTGGCACAGCGACGACTGCAGCGCGATCGCCAGCCCGGTGACACCGATCCCCATCGGCAGCCAGACCGCAGCACCCCATGTCGTGCCAATCAGCCAAACCCCGTAGCAGGCGATCAGCAACAGCAGCGTGGGCCATTCCACAGCGGGACGGCGCGCCTCATCCATGGCAGCGGCCCCACCCGATGCGCGACCAGACCCGCTCGTAGAGCACATAGGTCGTAAAACCGATCGCGGTGTTGATCACCGCCATCAGCCCGCCGGCCGTCAGCGAGCCGGTGACGATCAACCCCACCACCGCCATGACCGTAAGCCCGATCAGGTTCCAGATCACCGCCTTCACGATGCTGCGCAATCGCGTCTCCATATTCCCTCCATTTGATTGAACGATGCGCAGAGAATGCTTGCGAATTGATTGACCGGCCATTTCGGAAATGGTTAACATTTTTCCGCATTCGTGATATAAATTACCATATGAATGAAAAACTCGACAAACGCTTGCGCGCCACCCTGTTTCGCACCCGACTGGCCGAGGCGATGCGCCTGCGCGACACCAATCAAAGCGCGCTCGCCCGCGCCATCGGGGTGGATCGCTCCACCGTCTCGCAACTGATGACCGGCACAGGCGCGCGCCTGCCCAATGCGCAGGTGGTGGGCGAATGCGCAGGCGCGCTCGGGGTCTCCGCCGACTGGCTTCTGGGCCTCACCGACCGGCCCGAAACCGCCGCCGACATGCTCGCCAACACCCTCTCGCTGACCGAGGCCCCCCGCGCGCTGGTCGATGAACAGATATTCGCCTGGCACAAGGAGGCGGCGGGCTACAAGATCCGCCACGTCCCCGCCGGTCTGCCCGACATGCTCAAGACCCGGGCGATGCTCGAATGGGAATACGCGCCCCACCTTGGCCGCTCCACCGATCAGGCCATCGGGGCCTCCGAGGATCGCATGGCGTGGATGCGCGCCGCGCGCTCGGATTACGAGATCGCCGTGCCGCTCTTCGAGATCGAGAGTTTCGCACGCGGCGAGGGATATTACCGCGACCTGCCCGAGGACGTCCGTCGCGCCCAGCTTGACCATTTCATCGCCGTGACCTCCCAACTCTATCCCGGCCTGCGGCTCTACCTATTTGACGCCCGCCGCCTCTATTCCGCGCCGGTCACGATTTTCGGCCCGCTCCTCGCGGTGCTCTATCTTGGGCGCAACTACCTTGTGTTTCGCGATACCGAGCGGGTGCAGGCGATGACGCAGCATTTCGACGGGCTGCTGCGCGAGGCAGCGATCAGCGCCCGCGCCCTGCCCGACCACCTGCGCGCCCTGCGCGACGAGGTCGGCTAGGGAGATATGTAACGGGCTGCATGGACCGACGCGAAGGGGCTGGAGCGGTCGTTGCCGTTATGCCCCTGCGCGGAATCAAGGGCGAAGCCCGCCGCGCATCGCCGGGCCGCCCCCCGGCACGGCGATTTGGCTGCAACCTGCTCTGTGCTCTGATGTTCTTCGGGCTTGGCTGATATAAAGCGCTAAACAACTGAGGTAGGATCGCCGCACCGCGGCCCGTCGATGCGCGGCTCACGGCAATGTCGGCTCAAGGCCAACACCCACCCTACCCCCGCTGCAACCGCACCGGAATCTCCCGCGCCAGACGAATGAGATGCGCCATGTAGGGCTTGTCCGCATCCTCATCGCGGATCGCCGCATAGAGCCGCTTGGTCTTGCCCTCTGCGGTCAGCGGCCGCGTCACGTAATCGGTGCTCGTCTTGACCTCGCGCACCACCCAGTCGGGCAGCACCGCCACCCCCCGGTTGGACGCCACCAGCAGCAGGATCACCGCCGTCAGCTCCACCTGCCGTATGCTGCGCGGCTCCACCTTGGCGGGCGTCAGCAATTCGGTGAACACATCCAGCCGCGAGCGGTCCACCGGGTAGGTGATCAGCACCTCGTCGCGAAAATCGCCGGCCTCGACATAGTCCTTCTGCGCCAAGGGATGCTGGCTCGAGGCCACGAAGACCGGCTCGTAATCGAAAAGCGGCTTGAACGTGATCCCCGGCAAATCCTCGGGGTCCGAGGACACCACCAGATCGACCTCTTCCTTTTGCAACGCGGGCAGCGCGTCAAAGGCGAGGCCAGGCCGGATATCCACATCCACCTCGCCCCATGTCTTGCGAAACCGCTCCAGCACCGGAAACAGCCATTCGAAACAGGCGTGGCACTCGATGGCGATATGCATCCGCCCCGCGCTGCCCTCGCGCAGCCCTTCGAATTCATGCTCCAGCGCTTCGATCTCGGGCAGGATCTTCTCGGCCAGCCGCAGCAGGCGCTGCCCCGCAGCCGACAGGCGCAAGGGCTTGGACCGCCTCACGAAAAGCTCCACCCCCGCCTGATCCTCCAGCCCCTTGATCTGGTGGCTGAGGGCGGATTGCGTGATGTGCAGCAAGTCAGCCGCCCGCGCCAATCCGCCCGCCTGATGAATGGCCCGGATCGTCCTGAGATGCCGAAACTCGATATGCATATATTAGCGCGCCTCATTCAAACCATGAATTTAATGAAGTTGTCTCACAATGCTGCGCCTGCAACAAGAGGGGGACAGAGACAGCTTTCTCACAGGATGACCCCGATGAAAACGCCGCGCATTTCCTTCGAATTCTTCCCGCCCAAGACGCTCGAGGCGTCGTTCCGCCTCTGGGACACGGTTCACACCCTTTCGCCGCTCGATCCGCGCTTCGTCTCGGTCACCTACGGCGCGGGCGGCACCACGCGTGAACTCACGCGCGAGGCCGTGGGCACGCTGCACAAGGCCACCGGCCTAAATGTCGCCGCCCACCTGACCTGCGTCGATGCCAGCCGCGAGGAAACGCTCGAGATCGCCGATCAGTTCGCCGCCGCCGGTGTCACGGAACTCGTGGCCCTGCGCGGCGACCCGCCCAAGGGCTCGAACGGCTTCACCCCGCACCCGCAGGGCTTCGCTGACAGCTGCGAGCTGATTTCGGCCCTCGCCGACACCGGCAAGTTCACCATCCGCGTCGGCGCCTACCCCGAGAAACACCCCGAGGCCGCCGACAGCCGCGCCGATATCGACTGGCTCAAGCGCAAGATCGACGCCGGTGCGACCGAGGCGATCACGCAGTTCTTCTTCGAGGCCGACACCTTCTTTCGGTTCCGCGATGCCTGCGTCGCGGCGGGCATCGACGCCCCGATCATCCCCGGCATCCTGCCGATCGAGAACTGGACCGGCGCGCGCAAATTCGCCACCTCCTGCGGCACGCAGATCCCCGCATGGCTCGATGATGCCTTCGACAAGGCGATCCGCGATGACCGTCACGATCTGCTTGCAACGGCGCTCGCCACGGAACTCTGCAGCGACCTGATCGAGGGCGGCGTCGAAGACCTGCATTTCTACACGCTCAACCGCCCCGAACTGACCCGCGACGTGTGCCACGCCCTCGGCGTCACGCCCCGCGTCACGCTGCGCGACGTGGCCTGACGGCTTGCCCCTCGGCGCGGCGCGGAATAGCCTGCCCGCGTACCGCGCCACGGGGGACCATCATGCCGGATCACGCCACAACGCTCGACGATCTGCCCGACATGACAGCACTCCTGTCGCGCTCCGGGCTCGACTTCATGCGCGACATGATCGCGGGCACCCTGCCCGGCCCGCCCATCGGCGCGACCCTGGGCTTTCACCCCGTTGTGGCCGAGCCGGGCTGCGTCGTGTTCGAAGGCACGCCGACCTTCGCCGCGCTCAACCCGATGCGCGGGGTGCATGGCGGCTGGTATGGCGCGATCCTCGACAGTTGCATGGGCTGCGCAGTGATGACCGAACTGGCGCGCGGCGAGATTTACACGACACTCGAATTCAAGACCAACATCACCCGCGCCCTGGCCCTCGGCCGCGCGGTCCGCGCCATCGGCACCGTGCAGCATCGCGGCCGCTCCACCGGTGTGGCCACCGGCGAGTTGCGCGGGGTCGAGGATGGCAAGCTCTACGCCACCGGCTCCACCACCTGCATCATCCTGCGGCCGACCGGGAACAGTTGACTCACGCAAATCGGCCTCGCCTGGAATTTGCCCGGACAAATGCAGAACTCCCCCCGTAATGCCTCAACCAGACCAGGAAACAGACTGTTTCCTATTGTTGCGCATCGCAGTTGAAGAAATCTTGTCATAAATAAAGATTAAATATGGCAATACTGTGAGACTCAGACAAAACAAGCGTGTCATTTGAAAGGTAAAAAGTATGAAAATCAAACTCTTTGCGTTGACAACTGCTGCGATGCTTGCAGCCAGCACAGCATATCCCGCAACCATTCGGACGGGTTCATTGTTTGCAGGCAACTCTAGCGGCAGCTTTGTCGACATAACGTCTACCGGTGATCTTGCTGGTGGCGATTTGAGCATTGGCTCGGGTTCCTCGAGCGGCACGCTCGAAGTAAACGCGGACAATTCACCAAATACCGTGACAACAATTACAAACGTGGATGATCTTAGGGTCGGGACGCGGAACGCCACCGGCTCGCTCCGCGTTGTTGGAGACGGAACGGCAGGGTCTGCCCGTGTCGAGGTCCAAGATGATTTCCGCCTCAACGCGAACGCTGATTCTTCTCTTTCAATCGAAAATGGTGGAGAAATCATTTATTCGTCCCCTCCCACCGGAAGGGGGGGAACCGTTATTATCGGCAGCTTCGCCGACTTCATACCAGGGACCGGCAACACCACTACCACGGTAACAGGCCCTGGATCCTATTTCGAAATCAACGGTCGTCTCGAACTTGGTTTCAACAACGGCTTGGGATCTGATGACATGACGATCTCGAACGGTGCACGCGTTGTCGTTAAGGAACCCGACGACTTCGCCGAACGTGCTGCAGCGGCGAGCGATCCGAGCGAGAACACGCGAGGCTCGGTGTCTATTGGCGGCGATTTCGAGTTTGGGATGAATCAGGCTCTGGACACTCTGACCATCGCCGGAACGGGCTCGGAGCTTGTGTTTTCCTCGTCGCTGTTCACGAGTTCCGGTAACAATCGCATTGTCGTGACCGATGGCGGGGCAATTCGTCAGAACGAGACTGGCGACATTGAAGCAGCAGCGGCCTTTTTTAACCGTGATCCTGACGCGTTTTTCGGAATCTCGCTCGGCTCGGCGTTAGGCGAATCCTCCATGCTTGTCGATGGCGCAGCATCGACGGTCTCGGCCACGCGAAACATCAGCATTGGTGCGGGCGATGTCTTCACAGGCTTCGACAATGGTGATTCTACCAAACCGCTCTTTGGACCTTCGACAGCGGATATAACGGTTAGCAACGGCGCGCTTGTTTCGACCACCAAGGACATCGAAATTTCAGTTTCCGACGAAACCGGCACCGGCTTTCTGGTCGTAGAATCCGGTGGACGCGTTGAGGCAACGAATATTCGCGTGAATGACGGCGGCGTACTCTCAGGTGATGGCGGAACCGTGGCCGCGAATGTTATCCTGAACGGCGGTACAATCGCTCCAGGCGCATCGCCCGGCACCATGACGATTGAAGGAAACCTCGAGGTTCTAAATGGTTTGCTGGAGTTCGAAGTCGGAGGGACCGACGCTGGGACATTCGACCAGTTGTTCGTGACTGGCGACATGCTCACTCCGAACGGCCTGTCCATCGCGATAACTTTTCTTGATGGCTTCACACCGCAGTCAGGGGACGAGTTCGACTTTTTCAACATCACAGGCAATGCGGCGATCTTTGACACGCCAGAGGAAATTTCGGTATCCGTCCTCGGAATTGACCCCACAGATTTCAGCCTGGCAATCGGTCAGAATGGCTTCAGCGGCACGTTCACGGGGGATGACACGACGGTCCCGGTACCAGTTCCGGCGGGCCTTCCCCTCCTGTTGACTGCCGTCGGTGCTCTGCGGCTGGTATCACGCAAGCAGCGCAACAAAAGCAGGCTTTGACTTTTACCATGTTCGAGGCATGCGTGACCGACATCTCTGTTGTTGCATTTATTCCGGCAAGGTGAACCAACGTCCACCCTGCCGGACAATTCCTGTTCAACTTGGCAAGGAACTTGGCTGAGTTCCTAAGCTCACCGAGCAAGGCAGAGACACTTCGCTTTGCTCGCTTCATCGAAGATTACAAGACTACCCGTTGTCTTCGCGGGTCATCTACCACATCAACGGCGCACGTAACCCGCCAGCACCGCCCCCGGGTTCATGATCCCCTGCGGATCGAGCGCCGCCTTGATGCTGCGCATCGCATGCAGTTTCACCGGATCGCCATAGCGCTCCAGATCCCCGACCTTGAGCCGCCCGATCCCGTGTTCGGCACTGACCGACCCGCCCATCTCGTGCACCAGATCATGCACCGCGCGCTTGATCGCGTCTCGCTCGGCCACATGATCGGCGCGGGCGCGCCCGGGCATGGGAAAGACGTTGTAATGCAGGTTGCCGTCGCCCAGATGCCCGAAACAGTTGATCCGGAACTCGCCGATCCCGGCGATCACGCCTGACCCTCGCGCGATGAACGCAGGAATTTCCGACATCGGCAATGATATGTCATGCGAACTCACCGATCCGATCCGCCGGTTCGCCTCGGGGATCTGCTCGCGCACCTCCCAGAACGCATGCCGCTGCGCTTCGGATTGCGCGATCATGCCATCGCTCACCAGCCCCGCCTCGAACGCCTCGCCAAAAAGCGCCTCCAGCGCCGCCGCCGGATCAAGCCCCCGCGCCAGCCCCACATCAATGAGCACGAACCACTCGGGCATCTCGTCGAACGGCTGACGGATCTCCGGTAGCGTCTCGGCGAGAAATTCCAGCCCCTGCCGGTGCATGATCTCGAAGGCGCTCACCCCCTCGCCCAGATGATCGCGCGCCAAGGCCAGCAGATCGAGCGCCGCGCGCGGCCCCTCCACCACCATCAGCGCCGTACCCTCGCCATGGGCACGCGGATATAGCTTGAGCGCGGCGGCCGTGATCACCCCCAGCGTGCCCTCCGATCCCACCAGCAGATTGCGCAGATCGTACCCGGTATTGTCCTTGCGCAGCCGCTTCAGCCCGTGCCAGATCTGCCCATCGGGCAGCACCGCCTCCAGCCCCAGGCACAGATCGCGCGCATTGCCATAGCGCAGCACGTTGACCCCGCCCGCATTGGTCCCCAAAAGGCCGCCCAACCGCGCCGATCCCTTGGCGGCGATCGACAGCGGAAAGAGCCGCCCGGCAGCCTCCGCCGCCTCGTGAATATCCTGCAGGATCGTGCCGGCCTCGACGACCATCACGTTTTCCTCGGGCCAGATCCCGCGCACCGCGCGCATCCGCTCAAGGCTCAGGATCACCGGCACCGGGCCGTCGGGCGCGATCTGTCCGCCCACCAGCCCCGTGCCCCCGCCATAGGGCACCACCGGCACCCCCGCCGCCGCACAGGCGCGCACCACATGCGCCACGCCCTCCACCGAGTCAGGCGCCACCACCACGCCCTGCCCCTGCCAGCGCCCGCGCGGCTCTTCCAGATACCGCGGCGCGGCCTCGCGAAAACTCGCGTCGGACAGGCCTGCGCGCAGGCCGTCGATGAAATCGGGTGTGGCGGAATGGAGCGTCATTGCCCTTAGCTATCACAAGCCCCGCCCAAGGCCAGCCCGTTGCCCTGCTTCATCTTGCCATAAATACTCAAATGCCCGCTCACAGTTTCGACGAGATCACCCCGGTGTTGAAGCCCCCCATCCGCAACTCGCCGAAAAGCCGCTGATACTCGATCTTCGGGCAGCGGTTCATCACCACATCCACCCCGCGCGCCCGCGCGCGTGCGGCGGCCTCGGCGTGCTCCACCCCGATCTGCATCCAGACCGTCTGCAACGCGGGAAACATCTCCAGCGCCTCGTCGACAATCGGCGGCACATGCTCCGACCGGCGAAAGAGATCGACCATATCGACCCCGCCCTCGATGTCCGACAGCGACGCGACCACCCGTTGCCCGAACAGCATCTGCCCGGCATGGCCCGGATTGACCGGCACCACCTCGTATTTCTTCAGGCTCAGGTAGCGTGCCACGTAATAGGACGGGCGCACCGGGTTCATCGACACACCCACCACCGCCACGCGCCGCGTGCGGGTCAGGATCTCGCGCAGATGGGAATCACTGTAATCTTCGCTCATGGCGACCACTCAAGCACGAAGCGCGGCAAGAAAAAAGCGCCCAAGTAAACACTTGGGCGCCAGTCGCGGAACGAGGGACAGTGATATGAGACGCCGAGGTTCCGTATCGACGTCTCTGGGACAGATGTAGGTCCGATTCTCAGGATATAAAGGGATTGTAATATAGCTGTGACTACCGGTGACGTCGGACATTCAGTCAAAGATATCCTCGACCACATCCCAGATCTCCTCCAGCACCCGCCGCCCCAGACCCTTGCGCCGCTTGGGCTTTTTCCTGCCGCGCGCAGGGGCGCGGTCGTCGCGATACTCCTGCCGGGGCAGCGGCATCGGGCGGGTCTTGGCGCGGGGTCGTGCAACCTTGGCCTTGGGCATCGCCTTCATGTCATGCAGCGGCGCGCCACAGCTTGAACAGGCCAGCTCATGCCGGTCCCGGTCCAGCACCAGCGCCGCGCGCGTGCCGCAGTAACTGCAAGTGGCGATCTTGTGACCCATGCGCCCCATATCGGTCAATTGACGGGGATTTCCAAGGGCCCGCCCCACGAAACCGTCGCCCGGCACCCCGATACATGGTAGGGTTGCGGCATTTCCACAAAAGGATTTCACCCGATGACCGACCAGCCAGATCCGCCCGCGCCGCCCACAGCCCCGCGCGACCTGCCGTTTGATATCGACCTGCGCCGGATCAATCTCGGCGTCGGCTACGTGGCGCTCGGCCTGCCGCTCTCGCTCGCCGTGATCTCGGTGCTGACCAACACCTGTTTCAACGCCTCGATCAGCCACTATTATTACAGCCGCCTCGGCGGCGACATCCTCGTCGGCGCGCTCAGCTTCATCGGCCTGCTGCTGATGTTCTTCTACAGCTTCCGCGCACCGGGGCGCGAAGGCTGTCTCGGCTGGCACTGGTATGACGTGATGCTGCTGAAACTCGCAGGCGCGGCCAGCGTCGTGGTGGCCTTCGTGCCGACCACCGGCTCGGGCTGCACATATACCGGCGAGGTCGCACGCGTCTTTCTCACCGATGCGGCGGGCTCACAGGGCTTTCACCCGCCGGGCGGCACCGTCACCGGCACGATCAGCTATGATTTCTGGGCCAGCTTCGCCCCGATCGGGGCCGATGTGCCGCTTTTGCTGCAAACGGCGCATTTCGGCGCGGCGGGGGTGATGTTCCTGATCCTGGGCTATTTCTCGGCCTATGTCTTCACCCGGCCCAATTCCACCGCCTCGCTGGTCGCGGGCAACCGCAAGGACCGGCGCAACGCGTGGTATCGCGTGCTGGGCAAGTTGATCTTCGCGGTGGTCGTCGTGCTCGGGATCAAGGCGCTGCTCCTGCAGGGCATCCTCCCCGACGGCACCGCGCAGAACCTCGCCGCGCTCTGGGACAGCCTGCGCCTGACCTTCGTGTTCGAGGCGACAGGCCTGATCGCCTTCGGCCTCAGTTGGATGATCAAGGGCCGTTTTCTGCCGGTGTTCGAGGATGCCGCCGCCCGCGCTCAGCCGCGCGCAGCGTAAAGCGCCACCGCCGCCGCGTTCGACACGTTGAGCGAGCCGAAATCGCTAGCGAACCCGATGTGCACCAACGCATCGACAGTCTCACGCGTGCGCGGGCGCAGCCCCGGCCCCTCGGCCCCCAGCACCAGCGCCACGGGCCGGTCGCGCCGGCCCTCCAGCGCGCTCTCGATGCTCGCCTCGGCCTCACCGGCCAGCCCCAGCACGACATAGCCCATGGCCTGCAACTCGGTGATCGCATCAGCCAGATTGCGCACCCGCAGATAGGGCTGGCGTTCCAGCGCGCCGCTCGCGGTCTTGGCCAGCGCCCCGGTTTCGGGGGCGGCATGGTGGCGCGGCGCGATCACCGCCCGCGCACCGAACACCTCGGCCGAGCGCAGGATCGCGCCGACGTTATGCGGATCGGTCACCCGGTCGAGCAGCACCACGCGCGGCGCCTGCGCGCCATCGCCCAGACAGACCTCTGACAAAGGCCCCCAGTCCAGCGGCTTCACTTCCAGCGCCGCCCCCTGATGCACCGAGCCGGGATCAAGCGGCGCAGGAAACTTGCGCGGATCGGCCATTTCCGGCTCCAGCCCGCTCGCCGCAATCGCCTCCGAGAGCTTGTCGGCGGCATTGCGCGTCACGATCAGCCGCAGCTTTTCGCGGCGCGGATTCTCCAGCGCATCGCGCACCGCATGCAGACCGAACAGCCACACGGTCTCGGCTGCAGAGGCCCGCCGCGCCTGTTCCTTTTCAATCACCCAACGGGGTTTTTTCATCGGGTTCATACCCCTCTTTTCAGGCGCGCGACCCTGCACCGGAGCGCGCGCATGTGCAAGCGATTTTCCGGTTGACGCCTGCGCGGGCCGCTAGTAATCAGCGCTCCACGTCAGGTGCGCGGCACCGGGCAAGTGGGCGACAGGCCGCAAGGTGTGGCAGGGGACTGTAACTCCCTCGCGGAGACGCACGCTAGGTTCGATTCCTAGGTCGCCCACCACTTTTCCCTCCACCTCCGACCGCTACTACCGTGCCGCGATTGCGGCCTCGATCACGGCCAGCGTGGCACTCCCCATCGCCAGCGCCCAGCCGAACGAGGCCAGCGTTCCGATGATGACATATTCACTGGCCCGTTGTTCCTTGGCCGCCTCCAGCCGCAGCAGCGACTTGGCGGCAATCAGAAACCCGATCCCGGCGGGCTGTCCGATCCACAACAGCAGAAAGATCACCCCGCGCTCCAGGTAGCCGATCATCTGGCCCGCGCGCGGCAGGCCCTGGGCGCGAAACTCCTCGGCATAGGGCGCGGTAAGCCGTCCCACCGCCTCCGCCCCCGCGCTCAATGTCAGGATCAGCCCCGAAACCACAAGCGCGGGCACCACAACCGGGCCCAGCGCGGCGCCCCACAGCCCCGCCCGCGCGGCCTCGGGCATATAGACCGCCGCGATCATCAGGACACAAAGATGCGCCGTCTGATCGGCAAGAAACACGACAAACCCGTTGCGCAGCCGCGCGGGCAATCCGACCATCACCAGCAGGTCGATCATCATATGCGCCAGCGCCACCAACAGCGCCAGCGGCCAGACCCCGCCCAGCGCCGCCGCACTCAGCGCAAAGACCAGCAGCACATGGCCCGCGAACGGACCGGGCGCGCCGTGCGCCCGTGCCCCGGCAAGGACAAAGTCGGCAAGCACATGCGCCAGCAGCAGGGCCGCGAAGGTCTCGAACATCGGTGCCGTCACGACAGGCCCTCCGGCTTGCTTTGCGATGAAGAAAGCCGTTTCACTTGCATTCCTCGGCCTCCAGCGCGCTCAGCGCTGCAATGATCGCCGTAAATCCCGCCGACCACAGCGCCTGATTGACCGCCTGACGGCTGATCCCCAGCGCCGTCGCAGCCTCTGCGCGCGGACCGGACCCCGGCGGCAGTTGCAGCGCCAGCGCGCGCGCCTGCGCCTCGGTCCAGCCCTGCGCGATATGATCGGCAAGCCGCGCTGCCGCGGCCTCGGCCCCGCCCGCCGCATGATCGAGACACAGCGCCGCCGGAAGCGTGTCCAGCAAACGACCCGACGCGGTAAAGGCCGCGCCATGCGCCGCGTTCGGATCGGTGCCCGGCATCTCGCCCGCGCCGGTCGCGATGGCAATCCGCGAAGCGCGCGCCTTGTCGAGACGGCGCAAACAGGCCTGCACGTAGAGCGCCGCGCGCAGCGACAGCCAGGGCGCGTCGAACGCCATCTGCCAGGCATCCCCGCCACGGCGCGCAAACCCCGTGACAGAGACCTGCGGCCATGTGCCGATCTCGTCCGCCGCCGTCGCAATCGCCACGAGCGTCTCATCAAGCGCCGCCTGACCAAGATCGGTCGACGCCACGATATCCCCTGTCAGAACCGCAAATATCATAAGCAAGCTATATCGGTTTCTTGTGAAAAAAGAAAGCCAAAAAGCTTGCCCATTCGATTTGCCCGACTTTCCCCCTTTTGGCCCGCGCCTGAAACCGCCTATACTGCGGCGCAAAACGCAGGGGCACGGGCATGGCCGAACGCGGCACGCAACAGGCGCATTTCAACATCATGATCGTCGCTCAGGGCGGGCGGCTGGAATACGAGGCGCTGATCTTCGCTGCCTCCCTGCGCGCCATGTCCCCGGGCTTTGCCGGACGGCTCCTCATAGCAGAGCCGCAGCCGGGACCGCTCTGGCCCAATGACCCGCGCATGAAAAGCGCCGATGTCCGCGCCCGGCTCGACGATCTGGGGGCCGAGATCCTGCCCTTCGAGAGCCGCCATTTCGGCCATGCCTACCCTTACGGCAACAAGATCGAGGCGCTTTTCGCCCTGCCCGAGGGCGCGCCCTTCGTGTTCTTTGACACCGACACGCTGATCACCGGCGACCTTGGCCGGGTGCCCTTCGATTTCGACCGGCCCACCGCCTCGCTGCGCCGCAGCGGCACCTGGCCCGAGCCGGAACTTTACGGCCCCGGCTACACGCAGATCTGGAAAGCGCTCTACGACAAGTTCGGCCTCGATTTCGAAACCTCGCTCGACCTCTCGCAACCCGACGAGTACTGGAAGCGCTATCTCTACTTCAACGCGGGCTTCTTCTTTTACACCTGTCCGCAGGTCTTCGGGCAGCGCTTCCTCGACTATGCCCTCGCCATCCGCGACGACGCGCCCCCCGAACTGGTGTGCCAGTCGCTCGATCCGTGGCTCGATCAGGTCGCGCTGCCGCTGGTGATCCACGCCCTTGGCGGCGGGCGCGACACCCTGCCCGAGGGGCTGCTCGACGGCGACATCACCTGTCATTACCGCACCCTGCCCCTGCTCTACGCCCGCGAGAGCGACCACGTCATCGCCGTGCTCGAAGAGGTGACCGCCCCGCACCGGACCAAGAAGGCGCTCAAGGAATACGACGCCATCAAGCGGATGATCTACCAGGGGCGCGGCGCCAAGGTGCGCGCGCTCTTCGACCAGGACAACCTGCCCCGCCGCGAACAGGCGATCCGCAACATGATCAAGCGCAACGGCTTCTGGATGCGCTAGGGCGGGGGCGGTCTGGATCGGACATCCGATTGACGCACCTGCGCGAAACGCGGCCGAAGGCCGCCGCGGCCCGTCGATGCGCGGCTCACATCAATGTCAACTTCAGGTCACACTCCACCCCAACTTGAGAACATTCCGCGAACACGCTACACTCTCCCGCATGACCGCCCCGCTCCTCACCCGCCAGCAGCACCGCCCGCGCCCGGCCCTGCGCCTGCTCGGCACGCTGCCCTTCACCCAGGCCCGCCTGCATGAGGGCTGCGGCCCCGCCCGCCACAGCCTCGCCGCCCTGCTCATCGGGGCCACGCGCGGCCCGGTGCTCTGGATCGCCCCCGCATGGGCCACCGACCGGCTCAACCCCGAAGGTGCCTGCCCCATCACCGGCCCCGAGAACGGCCCCGACCGCCTGCTCTTTGCCACCCCGCAACGCCGCGAAGATCTGCTCTGGTGCATGGAAGAGGCGCTGCGCAGCGGTGCCACGCCGCTTGTCATCGCCGACCTGCCCGGCCCGCCGGGCCTCACCCCCGTGCGCCGCCTGCATCTCGCCGCCGAGGAAGGCGCGACGCGCGGCCACTATCGCCCCCTCGGCCTGATCCTGACACCGGGCGAGGGCGGCGCGCCGGGGGTCGAGAGCCGCTGGCACATGGCCCCCGCGCATGACCTCGACACCGACCGCTGGCATCTCGAACGCCGCCGCGCCCGCGACGCCCCGCCCGCCGCATGGCACCTGAGCGGACAGCCCGGCGCATGGGCGCTCAAGCAAACGTGACATCCGCCCCCCGCCCCCGCGCGTATACCCAAGGCCATGATCCGATCGCTCGCCCTCGCCCTCTGCCTCAGTGCCACTCAGGCCGCCGCCGCGCCCGAGGCCTACCGGCTCGACACCACCCGCTCCTCGGTGGGCTTCACCTACCGGCTCGGGCAGGCGGAAACGGCGGGCACCATGCCGGTGCGCGCGGCCGAGATATCGGTGGACCTCGCCAACCTCCCCGCCAGCCGCGTCACCGTCACGCTCGACGCGCGCGCGGCCCGCGCGGGCGTGTTCTTCACGACCGAGGCAATGCGCGGGCCGAAGGTGCTCGACACCGCGCGCCACCCGGTGATCACCTTCCGCTCCACCCGCATCACCGGCACCCTGCAGGCGGCGACGGTCGAGGGCCAACTCACCCTGCGCGGCGTGACCCGCCCGGTGACGCTGACCGCAGGCCTCTACCGCCAGCGCGGCGCGCAGGCCCGCGACCTCGACCACCTCACCGTGCTGCTGACCGGCCAGATCGACCGCCACACCTTCGGCGCCTCCGGCTTCGCCGACCTCGTCGGCCCGCTGATCGACCTGCGGATCGTGGCGCGGATTGAGAGGTAGGGGGTGGGCCGACCAATCGGTGTGCAGACCAGCTTGCGTCAACTTTGAATAAGTTATTTATTGATCAATCAACCACACTATGAGTACATAACAAGAACAAAAGCGATGTAAAAAACTATATATGGTCACTTCCAACGCTTTTCCTACAAGGTTATGCTACCGAGAAAAGGGCGATTGATGCAGTCGAATCTCACCTCTGTCGAACTATGCGCCGGTGCCGGCGGTCAGGCTCTGGGCATGGAGCGTGCAGGTTACACCCATCAGGCTCTGGTTGAGATCGACAGACACTGTCGCGATACCCTAGTGCTCAACCGCCCCTCATGGAACGTTGTCGATGGCGACCAAGCCGACCTCGCAAATTTTGACGGGCGTCCCTACACGGGTATCGACGTACTCGCGGGGGGACTTCCTTGTCCGCCCTTTTCCGTCGCCGGCAAGCAACTCGGCCATGCGGATGAGCGTAACCTCTTCCCCGATGCCTTGCGCCTTATTGACGAGATGAGGCCCCAGGCCGTGATGATTGAAAACGTGCGCGGTTTCCTCGATGCGGTGTTTGCCGACTATCGTCAGGGGCTCAAACGCCAACTCCGCAAGCTTGGCTACGAAACTGACTGGCACCTCTTCAACGCGTCTGACTTTGGTGTTCCGCAACTGCGCCCCCGCGTGGTGATCGTAGCAATCCGCAAGGACATGTCCGAGAATTTTTCCTGGCCCGTTTCCAGCGGCTCTTCGCCTTTGAGCGTGGGAAAAACCCTGCACGATCTTATGGCGGAAAACGGATGGCGCGGCGTGGAGCGCTGGATGAAACAAGCCGATGACATCGCGCCCACCATTGTCGGCGGGTCGAAAAAACACGGCGGTCCCGACTTGGGGCCAACGCGGGCCAAACGTGCATGGGCAACACTCGGCGTTGATGGCATGGGCATTGCCAATGAGGCCCCGGCATGGGATTTTGTGGGCATGCCACGGCTCACTGTACGTATGGTCGCAAGGCTCCAAGGCTTCACGGATGACTGGCAATTCTCTGGCAAGAAGACCCCGGCCTATCGGCAAGTGGGCAATGCGTTCCCCCCGCCCGTGGCCGAAGCGGTCGCGCTCAAGATACGAGACGCGATTTCAGTGCGCAGATCTGTGCAGGTCGTCGCCTGATGAGTGAGGCATGGCTCACACAAGCGCGGCGTGAGTTCCATGCCACCCTTCTTGCAGGCATCCTGACCAAAAGCGCATCCGGCGTTCCCAGCAATGCCGACAAATCATCAAAGCCCAGTTGCGAAATCGCGGGTGCCATTCTTGAACGGCTTGGCCCGGCTACAACCGCACCCAAGCTTGCCGGCCAGACCGCCGGGGCCGATTTCGAAGGCGTCTGCGCCAGCTTTGTTCGCGTGTGTTTCGAAAGAATGACCCATCTCCGCCCCGGCACCTTCCGGGTGAACAAGGGCGGCGGCATCGCGATGTTCGATCAGTACGCGCATCTCGATGAGCTTGAAGCTATCGCCAAGGCCAATCGTGAAATCGCAACCGCCATCGGGTCGGATTACCTGATCAAGCCTGATATCGTCGTCACCCGCGCACCCGAGAGCGACGCGACGATCAATGCCAACGGCCCATTGGTGGACGCCGAGACAGCGCACCTGTCCAGCCTGCGTGCGGTCAATCAGCCCCTCGACATCCTGCACGCTTCGATCAGCTGCAAATGGACCTTGCGCAGCGACCGCGCGCAGAATGCCCGCTCCGAAGGGCTCAACCTCGTCCGGAACCGCAAAGGCCACCTGCCGCATATCGCCGTCATCACCGGAGAGCCGACGCCCGGTCGCGTCGCCTCACTGGCGCTTGGAACCGGGGACATTGATTGCGTCTACCATTTCGCGCTCTACGAATTGCGCGCGGCACTCGTCGACCAAGAGCGGGAGGAGACACTGGACCTTCTCGATACCATGATCGAGGGCAAGCGCCTCAGAGACATATCCGACTTGCCACTTGATCTTGTAACCTAACCGAGACTGATGAACTCAAGCCCGTCTGGCCACGAAAACCCACCCCCACCGCACGCCCCATTAACCCCACCACCTCCCGAAATCCGCACCGACGGAATACCGACGCGATACCGACGTGATACAGCCCGTCAAAACCCCGTGATTTCCGGGCGTTAACCGTGATTCGCGGCGCCTGGCCCGAAACCGACACCGCCATGTCGAAAACATGTGGTCCCGCCCCCCGCATCCTGCCATTCTGGCCGCACCATGCGCCTGATGATTTCCTTCGCGGCCCTCTTCCTGTCGGTCATTCTGCTCCAGCTTTCCACCGGCGGGGTGGGCCCGCTCGATGCCCTCTCGGGCCTTGCCCTCGACTTCTCCACAGCGCAGATCGGCCTGCTCGGATCGGCCCATTTTGTAGGGTTTTTCATCGGTTGCTGGGTCGCCCCGCGCCTCATGGGCTCGATCGGTCACAGCCGCGCCTTTGCCGCCTTCACCGCCATGGGCGCGATCGGTCTGCTGGCCCATATGCTGGTGATCGACCCCTATGCCTGGTCGCTGATGCGGGTCGCCTCGGGCCTCTGCGTGGCGGGCTGTTACACGGTGATCGAGGCCTGGTTGCAGGCCAAGGTCACCAACGAGACGCGCGGCCGCACCATGGGCGTCTACCGGGTGGTGGACATGGGGGCCTCATTGGCCGCACAAATGCTGATTTCCGTATTGGCACCAGCGTCTTACGTCTCCTACAACCTGCTGGCCCTCTTGTGCTGCGCGGCGCTTCTGCCGCTCACCCTCTCGCGCCTCAGAGAGCCCGAAACCCCCGCCGCCCCGCGCCTGCGCCCGATGCTCCTGATCGCCTGTTCGCCCCTCGCTGCGGCAGGCGTTCTGGTGGCCGCTTTGTCCTCGGCCTCGTTCCGCATGGTGGGGCCGCTCTACGGCGGTCAGGTCGGCCTCGCCGTCGACCAGATCGCGGGGTTTCTGGCGGTCTTCGTGCTGGGCGGCGCGGTCGCGCAATACCCCGTCGGCTGGCTTGCCGACCGCTATGATCGCCGGTGGGTTCTGATCGGCCTGTCGCTCGCCGCGATCCTGTCGAGCCTCACCACCGCCATGACCCACAACCTCGAGACCTTCGGCATCCTGATGACGGCGTTCTTCTTCGGCATGACCACCTTTCCGATCTACTCGGTCAGCGCCGCCCACGCCCATGATTTCGCCGATGCGTCAGAGCGGGTGGAGCTGTCTGCGGCGCTGATGTTCTTCTTCGCCGTCGGCGCCATCGCCGCCCCCCTCATGGCCTCCACCCTGATCGAGGTTTACGGCCCCGCAGCGATGTTCGTGATGATCGCCGCGGGCCATGCTGTATTGGTTATTTTCGGCCTTGTCCGCATGCGCATGCGCCCCGGCGCCGAGACCCGCACCGCCTATATCTGGTCGCCGCGCACGTCCTTCCTGATCGGTCGCCTGACCGGGCGCAGCCGCGAACGCGACTGACGCGGCCCTGTCCCAGGCGAGGCTCGTTTTGACAAAGGTTTCAAGCCGTTGCATCACCTCGAACCCGTCCTGAACGCCCCGATAATCGCATGACCCACCTCGCGACCGGCTTGACGCGCCGCGCCACGCGACGCAAGGTTCGCATGTTCATGAAAGGCCCGCCATGACCCCCGAAGAGATCACCAAACTTCCCTACCGCGCCTGTGTCGGCGTGATGCTCGTGAACCGCGCGGGCCATGTCTTTGTCGGGCAGCGCATCGACAATGACGCCCCCGCCTGGCAGATGCCGCAGGGCGGAATAGACCCCGGCGAGACCGCGCAACAGGCCGCCCTGCGCGAGCTCTGGGAAGAGACCGGCATCCCCGCCGACAAGGTCCGGATCGAGGCCGAGACCGAGGGATGGCTTTACTACGATCTGCCGCATGACCTTGTGCCGCGCATCTGGAAGGGGCGTTACCGGGGGCAGCAGCAAAAATGGGTGCTGATGCGCTTTCTGGGGCAGGACGATGACGTGAACATCGCCACAGATCACCCGGAATTTTCCGAATGGCGATGGCTGCCGCCCGCTGATCTGGTGGCGAGTATCGTGCCGTTCAAGCGCGCCGTCTATAGTGCCGTGCTTGACGAATTCGGGGCGTTGTTGTGATCCGCGCGGGCCTCATCATACTGCTTTGCACGCTCACCAGTCCTGCGCTCGCGCTGTCCTGTCTGCCCCCGGATGTGGCCCGCACCTATCAGCAGGCCGCCGAGGCGGAAGAGGCCTATATCGTGGTGCATGCCCGGCTGGAGTTCGACGCCGCCGCCCTGCCCCGCACCGATTGGCAGGATCAGGCGGCCACCCCGCCGCATACCCTGATCCCGGCGCGGATGACCGGGCAGGCCCTGACCAAAACCGGGTTCGACCTGCCGTTCGATCGCCCGATCACCCTCGATGCGCAATGCTTTGGGCCGTGGTGCGCGGGGGCCGCGCCAGGCACCTCCTATCTCGCCTTTCTGAAGCGTACCGAGGATGGCTATCTACTGGCGCTCGACCCGTGTGGCGGCATGGGCTTTGCCGACCCCTCCCCCGAAAGCCTGCGCCGGGTCGAAACCTGTTACAGCGGCGGGTCCTGCGAGCCTCAAACCCGCTGACCACGCAATCGGCATGCGTTTTGCAAGGCATAAACCGGAAATCGACCGGATTCGGGTTGTTGCGGGCAGGGGCATCAATATATTACCGATGGTTAATCGAGATGGCCCGGCCTGTGCCCAGTGATGGGGGCGGTGCAAACCGGGACACAGGGACGGGACAGGGGGCAGAACACGCATGGACAGTGCCGCAATCTTTTTGCCGATCATCGCGGCATTGCCATTCTTGGGCGCGCTCTTTCCGGGGTTGATGATCCAGGCGGGCCGCAACACATGCGCGGCGTTTACGGCTTCGGCCACCATCCTTGCCCTGATCCTGCTGCTGCTCTGCGTCCCCACCGTGATGCGCGGCGAGGTGCTGACCTTTGGCATCGACTGGCTGCCCTCGCTCGGGCTCAACGTCAATTTCATGCTGGATGGGCTGGGGCTTCTCTTTGCAGGGCTGATCCTCGGGATCGGCCTTTTGATCATCCTCTATGCACGGTTCTATCTCTCGCGAGAGGACCCGATGGGGCAGTTCTACACTTACCTTCTCCTGTTTCAGGGCGCGATGGTGGGGATCGTCCTTTCCGACAACATCCTGCTTTTGCTGGTCTTCTGGGAACTGACCTCGCTGTCCTCGTTCCTGCTGATCGGGTATTGGAAGCACCTGCCCGAAGGGCGGCAGGGCGCGCGCATGGCGCTTACCGTCACCGGCCTCGGCGGTCTTGCCATGATCGGGGGCATGCTGATCCTCGGCAATATCGCGGGTAGCTATGACCTCAGCGTGATCCTGACGCAGAAGGAGGCGATTCAGGCCAGCCCGCTCTATCTGCCTGCGCTGATCCTGATCCTCTTGGGCTGCTTCACGAAATCGGCGCAGTTCCCGTTCCATTTCTGGCTGCCGCATGCGATGGCCGCGCCCACGCCGGTTTCGGCCTATCTGCATTCGGCGACGATGGTGAAGGCGGGGCTGTTCCTGATGGCACGCATGTGGCCGGTGCTGGCGGGCACGCCGGAATGGTTCTGGATCGTGGCGTCCACTGGCCTGATCACCATGGTGATGGCCGCCAAGATCGCGCTCTTCAAGGATGATCTGAAGGCGCTCTTGGCCTTCTCGACGGTCAGTCACCTCGGGCTCATCACCATGCTCCTTGGCCTTGGCACCAAGGCGGCGGCGGTGGTGGCGGTCTTCCACATCATCAACCACGCCACCTTCAAGGCCGCGCTCTTCATGACCGCGGGCATTATTGACCACGAGGCGCATACCCGCGATATCAAGCGGTTGGGCGGGCTGCGCCACCTGATGCCGATCACCTTCACGATCGCCACCATAGCGGCGCTGTCGATGGCGGGTATCCCGCCGCTCAACGGGTTCCTCTCCAAGGAAATGATGCTGGAAGAGGTGGCGCATACCCACTGGATCGGGCCGCATTGGCTGATGGGTGCGGTGGCGACGCTTGGTGCGCTCTTCTCGGTGGCCTATTCGTTCCGCTACATCGCGCATGTGTTCCTCGGCAAGGAACGCAACGATTACCCCGCCAAGCCGCATGACCCCGGCTTTGGCATGTGGGCGGCGCCTGCCTTCCTGACCGTGCTGGTGGTGCTGATCGGGTTCATGCCGATGACTTTCGCGGGCGATCTGGTGAAGGTGACGGCGCAGGCGGTGACGCAGGCCGATCCTTACGTCAAGATCTACCACTGGCACGGGCTGGTGCCCGCCTTCTGGATGTCGGTGATCGCGGTTCTGGGCGGTGCGTTGCTGCTGGCCTTGCATGGCCCGTTGATGCGGATGTGGAACGCCACGCCGCGCCCAGAGGCCAAGGTGATGTTCGACGCGGTGACCCGTGCCGCCACATCCCTGTCCACCACGCTGACCGATGGCATCCACAACGGCGCGCTGACGCGCAACGCCGCCGTCTTCTCGGTCGCGGTGATCGCCGCCGGTGCCTTGGCATGGTCTGGCGGCAGCGCACTCGGCCCGACGCGCGAGGCGCTGCCGATCACGATCATTCCGGCCATTGGCTGGCTGCTGCTGGTGCTGGCGACGATCTGTCTCGTGGCCTTCCACCGCAACCGCTTCCTCGCGCTGGTGCTGATGGGGATCGTCGGTCTGATGGTCTCGCTTGGCTTCGTCTACTTCTCGGCCCCCGATCTCGCGCTCACGCAGATCTCGGTCGAGGTCGTGACGATCATCCTTCTGTTGCTGGCGCTCAACTTCCTGCCGCGCGAGACGCCTGCCGAAAGCAGCCCGGCGCGCCGTCTGCGTGATGCGGGCATCGCCATTGTCGGCGGCGTGGCGGTCACCGGCCTGACCTATGCCATCCTCGTGCGTGACTTTGCGCAGGAAAGCATCTCCGCCTTCCACCTCGCCAATTCCTACAAGGGCGGCGGCGGCACCAATGTGGTCAACGTGATCCTCGTGGATTTCCGGGGCTTTGATACCTATGGCGAGATTATCGTTCTGGGCATCGCGGCGCTGGTCATCTACGCGCTGACCGAGACCGTGCTCAAGGGGCCGGGCGGGCGCTGGCTCGCCAATTGGGACGCGCATCGCTATGCCGAGGCGGGCGACCGGCACCCGCTGATGATGGTGGTCGCGACCCGCGTGATGATGCCGATTGCGCTGATGGTCGGGGCCTTCATCTTCCTGCGTGGCCATAACGAGCCCGGTGGCGGTTTCATCGCCGGTCTGATCGTGGCCATCGCGTTCCTGATGCAATACATGGCCTCGGGCTTTGCCTGGGCCGAGGACCGGCAGCGTGTGACCTATCACGCCACCATCGGCCTCGGTGTGCTGGTCGCCTCCGTCACGGGCATAGGTGCGTGGCTGAACGGGCGGCCGTTCCTGACCTCGGATTACGGCTATCTGCATTTCCCGCCCATCGAGGAATTCGAATGGGCCACCGCCATGGCCTTTGACGTGGGCGTGTTCCTGACGGTGGTGGGCGCGGTCATGCTGGCGCTCAACAGCCTGTCGAGCATGGCGCGCCGCTCGGGCGAGACGGTCAACGTCTTCCCGATGGATATCAACCCCGCGCGCGAGGACGCGCCGAAAGAGGGAGAGGTCTGATATGGAACTTCTGTTCGCAACCGCCATCGGGCTTCTGACCGCTGCGGGCATCTACCTCGTGCTGCGGCTGCGCAGCTTTCCGGTGATCATCGGGATTTCGCTGCTGACCTACGCGGTCAACCTTTTTCTCTTCGGCGCGGGGCGGCTGGCGATCAACCTGCCCCCGGTGCTGCGCAAGGGGGTCGAGACCTATACCGACCCGCTGCCGCAGGCGCTGGTGCTGACCGCTATCGTGATTTCCTTCGGGATGACGGCTGTGGTGGTGATGCTGGCACTCGGGGCCTATCTCTCGGGCCGCGAGGACAGCGTGAACATGGAAGACGGCACCGCGCCCGATCAGGAGAATGAGGCATGAACCACTGGATTATCGCCCCTGTGGTCCTCCCGGCGGTGCTCGCGGCGGTGCTGACGCTGACGATGCGGCATCATCCGCTGTTGCAGCGGGTGTTCTCTCTGGCGGGCGTGCTGGCGGTGCTGGCGGTGGCGCTTGGCCTTATGCTGCACGCGGCCACGGGTGCCATCGAGGTCTATGAGTTGGGCAACTGGCCCGCCCCCTTTGGCATCGTGCTGGTGCTCGACCGGCTGTCGGCGCTGATGGTGCTGCTGACGGCGGTGCTTGCCGGGCTGGTGCTGCTCTACGCCATCGGCTCGGGCTGGGATCAGCGCGGCAACAATTTCCACGCGCTGTTCCAGTTCCAACTGATGGGCATCTTCGGCGCGTTCCTGACCGGCGACGCCTTCAACCTCTTTGTGTTCTTCGAGGTGCTGCTGATCGCCTCCTACGGGCTGATGATCCACGCAGGCGGGGCGCGCAGGCTCAAGGCGGGGGTGCAATATGTCATTTACAACCTGCTCGGCTCCACGCTCTTTCTCTTTGCGCTCGGCACGCTTTATGCGGTGACCGGCACGCTCAACATGGCCGATCTGGCGGTGCGCGCGGCGGAAATCCCGGTCGAGGACAGCGCACTCCTGCGCGTTGGCGCGATGCTGCTGTTCCTGGTCTTCGCGATCAAGGCCGCGCTTTTGCCGCTGCATTTCTGGCTGCCCGAAACCTATGCCGAGGCCCCCGCCCCGGTGGCCGCGCTCTTTGCCATCATGACCAAGGTCGGCGCCTACGCGATCCTGCGGATGTACACGCTGGTCTTCGGCCCCGATCTGGGGGCCACGGCCGACCTGATCGACAATATGATGATCTATGCGGCCCTCATCACCATCGCGGCGGGGATGATCGGCATTCTGGGCGCCAAGCGTCTCGGGCGGCTCGCGGCCTTCGCCTCCATCGGCTCGATGGGCACGCTGCTGATTGCCATCGCGGGCTTTCGCCCCGAGACAACGGCGGCGGCGATCTATTACATGCTGCATTCCACTTTTGCGGCGGCGCTTCTGTTCCTTGTGGTCGATCTGGTGCGCGAACGGCGCGGCGAGATGGGCGGCGCGATCCAACCCGGCCCGAAAATGGCACAGCACGGGCTGATCGCGGCGCTGTTCTTTGGCGCGGCGATTGCATCGGCGGGCATGCCGCCGCTCTCGGGCTTCATCGGCAAGCTCTTGGTGCTCGACGCGGTGCGTGAGATGCAGGAGGTCTGGCTGATCTGGACGGTGATCCTCGCCACCTCGCTCGTCGCGGTGCTGGGATTTGCGCAGGCTGGCAGCATGGTGTTCTGGAAACTCGCCCCGGTGACGGATGACACCCCGCAAGAGGCCTCCGCCCCGCAGCCCGCATTGCCGATTGTGGCGGTCTGCGCGATGCTGGGGGCGGTCATTGCGCTCTCGGTCTTTGCCGGGCCGATGATGGGCTATATCGAGGCCACGGCCACGCAACTGCATGCACCAGACGGCTATATCGCCGCCGTGCTTGGCACCAACTGAGGAGGGACAAGACGATGCTCCGCAAACTGCTGCCCCATCCCTTCCTCACGCTCACGCTGATCGTGGTCTGGCAGATGCTGGTCAACAAGCTGACCCTCGGCAACCTGCTGCTCGGCACCATCCTTGCGCTGATCATCCCGGTCATCACCTCGCCCTACTGGCCCAACCGGCCCAAGCTGCGCAGCGCGCCGCGCATCGTGGAATACGTGCTGGTCGTGCTGTGGGATATCTGCGTGGCCAATGTGCAGGTCGCCTATGTGATCCTGTTCAAGACCAACGCCAACACCAAGCCAGCGTGGATTTCTATCCCGCTCGAGTTGCGCACCCCCGAGGCGATCACCGTGCTGGCGGGCACCATCACCATGACCCCCGGCACCGTATCGAGCGACGTCGCCGCCGACGGGCGTAGCCTTCTGGTGCATTGCCTCGACGCGCCAGACCCGGACGCGGTGCGCGATGAGATCAAGGCGCGCTACGAGGCCCGGCTGAAGGAGATTTTCGAATGATCGAGTATGCGCTCTATTTCGCCTTCGCCTGTTTTGGCCTTGGCCTGTTGATGAACATCTACCGGGTGATCAGCGCGCCTGCCGTGGGCGACCGTATCCTTGCGCTCGACACGATGGTGGTGAACGCCATCGCGCTGCTGGCGCTCTATGGCATCCACAAGGGCACGACGGTCTATTTCGAAGCCTCGATGATCATCGCCATGACCGGCTTCATCTCCACCGTCTCCTACACGCGCTTTTTGCTGCGTGGCGACATCATCGAATAAGGGGGAAAGATCATGCTCATCGACATCCTCATTTCCGTCTTTCTGGTGATCAGCGGCATATTCGGGCTGGTGGGCTCGTTTGGCCTGATCAAGCTGCCCGATCCGATGATGCGTCTGCATGCGCCGACCAAGGCGACGACTCTCGGGGTGGGTGGCGCGCTGATCGCATCGATGCTTTACTTCTACTTTGTTGTCGGGAATTTCTCGTTCCACGAATTGATGATCACGCTGTTTCTGTTCCTGACAGCACCCATCACCGGCCATTTCATCGCCAAGACGCATCTGCACCTTCTGCACAAGCCCGCTGACCTGCCGCCCACCGGCACCGACCGGCCTTGGGCCAGCTATGAAAGCGATGCCGAACGGCAGCGCATCGAAGCGGAGCAAGCGGCAGAGACCCCGCGCGCATGACTGCGCGGTGGTGATTGAACCGGACCGGACAACCGGTGCCTGCGCCTCAAGGATGTCTACCGACGGCCAAGCTTCAGACCAAGAAAGTTCAAAACTTTCTTGATCGGAATTTTTTAAAAATTCCGTCACGCAACGCTAGCCATCAGCCCGCCTCGCGCTACCGGGCGCCCTCACTCCATTCATCCACCATCGGCTCGATCCGGCGCTCGCGAAACCGGATCCAGCGCACCCGAATGGCCCAGAACAGCGCCGCCAGCAGTACCAGCACCACGATCTTGACCCACGGAATGATCTGCTCGTCCGGCCCGGTGGCTGCACGGATACTCACCGCATTGGGATAGATCGAGAACAGCTCATTGCGCCAGCCGTAATGACGCACGACCACCCATTGCGCGGTCTCGGCGTTCTTTTTTGACATCATGTCCGACGCCTCGGCCTGCAGATTGGCGGTGTCGAACTTGAAATACGGCGGCCAGCCCCAGCCGGTATCCTCGTTACGATAGATCATCGGCTTGTCATTGGCCCGAAAGGTCTGGATGAAGAACACGTCACGCTCGGTCGCCGTGGGGTCTTCACCGGTATCGGCATTCGACCAGAACAAAGAATTATCGCCCGGATTGACCCGTTTTTCATAGGTGTCGGTGATCCGCACCACGTCATGCTGCGGCAAAGTATAGTGCAGAAAGGCGATCAACACCGTCCAGAACACGCCCCAGAACACCCATTTGACATAGACCATGCGTGGCCCCCTTACATGAAATTCGTGACATAGATGGTGACGCCGATCAGCGTCACCGGAATGATATAGACCAGCCAGATCAGCCGTTTGCGCAACGATTGCTCATATTGCACCATCCCAGCCTCTATATAGGCATCCCGGTCGCCGGGGCGACCCGCCTCTTCCCAATCCTGCTCCATTTTCTTGCGCCGCACGGATCGTGAATACCAGGAAATCCCGAGATAGAGCGCCGTCAGAGCGATCAGCCCGAAGATCAGCAATCGCATCAATGCCAGCATCCACCCTCTCCCATTTCCGGTCCACCGACCAAAGCCGCACCCCTGCATAGCGCAGAATCATGCTAGGCTGCACCCCATATGCACGGAAACCGGAAAGGACATGCCATGTGTGACGCCTGCGTAATCAATGCGGTCAAGGACAGGATGCTGTCGCGCCGCGCCTTCTTTGGCACCGCCGCCGGGGCCGGGGCCGCCACTGCGCTCTCGCCCTTGGGCGCATCGCCTGCGATGGCGCATGGCCATAGCACGGTCGAGGATCTGACCCACGCCTATGACGCCGACTTTCCCACCTATTTCGGTGCGCCCGGCATCTCGACCGAGCAGAATTTCAACTTTGCCGATCACGGCTTCAACCTGCTCACGCTGACGGTCAACGAACATACCGGCACCCATGTCGATGCGCCGCTGCATTTCTCCGCCGATGGCGCTTCGGTCGATGAAATCCCGGTGGGTGATCTCGTGGCCCCGCTCTGTGTCGTCGATATCGCCGCGCGCGCCGCCGAGGATGCCGATACGCGGCTCACCCCCGACGATCTCAAGGCATGGATTTCGGCCAATGGCGACATTCCCGACGGCGCCTGCGTGGCGCTCTATTCCGGCTGGGGGGCCAAGACCGGCGGCGACGCCTTTCGCGGTTTTGACGGCGAGGCGCAGCATTATCCGGGCTTCCACGTCGAGGCCGCGCTGATGCTGATCGAGGAGACCGGCGCGCGCTCCATCGCCTCTGACACGCTGTCGCTCGACCACGGACCCTCGGCAGATTTCGCCACGCATTACGCCTGGCTGCCGACGGGGCGGTTCGGCATCGAATGCATGGCCAATCTCGACAAGGTTCCCGCAGCAGGGGCGACCGTGGTCATCGGCGCGCCCAAGCATCGCGGCGGCACCGGCGGCCCGGCGCGCATCTTCGCGCTGATCTGAACCGGAGTCCTGCCATGTCTCAGGGATAGGACGGGTCCCGCCCGAGCAACTCATCAAGTTGCCGTGCGATCCAGCCGCGCGGGATGAAATGACCGCGCGGATGCACGTCGAGGGTCACATCGCCCTCGGCACAGGCCCATGTGGTACGGGTAAACGTGTCATGCCGGGTGATGCTCCATTGCCCCGCCCCGGCGCCGCGCCCCGCACAGCCCATCCGGTCGCGCCAGAGCTTGACCGGCCAAGTCGTCTGGCCGTCCGGGCCGAAGGGGAAATCCATCACCCTGTCAGAGGTGCCGTGGACATGACGCACCATGGCCGGGGCCTGCGGGCAGGTTTCCGACTGGCGCAGAGTGCCGGAAACGGCGAGAAGCGCCGCGACCCCGTCGCCGTTCTCGCAGGCATAGCGCCAGGCCATCGCCGAGCCGTAGGAATAGCCCGAGACAAAGATCCGGCTGCGGTCGATGGGATAGCGTTTCGCGGCATCCTCGATCACGGCGGCGGCAAAGGCGACGTCATCGGTCCGGTCGCTCCAGAAATCCCAGGTCTTGCCCTCTCCGTTGGGGGCCAGCAGCAGCACACCGCGCCGCCGCGTCGCCCCGGAGATCCGGCCATGCTTGACGATCAGCGTGCCCTGCCGCATCCAGCCATGAAAGTGCAGCAGCACCGGCAAGGGCGAGGTGCCATCCCAATCGTCGGGTTCCTTGACATGATAGGATCGCGCTCCAAGCGGGCAGGGAATGTCCGCGTGACAGGCGGCCTCTTCGGGGGCCACCGCAAGCGCATGCGCGGCCCAGAGCAGGGCCAGAAGAAACGGGATCAGGCGCATGGCGGCTCCGGTCGTGTCACATCGCGGTCAAGGTAACCGGGTCGCCTGAAATGTCATGTCACAAGCCTGTCAGCCGAGGCGGTTTTGGCCTGAAGCTGCCGTTGCCGTGAGCCGCGCATCGACGGGCCGCGGTGCGGCGATCCAACCACAGTTTTATAGCGCTTTATTTCAGCCAAATCCGAAAAACATCAGAGCGCAGAGCAGGTTGCAGCGAAATCGCCGTGCCGGGGGGCGGCCCGGCGATGCGCGGCGGCCTTCGGCCTTGATTCCGCGCATGAGTGTAGCCGTCCACGGCAGCTTAAGGCCAACCAC
>NZ_JAVJUC010000044.1:0-20208 GCF_040219995.1 Roseovarius sp. | reverse complement strand
AACACCTCACCACCGCAACCGACACCCGCGCTGCGCCATCTGAAAGCTCCGCACGGATGTCGGTTGCTCCACCTGCGCCAATCGGCGTATCAAACCAAAGGGCTCCGGTTCCGGCTGGATGAAAGTTCAGTGGCAGGTCAGGATCAGCCTGTTTCCCGGGACGAGCTTTCGCACCTGGTCGGCGGTCGATCAGCCAGTTCCCAAAAAAGACGAGCTCGGCGTGCTTGGTCAGCGCACCCTTGGCATTGATCGCGTCGGCGAGCGTGGCGGGAACAGTCTTCTCTGTATCGACCAGCCGCTGAAACACCGCTGTGTTCAGCCTGCGCACGTAGCCCCGCTCCAGCGGTCCCGTCTCCAGCGCGCCGGCCTCGAAGAGCGCCTTCGCAGCCAACGCCAGTTTTTCCGCGCGAACTTGTTGGTCTACTTTCGCGCTGGTCATCCGACGCTGCTCCTTTGAGAATTCGGAAATCGATTACGACCAACTGTGCACAGCGGCAAGCGCCCTTCACACATCTTGTAGAACTTCAATGCCCCGCAAGAGACAACAAGACCTGCCATTTACATGTGGCGTGTCATCCCGCCATCGGCGCGCAAGCTCTGCCCTGTGATATAACTGCTGTCCTCGGTCAGCAGGAAGGCCGGCACACGGGCCTGCTCCTCTGCCCGGGCGAGGCGCCGGAGGGCGGATTTCCCGGCAAGCTCCTGCGGAAGGTCGAGGCTATCGGTGAAGCCTGGCAGCAGACAGTTCATGCGGATGTTGTCGGGACCATAACGGTCCGAATAGAGCTTGGTGTAGTTCGACACGCCGGCGCGGTAGACGCTTGAGGTGGGGAAGGTCAGCGAAGGCTCGAAGGCGGAATAAGTCGTGATGCTGACGATCGAGCCGCCGCCTTGCGCCGTCATTACCGGTGTCAGCAGCCGTGCCATGCGAATGACGGGCATGAGGATCATCTCGTGCGCGCGATCCCAGTCCGTGTCCGGGATGTCCAGGAGGTCGCCCTTGGGCGGGCCGCCTACATGGATCAGGCACGCGTCGATGCGGCCATGGGTGTCGAGAGTGAGGTCAAAGATCGCTTTCGTGTCATCCGCATTTTCGGCGCGGCCGCGATGCGCAACACCACCCAGTTCTTTCGCCAGTTTTTCACAGCTATCCGACGGCGACATCAGCGCGAGCTGATAGCCGCGCGCGTGCATTTCGCGGGCGGTGGCGGCACCCATGCCACGCCCACCGCCGATGATGAGGCAGGTCTTGTGGGTCATGTCATCCTCCATGGAACAGCTTGGTCATTGGCGCATGCAATCACGGCGCTCAGTAGCGCACCACCCTCTCGTCCTTGACGTGGCCATGGCCGCCCACCATCAGGCCGGTAATCTCTCCGTCCGGGCGGGTCAGGCGGATGTCGAGCAGGCTGGCCGACGGAGGTATCATCAGGGCGCCCTGCTCGATCAGCAGCCGGTCCTTCGCATAGCCGAACCTGTCATGCAGCAGGCATCCGAGCGGACCGGCGGCCATCCCGGTGGCGGCCTCTTCCGCGATACCGTAGCGCGGCGCAAACATCCGCGTGGTCGCGTCGGCCTCGCCCTCCAGCGGCACGAAGACGTAGACGCCGATGAGATCCAGGCGCTCGCTGATCCGGTCGATCCCGGCCATGTCCGGTTGCAGGTCGCGGAGCGTCGCGACGTCCCTAAGGCCCACCAGCAGGAACCGGACGCCGGTATCGACCACGCTCGGGGGCGTGCTGCCCGTGAGATCGCCCTCGTCAAGCCCGAGCGCGTCCAGCACGTCCGCACGTGTCACCCCAGCCTGCGACCAGTCGGCCTCGTCGCTGTAGCGCGGCGCCGTCTGCTCCATGAAGGCCGCACCCTCGGTGATCCGGATGGCGCGCGGGCCATCGACGGTTTCCTTCGAACTCCAGCCCTCCTGCACCCGACCGAGGGCGGCCAGCACGGAAAACGTCCCGATCGTTGCATGGCCGCAATGTGCGATCCGGCGGTTCGGCGTGAAGAAATCGAGCTTGAAGGTCTCCGTCTGCGATTGCGAGACGAAGGCGGTCTCGGACAGCCCCGCGCTGGTGGCGATGGCCTGCATCTCCGCCTCGCCCAGATCGTCGGCATCAAGCACGACCCCGGCGGGATTGCCGCCGGCACCGTCGCGGATGAAGGCATTGACGATCTGCACCGTGACGGTGCGGGGCGGGGTGGCGGTTTCGTGTGTCTCTGTCATGTCTTGCTCCTTCTCGTTTTCAGATATTCGCCTGCGGGCAGGTGATCGTCGCATTCTGCGCCGGGGTGATCGCGCGACCAAGCGCATCCCAATCCGCCCAGCCGGGAAAGCGCAGCGGCGGCTCCCCCATCACGCCATGCAATCGCTCGGACCACCGGTCCAGCAATCCGTTCAGATGGGCCGCCAGCCTGTCCTCGGACTGGTAGGCATAGCCATGCCCCTGCACCCCCGGCGACAGCATCGGCGCGGCCACGTCAAACCCCATGTAATGCAGCGAATACTGGATAGGCCACATCAGCGCGTCGATATCGCCGCCGCGCCCGCCGGGGCCAAAGGCCACCTCGGGCGCGCCGCTGGTCACCGAACAGATCGCCCGCTTGCCGCGGAAATACCCCGTGTCATAGCGCATGCGGCTGGTATAGAGGCCGCCGCTGACAAAGACTCGGTCGAACCAGCCCTTCAGCATCGCCGGCTGCGCGTGCCACCAGAGCGGAAATTGCAGGATCACGAGATCGGCCCATTCGAGCCGCGCGATCTCACGCGAGACATCGCGCGGCAGGGTGTCGGTCTGGTAGGCGTTGCGCTGTTCGGCGAGCGGCGCGAAGCCGCCCGGATCAACAGGGTCGCGATAATGGCGCGCATGCTCGATCGGGTCGAAACCTTGCTCGTAGAGATCGGAGATGTCGACCTCGGCGCCCATGCCGCGCAGCGTCTCGTCGGCCCGGTTGGTCAGCGCCGCGTTGAAACTGCCGGGATCGGGATGGCAATGAACGATGAGGGCTTTCATTGGCACGCCCCGGTCCGGGCACTCAGAGATATATGCGCGCCGATGGTTCGACTCCAGACGGGCCGCGCGACGCGAATGATTGTTGCGTTCCAGAGCCATCCCAGGGCGATCCCGCATCCGCGCATGGCGCGGCCGAGGACAGTGCGCCACATGTCGGATCTGAGACGGCTGGCCTCTGCGGCGGCGGCGCGCATGCGCGGATCCGGGTGGCTTGCGAGACGGATTTGGTCGATATGGGTCATGACATGGCCTCCTTTCGATCTGGATTTTCATGGCGGACCACGCCAGAAAATCTTGTTCGTGCAATGCTGTGCGTTGCGCTGTGCATTGCGTTAGGCCAATGATGGGGCGCGTTGAGCTGTTTCACAAACGAGAATGTCTTGGCCTACAGGATAGAGAAACTTATGCGTGAGCCTCGATCATGACACGTCGCATGCCTCCTTTAAACGCGCTCCGGGCCTTCGAGGCTGCGGCGCGGCATCTGAGCTTCAAGAAGGCGGCGGAGGAGTTGCACATCACGCCAGCGGCGATCAGTCAGCAGGTCCGCGCGCTCGAGGACCATGTCGGCCGTCCGCTCTTCCGCCGGATCACGCGTGGTCTGGTGCTGACCGAGGCAGGGGCTACGGCCGCACCGCTTCTGACCGAGGGGTTGGACCGGCTGGCCGAGGCTTCGGCCCGGATGCAGGACGCTCCCCAGAGCAGGATATTGACCGTGAGCGTCGCACCGTCGCTCGCGGCAAAATGGCTTGTGCCGCGCCTGGAGCGTTTCCGCGAGGCACATCCCGATTTCGACATCCGCCTCGATGCCACGAATGCGCTGTCGACCTTTGAGGAGGATGGCGTCGATGTTGCGCTGCGTTTCGGCGGCGGCAGCTATCGCGGCCTGCATGCTGAATGCCTGTTGGCCGAAACCGCGTTTCCCGTGTGCAGCCCGCGATTGCTGGACCATGGCCCGCCGCTTGAGACCCCTGGCGATCTGGTGGCGCACACGCTCTTGCATATCCAATGGGCGATGGACACCGACACCGCCCCGAACTGGCAGATGTGGCTGCGTGCCGCCGGGGTCGACACGGTCGATCCCTCACGCGGTCCGCGCTTCAGCCATGACAGCATGGCGGTTCAGGCGGCGATCGAAGGTCAGGGGGTCGCGCTGGCAGTCTCGACGCTGGTCGTCGACGACCTTGCCGCGGGCCGGCTCGTCCGACCTTTTCCGCCAACCGTCAGCGAGGAGACGACCTTCGGCTACTACCTCGTTTACCCGGACGACAAGGCGGCCGATCCAAGGGTCAGGGCCTTTCGTGACTGGATCAACGCCGAGATGGGGCACACCCGAGGCGGGGCGTAACGCATGGTCCGACGTAACCTGCGTCGCGGCGTGTCAGCAGGCTTTCATGTGGTGGTGCCCACATCCCCCTTCGTAGACGGTCTGCCTCGCCGACCTACGTGGAGCCGTGCAAAAGGAGAACCGCATGTCCCTTCTCGTCCTTGTCCTGGTCACCGGCGTGATCTTCCTGATCGCCGACGCCATCATGCTCTCGACCGTCATGCAACCGCTCTTCGCTCAGCACTTGGGCGAGACGCTCCGCGACGGTATACGGCCCCTCCCGGCTGTGCTGTTCTATCTCATCTACATGGTAGGCGTGGTCTGGTTTGCGGGCTGGCCGGCGCTGCGCGATGGCACGCCCGTCACCGCGCTCGTCAACGGCGCGATCCTGGGCTTTGTCGCCTACGGCACCTACGAGCTGACCAGTTGGACGGTGGTGCGCGACTGGCACCCCTCGATGGTGGTCGCCGACATGGCCTGGGGCGCGACACTCACTGCCGTATCTGCCTGGGCCGGAGTTGTAAGCGCCCGGGCAATCGGCTGAACGGACCACACGACCGTCAAGTGACTGCGCCGCGTCCGGTGACGAACCCCGCCCACTCCTGCATCATCTCGCGTCGGGGCGCGTGATTTCGGGTTTTGACGGAGGTCAACGTGCCAAAGCGTCATTTGTGGTCATGATCCAAGCTGGTTTATAGGAGCGCACAGAATGACGATCTTGATCGTAATTTGCACCATGCTGCAGGTGTGCATTGCGACTTTAGCGCTGCTTCTTGTCTATGATCGGCGGGCCGATCGCGCCGATTGGCAGCGGCTGGCGGCGATGCAGCCCGCCGATCCGGCGCGGTTCGATCCTGAGATGGTCGCGGACCTGCCTGAACCTGCGCGCCGCTATTTCATGTTCGTGATACAGCCCGGCACCCCGCTGTTGCCCGTGTCTGAAATCGACATGACGGGGAAATTCAGCCGTGGCAGCAAGCAGGCCCCTGCCTATCGACCGATGGCGGCGCGCCAGATCCTGTCCGTGCCGGAGGGATTCGTCTGGGCGATGCGGACGCGCAAGGGGATGCCGGTGTCGGGGTCGGATTCCGCATTCTGGACACGGTTTCGCATTTTCGGGCTGATCCCCGTCGGGCGATTGGGGGGTAATGCTGACCACAGGCGCTCGGCCTTTGGGCGCTATGTCGCCGAGGCCGTGATCTGGTCACCGGCCGCACTCCTGCCGGGTCCGGGCGTTTCCTGGGAAACGGTGGATGACAGCACCGCGCGTGTGACTGTGCGCCGTGACGCGTTGAGCGAGGCGGTCGATGTGACGCTGGACCATGAGGGCCGGCCGGGTGTCGTTTCCTTCCAGCGCTGGAGCGACGCGAACCCGGACCGCATCCACCGCTTGCAGCCATTCGGTGCGACCCTGTCGGACTTTCGCGAAGTCTAGGGGTATCGGCTGGCGTTCCATGTCGAGGCGGGCAACATGTTCGGCACGGACGACTATTTCCCATTCTTCATTGCGGATGTCACCGAGATCCGCTTGCCGAGGGGTGTGCCATGACGGTGATGATCCTGTCACTTCAGATCGCGTTGCCGCTCGCTTTGATCGCATGGGTAGCATTTCTTCCGGGTAGAACTTGGTCCAGATTCGGGCTTCAGGCGGTGGGCACCGGTGCTTTCCTGTTCGCGCTGGCCCGGGTCGCGCAATGGGCCGTTCCGGTCTGGTGGTTGCCTTGGGTCTATGGCGGGCTTTGGCTGCTCGCCGTGCTGGCTGGGCTGGTGCGCAAGGGCAGGGCTGCGCCATCCAGGGTGCCGAATGGGCTGGCCGGATGGGCCGGGATAGTGCTGTCGGTCGTGCTTTTGTGTGTCGGCGGCTGGTATGGCGCACGCGCAGTGATGGGTAGCAGCCTGCCAGAGGTCGAGATCGTCGATATCGGCAATCCGCTCGGACCCGGTCACTATCTCGTGGGTAACGGGGGCTCGAACCGGATCGTCAACGTGCACATTGCGACACTTGATCGAAGCGTTGCGCGGTTTCGTCCGTGGCGTGGTCAGTCCTATGCGGTGGATTTCTTCGGGCTTGGAGCCTGGGGGCTGCGCGGGCAGGGCTGGCAGCCTGCCGATCCTGCCGCCTATGCCATCTTCGGAGCGGAACTGCGCGCTCCCTGCGTCGGTAAGTTGGTCGCTACGGAAGGGGAGATGCCGGATTTCGAGGTGCCAAATAGCGATCAGGTCAACCGTCTTGGCAACCACGTTATCCTGCGCTGCGGCGAGGCCGAGATCGTGTTGGCCCATATGCGACAGAGTAGCGTGACCGTGGCATCTGGCGATCCGGTCAGGGTCGGGGACCTGCTTGGGCAGGTCGGCAACTCCGGTGCCTCGACCGAGCCGCATCTGCATATCCACGCGCAGCGTCCCGCAGCCCTTGGTGCGCCGCCGATCTCGGGCGAGCCGCTGGCCCTACGCATCGAGGGCCGTTTCCTCGTGCGTGGCGATCATCTTTCGGGGCAGCCGGTCAATCCATTGAGGTAAAGGCCGAGGGCACCCCGGATTGGGGTCTATGAAACGTCCACACATATGCAGACGATGACGGGCTCCGAGCCGATTCTACCAGCGCTTGCACTTTGGACATACGCCTTTTCCCGTGCCGACGCACTCTCCAGGAATTCTGATGGCGCACCCTTGGCACCCGGCAGGTCAGGGTGCGTTAGGTCGGGGCAATCCAACGTTCACCGCGGCCACATTCCTTATCGACTCGTTGTGCGCCTGGCGCGCTACAGTCCGGCTGGTTCTGCACTGGCTTAAGCGCTGAACATTCTAGTGACTTATTCTCGCTCTGGCTGGTGCTTTTCGCGTTCTGCTTATGGTGGTCCAAGTCGGTGCCAGTGATCTGACGAGGAGGGCAGGCGAAAAATTGCACATGGGTGCAAAAAACATCTCGACAAACATAACACGTTAGTGTTATGCTCAATTTAGATAACACGACATTGGAGATCGATATGGCACAAACGCCTGCGGAAATTCAGAAAGCGTATCGCGAGCGGAAAAAAGCCAGTGAGCAAGCAGCTGGTGACGCCACTTATCCGTTTCTCAAGGAGCCCTTTTATCTCTGGTTGGAGCGGACCGATGGTGGTGGTGATTGGACGGCGGCCGAGATGGAGTTGAACCTGGCATCGATCGAGATGCCGCAGTTTGAAGATGATGACGGGCCGCGACCCTACGACGGTGCGTTCGGCGACGATCTTGAGAAGTATTATCTAGGCTATGAGAAATCGATAGGGCGCGCCGAGGCGATGGTCGACAGTCTGATTGGGGCTGCGAGTTGCATCGCGGTGGTGATCAATAAATACAAGTGTCAAGAGATCGAGGCGCGCCTCAAGGAGCTTGAGGTTTCTGACGAGGCTGACAAGGCCACGGCAATGAAACAAGCAGTTCAGCTCAACAAGATACTGGACCAGCTGAATAAGCAGGTTCGAAGCTCCTTTCCCCAGTGGAAAGTGAGGGGCATCTGACCCTCAAAGTAACGACTTGACCCGGTAATCAACATCTCACCTTCGAAACCGGGTCAAGCCGCAAATATCAAACTGGCAACCATGAAAGGAGCCGCTTGTGTCTTTACCCTACTTTATGCGTTCTGCTGCATCAACCTCTGAAAACGGGACCTCGTCCTGGATTGAGACGGAGGAAATGAAGAACTTTGTGCACGAAGCTGGTCATGCTGTTGTTGCGCGGCTGACCGGCTTCCCGGTTGCTTGGGTCTCAGTTGATGCGGCTTTTATCAGAATGGATCCCTTGGCGATCGAAAATGAATGCAATCATGGGTCTGCCGTTTGCCTTACGGTCTCTTCCGACAGATTGAATCCCATTCTCAATAGACGTTCTGCTTTAAATAAGCAGGACAAGGAAACAGTTGTTGGATATTGCATGCACGTCTTGGCCGGGCCTTTATCCGAACGCCGTTTCGATCCTGACTCTTTTGACCCTTTGCCGAGCCTGAATGACTATGGTCAGGTCGCTCAGGTGCTGGCGTCGGTCAGTCGGTCAGACAAGGTGTTGAAAAAGAGACTCTTCATCGCGGCTCGTCGTCAGCTGAAAAAAATGCTGTGTGAAAATTGGTGTCTGGTTACCCGCGTCGCCACTGCGATTAAGAACAATCGGACGCTTTCGGGTGACGAGTTGGACAGCTTGATTTTCGGCGCAGAGATGGAGAAAGCAGCATGAAACAGCTCTCTGATACAGGTCATGCTCAGCCCTTCATGGGGCTTAGCTAAGAAAGACCGTATCCACAGGCTGCTGCTTTCGGAAGATTCCCCCAAAGGGAAAAGGACGAGGGTGCCACCCTCGAGAGTGCGGCGTGGCCCCGGTGACCAAACTGAAACCACGCCGCTCAATTCAACGTCTCAACATAAGGAAGAGACATCATGACTATCTATACTGCTAACACCCAGAACATCAACTTCCGCGACTACATGGCTATGCCGTCTGGCATGGATTTTGAGCGTCTTTTCGACGTCCTCAATGACCATGGCATCACTGTGGCGAATACCGCCGATGACTTTCTGGATGCACTCGATGAAGAAGATGTGATTTACGAGATGGACGACTTGGGCGCTCATCTCGAATTCTACGCTCGTTATTTGCAGGCCAAGGTCAAGGGATTTGAATCTCTCCGCAACGACGGAATTGACGCCATCTTTGCGGCGGCCGACTATTCTGCCAACCTGACGCTGACGGCCCGCAGTGGGGCCGGCGTCAGCGGTTCGTGGTGCCGCAAGGACGGCGTTCTTTACATTGTCTACGGCGACATGGTCGATACGACTGCGGCAAGTGCGGCACGCATCAAGCGTAGTCGCAGCAAGGCGGATAAGGAGACCGCTGTGTTTTGGCTGAGACAGCTGGCTCAGAGGAAGGCCGAGATGCAGCGTGACGCTGCATAGGCTGGATCACCGACGGCATGAAAATCAACCCGCCGGTGAAAGCTGGCGGGTTATCAGTTTGCTGGCAGGCAGCTAGCGAAGAGTTGCTAAAATGCAACGCCAGCGGTCGATCTGGAAAAGTTGCGTCACCCGAACCGCTCACCGCTATAGCGGAAGCATGAGCCCTGATCTGACATCCCTGCAATCGGCCTATCTCAAGTTGGCAACGCTCGTGTTGCATGACGAGGTGTATCTGCCGGTCTTCGAGCGCATTGAGCGTGAGATAGCGGTGTTACAGCAGAAAGATGACGTGATCGCTCGTGCTCGTGCGGTCGCCGCGCTTCATAAGGCTGTCTCCTGAAGAACGGCTTTTAGCTGCTCAAGACTGGCACCTCTGCCGTAGCGTTCGCGGTTAAGTGTATGCCCCATCAAGTCACGCCTGATACGCTCGTCGATATTGGCTGCCAGCATACGATCCTCGAAGCTGTGACGCAGGCCATAGAGTGTGTGTTGAGGTGTCTCCATGAGGCCGGCACCGCGCATATACTTGTTCACTGTTGCTGACAGGCTGGCGCCGCTGTTGATGTAACGTGGGAAACCGCTGGGGAACTTACGCATCGCCTCAAGGCTGACGCCGCATAACGGTATTACTCGGCGTGCGTTGGTGCTCTTCAATTGCCGACCAACCGGTTCGATTGAAATGTGGGGCACGTTGTCCTTGAGGCGGATCTGATTAGCCGTCAGGGCAGCCAGCTCACTTGGACGCGCGCCGGTGTTCAACATCGCAAGCAGGATACCACGTGCCTCGTCATTAAGGCCATTGAGTGCATCAGGGGCCAGGATCTTGTCGCGTATCCAGCTGTCCGAGAAGGGAGGCCGCTGCTTTGCCTCGCCCTCCTTGAAGTGCAGATCGCTCAGAGGCAAGACCAGTCCGAGCCGTTTCAACCGATTGACGGTCTTCAGCACATCGCCGAGGTGTGTGAGGTCCTTGTTCGCGCTGTTCGCTGTGAGACCCTCAACCTCGAGTCGCTCGATCCACCAGGAACGGAAGTCCAGCATGTCATCGCCGGTGATGGCCGATATCGGCTTGTCACCTATAACCGCAACGACGTTCTTGATCGCCTTGATCCTGGGATTCTTCCAGCGGCGAAGTTGATCTTCGCTTTTTCCGATCACCTTGTCAGCGGTAAGGGACCAATATTGCGCCAAGGCTCGTGTGATCGTGATTTCCGGCTCTGCTGCACCGCCGAGCAGTGCGGCAGCGTCTTTCAGGTCAGGATTGTCAGCAGGGCCGGATACGGCTTCTATCCGCTTTAACAACTCGTCAGTCGGTAGCTTGGCCACTTGATCTGCGCGCATGTATCGAAAGCCACGTGCGGCTGCCAGATCGCGCGCCGCCGTGAACCGTTCGTCCGCATCAGTTGTGTCACCTGCGAGTTTTGCCTCCCACGCCTCCACCATCTGCGCCCAGGCCACGTCAGCCTTCTGATCGGCAACAGACGGGCTGTCTGTGTGCAATGATAGCCATATGAACTTGCGCGGCTCTACGGCTGCATAGCGTTTCGGGACCCTTCTGTAGAGAGAAAGACCCTTGCCTCGCTTTTTGACCGCCATGATTTGCCCCTCGCTGCCCCGAGGTAATGTAAAGCATTTTGTATAGCGAATTGTATAGCAAAACTTTCAGGCAAAGCGGTAGCGTAGGGCAATTTTCAAAATAATAAACTTAATATCAATTGCTTATTATGATGTGCTGAATTTCTGGTGGCGGAGGAGGTGGGATTCGAACCCACGGTACGCTTTCACGCACGCCGGTTTTCAAGACCGGTGCAATCGACCACTCTGCCACTCCTCCGGCCCGGATGCTCCTACAGCGCCGCGCACGATTCTGAAAGATGTTGTTTCGCGTGGAAAATCGCCCATCCCGCGCCTGCGCACTTTTCACGTGGCGGGCGAGGCGCTAGACTGCGCACGGGATCATGCCGGGGTAACGAGCGGCGCGACCGGAAAACCGGCGCAGGCCGGGTGGGCGTGAGCTAGAGGCAAGGGGCAGAACATGATATATGCGATTGGGGGCGAACGGGCACCGTGGTGCCGTTTGATGCTGGCGGGGCTTGGCCTCGCGATGCTGGCCGGATGCGACGAGAATGGCAATTTCTCGCTCCAGCCTGATACGCCCGGTGGTGAAGTCCAGGCACAGTCCGGCGGATCGGTCAAGCTGGTGGAGCGCGACGTCGAGGCGCCGGATGTGTTTCAGGTCACCGATATGGGTCTTTGGGACGGTCGCCCGTCGCTTGGCGGGGTCTGGGTTGCGCATCCTGACGTGAAAGAACCCGAGCGGGTGATCATCCGCAATACGTCGAATTCGAATTTCGTGATCGGAGCCTTGTTCCGGCGCGAGCGAGAGACACCCGGGCCAGCGTTGCAGGTCTCATCAGATGCCGCCGCCGCCCTTGGCATGCTGGCAGGTGCACCTGCGCAGCTCAACGTTACCGCACTGCGGCGCGAAGAAACACCGGTCGCGCCAGAACCCGAGGAGGAGGAGGTCGCGACCGAACCGCTCGCGGAGACGCAGGGCATTGAGGAAAGCGCCCTTGACCCGGTCGCGGGTGCCGCCGCCGCCATCGAAGCCGCCGAAGCCGCCGAAGCCGCCGAAGCGCAGGCTGAGACCGCCGCCGCAACCGCCCCCGTCGAGCCTCCCAAACCGCGACCCGCACCGCGTGCGTCGTCGCTGGAAAAGCCGTTCATCCAGGTCGGTATATTCAGTGTCGAGGAGAACGCCCAGAACACCGCCACCGCGATGAGGCAGGCAGGCATGGTGCCCACCGTGCTGGAGCAGTCGTCGCAGGGCAAGGCCTTCTGGCGGGTCATCGTCGGGCCGGTCACCAGTGCCTCCGAGCGCAGCACGGTTCTGAAGAAGATTCAGGGGATCGGTTTTGCAGATGCCTATCCCGTCACGAACTAGATCCATGGAGGGGACCATGCGCCTGATCCGCCCTATCCTTGCCGGTCTTCTGGGGCTGGTGTTGGCCTGGCCAGCCGCCGCGTTCGAGACGAGCGCGCGCGCGGCTTATGTGGTCGATGTCACCACCGGCACCGTGTTGCTCAACAAGAACGCCGACACGCCGCTGCCGCCCGCGTCGATGTCGAAACTGATGACGCTCTATGTGGCCTTCGAGGCGGTGCGCAGTGGGCGCTTGTCCCTGGATGAACGCCTGCCGGTGTCGCAGCATGCGATGAGCTATGGTGGCTCAACCATGTTTCTCGATACAACCGACCGGGTGCGGGTCGAGGATCTGTTGCGCGGGATTATCGTGTTGTCGGGCAATGACGCTTGCGCGGTGATCGCCGAGGCGTTGAGCCCTGATGGCACCGAGGCCGGGTTCGCCCGGTTCATGACACAGCGCGCGCAGCAGATGGGAATGACCAACTCGGTGTTCAAGAATGCCAGCGGCTGGCCTGCCGAAGGTCATGTAATGAGCATGCGTGATCTCGCGTTACTGGCGCGTCACATCATTGAGGATTTTCCCGAATTCTACGAGATGTTCGCTGAGCGCGAATTCCGTTTTGACGGGCGTGCGCCGAGCAACATCAACAATCGCAATCCGCTTCTGGGTCTGGGCATCGGGGCGGACGGGCTCAAGACCGGGCACACGCAGGAGGCGGGATATGGCCTGACAGGCTCGGCACGGCAGGGTGACCGGCGCGTGATATTTGCGATTTCCGGCCTCGACAGTGCCGCCGCCCGCGCCCGCGAATCCGAGGCGATCGTCAATTGGGCGTTTCGCCAATTCGCCCGCAAATCCGTGGTGAAGGCCGGGGAGGAAGTGGCCCGCGCGCCGGTCTGGATGGGCGAGGCGCAGAGCGTGGGGCTGACCCCGGCCGAGGACATCGAAACGCTGTTGCCGGTGTTGGGCGGCGATCAGGTGGCCGCACAGGTGGTCTATACCGGCCCGGTACGTGCGCCTGTGGCGGCGGGCGACCAACTGGCTGAATTGGTGTTGACACCTGAGGGGCTGCCCGAGACACGGGTGCCGCTGGTGGCCGCCGAAGCCGTTGAGCAGGGCGGGTTCGTGACCCGTTTGCGCACGGTGTCGGGCCTGTTGATCAAACGGTTGCAGGAAGGTCCCGAGGGCGCGCTTTGAGCGGGTCGGGCCTGTTCATCAGTTTCGAGGGGATCGACGGGTCGGGCAAGTCCACGCAGGCCCGCCTGCTGGCCGAGCATCTGCGCGGGCAGGGCCGCCACGTGGTGCTGACCCGCGAGCCGGGCGGCAGTGCCGGGGCCGAAGAGATCCGCCGTCTGGTGCTGGAGGGAGACAAGGATCGCTGGTCGCCCGAGACCGAGCTTTTGCTCTTCACCGCCGCGCGCCGTGACCATCTGGAGCGGGTGATCTTGCCTGCGATTGACGCCGGTCAGGTGGTGATCTGCGACCGTTTCGCCGACAGCACGCGGATGTATCAGGGGCTTGGTCGCGCCGATCTGCGGGGGCTGGTCGATCAGTTGCACGAGTTGATGATCGGGCGCGAGCCGGATGTGACGGTGCTCATCGACATCGCGCCCGACGTGGGGCTGGGCCGCGCTCTGTCGCGCGGCGGCGGCGAGGAACGGTTCGAATCCTTCGGAGAAGGGCTGCAGGCGCGGATGCGCGCCGGGTTTCTGGCACTGGCCAAGGAATTCGCGGCGCGTTTCGTGGTGATCGACGGGGGCCGCGGGATGGCGGCGGTTGCCGGGGATGTGGCGCACGCGGTCGAGGCGCGGCTGCCATGAGTGACGAGGTGCTGCCAGACCCTGATCGCGTCGAAGGTGCGCCGCACCCGCGCGAGACTGCGCGTCTGATCGGGCAGGGGGCCGCAGAGGCGGAATTCCTCGATGCCTTCAACAGCGGGCGGCTGCATCACGGCTGGCTGATCACCGGGCCGCGCGGGGTGGGCAAGGCGACCTTCGCCTGGCGGCTGGCCCGGTTTCTGCTGGCCAATCAGGACGCGCAGGACGACGGTTTGTTCGGTGCGCCACCCCCGCCTGCCTCGCTGGATGTGGACCCGGAGCACCCGGTTTCAAGGCGCATGCTGGCGCTGTCGGAGCCGGGGTTGTTCCTGCTTCGGCGCGGCCCCAATGACAAGGGTGACCGGCTGGCTGCCGAGATCCGCGTGACCGAGGTGCGCAAGCTGGGCAATTTCTTTGCGCTGTCCTCGGCCGATGGCGGACGGCGCGTGGTGATTGTCGATGCGGCGGATGAATTGAACATGCAGGCTGCGAACGCGATCCTCAAGATGCTGGAGGAGCCGCCCGCGCGCACGGTTCTGTTGCTTGTCTCGCATCAGCCCTCGGGCCTTTTGCCGACGATCCGGTCGCGCTGCCGCACGCTGCGGCTTACTCCCCTCGGGTCCGAGGACATGGCCACCGCGCTGGAACAGGCAGGGATTGAGGCCGAGGGTGATCCCGTGGCGCTGGCGGAACTGTCGGGCGGGTCGGTGGGTGCTGCGGTACGAATGCTCAATCTCGGCGGGCTCAAGACCTATGCGGAACTGGTCGGCCTGATGGAGAACCTGCCGCGTCTCGACCGGGCGCGTGCGTTGAAGCTGGCCGAGGCAGCGGCGATGCGCGGGGCCGAAGAGCGGCGTGACCTGCTGTTTTCATTGACCGATCTCTTCATGATCCGCCTCGCGCGCACCGGGGCCACGGGCCACCCGCCATCGGCTGAGGCCGCCCCGGGCGAGGCGGCGCTGCTGCAGCGCCTTGCCCCTGATCCGCAGCGCGCGCGGGATTGGGCCGATTGTGCGCAAGAGATCGGCGCGCGGGCGCGGCATGGCCGGGCGGTCAACCTTGACCCTGCCAGCCTAGTCCTAGATACGGTGTTCAGAATTCAGCAAACCGCGAAGGGCTGAGCGCCCGCCGAGGGAGAGGCATGAGCACCGAGATCCGCATCACAGACAGCCATTGCCACCTCGACTTTCCCGACTTCGACACCGAGCGTGACGATGTGATCGCCCGCGCAGTGGGGGCGGGCGTGACACGCATGGCGACGATCTGCACCAAGCTGCGGCAGGAACCTCAGGTGCGCGCCATTGCTGAGGCGTACCCGGAGGTATTCTACGCTGCTGGAACGCATCCGATGTCCGCCGCCGCCGAGCCGATGGCGTCGGTGGAGGAGTTGGTGGCGCTTGCCGCGCATCCGAAATTCGTGGGCATCGGCGAGAGCGGGCTTGACTACCACTACACCGCCGAGAGCGCCGAGGTGCAACAACAGAGCCTGCGCATCCACATCGCGGCGGCGCGCGAAACCGGCCTGCCGCTGATCATCCATGCTCGGGATGCGGATGACGACATGGCGCGCATCCTGACCGAGGAATATCGCAACGGGGCGTATTCTTGCGTCATGCATTGCTTTTCCTCGGGGCCCGATCTGGCGAAGGCGGCGCTCGATCTCGGGTTTTACCTGTCGATGTCGGGCATAGCTGCCTTTCCCAAGAGCCAAGCCCTGCGCGATACCTTTGCGAGCGCCCCAGTGGATCGCATCCTGGTCGAAACCGACGCGCCCTATCTTGCCCCGCCGCCCTATCGCGGCAAGCGCAACGAGCCCGCCTATACCGTGCATACAGCGCAGAAGGGGGCTGAGGTGTTCGGCATGGACTGGGCAGACTTCGCGGCACAGACAGAGGCCAATTTCGAGCGGCTCTTCACCAAGGCGGTGCTGTGATGGGCGAGTTGCGCTTTACCATCCTCGGCTGCGGCTCGTCGGGCGGTGTGCCGCGCCTTGGCGGCCATTGGGGGGACTGCGACCCGAACGAGCCGCGCAACGCCCGACGGCGCTGTTCTCTGCTGATCGAGCGTGAGACGGAAGCGGGCGTGACGCGGGTGCTGATCGACACCTCGCCCGACCTGCGCGCGCAGCTTCTGGATGCGGGCATCGGCGCGCTCGACGCGGTGGTCTATACCCATGCTTATGCCGACCATGTGCACGGCATCGACGACCTGCGGATGATCGTCTTCAACATGCGCGCGCGCCTTCCGGTCTATGCCGATGGCGACACGCAGAACGCGCTCTATGCGCGCTTCGGCTATGCCTTTACCCAGCCCGAGGACAGCCCTTATCCGCCGATCCTTGATATGCACACGATTGACGGACCGTTCGAGATAGTGGGGGCAGGGGGCGCTATTCCTCTGATCCCGTTTCAGGTCGGGCACGGCGCGATCGACGCGCTTGGCTTCCGGGTAGGGGATCTGGCCTATCTTCCGGATGTGGCCGAGATCCCCGAAGATGTCTGGCCGATGCTTGTCGGTCTTGATTGCTGGGTGCTCGATGCGTTGCGGCGCACGCCGCACCCCACCCATGCGCATCTCGATCTGGCGCTCGAGTGGATCGCGCGGGCGGCCCCGCGCCGGGCGGTGCTGACCAACATGCATATCGACCTCGATTACAAGACCGTCGCAGACGAGACGCCCGCGCATATCACCCCGGCCTATGATGGGATGATCCTGCGCTACGCGGTCTGAGCCGATGCAGGCGCTGATCGAAGTCATCCTGCCGGTCTTTCTGGTGATCGGCTTTGGCTATCTCGCGGTCTGGCGCGGCTGGTTCAGTCAGGCCGGGGTCGAGGGGCTGATGACCTTCACCCAGAAATTCGCCATTCCCTGCCTGCTCTTTGCGGCCATCGCCCGGCTCGATCTTGGGCAGAATTTTGAGTGGCGGCTTTTGTTGAGCTTTTACGCAGGCGCGCTGTCGGGGTTCCTTCTGGGCCTCTTGGGGGGGCGGTTCCTGTTTGGCCGCTCTTGGGAGGACGCGGTCGCTATCGGCTTTTGCGGGCTGTTTTCCAACTCGGTCCTGCTGGGCCTGCCGATCATGGAACGCGCCTACGGTGTTGACGCACTCTCCGCCAATTTCGCGATCATCGCGATCCATTCGCCCTTTTGCTATGGCATCGGCATCACCGTGATGGAGGTTGTGAAGGCGCGCGGGCAGGCGGGTACCAAGGTCGTGGGCAAGGTGCTGCGGGCGATGTTCTCGAACACGCTGATCATGGGAATCGGTGCGGGGTTTGCCGTCAATCTCTCGGGTTTGCCTCTGCCGGGGCCGTTCAATGACGCGGTTGACCTGATGGTGCGGGCGGCGCTTCCGGCTGCGCTCTTTGGGTTGGGGGGCATCCTCGTGCAATATAAGCCCGAGGGCGATATGCGCGTGATCCTCTATGTTTGCGCAGCCTCGTTATTGGCGCATCCGCTGGTGACCTATGGTCTTGGGCGGGGGCTGGGGCTGTCGGTCGATGCGCTGCGCTCGGCGGTGGTGACGGCGGCAATGGCACCGGGGGTCAACGCCTATATCTTCGCCAATATCTACGGACATGCCAAACGGGTGGCGGCGTCGAGCGTGCTGATCTCGACGGCGCTGACGGTGGTGACGGCGTGGCTGTGGCTGCAAGTCCTTCCATAGACAGTATTTTTCTCGTTCTTCCTGTGCTATGCGGTCTCACTCCGTCTTGAGTGGTGCGCCCCCGGCGAAGCTGTTGCCGTTGACGTAATCGCAGGGGGCGTCCTGCATTTCCAAATGCAACCCGTCGCCGTCGAAGGGGTGCGCGCGGGCGAGGGCCTCGTCCACCTCGATGCCGAGACCGGGGGTGTCGGGCGGGGTGATGAAGCCGTCCTCGACCGTGATCCCGCCCTTGATGAGCGCGCTGTGAAAGGGCGTCTCGATGGTTTCGGCCATCAAGATGTTGGGGATAGAGGTGGCGAGGGCCACATTCGCTGCCCATTCCACGGGTCCGGCATAGAGGTGGGGAGCCAGTTGGGCGTTATGGGCTTCGGCGATGGCGGCGACCTTTTTCATCTCCCAGATGCCGCCTGCGCGGCCAAGGGCCGGTTGCAGGATTTCGGCGGCGCCCGCGCGCAGGACGGCGGCGAATTCGGCCTTGGTGGTCAGGCGCTCTCCGGTGGCGACGGGGATGCGAACGGCCCGGACCACACGGGCCATTTCTTCAATGTTATCAGGGGGTATCGGCTCTTCATACCAGAGCGGGGAGTAGGGCTCGAGCGCCTGTCCGAGGCGGATGGCACCGGCGGTAGTGAACTGCCCGTGGGTGCCGAAAAGAAGGTCGGCGCGGTCGCCCACGGCCTCGCGGATGGCGCGGCAGAAGGCCACGGACATGGTGATGTCGGACATCGCGGGCATGTGCCCGCCGCGCATCGTGTAGGGGCCGGCCGGGTCGAATTTTATCGCTGTATATCCGCGACTTACGCAGTCGAGCGCACTTTCGGCGGCCATCTCTGGGGAGGTCCAGAATTGGCTCAGATCGTGATGCGGCAGGGGGTAGAGATAGGTATAGGCGCGGATGCGCTCGTTCATCCGCCCGCCGAGCAAGGCCCAGACCGGCCGGTCGCGCGCCTTGCCGAGGATGTCCCAACAGGCGATTTCCAGCCCTGAGAATGCCCCCATCACCGTCAGGTCAGGGCGTTGCGTGAAGCCCGAAGAATAGGCGCGGCGGAACATAAGTTCAATGTTTTCAGGGCTTTCGCCTGCCATGTGGCGCGCGAACACATCCTCGATCACGGCGCGCATCGCGTCCGGCCCGACGGAGGCCGCATAGCATTCGCCCCAACCGGTGATGCCGGTATCGGTGGTCAGTTTCACCAATATCCAGTAGCGCCCGCCCCAGCCGGGGGCGGGGGGTGAGGTCACGATGATGTCGAGGTCTTGCAGTTTCATGGGGGCCTCCGGGGGCTGATTTTGCCGGTCGGTATCGTGTCGGTATTACGTCGGTATCGCGTCGGTGCCGGTGCCGTCAGTCGAACACGATCACGTTGCGCTTGGCGGCGCCGGTCCTGGTGTCGGCGATGGCCTCGTTGATCTGCTTGAGCCGCCAGCGGCCCGAGATCAGCTCGTCGAGTTTCAAGCGCCCCTGTTCGTAGAGATCGACCATCCACGGGATGTCGCGGCGAATGACCGTCTCACCCATCTTGGAGCCGACAAGCGCCTGTCCCATGGCGGCGAAATTGGCGGCCTCGTAGCGGCTCTCGGCGCCTGAATGGGGCATGCCGACCATGATCATCCGGCCCCCGCCCGCGAGGTAGCGCGGGGCCTCGTCATAGGCACGCGCGGAGCCTACGGTGACGAGCACCGCGTCGGCCCCTCGCCCCATCGCCGCCTTGGCCGCGCGCCACGGTTTGTCCTCGGTGGCGAGCACGCCGTCGGTCGCGCCGAAGTCGCGCGCGATGGCGAGTTTCTCGTCGTTCATGTCCACCGCCACGATGCGCCGCGCGCCCGCGATGCGCGCGCCCTGAATGGCGTTGAGGCCGACACCGCCCGCGCCGATCACCACCACGTCCTGCCCTGCGCGCAGCTGTGCCGCGTTGACCACCGCGCCGACGCCGGTGATCACCCCGCAGGCCAGCAGTGAGGCCGCCGCCATGTCGATCCCCTCGGGCAGTTTCACAACCTGACTGTGATGCACAACAACCTTTTCGGCGAAGGCGCCGCAGGCCATGGCCTGATGCAGCTTGCTGCCGTCGGGCATGGTCAGGGGGCCGTGATCTCCGTCATAGGGGGTTTCGCATCCGGTGGGCCGCCCGCTGCCGCAGCTTGGGCATTGGCCGCAGGCGCGAATGAGGGTGACGACGACCGGGTCGCCCTCGTTGAGCCCGGTGACACCGGGTCCGATGCCGCGCACCCGGCCTGCGGCCTCGTGGCCATAGACCGCCGGAAGCGATCCGCCCCAGCCGCCATCGGCATAGGAAATGTCCGAATGGCAGATCGCCACGGCGTCGAGATCGACCAGAACCTCGCCTGCCTCGGGGCTGCGCAGGTGGACGTCCTCGACGGTGAGCGGGGTGCCGAATGCATGGCAGACGGCGGCCTTGATGGTGTGCATGAATTTCTCCCTCGTTTTTTCACAGGTGAGGGGGATTCGCGGGAGGGTTCAAGGGCAATTATGTGGGGGGTGTGGGGTCGGGATGGGGTGTGGGTTGGCCTGGAGCGGACAT
>NZ_JAVJUC010000043.1:0-15385 GCF_040219995.1 Roseovarius sp. | reverse complement strand
GGGCCGTCCCGCGGCCTGGCGATTTGAGGGGTGGCGCAACGTGTTGAGTTTAGAATGATTTGGCTGGGATAAAGTGCCCGCCACGACCGCTGCATCGCCAGTCCCCGGCCCTGCGATCACGCGGCACCTTCTGTCGGGGTTCTATGTCCGCTCCAGGCCATAAGCCCTCAACTCACCCCTTCATCAACTCCGGCAAATCCCCCGTCAGCCCCCGCCGCCTCGCGGATGAAGCCCCGGCGCAACCCCGGCATCTGGCTGATCGCCCCCATCCCGAGATCGCGCGCGGCGCGCAGCACCGGATTGTCGTTGGAGAACAGCCGGTTGGTGAGGTCCGTCGCCATCGCCAGTGTCGCGGTGTCGAACCGCCGCCATTGCTGGTAGCGGGCGAGCACGTCTGCGGCGGCGATATCCTCGCCCCTGCGCGCAGCCTCGGTCATCACCTGCGCCAGTGCTGCCACATCCCGCAGCCCCGCATTGAGCCCCTGACCCGCGATCGGATGCATCCCGTGGGCGGCGTCGCCGATCAGGGCGAGACGGTCGGCAACAAAGCTGTTCGCCACCGTCAGGCTGAGCGGATAGGTGTAGCGCCTGCCGCGCAGCTTGATCCCGCCGAGGAAATCACCGAATCGGGGCCGCAGCACCTCCATAAATTCGGCATCCGGCAGCGCGGCGAAGCGCGCGGCGGTGGCGTCGGTCTCAGACCACACGATAGAGCTGACATTCCCCGGCAGCGGCAGAATGGCCAGCGGGCCGGGCGGCATGAAGAATTGATGCGCGATGCCGTGATGCGGCAGGTCATGTTCGATGGCCGCGACAAGCGCAGTCTGGCCATAGCCCCACCCCGTGCGCCTGATGCCTGCCCGCGCGGCAGTGCCCGAACTCCGCCCGTCGGCCCCGACGAGCACCCGCCCGGAGAGCACCTTGCCCGAGGCGAGCGTGACAGAGACGCCGGTCGTGCCCACCTCCTGCGCCGTCAACGTGTCGTTCGACATCTGCTTTATCAGCGGTTCCCCGGCCATCGCCTCGATCAGCGCCCGGCGCAGAAAACGGTCCTCGAGCATGTGGCCCATCGGGCCTTCCTCGATCTCGGCATGATCGAAATGCAGGAAAAACGGCGACGGCCCTTCGCCCGCACGCCCGTCCGAGACCTTGATTTCCAGCATCGGTTGCGCGTTCTCCGCCACCCGCTCCCAGATACCAAGGTTGCGCAACAGCCGCACCGAGGCCAGCGCGAGCGCGTAGGACCGCCCATCAAAACCGGCGTTCTTGCGGGTCGGCTCCGGCAGGGCGTCGATCACCGTGGAGGAGAGGCCCGCCTGTGCTGCGGCGAGCGCCAGCGCGGGGCCGTTCAGCCCCCCTCCGACGATCAGGATATCGCTGTCATGTTCCATGCCCCTCAATATGTCCGTGCGTGCGGGATTGTCCATGCGCCGCTCTGCCGCTAGCACTGTTTTCAGGATAATGAGAGGGGACGGCACGATGCAGGACTGGCTGAGAATGACGGCGGGCGATCTGGGACGCGGCATTGGACGTGGCGAAATCGACCCCGAGGCGCTCTGCGATACCTACCTTGCCGCGATCAATGCCCACCCGCTGCGCGACCGTATCTACAGCGCGGTGACCGAGACCCGCGCCCGCGCCGAGGCTGCAGCAGCAGCGGCGCGGGCCAAGGCCGGGCAGCGGTTGGGGCTGCTCGATGGCGTGCCGGTCAGTTGGAAGGATCTCTTCGACAGCGCGGGCGTGGCGACCGAGGCGGGATCGGCGCTACTCAAAGGCCGCGTGCCCACACGCGATGCCGAAGTGCTGCGAAATGGCACGGCAGCGGGGCTCGTCTGCCTCGGCAAGACCCATATGAGCGAGCTGGCGTTCTCGGGTCTCGGTCTCAACCCGGTGACCGCGACACCGCCCTGCGTGAACAACGCGGATGCGGTGCCCGGCGGGTCGTCCTCGGGCGCCGCGACGAGCGTGGCCTTCGATCTGGCCGCCTGCGGGATCGGGTCGGATACCGGCGGCTCGGTGCGTATTCCGGCTGCCTGGAATGATCTGGTCGGGCTCAAGACCACGGCGGGCCGCGTCTCGCTGCAAGGCGTGGTGCCGCTCTGCCTGCGATTCGACACGGTCGGGCCACTGGCACGCTCGGTCGAGGATTGCGCGCTGATGCTGGCAGCGCTCGAAGGCGAAAAACCGGCGGATTTGCGGGGCGTGTCGTTGCGTGGGTTGCGGTTTGCCGCGCTGCAAACGGTGGTGATGGACGATCTGCGCGAGGCCCCCGAAGCGGGCTATGCCGCAGCCTGCGCCCGGCTGCGTGACGCCGGTGCCGTGATCGAGGAGATCGAGGCCCCCGAAGTGGCCGAGGCGATGCCGCTCTCGCCCGCGCTCTTTTCCGGCGAAGCCTATGGATTGTGGCGCGACGTGATCGAGGCGGACCCCGACAAGATGTTCGCCCCCATCCGCGAACGGTTCCGGGGCGGCAAGGCGATCTCGGCGGCGGATTACGTGGCAGGTTGGCAGACGCTCGAGAGGCTGCGCGCGGCGTGGCAGGCGCGGGTCGCGGGCTATGACGCGGTGCTGATGCCAACCGCCCCCAATCTGCCGCCCGATCATGCGCGGCTGATGCAGGATGACGAGTATTACGTGACCGAGAACCTGCTGACCCTGCGCAACACCCGGGTCGGCAACCTGATGGGTCTGAGCGCCATGACCCTGCCCACAGGCGTTGCGTCCTGCGGGATCATGCTGTGCGGCACGCCGTTTCAGGAGGAGCGTCTGCTGCGGGTGGCGAAAGCGGTCGAAGACGTGCTCGCATCCACGAATTGAGAGACAGGCCCAGGATAATTCTCAAATTCTCTTGGGCTTCGCTCTCTCGCGAAAAAATTTCGGAACCGGCTCGTTCAGCCCGCCTTGAAATCGGCAGCGATGCGCAACTCCCGCATGGGCCGCACCAGCGCGATGCATTCGGCATAGACCGGATGCGCCTTGTAGGCTGCAAGCGCCGCTTCATCGGCAAACTCGCCATAGACCACCAGATCGACCCGCTCTTGCGAGATGGAATCGCTTTGCAGGTTGCGCCCGACCTCGAAATGGCTCGAATGCGGGATTTCGGCGAGCATCATCAGACCCTCGCGGATGCGCTCGATATCAGCCGGGTCGGCGGCGGAGAAAAAAACGATATGGCGGATCATGGTCTAGTCTTTCAAACGAGAGGCTTTTTCAGAGAGGCCGGAGGTGCCCTGACGGCGATCCAGTTCAGCCATCACGTCATCTAGTGCGACACCGCGCGATTGCAGCATGACCAGCAGATGAAAGAGCACATCCGCCGCCTCGGAGGTCAGGCGCGCGCGGTCGCCCTTCACCGCCTCGATGATCGCCTCCACGGCCTCTTCGCCGAATTTCTCGGCGCATTTCTCGGGGCCCTTGGCGAGCAGCTTGGCGGTCCAACTGCTGTCAGGATCGGCGCTCGCGCGGGCGGCGATGGTGCGGGCAAGATCGTCGAGCGTCATGCCGCCACCCGCATCGGAATGCCTGCGGCGGCCATATGCGCCTTGGCCTCGGCAATCGTGTAGGAGCCGAAATGAAAGATCGAGGCGGCGAGGACCGCCGAGGCATGGCCCTCGGTCACCCCCTCCACCAGATGATCGAGCGTGCCGACGCCACCGCTTGCGATCACGGGCACGTCCACCGCATCGGCGATGGCGCGGGTGAGGGGCAGGTTGAACCCCGCCTTGGTGCCGTCGCGATCCATCGAGGTGAGCAGGATCTCGCCCGCGCCTTTCGCGGTCACAAGCCGCGCGAACTCCACCGCGTCGATGCCGGTGGGCTTGCGCCCGCCATGGGTGAAAATCTCCCACTTACCGGAGCTGACGGTCTTGGCGTCGATCGCGACCACGATGCACTGGCTGCCGAACCGGTCGGCGGCGCGGGCCACCACGTCCGGGTCGGCCACCGCCGCCGAGTTGAAGCTGACCTTGTCCGCCCCCGCGAGCAGCAGCGCGCGCACATCTTCTGGCGTGCGCACGCCGCCGCCCACGGTCAGCGGGATAAAGCATTGCTCGGCGGTGCGGCGCACCACGTCGAACATGGTGCCCCGGTTCTCATGCGTGGCGTGAATGTCGAGGAAACACAGCTCATCCGCCCCCGCCGCATCATAGGCGCGCGCGGCATCGACGGGATCGCCCGCGTCGCGCAGATCGACGAAATTGACGCCCTTGACCACGCGGCCATCGGCGACATCGAGACAGGGAATGATACGGGTCTTGAGCATATTGTCGCTGTTACAGGAATTTCACGGCGTTGTTTATGGGCTTTCAGATCAATATGCCAGAGGATGCAGCCATTATCTGTTTATGAATCGAGGGAGTTTACCATGAAGCGTTTTCTTGTCGCAGCAGCGATCACCCTGGCCGGTTTGCCAGCCTTGGCCAGCAATGACGATATCGTCAAGGTCAAGTCTTCCGGCGATGTCGCCACAACCATGGATCGCCTTGAAGCAGCCGTGACCGGGGCCGGTGCCAATGTCTTTGCCCGCGTCGATCATGCGGCTGGGGCCGCCTCGGTGGACATGGACCTTGCTCCGACACAGGTGCTGATCTTCGGCAACCCCAAGATCGGCACGCAGGCGATGCAGGATGACCCGGTGGCGGGGCTGTTCCTGCCGATGAAGGTGCTGGTCTATCAGGATGGCGCGGGTCAGACGTGGCTTGCCTATGAGGACCCCAAGGAGATGTTCGACGATCTCTCGATCTCGGACGATGCGGAATACCTCAAGATGATGAGTGGCGCGCTCGGCAAGCTGACGGGCAAGGCGGCAGGGCAGTAAGGCGTCGCGCCGCGCTCAGGATTTGAGCGCGGCAAGCGCCGCCTTTAGGTCGAGCGCCCCGTCATAAAGCGCCCGGCCCGAAATCGCACCGTTCAGTGACGCGCCACAGTCGCGCAGCGCTATCAGATCGTCCAGCGACGACACCCCGCCCGATGCGATCACCGGGATCGAGACGGCGCGGGCAAGCGCTGCAGTGGCCTCGACATTCGGCCCCTGCATCGCGCCGTCGCGGTTGATGTCTGTATAGATGATCGCCGCCACGCCTGCGTCCTCGAAGGATTTCGCGAGCTCCGTGGCATCCACATCCGTCTCTTCGGCCCAGCCCTTGGTCGCCACCAGACCATTTCGCGCGTCGATCCCCACCGCCACCTGACCGGGAAAGGCGCGCGCGGCCTCGCGCACCAGCGCCGGGTTCTCCACCGCCACGGTCCCCAGAATCACCCGCGCCAGCCCCTTTGAGAGCCACGCTTCGATGGTGGCCATGTCGCGGATCCCGCCGCCCAACTGCGCGGGCACGCGGCACCGCGCCAGAATGGCCTCGACCGGGGCGGCGTTGACCGGCGCGCCGGCAAAGGCCCCGTTGAGATCGACCAGATGCAGCCAGTCGCAGCCCGCCTCGACGAATTCCATCGCCTGCGCCGCCGGGTCATCGTTGAACACGGTGGCCGCCCCCATGTCGCCGCGCAGCAGGCGCACGGCCTTGCCGTCCTTGAGGTCGATGGCGGGATAGAGGATCATGGGGCGGGCTCCGTGCAGGCTGTGACGCGTGCCCTTTGGCATGCGTCCACGCGAAATGCAACGCGACCCGACGTCAGACTTGATTTGACGCCCCCGGTTGGCTCAGGCTCCGCAGCATATCTCAGGGAGGACGAGACATGCGTAAACTGGTGATGATGAGTGCGGCACTGAGCCTGATGGGCGGGATGGCGATGGCCGAGCCGCTTTTGGGCACATGGCAGACCGCCAAGGACGACAACGGAAACTCCGGGTTGATCGAGGTCAAGCCCTGCGGCAATGCGCTCTGCGGTGAACTGGTGAAATCCTTTGACGCCAATGGTCAGGAAATGGCGAGCGAAAATAACGGGCGCAACATCATTTCCGAGACCGTGCCCGTGGGAGACGGCCAATACGAGGGTAAGCTCTATGCCCCGGATCGCGACAAGACCTACAGTTCCAAGCTGGAATTGCAGGGAGACCGGCTCAAGGTCAGCGGCTGCGTGATGTTCATCTGCCGCGAGGGGGGTACCTGGAAAAAGGTGCAATAAGCGGCGCGGTCGCACTGGGCGGTGCTGTTTTGTCGGCCCGCCCTTTGCGTTAACATAGCCCATGACCGACCACAGCCTGCCTGACGCCGCCCCGCCCGCCGCCATCCTCGAAGCCGCGCTCTACGCCGATGATCTGGATGCGGCGGAGCGGTTTTACGGGGACGTGCTCGGGCTCGAACGGATCGTGCGGGTCGGTGCGCGGCACGTCTTCTACCGCGTCGGCGGCGGTGTGCTGCTGATCTTCAACCCATCCGAGACCTGCAAGCCGCCGGGCAACCCGGCCATGCCGGTGCCGCCCCATGGCGCGCAGGGGCCGGGGCATTTCTGCTTTGCGGTCGATGGCACGACGCTTGATGACTGGTGCGCACGGCTGGACGCGGCGGGGGTGGAAATCGAGGCGGATTTCCACTGGCCGAACGGCGCGCGTTCGATCTATTTCCGCGATCCGGCGGGGAACTCGCTGGAGATGGCAGAGCCACGGCTATGGGCGCGGTAGGCTGTAAGGTGGGTGGATGTTGGCCTGAAGTTGTCGTTGCCGTGAGCCGCGCATCGTCGTGCCGCGGTGTGGCGATCGTAGGCTAGTTTGGCGGGGCTTTATCTCAGCCAAGCCCGAAAAACATCCGAGCGCAGAGCTGGTTGCAGCCAAATCGCCGCGCCGGGGGGCGGCACGGCGATGCGCGGCGGCCTTCGGCCGCGTTTCGCGCAGGTGCTTCAACCGAAGGTCCGCTCCAGGCCATTCGCATCAATAACCCTCTCCGATTGGCCCCGTGCAAGATGATCCCCGCACCGCGCCCCTCAGCCGCTCTTCCCCTCCGGTCCGAAGACCGACCATCCGGTGCGCGCCGCCAGCCGTTCCATCGCCTCGGTGCCAAGCTTGGAATTGCCGTAGTGATTGAGCCCCGGCGACCACACCGCCACCGATGCTACCCCCGGCACGATCGACAGGATCCCGCCGACCACGCCGCTCTTGCCCGGCAGACCGACGCGAAAGGCATAGTCGCCCGACCCGTCATAATGCCCGCAGGTCATCATCAGCGCGTTGATCCGCCGGATTCGGGCCTGTGACACAAGGCGCGGTGCCCCCGCGCCGCCCACCAGAAAGAGCCCGGCATCGGCCAGTTGCGCACAACTCATTTCAACCGCGCATTGGTGGAAATAGGTGCCGAGCGTCATCTCGGGCGGGTTGCTCAGGTTGCCATGCGACCGCAGGTAATGCGCCAGCGCCAGATTGCGGTGGCCGGTCGCCGTCTCCGATGCGGCGACCCGGTCGTTGATATGGATGGCTTCATCCCCGCCGCCGCCCGGATGAACCGCAACAGCGCGCCAAGTGCTTCACGCGGGCTGGCCCCTTCGAGGACGGCATCGGTGGTGACGATGGCACCTGCGTTGATGAACGGGTTGCGCGGGCGGCCCTTTTCCAACTCCAGCAGCAGCATCGAATCGAAAGCCTGCCCCGAGGGCTCGCGCCCGACGCGGGACCAGAGCCGGTCACCCAGCCGTCCGAGAGCGAGGGCCAGCATAAAGAGCTTGGACACCGACTGAATCGAGAAAGCCACGCTCGCATCGCCCGCCGTCAGGGTCGGCTGTCCGGGCCGCGCGATGGCGATGGCGAACTGATCCGGGTCAATGCAGGCCAGTTCGGGAATGTAATCTGCAACCTTGCCACGCTCGGGGCTGTCGCGTGCCTCCGCCGCGATCTCGTCGAGGATACCCTGCAACGGATCGCCGCCCATTCAGGGGGTCCAGGTCAGGAAATTGGCGATCAGGCGCAGCCCGGTGGCCTGGCTCTTTTCAGGATGGAACTGCGTGCCGACGATGGTGTCGCGCCCGACAACGGCGGTGACCGGCGCGCCATATTCGGCATGCGCCAGCAGATGCGCCGGATCATCCACCCGGAAATGATAGGAATGCACGAAATAGGCATGATCGCCGGTCTCGATCCCGTCGAAAATGGCATGCGGTCGGTCGATCACCAGATCGTTCCAGCCCATATGCGGCACCTTCAGCGCGGGATCAGACGGCGCGATATGCTCGACCGTGCCGCCGATCCAGTCAAAACCGGGCGTCTCCTCGTATTCCATCCCGCGCGTCGCCAGCATCTGCATCCCGATGCAGATGCCCATGAACGGACGCCCGCCCCCGATCACCGCCTCCTCGATCGCCTCATAGACACCGCGATGATCGTAGAGTTCGGTGCGGCAGGCCGGAAACGCCCCGTCGCCCGGCAGCACGATGCGGTCTGCGCGCCGGATCACCTCCGGATCGGAGGTCACGCTCACCTCACCGGAACCGGTCTCGCGCGCCATGCGCTGAAACGCCTTTTCCGCCGAGTGCAGGTTGCCGCTCTCGTAATCGACGATGACGGTGGTCATGGGTTACAAGCTGCCCTTGGTCGACGGGATCGCATCCGACTTGCGCGGATCGCTTTCCAGCGCCTCGCGCAAGCTGCGCGCCACCGCCTTGAATGCCGCCTCGGCCATGTGGTGGCTGTTGATGCCGTGCAGCGCATCGACATGCAGCGTGATGCCGCCATGGGTGCTGAACGCCTGAAAGAACTCGCGCACAAGTTCCGTGTCGAAGGTGCCGATCTTGGCCGTGGGCAGGTCCATGTTCCACACCAGATAGGGCCGCCCCGACAGATCGAGGGCTGCGCGCACCAGCGCATCATCCATCGGCAGCAGGCACGCGCCATAGCGGCGGATGCCGCGCTTGTCGCCAATGGCGTGGCTCAGCGCCTGCCCGAGTGCGATGCCCACATCCTCGACCGTGTGGTGATCGTCGATATGCAGATCGCCCGTGCAGCGCACCGTCATGTCGATCAGCGAATGCCGCGCCAGTTGATCCAGCATGTGATCGAAAAAGCCGACACCGGTCTGATTGTCATAGATGCCGGAGCCGTCGATGGCGATTTCGACGGTGATCTCGGTCTCTGCGGTCTTTCGCGTGATCGTGGCGTTGCGCATGGGGCCTCCGCTGATGCTTGGGCGCTCTATACTGCGGCTTGGCCCACAGGCCAAGAGGGAAGGCCGCGACCGCCCCGGCGGATCGCCCCATATCTGTCTGGTGTGAGAGAGAAAATGGAGCGGGCGAAGAGATTCGAACTCTCGACCCTTACCTTGGCAAGGTAATGCTCTACCCCTGAGCTACGCCCGCGTCCTTGGGTGAGCCGTGATCTATAAACTCTGGCGCGCGGCTGCAAGAGGAAAATTGCGGGCGGCGGGGAAAATTTTGAGGCGCGGGGTGAAGGCGGTGCTGACGCAAACGTGTCTTTGGTTCTGCGCATCGTTGATTAGGCTGTCGCCCTGTCGGGTGGACCCAAGGTCCGCCATTGGTAACCGGAGGAGAACCACCATGCCCGCCTATCTCATTGCGCAGGTCAAGATCACCGATGACGCCTGGGTGCCCGATTACGCGGCCCGCACCCATGATATCGCCGCAAAACATGGTGGGCGCTACCTGTCGCGCAGCGCCAATATCGACACGCTCGAGGGTGCGGCACCGGATACCACCCTGATCGCGCTGATCGCGTTTCCCTCGGCGGATGCGGCGCGTGCCTTTGCCGAGGATGCCGAGTATGCCCCGCTCGCACAGGCCCGGCAGGCCGGCAGCGAGGGGCATTTCTGGGTGATCGACGATACCGATGTTGCAGGCTCGATCCCGTATCTGCCGAAAGGGTAGGGGCGGGGTTGGCCTGAAGCGGTCTTTGACGGTTTTAGAGATAAGCCGCGCGGTGCCCGACCGCCGGGCGGGCGCAGCAACCTCGGTGGACCGCACTTTATGCCAGCCAAACACTCCCGCGTTTTCAATAGCTTGAAACGTTGCAAAAGCGCCCGCCCGAGGGGGCGGTCGGGCGCTGCGCGGCGGTGCCTGCGGCACCTCGATTCCGCGCATTGGCCCTAGATGTCAACGGCAGCAACAGGCCAATTTCACCCACAACCGGCGGGGACTTTCCCCCGGCACCCTGGGGAGAGGAGGGCACCGGGAGAGGACGGGCAGCCTCGTCTCAGAGGTTGCCGCGTGACATCTCCCCCGCGATGTGGTCGGCCTGCCGGATGGCCAGCGCCACGATCGTCAGCGTCGGGTTTTCCGCCGCCCCGGTGGTGAATTGCGACCCGTCAGAGACGAAGAGGTTTGGAATGTCATGGGTCCGGCCCCATTTGTTCACCACCCCGTCGCGCGGGTTCTCGGACATCCGGTTGGTCCCGAGGTTATGCGTCGACGGGTAGGGCGGTGTCGGCAGCGTGCGCGTGGCCCCCACCGCATCGTAGATCGCGGCCCCCTGCGTGTAGGCGTGGTTGCGCATCGCGATATCGTTGGGGTGGTCGTCGAAATGCACATTCGCCACCGGCAGCCCGTACTGGTCCTTGACCTCGTGGTTGAGGGTGACGCGGTTGGTCTCCTGCGGCATGTCCTCGCCCACGATCCACATGCCCGCCATGTTCTCGTAAGCGTCCAGAGCCGTGGTGAATTCGCGCCCCCACCCGCCGGGATCGAGAAACGCCGCCATGAAGGGCAGGCCAAGCGCCAGCGTTTCCAACTCATAGCCGCCCACGAACCCGCGCGAGGGATCGTGCCGCGCCTCGTCCTGAATGATGCCCGCCATCGTGGTGCCGCGCCACATCTTCACCGGCTTGTCGAAGATGCCGTAGACCGATCCGGTCATGTGGCGCATGTAGTTGCGCCCGACCTGTCCCGAGGAATTGGCAAGGCCATCGGGGAACATTGAAGACGCGGAATTGAGCAGTATACGGGGCGACTCAAAGCTGTTGCCTGCCACGCAGACCGCACGCGCCTTTTGCATCTGAAGATTGCCATCGGCGTCGAAATACTCGACCCCCGTCACCTTGCCGCTGTCATCGTGCAGGATGCGCGCCACATGCGCCTTTTCGCGCACTTCCAGATTGCCCGTCGCCTCGCCGCGCGGAATATCGGTGTAGGCCGCCGACCATTTCGCGCCCCATTTGCAGCCCTGAAAGCAGAACCCGGTCTGCTGGCAGGCCATGCGCCCGTCATATTCCTCGGAGTTGATCGCCATGCGGCCGGTATGGACTTCCTTGTAGCCCAGCTTTTTCGCCCCGGCCTCGAACACCTTGTAATTGTTACAGCCGGGCAGGCCAGGCATGTCGTTGGTGCGGGTCACGCCCAGCTTCTTCTCGGCCTTGTCGTACCACGGGGCCATTTCCGCGCCGTCGATGGGCCAGTCCAGAAGGTTCGCGCCCTGCACCGGTCCATAGTTGGTCGCGGCCTTCCATTCATGGTCCTGAAAGCGCAGCGAGGCGCCCGCCCAATGGGTCGTGGTGCCGCCCACGGCCTTGACGATCCACGCAGGCAGCCCGGAAAAATCGCGCGCCACGCGCCAGTCGCCGGATGTGGTGCGCGGGTCGAGCCAGGCCAGTTGGCCAAAGCTTTCCCATTCGTCGTTGACGTAATCCTCGGGCAGGTAGCGTCCGCCCGCTTCCAGCGCCACCACGGACACGCCGCGTTGCGCCAACTCGTTCGACAGCACGCCGCCGCCCGCGCCGGTGCCGATGACGACGATCACAGAGTCGTCGGTCAGATCAAAAGGTGCAGCCATAGTTGGGTTCCTCCTCAGTTGGCTATGGCTCAGAGCCAGGTGATGTCGTCGAAGCCGCGATTGATGTAGCCGCCCTTGGAATAGGACTCGCCCTCATAGCCAAACAGCGGCCAGACCGCCTTTTGGTTATAAAGGCCGGTCACCAGCCCGCCACGCACCTGCTGGAAGAACGCGCTGTCCTCGATGCCGCGCAGGATATCGACGCGGTCGCGTTCCCAGCCGATGCTCAGGTAATCGGCATGGCCCTTGCCCTGCGCCGCCGCGTTCAGCCCGGCAATCCCGGCCTCGACGTCCTCGGCGGCTTCGGGGACGTCATAGCCCTTGACGGCGATGGCGTAATACTCATCCGCCAGATGGTCATGCGGATAGATGTCGCGCGCCATCTGAATGAGCGTCGCCATGGTCTCGGGCTTGAGCGCCGTGGTCTCCAGCGCCCAGGCCGCATCGCTGCCAGCCACGAAACTGCTGCCGACGACAAAGCTTGCGCCCGCCGCCATGGACCGCGCGAGCAAGTCGCGCCGTGAGAGACCCTGTCGGGCTTTGGTATCGGTCATTGGTTCTCCTCCCATGAAATGAAACGGGCGCGGCCCTCCCCGGCCGCGCCCGTGTTGTCATTTGAAGCGCCCGCCACGCTGCAGGACCTCGATTTCATAGCCGTCCGGATCGGCCACGAAAAAGAACTTGCCCACCAGTTTGCCGTCAGGTGCGAATTCGACGATCTTGCGGGGGGCAAGGCCCTCCGCCTCGAACCGCGCATGCTCGGCCTCCAGATCTTCGACCAGAACGGCCAGATGGCCATAGCCGTCGCCCAGATCATAGGGCTCGGTGCGGCCCTTGTTGACGGTCAGTTCCACCTCGAAGGGGCTTTCGGAATTCGACATGTAGACGAGGGTGAATTTTTCGAAATCCAGCCGGTCGGCGACGTCGAGGCCGAATGCGCGATTGTAGAAATCAACCGACCGCGCCTCGTCGAGAACGCGAATCATGCTGTGAATGGCTTTGGCCATCATGCCCTCCGGATCATTGCAGTTGGTCTGGAAAGTTTACCAAAGGGCAGGGTGTGCGGGTAGTAAGGGGATACTACAGAGGGTTGGGGGGCTTTTGGCCTGAAGCGGGCGTTGACGTTTCCCGCGCGAAACGCACCGAAGGTGCCGCGCGATCGCCGGGCCGTCCCGCGGCCTGGCGATTTGAGGGGTGGCGCACCGTGTTGAGTTTAGAATGACTTGGCTGGCATAAAGCGCCCGCCACGAGCGTTGCATCGCCAGTCCCCGGCCCTGCGATCACGCAGCACCTTCTGGCGGAGTGCAAGGTCCGCTCAACGCCATTTCTGCCCTCCCCTCAGTTCCGCATCGGTATTCCTTCCTCCCAGCGAAACCCGATGCCGCCGCCCTGCCACACACCGCTGCCGAACGGGTTGCCGCCGTCGATCTCGACATGTTGCGGCAGGCCGAAACCGGGGGCGAGCGGGTGGGTGCCCCTTGTGGTGCTGCGATGCATGATGCGCAGGCCCTGCTGATCGGCGGGCATATGCGCCTCGGGGGCGGCGCGATGCGCGACGGCGAGGTTGTCGATGAACACGCAATCGTTCTGTCGGTACTCGAACGGCGTGGCATAGCCGTTCTCCAGCCCGGCATTGAGGATATCGTTATAGGTATGGCAGACCTCCGTCATCTCGTCCGCATCGAGCAGGCGAAAGCCCTCAGCCTCGGGCAGCGCCTCGATGATCGCACCGGTCATGCCGAGATGCAGCCAGATGCAGCGGCGCCCCGTCAGCGGATGGGTATGCACCATCGGATGCACGACGCCCGAGGCGGAATTGACCGACGACAGCCGCGACCAGCGCTCTCGTGTCTCCTCGGGCAAGGCGTCATGCGCGATGCCCTGATGCGCGAAATGCGTGCCGCCGCCGCGCTCGGGCGGGCGGATGATGTGATAGCCGGAATGCGAAAAGGTGGCGGGGATGAAGCTGCCATCATTGTGCCATTGCGGCCCGACGTCGGGGATGCCGTGGCGGCGATCATTGGACAGGCGAAAGATATGCGGGTTGCCATCCGGCGTGGCGGGGTGGACACCGTGCGTGCTGTGCAACTCGCGCCCGCCCCACCAGCAGCTTGCGCGCAGAAACGCCTCATGCCCGATCTCGGCCGCGTTGCGAAACACCAGAAAGCCGCGCTGCGCCATCTCCAGTTCCAGCGCATCCAGCACCTCGCGCGGCGGGGCTGTCTCGGCGGCAAGATCAATGCCGCTGACCTCCGCGCCGATCGGCTCCAGCGCGGCGATATGGCCGCCGAACGCTTCGATTGTGGCGGCGCGGGACGGATCGAGCGGGGGGAGTTTCGCGTGATTGATGGGCAATGGGCACCTCCTTTGTCTGTCCAAGACATAGGGGACGGCGCACCATCTTAAAGGGATCGGTCAGGTCAGCGGCGGGCGATGCCCGCCACGGCGCGTCTCACTCCGCCGCCATCTGCCGCGTTTCCGCCTCCAGCGGATTCTCGCGGTGGACAAGGCAGGTGCAGCGTAAGAGCGAGGTGAAATTGGCCGGCTCGCCATGCAATTCCAGCACTTCCGCATGCAGCTTCGAGACGAAGCCGGGCGTGCTCAGCCCTTCGCTCGCGGCGATTTCATCCAGAATGATCCAGAACGATTTTTCCAGCCGGATGCTCGTGCTCTGGCCATTCAGGCGCATGCGGCGGGTTTCCAACGTATAGCGGTCCGGGTCCTGCCCGGCGAATATTCGGCACATGGTTTCCATCCTCCCTCGTCCGGCAGGCGGGCAGGCCCGCGCCGAACCTCAGTTTGAGTTAGGATCATGGCCGATTTTTTCCACTTGGGAAAGCCCGCAGCACGCCGCACGGCAACGGCGCTGTCTCCGGCGTCAGGTCAGGGCATGGCCGATATTGGCCAGCGCGGCGAGGATCAGCATCGCGAAGGTCAGCACCATTCCGCCACGGCGAAAGAGGATGATCTGCGGTGTGCGTCCCAGACCGACCGCATGCAGCACGCGCCCGGCCAGCAGCATCAGCCCCAACAGGTGCACCACCCAGAGCGGCGCGCCCTGAAGCTCTGTCATCGCCAGCAGGATCAGCCCCATCGGCGCATATTCGGCACAGTTGCCATGCACGCGGATGCGCTTGATCAGGAGCGTCTCACCGCCATCGCCAAGCGGCACATGCGTGGTGAATCGTGCGGCGATGACGCCGATGCTGAGGATGACGAACAACAGGCCGAGAAGACCCGCATAGAGCGGCGTGACGGTGAGTGACATCTGCGGTCCCCTTCTCAGCTATAAATCTGCGCCTCAACCGGTGGCAGGGTGAAATCCTCGCTATGCACGATCACGCCCTCATCGGTCAGCAGCAACAGGCCATAGGCACCGGGCTCGTCGATCGACAGGCTTGGGTCGCGGTAGCCGAGCGCCATCGGCATCTGGTGGCAGGGGCTCTTGAGGATCGCCACCGGGATACCGCCCGCCGCGCCCTGGATCGTGCGGTGGATATGGCCCGAGACGATCTGCGCCACGTTGCCTGCCCTGCCAAGTCGCGCGGTCAGGTCGGCGCGGTTCTTGAGCCCGATCCAGTCCATCCCCTTGAACCCCGTCTCGATCGGCGGATGGTGGGTAAAGACGATCACCCGCCTGTCACCCGCCTCGGCCAGCCGCTCATCCAGCCAGTCGAGACGCGTCGGGCAGAGCCAGCCGGAATGCGTGTCCTCGGCCTCTTCGTTCAG
>NZ_JAVJUC010000042.1:0-219728 GCF_040219995.1 Roseovarius sp. | reverse complement strand
CGGAGATGGTGATGCCCGGCGACAACCTCAAGTTCGAGGTCGAGCTGATCGCGCCGATCGCGATGGAAGACGGCCTGCGCTTTGCCATCCGCGAAGGCGGCCGCACCGTCGGCGCCGGCGTCGTCGCCAAGATCATCGAGTAACAACCATCAGGCCCCGGGGCATGGCTCCGGGGCAGGGTTCGACGAGGGAGGCCGGGTGGTCCGGCCTTCCTCCTATCAACTCCAATGCCGCGAAAGGCTAGACCAATGCAAAGCCAGAACATTCGCATTCGGCTCAAGGCGTTTGACTACCGTGTGCTGGATGCCAGCACGCAGGAAATCGTCAACACCGCCAAACGGACCGGTGCCCAGGTGCGCGGGCCGATCCCGCTGCCGAACAAGATTGAGAAATTCACCGTTCTGCGTGGCCCCCACGTGAACAAGAAATCCCGCGACCAGTTCGAGATCCGGACGCATAAGCGTCTTCTCGACATCGTCGACCCCACGCCGCAGACGGTGGACGCGCTTATGAAGCTCGACCTCGCCGCTGGCGTGGATGTGCAGATTTCGGTTTAAGGAGGGCAAGACATGTTGCGCTCTGGTGTGATCGCGAAAAAAGTCGGCATGACCCGGCTTTTCATGGAAGACGGCAAGCAGGTTCCTGTGACCGTTCTTCAATTGGACAAACTTCAGGTGGTGGCACAGCGCACCCCTGAGAAAGACGGCTATAGCGCCGTGCAACTCGGTGCAGGCACCGCCAAGGCCAAGCGCACGACGCAGGCCATGCGCGGGCATTTCGCCGTGGCCAAGGTGGAGCCCAAGCGCAAGGTCGCGGAATTCCGCGTGGCGCCTGAGAACCTGATCAACGTGGGCGAGGAAATCACCGCTGACCATTACTTTGAAGGTCAGTTCGTGGACGTCTCGGGCACCTCGATCGGTAAGGGTTTTGCCGGGGCTATGAAGCGCCACAACTTTGGCGGTCTGCGGGCCAGCCACGGTGTGTCGATCAGCCACCGCTCACACGGCTCGACGGGTCAGTGTCAGGATCCCGGCAAGGTCTTCAAAGGCAAGAAGATGGCCGGTCACATGGGCGCGGCCAAGGTCACCACGCAGAACCTGCAGGTGGTGCGCACCGATGCAGAGCGTGGCCTGATCATGATCAAGGGCGCCGTGCCCGGATCGAAAGGTGGTTGGGTGACGATCAAGGACGCGGTGAAAAAGCCGTTCCCCGAGAACGCCATTCTGCCCGCCGCGCTGAAATCGGCCGCTGAAGAGGCCGCGAAAGCTGCCGAGGAAGCCGCCGCACAGGCCGCTGCCGAGGAAGAAGCAGAAGCCAAGCGTCTGGCCGAAGAGCAGGCCGCTGCGGAAGAAGCAGCCCTGAAAGAGGCCGAGGCCGACATTCAGGCCGAGAAGAAGGACAGCGAAGAATGAAACTCGACGTGATCAAACTGGACGGCGGCAAGGCCGGCTCGGTCGATCTGGGCGAAGACATCTTCGGCCTGGAACCGCGCGCGGACATCCTGCACCGCGTCGTCCGCTGGCAGCGCAACAAGGCGCAGGCCGGCACGCACAAGGTCAAGACCCGGTCGGAAACCAGCTATTCCACCAAGAAGATCTATCGCCAGAAGGGCACCGGTGGCGCACGCCACGGCGACCGCAACGCGCCGATCTTCCGCAAGGGTGGTATCTACAAGGGCCCGACCCCGCGCAGCCACGCGCATGACCTGCCCAAGAAGGTGCGTCAGCTTGGCCTCAAGCACGCGCTCTCGGCCAAGGTCAAGGCGGGCGAGCTGGTGGTGATCGAGAACACCGAGAGCGACGGCAAGACCAAGACCCTGGCCAAGCTGATCAAGGACATGGGCTGGAAGCGCGCGCTGATCATCGACGGGGCCGAGGTGAACGCAGAGTTCGCCCGTGCCGCGGCCAATATCGAGGGTCTCGATGTGCTGCCGTCGATGGGCGCAAACGTCTATGACATCCTCAAGCGCGACACGCTCGTGCTGACCAAGGCGGGTGTCGAAGCACTGGAGGCTCGGTTGAAATGAGCGCGAAATCTGAACATTACGATGTGATCCGCAAGCCGGTGATCACCGAAAAGGCGACCATGGCCTCCGAAAACGGAGCGGTTGTCTTCGAGGTGGCGATCGACGCCAACAAGCCGCAGATCAAGGAGGCCGTCGAGGCGCTCTTTGGTGTGAAGGTCAAGGCCGTCAACACCACGATCACCAAGGGCAAGCAAAAGCGCTTCCGTGGCCAGATGGGCCGCCGGAATGACGTCAAGAAAGCCTATGTGACGCTGGTCGAAGGCAACACGATCGACGTGACCACGGGTCTGTGATCATGGTGGCGTGAAACCCCACCCTACGGAATGAAAGACCCCGGCTGCCGCAAGGTGGCCGGGGTTTTTCGTGTGTTGTGTTGATGCGCTTGGGGTGCCAATCCACGCTCTGGCTGGCCTGTCTTGTTCAGACCAGGAAGGCGGCGTAGGCTTGGCCGGGGTCAGGGTGAAAGACGAGGTTGTCGGCATGTGGTCGGTTTTTCTGCTCATGTTCGGATTTTTCGCTGGCGCATGCGTATCAATCTGGGTTTCCGGGTTTTTGGTCGCTTTTGTTTTCCCGGTGTTCAATTACAAAGACGAGTTCATCGAGTACTACACGAAACGCACAGGCGCCCCCCCGTCCCGCGCAAAACTCATCCGGTGTATGTACGGGGCAGGTCACTGGTTCTTTGTGACCGAAAAGAGTTATAGGCCTCGGACACCCCATTCACTCAGCCTGATCCCGACAGCGTTTCTTCTTCGTCATATGTTGTTCGGTCTAGCGTCAATGCTGACAGCCCTCGGGCTGTGGGCGGTTATTCTGATCGGGTATCAAATCCTGAAAGGGCTGTTCTGATGGTTCCGCCTAAAAGCCGCGCTTGGCTTGGTTCCGCTTTTTGTTTAGTGATTTTTCAGACATTCAACCGAGGCTGGAAGCCGGGGGACACCCTTTGGACGCGCAGAACCTATTTGCCAACGCCGATGCCTCCGAGGTGGCGAATTGTTGTGACACATGTGACGAGGTGCGGGCCAGTGGTTTCAAGGCCGGGCTGCCCACGAAACGTGTGCGGGTCCAGATCGCGCCGAGCGATACGTCCAACCGCAATGCCTGGGTCCGCTACCAGACAGAGAAATGCGGCCCGCTGGAATACAACATCTATGATCCGAACTGGTTCATGAGCGCGGTTCAGCATATCGGCTACGAACTGGACCCGCGCAGTGCGGTCTGGGCCGATGGGCTGGCCGCGACGCCGCCGCCGTCTGCCCCCGCCAGCTACAGGTTCGGCTGTTGCCTGCTGGAGGCCAAGTATTCCCAGCCCGACCGCGCCCAGGCGCTCTATATCGACCGGGCGACGTTCGTGCGCACGCGGCAGCGCAAGTGGTGGCTGAGGCGAGCCTATCGGAATTACCGCGACGGACAGGTGTTGAGGAATATCCTCGGTCGGCGGCTGGGCCGGCGCCCGCGGCCGCCGATCAGTTTCGCGCGCTATGCTGGCCGCCGCTGGAGCACGGCGCGCGCCCGGGCCGTTGCCCAGCTCGTGGCCTACGCGGCCTTTTGCAGAAGCACCGAAACGCCCTTTACCATCTTTGTCGTGATCGCGGGTGAGATGCGGTTTGTGCAGACCTATTTCCTGCGGATCACCCCGCCGCCCGGGCGCGTCGCGCACGCACGTTTGGGCGGGCCGCATTGGAGGACCTGATGACGGAATTCACGGTATTTTTTGCGCCGCAGGGCGAGCGGCACATGGTTGAAGGGCATTCCGAGATAGCCGCCATCGCGGAGCGTCACGGACTGGAGCAGGCCTCGGCCTTCAGCGCGTCAGGCGGTGCATTCGCCGTGACTGACCTCGGGTTTCAGGACGCGGACGCGTATCATCCCTATCGCCTCGACACGCCGGACGCGGCCGGGGCCGAGACCTTCCTAGCGCGCGAATTGCCCAATCATGACGGCATTGTCATCCTGCGCCACCCCGACAGATATGAACCGCGCAAGGACATCTTTCTGACGGTTGATCCGGGGCTGGCGGCGGATCTGTCGGAAGCCGGGTTTCCGGCCCTCGTGGCCGGGCCCGGGCAGGCGGGCCTTATACGCCGTGCCCTGAGCGGGGCGGGCGCGGCGCAGGCCACAGAAGACCTCGACGCGGAGATGCTCATGGACGCGGGAGAGATCAGCAGCACGATGCGCCCTGTTCCGCATGATCTGTCGCGCCCCGGCGCCGCGCCCTTTCCGGTCGTCCTGGGACGTAGCGCGCTGGTTGGGGGCTGGCATGCCGCAGGACGGGCGCTGAGCGAAATCGAACTCATGGACCGTGTCACTGCCCTCATGGGGGGAGACGCCTATGAATTGCAGCGCGAGGACGACGCGATCATCGGCGGGGTCTACGAGACCGAGGATTTCGCCATCGAGTTTTCCGTGATGCCGCGCCCGTTCGCCGATATCGGGTACGACGGCCCGGTTGTCTATTTCGAGCAGACCTTCGACACGGTGCCGACCGGCCCGGAGTTCACCGTCGAGGAGAGCGTCGACCAGGGCCTGCGCCGTGTCGCCGAGGCAATCGGGCTGTGCCTGGCCGTGGAAATCCCTTACGCGGACACCGAAGGGTGGCTTGTCGGATACAGACGCAGGGCGGATGGCGACTTGGAGGCCGTGCGCGCCTGGCTAGATGAGGAAGCTGCGGAGGGCGACGGGGAAGTGGTGGAGGACTGATGGCAGTCGCATGGGCGACGTGGCTGCGGAATGACGCGGTTTGGAGAGGACCTGCCTTACGCAATGAGGGTCCTGAACTGACTTGGAACACCGCAACGCCCCTCTCCAAGTCACGAGTCGCGGGTCGTACAATTACCCCCGCTGCGCCGAGTTTGTCACGGCGCGGCGTCACGCAGCAACGCACATGCCCTCAAACCGGAACATCGTCAAAGTCGCGCTTGGTGCTGGTCTTGGCGTCCTTGACCGTGTCGCCGGTGGCCTCGGTCATGATGTCAAACATCCGCTGCGCCTCGGAGGTGTATTGCTCGACCGCGCGGCGGAAGAATTCCGATTGCAGTTGCACCAGATCGGCCGGGCTCTGACAGCGCAGCATTGCCCTTTGGGTCTCGAGATCGTTTTGCAGGCGCTCGGAGGCGAAGCGGGTGCTTTCGGCCATGATGTCGAGCCACATCCGGGCGGCGGGGTTCCCGGCGGCCATGGCGGAGGTGAGGGCCTCGGTGTCGGGTTTGGCGGTGGTTTTCTTTGCGGATTTGGTCATGGTCGGTCTCCCTTGTCCGGACGGATCATGCGCCATTGCGGGCGGCGCATCCCATCGTTTATGTGTTATTCAACGACCGGATTTTAAACCCGTCGGGCCGGGTTGGCCTTGATCTGTGTCTAATGGCGCGATTATGTGCTCACCCCCTTGACCGGGCACGGACACTCCCCTATCAGACCCCATCCGCAAGGCCCCGGATTCGTCCGGGGCTTCGCTGTTGTTCGCAAGGGCAACGAAGAGCCGGGCACCTTCGGGGGCCTATAACCACGGTGGGATTGAAACCCACCTTACATAGCGGGCCTTCGGGCACGCGTTTGCTAAACGGAAGACAGAAAGCATGGCACTCAAGTCGTATAAGCCGACGACGCCGGGCCAGCGCGGGCTGGTGCTGATCGACCGTTCGGAGCTGTGGAAAGGACGTCCGGTCAAATCCCTCACTGAGGGTTTGACCAAGCATGGCGGCCGGAACAATACCGGACGGATCACGATGCGTCGCAAGGGCGGCGGGGCGAAACGCCTCTACCGCATCGTCGATTTCAAGCGTACCAAACTCGACATCCCGGCCGTCGTGGAACGGATCGAATATGACCCGAACCGCACCGCGTTCATCGCGCTGATCCGCTACGAAGATGGCGAACAGGCCTATATCCTGGCGCCGCAGCGTCTGGCTGTCGGCGACAAGGTGCTCGCCAGCGCCAAGGCCGATATCAAGCCGGGCAACGCGATGCCGTTCTCGGGCATGCCGATCGGCACGATCATTCACAACATCGAGCTCAAGGCTGGCAAGGGCGGGCAGATTGCACGCGCCGCTGGCACCTATGCGCAATTCGTCGGCCGCGATGGCGGTTACGCGCAGATCCGTCTGAGCTCGGGCGAGCTGCGTCTTGTGCGTCAGGAATGCATGGCCACCATCGGTGCGGTCAGCAATCCCGACAACTCGAACCAGAATTACGGTAAAGCGGGCCGCATGCGCCACAAGGGCATCCGCCCGTCGGTGCGTGGTGTCGTGATGAACCCGATCGACCACCCGCATGGTGGTGGTGAGGGCCGGACCTCGGGTGGTCGTCACCCGGTCACGCCCTGGGGCAAACCCACCAAGGGCGCGCGCACCCGCAACAAGAACAAGGCGTCGCAGAAGCTTATCCTGCGCTCGCGTCACGCCAAGAAGAAGGGCCGCTAACACATGGCACGTTCTGTATGGAAAGGCCCCTTCGTCGATGCCTATGTCTTGAAAAAGGCAGAGGCAGCGCGCGAGTCGGGGCGCAAAGAAGTGATCAAGATCTGGTCGCGCCGCTCGACGATCCTGCCGCAATTCGTGGGTCTCACGTTTGGCGTCTACAATGGCCACAAGCACATTCCGGTGAATGTGAGCGAGGACATGATCGGCCAGAAATTCGGTGAATACTCGCCGACCCGCACCTATTACGGGCATGCGGCGGACAAGAAAGCGAAGAGGAAATAAGCCATGGGCAAGGATAAGAATCCCCGCCGCGTGGCGGATAATGAGGCGATGGCCAAGCTGCGCATGCTGCGCACGAGCCCGCAGAAACTCAACCTCGTCGCCGCGATGATCCGTGGCAAGAAGGTGGACCGGGCGCTGACCGATCTGACCTTCTCGAACAAACGGATCGCCGAGGACGTCAAGAAGTGCCTGCAATCGGCGATCGCCAATGCCGAGAACAACCACAATCTCGACGTGGACGAGCTTGTTGTCGCCGAGGCATATGTCGGCAAGAACCTTGTGATGAAGCGTGGCCGTCCGCGGGCACGTGGCCGGTTCGGGGCGCTGAAAAAGCCGTTCTCGGAACTGACGATCAAGGTGCGTGAAATTGAGGAGCAAGCCTAATGGGTAACAAAGTCAATCCGATTGGCATGCGCCTGCAGGTGAACCGCACCTGGGACAGCCGCTGGTATGCCGACACCAAGGATTACGGTGATCTTCTGCTCGAGGACCTCGCGATCCGCGAGTTCATCAACACCGAGTGCAAGCAGGCCGGCATCAGCCGTGTGATCATCGAGCGTCCGCACAAGAAGTGCCGCGTCACGATCCACACCGCGCGCCCGGGCGTCATCATCGGCAAGAAAGGCGCGGATATCGAGACGCTGCGCAAGAAGCTGGCGAAGATGACCGACAGCGAGTTGCATCTCAACATCGTCGAGGTGCGCAAGCCCGAGCTTGATGCGGCCCTGGTGGGTGACAGCATCGCGCAGCAGCTTGAGCGTCGTGTGTCCTTCCGTCGTGCGATGAAGCGCGCCGTGCAGAACGCCATGCGGATGGGGGCCCTGGGTATCCGGGTCAACGTCGCAGGGCGTCTTGGCGGGGCCGAAATCGCCCGGACCGAATGGTATCGCGAAGGGCGTGTGCCGCTGCACACGCTGCGCGCCGATATCGATTATGCCAATGTCGAGGCGGCGACCGCCTATGGCATCATCGGCATCAAGGTCTGGATCTTCAAGGGTGAGATCATGGAGCACGATCCCGGTGCGCGTGATCGCAAGGCCCAGGAACTCCAGGATGGTCCCGCGCCCCGTGGCGCCGGCGGCCGCCGTTAAGGAGGAATGACAGATGCTTCAACCAAAGCGTACAAAATTCCGCAAGATGCACAAAGGCCGGATCAAGGGCGAAGCCAAGGGCGGCTCTGATCTGAACTTTGGGTCTTTCGGTCTCAAGGCCACACAGCCCGAGCGTGTCACCGCACGCCAGATCGAGGCGGCACGCCGTGCCATGACGCGTCACATGAAACGTCAGGGCCGGGTCTGGATCCGGATCTTCCCGGACACCCCGGTGACGGCCAAGCCGATCGAGGTTCGCATGGGTAAGGGTAAAGGCTCGGTGGACCGGTGGGTCTGCAAGGTCAAGCCCGGCCGTGTGATGTTCGAGATCGACGGTGTCGGCGAAGCGGTCGCGATGGAGGCCCTGCGCCTCGCCGCGATGAAGCTGCCGGTCAAGACCCGGGTCGTGGTCCGCGAGGACTGGTAAGGGCGGTGGGGTGAACCCCCATCCTTTGATATTGGCCCCCCGCGCGAGTGATCGTGCGGGGGGCTTTCGTTTGGGCGGGCGGCAAGCCCGTTGTAACGGGCTTGTGACGCGGTTTTCAAACCGCGTGAGACGCGCCTTGCAAGGCGCTTGGTCAAGCCGCTTGCAAGCGGCTTTCGCGGTGAATTTGCCTCTCGCCTCGGGGCGGAGGCTGCGCTAGGAACGGGCCATGTCCCAGATCCGCTCTCTCTTCGTGACCCGCCTCTACCGTGCCGCCCTGAGTGAGCACGGCCCCGCCATCGATGCCAGGGAGTTGGAGGCGTCGTGCTATTCCATCGCCGAGGATGACGAGGCGGGGCAGGACTGGTGCGAGACCGAAGGCTATCCCGGCTACACCTCCTATGCCTCGCTGACCGATCTGCCGTGGCGGTTTCCGATCTTTGCCGATCTGGTCAAGGCGCTGGATGCGCATGTCGCGGCGTTTGCCGAGGATCTCGAGTTTGATCTCGACGGGCGCGCGCTCAAGCTGGAGGATATCTGGATCAACATCCTGCCCGAGGGCGGCAGCCATGGCAGCCACATCCACCCGCATTCGGTGATCTCGGGCACCACCTATGTGGCGATGCCCGAGGATGCCAGCGCGCTCAAGCTGGAAGACCCGCGCTCGGCGCGGATGATGGCTGCGCCGACGCGTCGCAAGGGCGCGCGGGAGGAATTGCAGACCTTCGTTTATGCCAGGCCGCAGGTGGGCGATGTGCTGCTGTGGGAATCATGGCTGCGCCACGAGGTGCCGATGAACATGTCAGAAGCGGACCGGATCAGCGTCAGTTTCAACTATTCCTGGGCCTGATACCGCCGTTTGGGGCGCATAAGCCCCGGAAAAATCGGTAATTTGAACTTGCCTCTTGCAAAATGGACCATTCGCGCGCATATGGACGCTGCTAACGTTATTCTTTTTCGATACCTGTCTCCTCTAAACCGGCGGTCAGTTTCTCGATCCAGACCGACCACGCCGCGGCTGCCGCACTCAAGCGGGCAGCACAACATCAGGAGACTACCCATGGCCAATGGCACCGTAAAATGGTTCAATTCCACTAAAGGCTTCGGCTTTATCGCACCCGACAATGGCGGCAAGGACGTTTTCGTCCACATCAGCGCCGTCGAGCGCGCTGGCCTCACCGGCCTGGCCGATGACCAGAAAGTGACCTTCGACATCGAATCCGGCCGTGACGGCCGCGAGAGCGCGTCGAACCTGCAGCTCGCATAAGCGAACTGACCGGACTTTGGGACGGCCTCGGGGGAACCCGGGGCCGTTTCTTGTTTTGGATGGGGTGCCGGCCCGCCATGGGCAGGCTGGACGATTTCCCAAACTCCCCCTTGCCCTATGCGGCGGCCTCCCTTATAGAGCGCCAATCCGCGACCCTTGGGCCTGCCCGGGGATTCGCGTGTTTTGCAATTCATCCACCGGGTTTCGGGTGACCCTGAACCAACCGTCAGGGGCCGTCCGGTGTTTTGAGAAAGGAAAAGGCGATGAACGCCAAGGAACTGCGTGACAAGACCCCGGACCAGCTCCGGGAGGAACTCACCACCCTGAAGAAGCAGCAGTTCAACCTGCGCTTTCAGGCGGCCACCGGCCAGCTTGAGAACCCCGCTCAGATGCGCAAGGCCCGCCGCGACGCGGCGCGCGTCAAGACCATTCTGAACGAAAAAGCCCAAGCGGCCGCAGAGTAAGGAGCCCCTGAGATGCCCAAACGTATTCTTCAAGGTGTCGTGACCTCTGACGCCAACGCCCAGACCGTCACCGTATCGGTCGAGCGCCGCTTCAAGCATCCGGTGATGCAGAAGACCATCCGTAAGTCCAAGAAGTACCGGGCTCACGACGAGAACAACACCTACAAGGTCGGCGATGCCGTTCGGATCATCGAATGCGCGCCGAAGTCGAAAACGAAACGCTGGGAGGTGCTGGAGGCGTAAGCCAACAGCGCCGTCCGGCATTGTCGAAACCCTGGGGACCAGGCATTGCATCGCCCCCCATAGGTCGGGAGAAACCAAATGATCCAGATGCAGACCAATCTGGATGTTGCTGACAACTCCGGCGCACGCCGAGTTCAGTGCATCAAGGTTCTAGGTGGTTCCAAGCGTAAATACGCATCCGTGGGCGACATTATTGTCGTCTCGGTCAAGGAAGCCATCCCGCGCGGTCGCGTGAAGAAGGGCGACGTCCGCAAGGCCGTCGTCGTGCGCACCGCCAAGGAGGTTCGTCGTGAAGACGGCACCGCCATCAAGTTCGACCGTAACGCCGCCGTCATCCTGAACAATGCGGGCGAGCCTGTCGGCACCCGTATCTTCGGGCCGGTCGTGCGCGAATTGCGCTCCAAGAACTTCATGAAAATCATCTCGCTCGCCCCGGAGGTGCTGTAAGATGGCTGCCAAACTTAAAAAAGGCGACAGCGTGATCGTTCTGGCCGGCAAGGACAAGGGCCAGAAGGGCACGATCACCAGCGTTGATCCGAAATCCGGCAAGGCCGTGGTCGAGGGTGTCAACATGGCGATCCGCCATACCCGTCAGAGCCAGACCAGCCAGGGGGGCCGCCTGCCCAAGGCGATGCCCATCGACCTGAGCAATCTGGCCATTGTCGACAAGAACGGCAAACCGACCCGCGTCGGCTTCAAGATCGAAGGCGACAAGAAGGTTCGTTTTGCCAAGACCACGGGGGACGTGATCGATGCTTGATACAGCAACCTATACCCCGCGTCTGCGCACGCAGTTCCGTGAGGCAATCAAGCCCGCTCTGAAGGAAGAGTTCGGCTATACCAACGACATGCAGATCCCGCGTCTGGACAAGATCGTCCTGAACATCGGCTGCGGCGCCGAGGCTGTGCGCGACTCCAAGAAGGCGAAATCCGCTCAGGAAGACCTGAGCCTGATCGCCGGTCAGCGCGCCGTCGTCACCAAGGCCCGCAACTCGATCGCCGGGTTCCGCGTTCGCGAGGACATGCCCCTGGGGGCCAAGGTCACGCTGCGCGGCGACCGCATGTATGATTTCCTCGATCGCCTGATCACCATCGCCATGCCCCGTATCCGCGACTTCCGCGGCGTGCCGGGCAAGTCGTTCGATGGGCGTGGCAACTACGCCATGGGCCTCAAGGAACATATCGTTTTCCCCGAAATCAACTTCGACAAGGTCGACGAAGTGTGGGGTATGGACATCATCATCACAACCACGGCGAAGACCGACGCTGAAGCCAAGGCGCTGTTGAAGCTATTCAACATGCCCTTCAACAGCTGAGCCGGGGGAGGATAGATTTATGGCTAAGAAAGCAATGATCGAGCGCGAGAAGAAGCGCCAGAAGCTGGTGGAGCGTTTCGCCAAGAAACGTGCCGCGCTGAAAGAGATCATCAGTGACGAAAGCAAGCCGATGGAAGAGCGGTTCCGCGCCTCCCTGAAGCTGGCACAATTGCCGCGCAACAGCTCGGCGACCCGGCTGCACAACCGCTGCCAGCTGACCGGTCGTCCGCATGCGTATTACCGCAAACTCAAGATTTCCCGTATCGCGCTGCGCGATCTGGGCTCTGCCGGGCAACTGCCTGGCGTTGTGAAATCGAGCTGGTGAGGAGGGCAGAGATATGAACGATCCTATCGGCGATATGCTCACCCGTATCCGCAACAGCCAGATGCGCGGTAAATCCACGGTTCTGACCCCGGCCTCGAAGATGCGCGTGCGCGTGCTCGACGTTCTGGCGGCAGAAGGGTACATCCGTGGCTATGAACAGATCACGGGCGAAAACGGTCACCCGGCGATCGAAATCAGCCTGAAGTATTTCGAGGGCACCCCTGTCATTCGCGAAATGAAGCGGGTCTCCAAGCCCGGTCGTCGCGTCTATATGGGCGTCAAGGACATTCCGCAGGTCCGTCAGGGCCTCGGCGTGTCGATTGTCTCCACCCCCAAGGGTGTGATGTCGGATGCAGCCGCGCGCGCAGCCAATGTTGGCGGCGAAGTGCTCTGCACGGTATTCTAAGGAGACCCGGACATGTCTCGTATCGGAAAACAACCCGTGGCTCTGCCCAATGGTGTCACCGCGACGCTGTCGGGCCAGACCATCGAAGTGAAGGGCCCGAAGGCAACCAAATCCTTCACGGCGACCGACGATGTGACCATCACCATCGAGGATGGCCAGATCACCGTCACGCCGCGCGGCAAATCCAAGCGCGCCCGCCAGCAATGGGGCATGACCCGCACGGTCATCTCCAACCTGGTGCACGGTGCCAATGAAACCTTCAAGAAAGAGCTGGAAATCCGCGGCGTCGGTTATCGCGCGCAGATGGCGGGCAACGTCCTCAAGCTGAACCTCGGTCTCAGCCATGACGTCGACTTCGCTGTTCCGGAAGGTGTGACTGTTACCGCGCCCAAGCCCACCGAACTGGTGGTCGAAGGCACGGACAAGCAGCTCGTCGGTCAGGTTGCGGCGAATATCCGCGACTGGCGGCGGCCCGAGCCCTACAAGGGCAAAGGGATCCGCTACAAGGACGAGTACATCTTCCAGAAGGAAGGCAAGAAGAAGTAAGGACGCGAGCTATGGCATACAGCAAAAGAAAACTGTTCCTCAAACGCCGCCTGCGCGTTCGGAACAAACTCCGCAAGGTCAATGCAGGGCGTCCGCGCCTGAGCGTTCACCGCTCCAACAAGAACATCAGCGTGCAGCTGATCGACGACGTCAACGGTGTGACGCTCGCCGCCGCCTCGACCCTCGAAAAGGATCTGGGACTGGTGGGCAAATGCAACCTCGAGGCCGCCACCAAGATCGGGGCCACGATTGCAGAACGCGCCAAGAAGGCGGGTGTCACCGAGGCCTATTTCGACCGGGGCGGGTTCCTGTTCCATGGTCGGGTCAAGGCCGTGGCCGATGCCGCGCGTGACGCCGGTCTGAAAATCTAAAGCGCAGGCGGCCCCCCTCGGGGCCGCCTCGATGATCCGGGAGCCTTGGCTCACCTGGATTGAGCATTATCAGGCACCCCGCCGTGCCGCATGGAAAGGACGACGAGAATGGCAAGAGATGACAACCGGGGGCGCGGGCGTGACCGCGACGAAACCCCTGAATTCGCCGATCGCCTGGTTGCGATCAACCGGGTTTCGAAAACCGTAAAAGGGGGCAAGCGCTTCGGCTTTGCCGCTCTGGTCGTTGTTGGCGACCAAAAAGGCCGTGTCGGCTTTGGCAAAGGTAAAGCCAAGGAAGTCCCCGAGGCGATCCGCAAGGCCACCGAAGCCGCCAAGCGCGCGATGATCCGCGTGCCGCTGCGCGAGGGCCGGACGCTGCACCACGACATGGAAGGTCGCCATGGCGCGGGCAAGGTCGTGATGCGCACCGCCCCGCAGGGTACCGGCATCATCGCCGGTGGTCCGATGCGCGCCGTGTTCGAAATGCTGGGCGTTCAGGACGTGGTCGCCAAGTCGAACGGGTCGCAGAACCCCTATAACATGATCCGCGCCACGCTGAACGGTCTCCAGAAAGAGACCAGCCCGCGCATGGTCGCACAGCGCCGTGGCAAGAAGGTCGCCGACATCCTGAAACGGGGTGACGAAGCGCCGGCTGCTGCCGATGCGGAAGAAGCGTAAGGAGACCGGAACATGGCAAAAACCATCGTCGTCAAGCAGATCGGCTCGCCGATCCGCCGCCCCGAAAAGCAGCGCCAGACCCTGATCGGTCTGGGCCTCAACAAGATGCACAAGACGCGCGAGTTGGAAGACACGCCCGCCGTGCGCGGCATGATCGCCAAGGTCTCGCATATGGTCGAGATCGTCGAGGAAAAGGGCTGAGCCCGTTTTCTTGAAAAGAAAACGGTCCGGAAACTTTTGAAGTTTCCGGCAGGTTTTGAAGAAATTCGCCCCGGTCAGAGATGATCGGGGCGATCTTCGTTACACTATCACGCGAGTCTTTTGTCTCTCTGCCGTGCGGGCAGGGGGCCGTGGTATTCTCTCTCTGCGCCGGGTGGCGGGCTGCCGCCGGGCGCGCAATCCTTGAGGGAGGACCCCATGTCACATAAATATTCCGGCGGTTGCGATCACATCCACACGCATGCCGATCACGACCCGATCGACAATCACACCTGTCACTGTTCCGTCTGCAAGGGCGTTACCGGGCAGGACACCACCCATGTCGTGTTCTTCAAGCATGGCGATGTGGCGGTGGATAACGAGGCCGGTCTGAAACGCCAGCCGTTCAACGCCAACAATCCCGACGGCCCGCTTGAGCTGTGCACCTGCGGGGAATGCGGCGCGCCGATCATGCTCGACGACAAGCAGAACCGCATCCGTGTCATCGTGCCCAACCTTATGGGCTATGACGGTCAGATTGCCCCGGCCCCCTATCACGCCTTCTACGATCCCGCGAGCGGCGTGCCGAAGCCGGATGACGGCCGCCCTGTCTACGAGGCGCTGCGCCCCGATTTCGAGTGGCCTGCGCCGTCGTAAGCATTGCTGCCCCGGCGGATCAGATCGGCAAACGCGGGCTGATCTGCCGGGGCGCTTCGCCCACCACCAGACATCCAAGCGTGACGCGGAGCGCGTCTGCCAATTCGTCCACCGTTTCGGTCGAGACGAACAGCCCGCCGGTCGCGTCGGCGAGGCATTTGGCCACCGTCTGGCCGTCATAGTCGCCGGCCTCGGGGCTGTTCCACGAGAACGGGTCATAGACCACGCGAAAGCCGATGACATGCACGGTAAGCCCCGGCGCGGTGTCGGCCAGATGCGCGCTGAGCGCGCAGGGCGTGCCGCCGCAGGTCTCGTTGCCATCGGTCACCAGCACGACGATGCCGTCCTCTCCCAGAACCTCGACCGCCGTGGCGACCGAGGCAGCGAGCGGGGTGAGGCCGCCGGGCGAGAGGGTGTCGATGCCCGCGATGACGGCGGGGCCGGCATCGGCACGGGGGGCAAAGCGCAGGTCGATCCCCGAGCAGGCATGCGCCCCGCCGGGGCCATAGGTCAGCAGGCCGACCCGGCGATAGGGGGCGATGTCGGGCATCGCCTCGCGCACCGCGCGGCGGGCATCGACGATTCGGGTGGGCGCGGTTGCGTCATGGCCCACCTCGTCCATCGAGCCCGAGCCGTCGAAGACCAGCATCGCATCGCGCGCGCAGCCCGTGGCGGCCTGTGGCGCGGGGCCGGGCAGGGTGGCGAAGGCGAGGGCAAGGCAAAGCGCGCGCATGGGATCTCCGGCTTGGGTGCCACCAGCGTAACGCGGGCCGGGCGCATGTCCAGAGGGGCGATGCCTTTCACCGTTTGGATCGGCCTGCGGCCTCGGCGTGATGTCGCCCTCCGGCTGGCTGAAAACTCGGCCCTTGATCCCGGGGCGGGCCGGGTCTATACGCCCACGGTGGCCTGAGGGCCCGACTCAACCTTTCACGCAAGCCGCGTTCGGCCGCTCCCGTCGCTGGGGGCCGCATCCGGCAAGGAGATAGCGACAATGAAACTGCATGAACTGCGCGACAATCCCGGCGCAACCAAGACCAAGAAACGCATCGGCCGCGGCCCCGGCTCGGGCATGGGCAAGATGGGTGGCCGTGGTATCAAGGGTCAGAAATCCCGCTCGGGTGTGGCCATCAAGGGCTATGAGGGCGGCCAGATGCCGCTCTATCAGCGCCTGCCCAAGCGCGGCTTCAACAAGCCGAACCGCAAATCCTTCGCGGTGGTGAACCTCGGCCTGATCCAGAAATTCATCGAAGCGGGCAAGATCGACGGCTCCGCCCAGATCACCGAGGATGTGCTCGTGGCCTCGGGCCTCGTGCGGCGCAAGCTCGATGGTGTGCGCGTTCTGGCGAAGGGCGACGTGACCACGAAACTCGACATCGCCGTGACTGGCGCCTCCAAGTCGGCCATCGACGCCGTCGAGAAAGCCGGGGGCACGCTTTCGGTCACAACAGCGCAGGCCGCTGAATAAGAGGTTGTGAGCGGGCCTGCGCCCGCTTACATAGTCCTCGAGTTTTCCTTTTGACGCCGCCTGAGCTGGAAAACAGCCCTAGGCGGCGTTGTCATATGAAAGAGACCCGCGAATGGTATCTGCAGCAGAGCAAATGGCGGCCAACACAAGCTGGTCCGCGCTTGGCAAGGCCACCGAGTTGCGCAAGCGCATCCTCTTCACGCTGGGGCTTTTGATCGTCTATCGGCTTGGCACCTTCATCCCGGTGCCGGGGATCGACGGCGCGGCACTCCGGGATTTCATGGACGGCGCTCAGGCGACGATCGGCGGCATGCTCAGCATGTTCACCGGTGGCGCGCTTGGCCGGATGGGCATCTTTGCCCTCGGTATCATGCCCTATATCTCGGCCTCGATCATCGTGCAGCTGTTGACGGCGATGGTACCGCAGCTACAGCAGCTCAAGAAAGAGGGCGAGCAGGGCCGCAAGAAGATCAACCAGTATACGCGCTATGGCACGGTCGGTCTCGCCACGCTGCAAAGCTATGGCCTCGCGGTCAGCCTGCAATCGGGTGACATGGTCACCAATCCCGGTCTTTTCTTCATCGCAAGCTGCATGATCACGCTGGTCGGCGGCACGATGTTCCTGATGTGGCTGGGCGAGCAGATCACCGCGCGCGGCGTCGGCAACGGCATCTCGCTGATCATCTTCGTGGGCATCATCGCCGAGATCCCGGCGGCACTGGCGCAGTTCTTTGCCTCGGGCCGCTCGGGTGCGATCAGCCCTGCGGTGATCGTGGGCGTGATGCTCATGGTGGTCGCGGTGATCGCCTTTGTGGTGTTCATGGAGCGCTCTCTGCGCAAGATCCATATCCAGTATCCCAAACGTCAGGTGGGGATGAAGGTCTATGACGGCGGCTCGTCGCACCTGCCGGTCAAGGTCAACCCGGCGGGCGTGATCCCGGCGATCTTTGCCTCGTCGCTCTTGTTGCTGCCCGCGACCATCGGGACGTTTTCGGGCAATCAGACCAATCCGGTCATGTCCACGATCATGGCCTATTTCGGACCCGGTCAGCCGCTCTACCTGCTGTTCTTCGCGGGCATGATCATCTTCTTCACCTATTTCTACACGTTCAACGTGGCCTTCAAGCCCGATGACGTGGCTGAGAACCTGAAGAACCAGAACGGGTTCATTCCCGGCGTGCGCCCCGGCAAACGGACCGAGGAATATATCGAATACGTGGTCAACCGCATCCTGGTGCTCGGGTCGATCTATCTGACGGCAGTCTGTCTTCTGCCCGAGGTGCTGCGCAACCAGTTTGCCATTCCGTTCTACTTTGGCGGCACGTCGGTGCTGATTGTGGTCTCGGTCACGATGGACACGATCCAGCAGGTTCAGAGCCACCTGCTTGCGCATCAATACGAAGGGCTGATCGAGAAATCGCAGCTCAGCGGCAAAGGTCGCAAGAAAGGCCGTCGCAAGGGAGGGGCACGTCGATGAACATCATACTTCTGGGGCCGCCGGGGGCGGGCAAGGGCACGCAGGCGCATTACCTGGTCGAGAGCCGCGACATGATCCAGCTCAGCACCGGCGACATGCTCCGCGAGGCCAAGGACAGCGGTTCGGAGATGGGCAAGATTGTGGCCGATGTGATGGCACGTGGTGATCTGGTCACCGACGATATCGTGATCGGTCTGATCCGCGAAAAACTCCAGGGCGACAAGCAGGGTGGGTTCATCTTTGACGGGTTCCCGCGCACGCTGGCACAGGCTGATGCGCTGGCCGACCTTCTGGAAGAGCAGGGTGAGACGCTGGATGCGGTGATCGAGCTGCGCGTCGACGACGAGGCCCTCGTGGAACGCATCACCGCGCGCTCGACCTGCGGCGGCTGCGGCGAAGTTTATAACGACATCACCAAGCCCTGGCCCGCGGACGGCAAATGCGCCAAATGCGGCAGCACCGATGTCAAGCGCCGCGCCGACGACAATGAGGACAGCCTGCGCAACCGGCTGATGGAATATTACAAGAAAACCTCGCCGCTGCTGGGCTATTACTATGCCAACGGTCAGCTTGCCTCGGTCGACGGCCTGGGCGAGATCGACGAGGTCAAGGCGGCGATTGCAGCGGCACTTGACGGCTGAGGCTTGACGACAAAGCGTGACCGCCAACCGATCTCGGGCGCGTTCGAAAACTTGTGGTCATCCGTGTCTTGCCGGAATAGGCTGTTCCAAAATCGGTTCGGCCTCGTGTCAGGACTTAGCGCTTGTCAGATGTTCAGTTCGCGGATTTCCAATGTTTCTTGTCACGCGCTACGCATTCCCGGTTTTGATTAGTGCGGTGTCGCTGACGCTGATCCTTGTCTATCTCGCCTCGACGACCGGTGGGTATGACTTTACCGGCCATGTGATCGGCCGGGACTTTCTCAACACACATTTGGGTGGAGTGCTCATTTCCGAAGGGCGATCCGAGGTTCTGTTTCAGCCCGATACCTATTGGTCGATCATAAAGCAGCTTCATGGTGCGGATTACGGTATTCACAACTGGTCATACCCTCCCCTGCTCTGGCCGCTCTCTCAATTTCTCGCGCTGTTTCCTTATTTCTGGGCCTACACACTCTGGACTGTGATGGGCGTGGCTCTCGTCTTTGTCGCAGTCAGGCTCCTGGGGCTGGGTTGGATATGGGGGATTTTCATCTGTCTTTCTCCTGCGGGGATGGTGAATATTCTTGCCGGCCAGAATGGGTTTGTGTTTTCCTCGTTATTGGTCATTGCGATGGTTCTGACCCATAGAAGCCGTAGCGTAAGCGCCGGTCTGACTTGGGCAATTCTGGCGATAAAGCCCCACCTTGGCATTTGCGTCATCCCGTTTCTCCTCGCCTCGGAGCGATACAAGACCATGGCCTTCGGGGCGCTTTTTCTGGTAACTGCAGTGACGGTTTCGATCTTTCTGTACGGTACGGGGGCATGGTGGCAATTCCTTACCGTGACCTCAAAGCAGCAGACGACTGTCGTCGAGACTTGGCAAGGCGCTTTGATGTGGATGATCCCAAGCGGTTTCATGCAGGGGCGGTTGCTGGGGCTGGCCATTGGGCAGGCCTACATACTCCACTTGATCCTGGCGCTTGTTGCAGCGGTCGTTCTCTGGCTCCGCTGGCCCTCCGGACGTTCAGATATCCGCCATCATATTCTCTGGTTGGTTCTCGGAACTCTTATCATTCTGCCTTACAGCTTCAACTACGACATGGTCATGTTTCATTTCGCACTGGCACTCTGGTATGATCGCAAAAACGAATTGCTTGGCGCATTCTCCATTCCCAATCTGAATATCATGTTCGCCCTGCTTTGGCTGCTGCCTTGGATAGGCAGTGTTCTTGCCGCCAGCCTGTCGCTTCAGGTGACCCCGTTGGTGTTGTTATTGATGCTCTTCGCAACACCGGCTCTGGGGCAAAGGGGTCATTCATCGTCAAAAACATTGTCTGGCGGTACCGGCAATTGATCGAGGGTTGACACGTTGGTGAAACACTCATAACCAGCCCTATCTCGCACACGAGATTGATTCTCGTCGGGTCGCCCCCGGCCTCGAATCGACAATCCGAATTCAGCTGCGGCCCGGAGCGAAAACCGCCTCGGGCTTACGTTGTGAAAAAAGGTTCTGGAGCTACGGAACCGCAACGAAAAAGGAAAAGACACTTGGCACGTATCGCCGGCGTTAATATCCCGACCTCCAAACGGGTCCCGATCGCCCTTACCTACATCACCGGAATCGGCCACTCTTCGGCCAAGGCCATCTGCGAAGCCGTGAACATCGACGCCTCGCGCCGCGTCAACGAGCTTTCGGATACCGAAGCTCTGGCCCTGCGCGAGTACATCGACGCGAATTACACCGTCGAAGGCGACCTGCGTCGTGAGACGCAGATGAACGTCAAGCGCCTGATGGATCTCGGCTGCTACCGTGGCCTGCGTCACCGCCGCAACCTGCCGGTTCGTGGTCAGCGCACCCATACCAACGCACGCACCCGCAAAGGCCCCGCAAAGGCCATTGCCGGCAAGAAGAAATAAGGGAGGGCTGACCAGATGGCACGCGATACCAAACGCACCAAGAAGAAGGTCTCCAAGAACATCGCCACCGGCGTTGCTCATGTGAACTCTTCCTTCAACAACACCAAGATCCTGATCTCCGACGTGCAGGGCAACGCGATTGCGTGGTCCTCTGCCGGGACCATGGGCTTCAAGGGCTCGCGCAAATCGACGCCCTATGCCGCGCAGATGGCCGCAGAAGATGCGGGCAAAAAGGCGCAGGAACATGGCATGCGCTCGCTTGAGGTCGAGGTTCAGGGGCCCGGGTCGGGCCGTGAATCGGCGCTGCGCGCGCTGGCGGCTGTCGGCTTTAACATCACGTCGATCCGTGACGTGACGCCGATCGCCCATAACGGCTGCCGCCCGCCGAAACGTCGCCGGGTCTGATCCGACATCTATCAAAGCGGGGCCGCGCACAGGTGCGGTCCCCTTTTCGTCATTTTACATCCTCGGGCGTTCTGGACCTTTGGACATGAGGACAGAACAGGAATGGAGGGACGCATGATCCACAAGAATTGGGCTGAACTGATCAAGCCGACACAGCTTGACGTGAAACCGGGCAATGACCCGCTGCGTCAGGCGGTTCTGGTCGCCGAACCGCTGGAGCGCGGCTTTGGTCTGACCCTCGGCAACGCGCTGCGCCGCGTGCTGTTGTCGTCGCTGCAAGGGGCGGCCATCACCGCCGTGCAGATCGACAACGTGCTGCACGAGTTTTCCTCGGTGCCGGGCGTGCGCGAGGATGTGACCGATATCGTTCTCAACCTCAAGGGCGTTGCCGTCCGCATGGAAGTCGAAGGGCCCAAGCGCCTGTCGATCAACGCGAAGGGCCCGGGTGCCGTGACCGCTGCCGACATTTCCGACAGCGCGGGCATCGAGGTGCTGAACAAGGATCACGTGATCTGCCATCTCGACGAAGGTGCGGACCTGTACATGGAACTGACGGTCAACACCGGCAAGGGCTATGTCTCGGCGGACAAGAACAAGCCCGAGGACGCGCCCATCGGCCTCATTCCGATCGACGCGATCTATTCTCCGATCACCCGCGTCAGCTATGATGTGCAGCCGACCCGTGAGGGCCAGGTGCTGGACTATGACAAGCTGACCATGAAGATCGAGACCGACGGCTCGATCACGCCGGATGACGCCGTGGCCTTCGCTGCGCGCATCCTGCAGGATCAACTGTCGATCTTCGTCAACTTCGACGAGCCGGAATCGGCGGGCCGTGAGGCCGAGGATGACGGGCTGGAATTCAACCCGCTCCTGCTCAAGAAAGTCGACGAGCTGGAACTCAGCGTGCGCTCGGCCAACTGCCTCAAGAACGACAATATCGTCTATATCGGCGATCTCATCCAGAAGACCGAAGCCGAGATGCTGCGCACCCCGAACTTCGGCCGCAAGTCGCTCAACGAGATCAAGGAAGTGCTCTCGGGCATGGGCCTGCACCTCGGCATGGATGTCGAGGACTGGCCGCCGGACGATATCGAGGACCTCGCCAAGAAATTCGAGGACGCCTTTTGAGATAAGGGAACGGAAACTTTGAAAGTTTCCGTTCCGATTTCTTTTCAAGAAATCGGTGCTCCCCGACGACCCGGGCAATCCCGCCCCAAGGAGAGCGGCTGACACGCATCAGACCGCCAGACAAAGCAAAAACGCTTAGGAGATAGAAAAATGCGTCACGCAAGAGGATACCGCCGCCTGAACCGCACCCACGAGCACCGCAAGGCGCTGTGGGCGAACATGGCCGGCTCGCTCATCGAACATGAGCAGATCAAGACCACCCTGCCCAAGGCCAAGGAACTGCGCCGGATCATCGAGAAGATGGTCACGCTCGGCAAGCGCGGTGACCTGCACGCACGCCGTCAGGCCGCCGCCCAGCTCAAGCAGGACATCCACGTTGCCAAGCTCTTCGACGTGCTCGGGCCCCGCTACAAGGACCGTCAGGGCGGGTATGTCCGCGTGCTCAAGGCCGGGTTCCGCTATGGTGACATGGCGCCGATGGCGATCATCGAATTCGTTGACCGTGACGTCGATGCCAAGGGTGCCGCAGACCGCGCCCGGGTTGCCGCCGAAGAGGCCGCAGAAGAATAAGCCACGCCAATTATTGGCCCGGCCCTGACCCCCGCCCTCACCGGCGGGGGTTTTGCGTCTGTGGGACCTGGGTATTTGGACCAAGAAGAAGCGCAGCGGGCTTGCATTGCTTCCGCGTGCCGCGCATATCTCGGGCGATCCGCCGACACATAAGGAGGCCGCTCTTGATCCGCATCCTGTCCTTCGTCCTGATCCTGCTCGCGGGACCGCTAACCGCCGAGATGCGCGTGCCGATGTCACAGGCCGAGATCCAGACCGGGTTTGTGCCGGTGGTGAAGCAGGCCGCCCCGGCGGTGGTCAACATCTACGCGAGCCGTATCGTCGAAGGCCGGCGCAGCCCGTTCCGCAACGATCCGTTCTTCGGGCGGTTCTTCAACGATTTCGGCGCATCGCGGCCGCGCGTGCAGAACTCGCTAGGCTCGGGCGTGGTGCTTGGCGCGGATGGCATCGTGGTGTCGAATTACCATGTGGTCGGCGAGGCGACGGATATCCGCGTGGTTCTCAATGACGGGCGCGAGTATGCCGCGCGCGTCCTGCTGGGCGATGAAGAGGCCGATCTTGCGGTGTTGCAGGTCGAGGACGCCCCCGACCTGCCCGCGCTGCGGCTGCGCGACAGCGACAGCGTGCAGGTCGGCGAGTTGGTGCTGGCCATTGGCAATCCGTTCGGCGTGGGCCAGACGGTGAGCAGTGGCATCGTGTCGGGGCTGGCGCGGTCGGGCACGGCGTCGGGCAATGCGCGGGGCTATTTCATCCAGACCGATGCGCCGATCAACCCGGGCAATTCAGGCGGTGCGCTGGTCGATGTTAACGGTGATCTGATCGGGATCAACACGGCCATCCTGTCGCGCTCGGGCGGATCGAACGGGATTGGCTTTGCCATCCCCTCGGCCTTGGTGGCGCAGTTCGTTGCGCAGGCGCGCGCCGGGCAGAGCGCCTTTGTCCGCCCCTGGGCCGGGCTGGGCGGGCAGCCGGTGACGCCCGACATGGCCGAGGGGCTGGGCCTGACCCGGCCCGAGGGAATCGTGATCTCTCAGGTGCATCCCGAGAGCAGCTTTGCCGGTCAGATAGAGCCGGGCGACGTGATCGCGGCGGTCGACGGGCAGCCGGTGAACAGCCCTGCGGAGATGGTGTTTCGCATGTCGCTTGCCGGGATCGGTGATACCGCGCGGATCACGCGGCAGCGCGATGGTGAGGCGGACGAGATCGACGTGCCGATGATCGCCGCCCCCGAAGTGCCGCCGCGCAACCCGACCCGGACGGGCGACCGCGCCGCGCTGCCAGAGATGGTGCTTTCGACGATCAATCCGGCGGTGATCGACGCTTACGGCCTGCCGCTGATGGCCGAGGGGGTGATCGTCGACGACCCCGGACCATACGGCGCGCGGGCGGGGCTGCGCCCCGGTGACATCCTGCGCGAGATCAACGGCATCGCCGTCAGTGACAGCGCCACGGCAGTCGAGGCGCTGGAGCGGGCCTCGCGCACGCTGAGCATCGAGGTGATGCGCAACGGGCGGCGCATGGCGCTGCGGTTGCGGTTGTGAGCGATCTTTTCGATACCGGCGACACGCCTGCACCCAAGGGGGCGCCGCGCCCGCTGGCGGACCGGCTGCGCCCGCGTGCCCTGTCGGAGGTGATCGGGCAGGATCAGGTGCTGGGGCCCGATGCGCCGCTTGGCGTGATGCTCGCGTCGGGCAGTCTGACCTCGTTGATTTTCTGGGGCCCGCCCGGTGTGGGCAAGACCACCATCGCGCGGCTGCTGGCGGATGAGACCGATCTGCATTTCGTGCAGATCAGCGCGATCTTTACCGGCGTCCCGGAATTGCGCAAGGTCTTCGAGGAGGCCAAGCACCGACGCGCGAACGGGCAGGGCACGCTTCTCTTCGTCGATGAGATCCACCGGTTCAACAAGGCGCAACAGGACGGGTTCCTGCCGCATATGGAGGATGGCACGATCCTTCTGGTGGGGGCCACGACGGAAAACCCGTCGTTTGAGTTGAACGCGGCGCTGCTCAGCCGGTCGCAGGTGCTGGTATTGACGCGGCTCGATCTGGCGGATCTCGAACGTCTGGCGCAGCGGGCCGAGAAGGATCTGGGCCGGGCCCTGCCGCTTGACGGTCCGGCGCGCGAGAGCCTTCTGGAAATGGCCGATGGCGACGGGCGCGCGCTGCTCAATCTGATCGAGCAGGTGGCGGCGTGGAAGACTGACGGGAAGCTGGGGCGCGAGGCGCTGGCCGCGCGGCTGATGAAGCGGGCGGCGAAATACGACAAGTCGGGCGATGAGCATTACAACCTCATCTCGGCGCTGCACAAATCGGTGCGCGGCTCTGATCCTGATGCCGCGCTCTACTGGCTGGCGCGGATGCTGACCGGGGGCGAGGACCCGCGCTATCTGGCGCGGCGCATCACCCGGATGGCGGTGGAGGATATCGGCCTTGCCGACCCGCAGGCGCAAACGGTCTGCCTGCATGCCTGGGAACTCTATGAACGTCTGGGCAGTCCCGAGGGCGAGTTGGCACTGGCGCAGGCGGTGACGTATCTCGCGCTCGCGCCGAAATCGAACGCGGGCTATGCCGCCTACAAGGCCGCGATGCGCGAAGCGAAGAAGACCGGGAGCGAGCCGCCGCCCAAGCATATCCTGAACGCGCCGACCAAGTTCATGCGCGACGAGGGCTATGGCGCGGGCTATGCCTATGACCACGATGCCGAGGACGCGTTTTCGGGGCAGAACTACTTTCCCGAGACGATGAAACGTCCGGTTCTCTATCAGCCGGTGGAGCGCGGATTCGAGCGCGAACTCAAAAAACGACTCGACTATTTTTCACGTCTGCGCGAGCGGCGTGGGGGGTAAAACCGGGTAGCTTCGGAAAAAGCTTCAGGATTACTGACCTTTAAAACTTGCGCGTTTTTCGGATTAGAGTCTGGAAAGCCGAGGGATTTCGTGTTTTGTTTTCAACATGTCGTATTTGAGCATCCTGACCGCGGGTCAGCAAAGGAAGCTTTCGGAGAGGGCCATGACAGGGGCCTCTCCAATGACAGATCAACAACAAAACAGGGAAGTCTCATGACAAAGAAAACCGACAAGGTCCTTATGGACAGGCTGGCAAATGCCGCGCGCACCGGCGATATCTCGCGCCGGTCGTTCATGCATTTCGCCGCTGCTGCGGGCATGACTGCCTCGGCCGCGACCGGCCTCTGGGGGACATCGGCCGCCGCACAGCCAAGCCGCGGTGGCACGTTCCGCTGGGGCGTGCATGACGGCAACAGCTCTGACACGCATGACCCGGGCACCTATGTGACCCGGCAGATGATCTTTTTGGCGCATACGCATCGCAGCTATCTGACGCTGATCGAGCCCGACAACTCGCTTGGCCCGGATCTGGCAACAAGCTGGGAAGCGACGCCGGATGCCAAGGAATGGACGTTCGAGCTCAATCCCGACGCGTCCTTCCACAGCGGCAAGCCGGTGACGGCGCAGGACGTGATCGACAGCCTCAACCACCATCGCGGTGATGCGTCCACCTCGGCGGCCAAGGCGCTGTTGACGGATGTGACCGATATCAAGGCCGATGGCGAGAATGCCGTTGTCATCACGCTGGCGCGCGGCAATGCCGATCTGCCATGGCTGATGACTGACTATCACTTTGCCATCTGCCCGTCGAACGGCGATGGCTCGATCGACTGGAAATCCGGCGACGGCTCTGGCCCCTACAAGATCGAGTCGGGCGAGTTCGGCATTCAATGGGCGCTGAGTCGGCATGACGGCTGGCATCTGGACGGGGCCTATTTCGACGCGGTCGAGATGCTCATTCTCAACGACCCGAACGCGCGTCAGACAGCACTTGTGACGGGCGATGTGAACTGCGTCTCGCTGATCGAGCTCAAGACGCTGGCGCTGCTGGAGCGTAACCCCGACATCAAGGTCGACAACATCCCGTCGGGTGGCGCGATCACGATGCCGATGCATTGCGACACGGCGCCGTTTGATGACGTCAACGTGCGCAACGCGCTGAAACTCGCGATGAACCGCGACGAGATCATCGAGAAGATCTCGTTCGGGGCGGCGACCAAGGGCAACGACTTCCATCTCTCGCCGGTGCAGCCCTATTGGCCCGACGATATCCCGCAGCGTGAATATGATCCGGACGAGGCGAAATCGCTGCTCAAGAAGGCCGGGCAGGAGGGCCTTACGGTCAATCTTTCGGTCGCGGACAGCGTCTATACCGGTGCCGTGGACATGTGCGTGCTTTATGCCGAACAGGCCAAGGCGGCGGGCATCAACATCAAGGTCGTGCGCGAGCCGAACGATGGCTACTATTCGGACGTGTGGCTGAAAAAGCCGTTCTCGGCCGTGTCCTGGGGCGCGCGCCCGACGCCGGACGTGATGTTCACGCTGGCCTACAAGGACGACGCCGCCTGGAACGAGAGCCGTTGGCAGAATGAGCGCTTCAACGAGCTGCTGCTTCAGGCCAAGGGCGAACTCGATCAGGATCTGCGCGCCGAGATGTATCGCGAGATGTGCATGCTGATGCGCAACGATGGCGGTACGATCATCCCGTTCTTCAACAACTGGGTCTATGCCCGTGGCAAGGGTGTGGAGCGGGGCGAGGATGTCGCGGCAAGCTGGAGCTGTGACGGTGCGCGCGCCGCGAGCCGCTGGTGGTTCTCGTCCTGACGCCCTGATCCGGCCCGGTCCCCGAAACGGGGGCCGGGTCTTTCACTGCCGGTGGCGGGTCTGTCCTGCCTCCGGTTTCGCCAATCCGGTCGCACCCGCAAACACCAAAAAACAAAGCGCGACCGCAGACACAGAACACTGTGCGCCTGAGCCGAAAACGGCCCGCCGGAACAAGGCGGCAGGCAGAAACAGCAGGAGGGAAAGATGGGGGACATCCTAGGGCTCGTTGCGAAACGGCTCGGTCTCGGACTGATCATCCTATTGGTCATATCCGTCATCATATTTTTCATGGTCGAGCTTTTGCCCGGTGACATCGCCGAGGCGGTGCTGGGGCAGGGCGCGACGCCCGAAAACCTGGCCGCGCTGCGCCGCGAGATGGGCCTCGATCAACCGGCCATCGTGCGCTACCTGGATTGGCTCTCGGGCGCGGTGATGCTCGATTTCGGCAATTCCATCGTGACCGGCACAAGCGTGTCCGAGACGATCAGCGAGCGCTTTGCCAATACGCTGTTCCTCGCGACCTACGCGGCAGCCATCGCGGTGCCGATCTCGATCATTCTGGGGATCATTGTGGCGCTGCTGCGCAACTCGATCTTCGACCGGGTGGCCAACGTTGCCACGCTCACCTCGATCTCGAGCCCGGAATTCTTTCTGGGCTATATCCTGATCCTCTATCTTGCGGTCAAAACGAGCATGTTCCCGGCGATTGCCAGCCTGAGTTCGGACATGGATTTCGGCGATCTGCTCTATCGCACCTTCCTGCCGGCGCTGACGCTGGTGCTGGTGGTGACGGCGCATATGATGCGCATGACACGTGCGGCGATCATCAACCTTCTGGCCTCGCCCTATATCGAGATGGCGCGGCTCAAGGGCACACCGCCCTGGAAGGTGATCGTCAAGCACGCCCTGCCCAATGCCTGGGCCCCGATCATCAACGTGGTGGCGCTGAACCTTGCCTATCTCATCACCGGCGTGGTGCTGGTGGAGGTGGTGTTCGTCTACCCCGGCATCGGACAGGCCCTCGTGGACGCGGTCAGCAAACGCGACTTCCCGGTGGTTCAGGCCTGCTGCCTGATCTTCGCGGCGACCTTCATCCTGCTCAATCTTGCGGCGGATGTGGGCGCGATCCTGACCAACCCGCGCCTGCGGCATCCGAAATAAGGGGGCAGAGACATGAGTGTTTTCGTCATTATCTACTATACTCTGCTACTCGGCGCGTCCTGCCTTGCGGCTTACTTCAACAAGCGGTCGGCGTTCCTGCTGCTGTTCTCGCTGACGCTTGTGTCCTTCGTTCTGGGCATTGTCGGCGGGCCGGGGGCGTTGCGTGGCGTCGCCATTGCGGCGGGGCTTCTGGCCTTGGCGGCGATGGTCTCCTACGCCTTCCGCGAGTTCCTGATCGCCATCACCTCGGTCAACATGGCCAAGGAGTTGCGCACGGCGCCGCTGACGGCGGCCTTTGGGATGTTCGTGATCTTCACCTATGCGATTGCAGGCATTTTCGCGCCGGTGATCGCGCCCTTTGGCGAGGCGGAAATCATTTCTTCGGCCTTTGCACCGGCGGATGAGAATATGCTTCTCGGGGCCGATCAGCTGGGCCGCGACATGTTCAGCCGGATCATCTATGGAGCGCGCAATACCGTGGCACTGGCGCTTGCCGGGACGGTGCTGGCCTTCCTTCTGGGCGCGCTTGCGGGTTTGCTGGCGGCGGTCAATGGCGGCTGGTTCGATCAGCTCATCGCCCGCACCTCGGACGTGATCATGTCGATCCCGTCGCTGATCTTCGCGCTCTTGATGCTGTCGATCTTTGGCGGCGAGTTGGCCAATGACACGACGAGTTTCTGGTTGCTGACCGGGTTCATGATGGTGACCGGACTACTGGTCGTGACGGCGGTGTTCGAGAACAACATCCTCGGCTGGGCCATCGGGCTGGCGGCACTGGTCGGGGTTTCGGTGGCCTTTGCCGGGTTCATGCTGATCATCTTCAACCCGTCCGAGATCATTCTCGTGCTGGTGGTCGCGGTGATCTACAGCCCGCGCGTCTTCCGCCTGACACGGGCGGTCGCGGGCAACGTGGTGGTGATGGACTATATCGAGGCGGCCAAGCTGCGCGGCGAGAAGACATGGTATCTGATCCGCCGGGAAATCCTGCCCAACTCCACCGCCCCGCTGGTGGCGGAATTCGGGCTGGAATTCTGCTTCGTATTCCTGCTGATCGCGGGCCTGTCGTTCCTCGGTCTGGGCATTCAGCCGCCGACGGCGGATTGGGGCTCGATGGTGCGCGAGAACGCGACGCTGGTCTCGTTCGGTGAGATCACCCCGCTTATCCCTGCGGCGGCCATCGCGCTTCTGACCGTCGCGGTCAACTTCGTGGTGGACTGGATGCTCTACCGCTCCTCTGGACTGAAGGTGTAATCGTCATGATCAAGAAAAACGACGTATTGCTGAAGATCCGTGACCTGAAAATCCAGGGCTATTCGGATGAAACATGGGTCGACATCATCAAGGGTGTCGACCTGACCCTGCACCGGGGCGAGGTGATGGGACTGATCGGCGAATCGGGGGCTGGCAAATCCACCATCGGGGCGGCCTGCATGGGCTATGCCCGCGACGGCACCCGGATTGTCGACAGCTCGAGTGAGTTCGACGGGATGGAGCTGACCACCGCCACCGAGGCGGACCGGCGCATGCTGCGCGGCTCTCGTATCGCCTATGTGGCGCAATCGGCGGCGGCGTCGTTCAACCCGGCGCACAAGATCATTGACCAGCACACCGAGGCGCCGCTGCAATACCGTCTCAAGAAGCGGATGGAGGCGCAGGAGGACGCGATGGAGCTTTATGAAAAGCTCCGGCTGCCCAATCCGCAGGAAATCGGCTTTCGCTATCCGCATCAGGTGTCGGGCGGGCAGTTGCAGCGCGCGATGACCGCGATGGCGATGTCGTGCCGTCCCGATCTGATCATCTTCGACGAGCCGACGACGGCGCTTGACGTGACCACGCAGATCGAGGTTCTGGCCGCGATCCGCGACATCGTGGACGAGTTCAACACCGCTGCGATCTACATCACCCATGACCTTGCGGTGGTGGCGCAGATGGCCGACACGATCAAGGTGCTGTTGAAGGGCGAGGAGGTCGAGGAGGCGGCGACCAAGGAGATGCTCGACAACCCGAAGGAGGATTATACCAAATCCCTCTGGGCGGTGCGCAGCTTCGAGAGCCCACAGCGCCACAGGCCCACCGATGGCACCCCGCCGCTGATTTCGGTCAAGAATGTGGATGCCTCCTACACGGGCGGCGAAAAGGTGCTCGATGATGTGAGTTTCGACATCTACGAGGGCATGACCGTGGCTGTGGTGGGCGAATCCGGTTCGGGAAAATCGACCACCGCGCGGGTGATCACCGGCCTGTTGCCGCCCTCAAATGGCGAGGTGCTGTTCAAGGGCGAGCCGTTCCCGCCCAGCTTTCGAAATCGCAGCAAGGATCAGTTGCGCCAGTGCCAGATGATCTACCAGATGGCCGACACGGCGCTCAATCCCAAGGTGCGCATATCGGAGATCATCGCGCGCCCGGCGGCATTCTATGGCGGTCTCAAGGGGGTCGCGCTCAAGAACCGGGTGGATGAGCTGCTCGACCTGATCGAGCTTGAACCGGCGCAGTATTACTACCGCTATCCGCCGGAGCTGTCGGGCGGGCAGAAGCAGCGCATCGGCATCGCCCGCGCGCTTGCCGCAGAGCCCACGTTCATCGTGTGCGACGAGGTGACATCGGCGCTGGATCAGCTGGTGGCCGAGGGGATTTTGCGGCTTCTCGACCGGCTCCAGAACGAGCTGAACCTGGCTTACATGTTCATCACGCACGACCTTGCGACGGTGCGTTCCATCGCCGATGAGGTTGTGGTGATGCAGCATGGCAAGGTGGTCGATCAGGGGCCGAAGGACGAGATGTTCACGCCGCCGCACCATCCCTATACCGACCTGCTGCTCAGCTCGGTGCCCGAGATGGACCCGGATTGGCTGACCACGCTTCTGGAAGAGCGCGGCGTCGACAATGTGGGCGATGCGGCGACGGCCAGGATTGATCCGAAAGACGCCAAGGTCACCTGACGTCTGGCCAGACGACCAAAACGGCGGGGGGCAACCTCCGCCGTTTGTCATGTCCGAATCTGCGTTGTATGGGGTGCTTAGAGAACCGCCATGGCCGACAGCACGAATGTGCCGATGATCGCGCCATAGACGATCAGCACGGCCTGCCAGGAGGCAGAGTGCATACGCAGTTCGCGGTTCAGTTCGTCGCGTGTCATGGGCTTGCCTCCTGCCTCGGGGTTGCGTTCGTGAACGGGCGCGCCGCTCACAATCCGCACATAAGCGATAAATGCGGCCGCGCAATGATAAAATCGTTGAAAATCCATGCATTTTCGACAACCCACATGGTCGTTTTCGACATATCAAGCGAATGCGAAGGGGTGTGGTCTGAAAACGACGTCGCAATTGGCCTTGAGCTGTCGTTGACGTCTAGCACCAATGCGCGGAATCGAGGTGCCGCAGGCACCGCCGCGCAGCGCCCGACCGCCCCACCGGGCGGGCGCTTTTGCAACGTTTCAAGCTATTGAAAACGCGGGAGTGTTTGGCTGGCATAAAGTGCGGTCCACCGAGGTTGCTGCGCCCACCCGGCGGTCGGGCACTGCGCGGCTTATCTCTAAAATCGTCAAAGACCGCTTCAGGCCAGCCGCAGCCTGAACCTCGTCAGACGCTATTGCCCTGCAACGGCATCACCGACAACTCCCCCTCCTGCCGCGCCTTGATCGCCAATGCGGCCGCGTGCGACCCGGCCACGGTGGTGAAGTACGGGATCTTGTCATAGAGCGCGACCGAGCGGATTTCGCGGCTGTCCTCGACCGCCTGCACGCCCTCGGTGGTGTTCATAACCAGCGCGATCTCGCCATCCTTGAGCAGGTCGACGATATTGGGCCGGCCCTCATAGACCTTGTTGACCACCTCGCAGGCCAGCCCCGCCTCGGTCAGGAACGCCGCCGTGCCGCGTGTCGCCACGAGGGTAAAGCCGAGATCGGTGAGCACCTGCGCGGTTTCCACAAGCTGCGGGGTCTTGTCGCTGTCCTTGATCGAGACGAACACGCGTCCCTCCTCGGGCAGGTCCACACCGGCGCCCATCTGCGCCTTGAGAAAGGCACGCGGGAAGGACACGTCCCAGCCCATCACCTCGCCGGTAGAGCGCATCTCGGGGCCGAGGATCGTATCGACACCTGGGAAGCGGGCGAAGGGCAGCACCGCCTCCTTGACCGAGAACCACGGCATGTCCGGATCGGCCAGCGTCATCTGGTCGGCCATCGGCAGGCTGCCGGGCTTGGTATCGCGCGGGTAGGGGCCGCGATAGGGGAAGGAGGCCATCGTCTCGCCCGCCATCAGCCGCGCGGCGATGGAGGCGATGGCGCTATCCGTGGCCTTGGCCACGAAGGGCACGGTGCGGCTGGCGCGGGGGTTCACCTCGATCAGGTAGATATCGTCGCCCTTGACCGCGAATTGCACGTTCATCAGCCCGACGACATTGAGCGCGCGGGCAAGCGCCTCCGTCTGTGTCTTGATCTCGGCGATGGTGGCCTGCGAGAGCGAATAGGGCGGCAGCGAGCAGGCGCTGTCGCCCGAGTGCACGCCGGCCTCCTCGATATGCTGCATGATGCCCGCCACATGCACATTCTCGCCATCGCAGAGCGCATCGACGTCGCATTCGATGGCGCCCGACAGGTAGCTGTCGAGCAGCACGGGGCTCTTGCCGGAAACGACCACCGCCTCGGCGATGTAGCGTTCCAGATGGGCCATGTCGCGGACGATCTCCATCGCGCGGCCGCCCAGCACGTAGGACGGGCGGATGACCAGCGGAAAGCCGATGCTCTCGGCAATGGCGAGCGCCTGCGCGTCCGTCGAGGCGATGCCGTTCTTCGGCTGCTTGAGGCCCAGCTTGACCACCAGTTCCTGAAACCGCTCGCGGTCTTCGGCCAGGTCGATGGCGTCAGGCGTGGTGCCGAGGATCGGGATGCCCTCGGCCTCCAACCCGCGCGCCAACTTCAGCGGTGTCTGCCCGCCGAATTGCACGATCACGCCGTGCAGCGTTCCGTTCTCCTGCTCGACACGCAGGATTTCCATCACATGCTCGAATGTCAGCGGCTCGAAGTAGAGCCGGTCCGAGGTGTCGTAATCGGTGCTGACCGTCTCTGGGTTGCAGTTGATCATGATCGTCTCGTAACCTGCATCGCTGAGCGCGAAACAGGCGTGACAGCAGCAGTAATCGAACTCGATCCCCTGACCGATCCGGTTCGGCCCGCCGCCCAGGATGACGACCTTTTTGGCGTCCGACGGGCGCGCCTCGCATTCCACCTCGCCCATCATCGGGGCCTCGTAGGTGGAGTACATGTAGGGGGTCTGCGCCTCGAATTCGGCGGCGCAGGTGTCGATCCGCTTGAAGACCGCATGCACGCCCAGATTGACGCGGGCGCGGCGCACCTGTTCTTCGTCGCGGCCGGTCAGCGTCGCGAGGCGGGCATCGGTAAAGCCCATCATCTTGAGTGCGCGCAGGCCGTCCTCTGTCATCGGCAGGCCGTCGCGGCGGATGCGCTCCTCGGCCTCGACGATCTCGCGGATACGGGCGAGGAACCACGGGTCAAACGCCGTGGCGGCGTTGATCTCGTCATCGCTGAGGCCATGGCGCATGGCCTGCGCGATGGTGCGCATCCGGTCGGGTGTGGCGACCGAGAGCGCGCGGGTGATCGCGGCCTTGTCCGGTGCGCCTTCGATCTCCACCTCGTCGAACCCGCTCAGCCCGGTTTCCATCGAGGCGAGCGCCTTTTGCAAGGATTCGTGGATCGTGCGGCCAATCGCCATCGCCTCGCCCACCGATTTCATCGCGGTGGTCAGGTGCGGCTTGGAGCCGGGGAATTTCTCGAAGGCAAAGCGTGGAATCTTGGTGACCACGTAGTCAATCGTGGGCTCGAAAGAGGCCGGCGTCACCTTGGTGATGTCGTTGTCCAACTCGTCGAGCGTGTAGCCCACGGCCAGCTTGGCCGCGATCTTGGCAATCGGAAAGCCCGTGGCCTTGGAGGCCAGCGCCGAGGAGCGCGACACGCGCGGGTTCATCTCGATCACCACCATGCGCCCGTCTTCGGGATTGATCGCCCATTGCACGTTGGAGCCGCCGGTCTCGACCCCGATCTCGCGCAGCACGGCAATGCTGCCGTTGCGCATGATCTGGTATTCCTTGTCGGTCAGCGTGAGGGCAGGGGCCACGGTGATCGAATCGCCGGTATGCACGCCCATCGGATCGACGTTCTCGATGGAGCAGACGATGATCGCGTTATCCGCGCGGTCGCGGACCACCTCCATCTCGAATTCCTTCCAGCCCAGCAGGCTCTCGTCGATCAGGATCTGGCTGACCGGCGAGGCGTCGAGGCCGGATTTGCAGTAGTGGATATAGTCGTCGCGGTTATAGGCCACGCCGCCGCCGGTGCCGCCCAACGTATAGGCCGGGCGGATGATCGCGGGCAGGCCGACATAGTCGATCGCCGCCATGCATTCATCCATGTTGTTGGCGATGGTGGCCTTGGGATTCTCGATGCCCAGCCGGTCCATCGCCTCGCGAAAGAGCTTGCGATCCTCGGCCATTTCAATGGCTTGCCGGTTCGCGCCGATCAGTTCCACGCCGAATTTCTCCAGCACGCCCATATCGGCCACGGCGAGCGCGGTGTTGAGGCCGGTCTGCCCGCCCATCGTGGGCAGCAATGCGTCGGGGCGCTCCTTCTCGATGATCTTGGCCACAGTTTCGGGGGTGATCGGCTCGATATAGGTGGCATCGGCGAGGCCGGGGTCGGTCATGATCGTGGCGGGGTTCGAGTTCACTAGGATGACGCGGTAGCCTTCCTCGCGCAGGGCCTTGCAGGCCTGTGCGCCGGAATAGTCGAATTCGCAGGCCTGTCCGATGATGATGGGCCCCGCTCCGATGATCATGATGGATGAGATATCGGTTCTTTTCGGCATATCGGTCCTCGGGCAGCTTGATGACCGCGCGGGCCGGTGGGGCGCGCGCGCAAATTGGTGGGGTTATATCCATCATCGGCCCGTGTGCAAGGGGCAAACCCGGTGCGGGATCAGGAGGTTTCGGGCATCTCCGGTGCGTCCTCCAGAATGACACGGTCAAGCGCGCCCATGCCCGCGCCGTCGCGCTGCGGATAGAGAATCAGCCGGTCGATCACCTGACCGTTGAGCGCACCTGCCTCGAACCGCGTGAACCCGGGCTGCGCGGGGTCGGCGACAAAGCGGTCGCCCGCGACCAGCAGATCGCCGAGATAGCCCTCGACCTGCACTTCGGGCGCGCCACGCTCGGACTGCCAGTCGAGGGAGACGAGGGTGAAGGGCGCCTCGCGCAGGATCGCGATGCCGCTGCGCTGGCCCATGGTGCCCTCGATCTCGGTCGGGCCATCGGTGCCGTCGCCTGACTTTTCAGCGGTCGAGATCATCGCGTTGCGGGTGACGATCCGGTAGCCGTCCTCTTGCATTTCCTGCGGCGCGGGCCCCTCAGGCGGCCCCTCGAACCCGATAGAGGCCTGCTCTGCCCTTGCCATCCCGGCGCAGAGGCAGAGACCCAGAATGCCGCTTTGCAAAAGAAGTCTCATCAATCCGGTCCTGAAATCGCCCTTGGGTCTCAGCGTCGCGCCTGCCATGCTTTGTGTCAAGCGCGGGGCTTGCGCAAAACCGGATCAAAGCGGCGCTTTTGTGGGTGTCTTTCGGTGCCGCGCGGCCTAAATACCGCAGCACCTGTGCAAGAGGATGCAACGTGCAGATTCGTTTCGATCATGGACCGACCGGGGACGCCTGCCAGTTCGCGCAGGCCGCACGCCTGATCGTGGCGCATGAGCCGGATGAGGTGCCTGCCGCCCTCGCCGCGATGGACGCGGCGCGCGCAGCGGGCCATTGGCTCGCCGGATTTGCCAGCTACGAGTTGGGCCATGCGTTCGAGCCGCGCCTTGCCGCGACCCTGCCTTCGCGCCGCCGCCTGCCGCTGTTGCAATTCGGCGTGTTCGAGGCCCCGCTTGACGCGGCCCCCCTACGGCCCGGCCTCGCGCAACTGAGCGATATGCGCCCTGATTGGGACGCGCACCGCTACGCGCAGGCGTTCCAGACCGTGCATGACTATATCTGCGCGGGCGATATCTATCAGGCAAACCTGACCTTTCCGATCCGGATGCAGGCTTTGGGCACGCCGCAGGCGCTTCACGCGGCGCTGACCCAGATCCAGCCGGTGCGCCATGGCGCTCTGATCGAGGCCGAGGGGCTGCCCGCGATCCTGTCACGCTCGCCGGAACTCTTCTTTCGCACCGAGGCGTCGGGCGGGATCGAGACCCGGCCGATGAAGGGCACGCAGCCGCGCAGTACCGATGCGATGGAGGATGCGCGCCGCCGGTTCTTTCTTCAGTCGGATGAAAAGAACCGCGCCGAGAACCTGATGATCGTGGACCTTTTGCGCAACGATATCAGCCGGGTGAGCGTGCCCGGCTCGGTCCGCGTGCCGGAACTCTTCAGCGTCGAAAGCTACGAGACGGTGCATCAGATGACCTCGCTCATCGCCGCCGATCTGGCCCCCGGTGCCACGCTGTCGGACATCCTGCGCGCGCTCTTCCCCTGCGGGTCGATCACCGGCGCGCCGAAGCTGCGGGCGATGCAGATCCTCGCCGATCTCGAAGGCGCTGCGCGCGAGATCTATTGCGGCTCCATCGGCTGGGCCGCGCCTGACGGGCGCGCGGAATTCAACGTCGCCATTCGCACGCTGCTGCTGGAGCAGGGACAGGCGACGCTGAACGTCGGCGGCGGCGTGGTCTATGACAGCACCGCCGAGGGTGAATACGAGGAGGCGCTGTGGAAGGCGCGCTTTGCCCGCGCGTTGATGCCCGTTCCGGCGTGATCTATTCCGCCGCGTGGCGCAGATCGTCGCTGTCGTCGGGATAAAGATAATCGCGCGTCAGCGGCACGGCATCCTGCCTGGGGCTCATCTGGAACTGGAACACCACCTGATTGTTGAGCCGGAACGTCAGTTCGCTGGCGATCAGGTAGTAGCGCCACATCCGGCAGAACCGATCATCATAAAACGCGCGCACCCGGTCGATATTGGCCTCGAACCGCCTGCGCCATTCGCGCAGCGTCTCGGCGTAGTGCAGCCGCCAGACCTCGACATCGGTGGTCACCAGATGGTGCCGTTCGACCGCCGCCACTGCCTCTGACATGGCCGGGCAATAGCCGCCGGGGAAAATATACTTGGTGATCCACGGGCTTGTCGCGCCGGGCGGCCCGGCGCGTCCGATGAAATGTATCAACGCGATGCCGTCGGGTTTCAGCAGCCGCTCGACGGTGGCGAAGTAGGCGTCGTAATGCGGCACGCCGACATGTTCGAACATGCCGACCGAGACGATGCGGTCGAACTGCCCCTGCACGTCACGGTAATCCATCAGCTCGAACCGGGCCTTGTCGGCCAGCCCCGCCTTCTCGGCGCGGGCATTGGCCATGGCATGCTGTTCGCGCGACAGGGTCACGCCGGTCACATCTGCCCCGAAATCGCGCGCGAGCGTCAGGCCCATGCCGCCCCAGCCGCAGCCGATATCAAGCACCCGCATCCCCGGCTTGATCAACAGCTTGCGGGCGATATGCGCCTTTTTCGCCGCCTGCGCCTCTTCCAGGGTCATGTCGGGGCGGGCGAAATAGGCACAGGAATAATTGCGGTCCTCGTCGAGAAAGAGGTCATAAAGCTCGCCTGAGAGGTCATAGTGATGCGCCACGTTGGAGCGCGACCGCGTCACCGGGTTAAACTGATCCAGCCGCCGCGTGAGCCGGCGCACCACCTCCAGCGGGCGGCGGAACCATGGTTGACCCTGTGCGGCTATATTCATGATCGCGAGGCTGAGAAAGCCGTAGACGTCATCCCCGTCAAAAGTGACGGTCCCGTCCATGTAGCCTTCGCCGATGGCCATGTCGGGCGAAATCACGATCCGGCGGGGCAGGGCCGGATCGTGCAGGGTCACCGCAGCCTCGGGTGCGTCGCCGCCGGGGCCATAGCTGCGCGTCTCCCCGTCCGGATAGGTCACGCGCAACCGTCCACACTTGAAAAGATGGGTCAGAAATCCGTCCAGAGCCTTGGTCCACATGCTACACCTCGCTTTCTTGCGCCCGGTTTCAGCGCATCCTTACGGCGTACCAAACTTCTCCCTGTGCCCGTTTGTTCCGGGCAGCCTGCTCGAGTGAAAGGTATTTTTGCGCAATTCCCCTGTTCTGTAAACGGTTTTGCCCGGCAGTGCCCCGGCCCGCCCTTGACTTTGCCGCCCCGCCAAGGTGTATCGGCCCGGACCCAAGAGACAGGCCCGCGACCGGGCTCGGAGAGGATATCATGCACAGCTATCGCAGCCATTCCTGCGCGGATTTGACCAAGACCAATGTCGGCGAGACCGTTCGCCTTGCAGGCTGGGTGCATCGCATCCGCGATCACGGCGGGGTTCTGTTCATCGACCTGCGCGATCACTATGGCGTGACGCAGGTGCTGTGTGACCCCGACAGCCCGGTCTTCGCCGAGGTGGAAAAGCTGCGCAGCGAATTCTGCATCCGAATCGACGGCACGGTGAAGGCGCGTGACGAAGGTCTGGTGAACCCCAAGATCCCGACCGGTGAGATTGAGGTTTTCATCCGTGATATGGAAATCCTCGGGGCTGCCGCGGAATTGCCGTTGCAGGTCTTCGGCGAGCAGGAATATCCCGAGGAGACGCGCCTGCGCTACCGCTACCTCGACCTGCGCCGCGAGGCGATGCAGCACAACATGGCCCTGCGCTCGGACGTGGTGGCCGCGATGCGCCGCCGGATGTGGGATCAGGACTTTCGCGAGTTTCAGACGCCGATCATCACGGCTTCCTCGCCTGAGGGCGCGCGCGATTTTCTGGTGCCGTCGCGCCTGCACCCGGGCAAGTTCTACGCCCTGCCGCAGGCCCCGCAGCAGTTCAAGCAGTTGATCATGGTCTCGGGCTTTGACAAGTATTTCCAGATCGCGCCCTGTTTTCGCGATGAGGACCCGCGCGCCGACCGCTCGCCCACCGATTTCTACCAGCTTGACCTCGAGATGAGCTTTGTCGAGCAGCAGGACGTGTTCGACACGATTCAGCCGGTCATTCAGGGCGTGTTCGAGGAGTTCGGTGAGGGGGCCACGGTTGACAAGGTCTGGCCGCAGATCAGCTATCGCGACGCCGCGCTGTGGTATGGCACCGACAAGCCCGACCTGCGCAACCCGATCAAGATGCAGGACGTGTCCGAGCATTTCCGGGGCTCGGGCTTTGCCATTTTCGCCAAGCTGCTGGAGCAGGATGGCACGCAGATCCGCGCCATTCCCGCCCCCACCGGCGGCAGCCGCAAGTTCTGCGACCGCATGAACGCCTTTGCCCAGAAAGAGGGGCTGCCGGGTATGGGGTATATCTTCTGGCGCGATCAGGGCGACGGCATGGAAGCCGCCGGCCCGCTGGCCAAGAATATCGGGCCTGAGCGGACCGAGGCGATCCGTCAGCAGCTTGGCCTTGGCGTGGGCGATGCAGCGTTTTTCCTGGGTGGCAAGCCGCAGGCGTTCGAGCGGGTGGCGGGCAAGGCGCGCGATGTGATCGGCGAGGAGTTGGGCCTCACTGAGAAGAACCGCTTTGCCTTTGCCTGGATCGTCGATTTCCCTATGTACGAGGCGGATGAAGAGACCGGTAAGGTCGATTTCAGCCACAACCCGTTCTCGATGCCGCAGGGTGGGATGGAGGCCCTGAACGGCAACCCGCTGGACGTGCTCGGTTACCAGTATGACCTTGCCTGCAACGGTTATGAGCTGGTTTCGGGCGCCATTCGGAACCACAAGCCCGAGATCATGTTCAAGGCGTTCGAACTGGCGGGCTATGGCGAGGACGAGGTGCGCAAGCGCTTTGGCGGCATGGTCAATGCGTTCCAGTTCGGTGCGCCGCCGCATGGCGGCTGTGCGGCGGGCATCGACCGGATCGTGATGCTGCTGGCGGGTACGTCGAACATCCGCGAAGTCATCATGTTCCCGATGAACCAGCGCGCCGAAGACCTGATGATGAACGCCCCCTCGGATCCGACCAGCGATCAGCTGATGGAACTGGGGCTGCGTGTCATCCCGCAGGACTGACCGCGCTGATGGATCAGAGCCGCCCCCTTGGTCCCGAACTGGTGGATTGGCGGCCCCCGCCCGCCCCGGACGGCGCGCCGCTGGTCGGGCGTTATGCGCGGCTCGACCGGCTGGATGCGGACCGGCACGCGGGTGATCTGCACCGCTTGATGAGCGGCGATGCGTCGCTCTGGGATTACATGCCGTACGGGCCGTTTTCCTCGGCCTCGCAATACCACCGTTGGGCGCGTGAGGCGGCGGCGGGTGACGCCCCGCTGTTCTACGCGATCACCGATCTCGATGCCGGACAGGTCGGCGGCGTGGCCAGCTATTTGCGGATCAAACCAGAGGCGGGCAGCATTGAGGCGGGCCATATCAACCTTGCGCCGGCGTTGCAGCGCACCCGGGCCGCGACCGAGGCGATTTACCTGATGATGGATTGGGCCTTTGGCGCGGGCTATCGCCGGTTCGAATGGAAATGCGACGCGCTCAACATGCCCTCGCGCCGCGCGGCGCAGCGGTTGGGGCTGAGCTACGAGGGTACCTTCCGGCAAGCCACGGTGGTCAAGGGACGAAACCGGGACACCGCGTGGTTCGCCGCCATCGACACTGAGTGGCCCGCGCTGAAAGAGGCGTTCGGGTTTTGGCTGGATCCCGCGAATTTTGATGCGGACGGTCGGCAGAGAGAGCGTCTTGGTGCACTGACAGGATTGGTGCGCGTGGCCTCGGACCCGGCGCAGAACGGCGGCTGACGAGGGTGAGTTTGCCGGTGAGAATGCGCGGCTTGGGTGACATAGTGATGGGTGGGTATGGCCTTGTGCTGCCTTTCACATCTAGGACCAATGCGCGTAATAAAGGTGCCGCTGGCACCGCCGCGCCGCGCCCGACCGCCCCCTCGGGCGGGCGCTTTTGCAACGTTTCAAGCCATTGAAAACGCGGAGGTGTTTGGCTGGCATAAAGTGCGGTCCACCACGGTTGCTGCGCCCACCCGGCGGTCGGGCACTGCGCGGCTCATCTCGTTAACACCAAAGGTCCTCTCGAGGCCAACACCTCCGAAATCGCAAGGCCCCCTGCTCAGAGCGCTACCCGAGCCGCCAGTCGTGTCTCGATCAGGGACAGGACGCGGGCGATACCGGCCTCTGAGCCAAACCCGCTCAGGCCCGCCGCCGCCTCTGCCAGCACATCATCCCCCGCCGCCCGCGCCACACCCAGCAGAAATTGCGTGACATAGGTTTGGGTCGCGCGTTCGGGCATGTCCTCCAGCAGGCTGCGCACATGCTCCAGATCGTCGCGATAGGCCAGCGGATCGGGCGCGATCACCTCTTCGCTCAGCGCGTAGGGCCCGACAGGGCATCGGTCGCGCGGCAGGTGGCGCAGCATCTCCTGCTGGAACCGCCCGAGGCTCAGCGCCGCTTTGGCGAGGAAACCGTCGGCCCCTGCCGCCATGGCCGCAGGCCCGGTGCCGGGATCGCCGCTGCTGGCAAGGATCACGCCGACGCGCGGCACCGCGCGCGCCAATTCCGCGATCAGGTCGATGCCCGACCCGTCCGGCAGCCCGGGATCGACGATCACCACCGAGGGGCGATAGACCGACAGGTGACGCCGCGCCGAGGCGAGGCAATCGGCCCGTCGGATGCGCGCGCCACTGCGCAGGCACATCAGGCGCAGCGCCTCGGAGGCATAGCGGCTGTCTTCGACGGCCAGAACGGTCATACCCAGTAGTGGGCGCTGCGCACTGACGGCACGGTGCGGGGCGAGGCTGTCAAGATCGCTCATCGGGCTGGTCCTTCTTGCATTGACGGCTTTCAGCATGGCCCGCGTTAGGTGAACACGACGTTAATGCGCGGCTTGCGTCCCTCTGTCGCTTGTCAGGGGCGGCCAACATCCCCATAACAGCCGCAAACCAGACGAAAGGATCACGCCATGATCGGACGCCTCAATCATGTGGCCATCGCCGTGCCGGACCTCACCGCCGCCGCTGACCAGTATCGCAGCGCGCTTGGCGCCAAGGTCGGCGCGCCGCAGGACGAGCCCGATCACGGCGTCACGGTCGTGTTCATCGAACTGCCCAACACCAAGATCGAACTGCTCTACCCCTTGGGTGAGGACAGCCCGATCAACGGCTTTCTGGAAAAGAACCCCTCGGGCGGCATTCACCATGTCTGCTATGAGGTAGATGACATCATCGCCGCGCGTGACCATCTCAAGGAAACCGGCGCGCGGGTTCTGGGTAGCGGCGAGCCCAAGATCGGCGCGCATGGCAAGCCGGTGCTGTTCCTGCACCCCAAGGATTTCCAGGGGTGCCTCGTGGAATTGGAGCAGGTCTGATGGGTATCACCTCGGCTCTCGTGCTGCTCGCGGTGATCTGGTTCATGACCTTTTTCATCGTGCTGCCGATCCGCATCCAGACGCAAGGGGATGTAGGCAAGATCGTGCCCGGCACCCATGCCGGATCGCCCGAGCATCACCACCTGAAAAAAAAGGCCTGGATCACCACCGGCATCGCCTTCGTGCTCTGGATCATCATCGGCGGCACGATCATTTCCGGCGTGATCACGCTTGAGGATATCGACATGTTCAACCGGATCGGGCCGGGCTCCGCGTCAGAATAGCGTGGTAGATATGGGTGAAGGTCGCGGCGCCCATGATCGGGATCAGCAGGTTGACCAGCGGTAGCGATAGCGGCAGCGCCATCAGCACCCCCGCCAGCCAGATCGTCATCCGGTGGCGGCGGCGCAGCGCCTTGGCTTGGATCCGCCCGACCCGGCGGATCGCCACCAGCGTGAAATATTCCATCCCCAGCAGATAGCCGTTCAGCGCCCAGAAGATGAACGGCGCGAACGGCGCGAAGATCGCGTAGAGAATGAGCGCCAGCGTGTTGGCCCCGATGATCACGCCGAGAAAGTTGATCGTATCGCGCAGCGCCTCGCCGAAGGGGATGTTAACCGCAGGCGGCAGGGTGGGGTAATGCTTGTCCTCCACCGCCTGCGCCACGACATCCAGAAACATCGAGGTGATCGCCGAGGCGACGGGCACCATCAGAAAGACCGACAGCACGAACATCAGCAACAATGACGCGCCGCCGAGCAGATCGCCCAGCCATGTCACCTCGCCGATCAGCGGCAGCGTGGTGCTGTCGCCGACGGCCGATTGCACCAGCCACAGCACCCCGGAATAGGCGACGATCAAGAGCGCCAGCGTGAGCCCCACGCCAAGCAGCAGCACCTTGCGGAACCGCGGATCGCCGATCTGGCCCATGGCCTTGAAGAAGCTCGAAAAAATCATTCCGGCATCCACTCGGTGACCGCGTCTAGATCGGGGCGCGGGCGTTCGGGGGGCGCGCTCGTCTCGGTGCCGATATGGATGAACCCCGCGATCCGCTCATGCGGCGCGAGCCCCAGTGCCGTGGTGGCAAAGCCCCGGTCATGGCTTGCCCATCCGCTGAGCCAGTTCGCGCCCCAACCGGCGGCGAGCGCGGCATTCAGCAGCCCGAGGCAGACGCAGCCCGCCGAATAGGTCTGCTCGAGCGCGGGGATCTTGTCCGAGGCCTTCGGGCTCTCGATCACGGCTACGGCGAGATGCGCATCGGCAAACTGCGCCTGCCCCTTGGCGATATCCTCGGGCGACTTGCCCAGGCGCGCGCCCACCTCGGGCACGAGACCGGCCAGCCGCAAGAGCGCGGCGCGCTCCAGCACGATCAGCCGCCACGGCTCCAGCTTGCCGTGATCGGGCACCCGCAGCGCGGCCCGCAAAAGCGGGCGCAGCGTGTCCCGGTCCGGCACTGGCAGGCCGAGCGTCTTGGCGGGCCGCGATCGGCGGATTTGCAGAAAGTCGAGCGCGGCGGGGTTGGGCGTGGGCATGGGCAGCCTTTCAGATCGGTTCGCCCCACATGTCGGCAAGCGCGCCTCCGGGGTCAAGTCGAAACCCGTCGAAAACCGCTTGGGTCGCCCGGCGCGTGGCGCTATCGGGGTGCACATGGATTATCCCGACCTCCGCCACCTGGCCCATGCTGGCACTCAGATCGCGCTGCGCGTGACACCGAAGGCCTCGCGCGACCGTATCCTCGCCGAGGGCGATACGCTGCGGGTCTACGTCACCACCGTGCCCGAGGATGGCAAGGCCAACGCAGCGGTGCAGAAACTGCTGGCCAAGGCGCTTGGAATTGCAAAATCGCGGCTGACCCTCATCCGGGGCCACACCGCGCGCGACAAGGTCTTTCAGGTGGACTGATCCGGCTCACGTTTTTGGCACTGGCAACTCGGCGCGGGCGCGCCTAACGTCGCCGCCATGAACGCCGATATCGCCCTTCTCGACAGCCGCTATTCCTGGACGCGGCTTGCCATTTCGCTGGCCATCGCGATGGTCGGCAATGTCGGCATGTGGTCGATCATCGTGGTGATGCCCGCGATTCAGGCCGAATTCGGGGTCGACCGGGCGGCGGCCTCCTTGCCCTATACGCTGACCATGGTGGGCTTTGCCTTCGGCAACATGGCGATCGGGCGGGTGGTTGACCGGTTCGGGGTGACCACGGCGCTGATTGGCGCGGCGCTGCTGATTGCGGCGGCCACGGGGGCGGCGGCGCTCAGCCCGTCGGTGCTGGTGCTGTCGGGGCTGCAACTGCTCATCGGCTTCGGCACGGCGGCCAGTTTCGGGCCGCTCATTGCCGATATCTCGCTGTGGTTTCTGAAGCGGCGCGGCATCGCCGTGGCAATCACGGCAAGCGGCAACTACCTCTCGGGGGCGATCTGGCCGGTGATCCTGGCGGGGATTCTCGCCGGGCAGGGCTGGCGCGCGGTCTATCTGGTGCTCGCCGTGGTGACGCTGGCCACGGTCATTCCGCTGGCGCTCTTCCTGCGCCGCCGTGTGCCACTGGCGGCCCGCGCCCATGCCGACAGCCTGTCGGCGGCGCGCGCGGGCAGCACCGGCCTCTCGCCGCGCATGCTCGCGATCCTGCTGGGGATTGCGGGGGTGGGGTGCTGCGTGGCGATGTCGATGCCGCAGGTCCATATCGTCAGCTACTGCGTCGATCTAGGCTACGGGCCCGCCGTCGGCTCGCAGATGCTGTCGCTGATGCTTCTGGGCGGGGTCGGCTCGCGGCTGGTGTCGGGCCTGCTGGCGGATCGGCTGGGCGGGGTGCGCACCCTGCTCATCGGCTCGGCGCTGCAAGGCTTGGCGCTGATGCTCTACCTGCCGTCGGACGGGCTGACCTCGCTCTATATCGTCAGCCTCGTCTTTGGCCTCGCGCAGGGCGGCATCGTGCCCAGCTATGCGGTGATCGTGCGCGAATACATGCCCAGCGCCGAGGCCGGGCGCCGCGTCGGCTTCGTGCTGATGACCACCATCGTCGGGATGGCCCTGGGCGGCTGGATGTCGGGCTGGATCTATGACGTGACCGGCAGCTATCACATGGCCTTCCTGAATGGCATCGCGTGGAATGGCCTCAATATCGGGATCATGGTGCTGATCCTGCTGCGCACCAGACCGCGGAACGCGGTGCCGGCCTGAGCGGCGTTATATGAGTATTTTTGCCATAAAGAAGCCGATCCCGTTTCTTTATGGTCCAAATACTCAAATCAGGTCACTCTTCGTGAACGATCTTGATATGCCGTTCACCGCGCGCCTCGGCCAATGCCATCTGTTTCTGGCGCTCGCGAAACCGCGCCTTGTCGGCCTCCGATGTTTCCTGCGCGCAGAGATGGCAGGACACACCCTCCTCATAGTCGGGGTGGCCCATGTCCTCGGGCAGGATCGGGCGGCGGCAGGCATGGCAGAGACGGTGCGGGCCTGTCCGCAGCCCGTGGCCCACCGAGACCCGGCCGTCAAAGACGAAACACTCGCCCTGCCATGTGCTTTGATCTTCGGGCACCTCTTCGAGATACTTCAGGATACCGCCCTTGAGGTGATAGACTTCCTCCACCCCTTGCCCCAAAAGGTAATTGGTGGATTTCTCACAGCGGATGCCGCCGGTGCAGAACATCGCGATCCGTTTGTTGTGGAAACGGTGCTTGTTTGCCTCCCACCACGCCGGGAAGTCGCGAAAGGTGAGGGTTTCGGGATCGACCGCGCCCTCGAACGTGCCGATCGCCACTTCGTAATCGTTGCGGGTGTCGATCACCGCGACATCGGGGCTCTGGATCAGGGAATTCCACTCAGAGGGCTCGACATAATGCCCCACGCTGGCGCGCGGATCGACATCGGGCTGGCCCATGGTGACGATCTCTTTCTTGAGCCGCACCTTCATCCGGCGAAACGGCTGCTCGGCGCTCTGGCTGTCCTTCCACTCCAGATCCGCGCAGCCGGGCAGGGCGCGGATATGCGCCAGAACCCTTGCGATGCCCGCCTGCGGCCCGGCAATCGTGCCATTGATCCCCTCGCGCGCCAGAAGCAGCGAGCCGCTGATGCGCTCGGCCTCGCAGAGCGCCTGAAGCGGGCGTTGAAGGGCGGCGGGGTCATCAAACCGGGTGAAGTGGTAGAGTGCGGCAATCCTGTACATGGCGCGCGATTTACGCCCCCTGTAGCCAACTCGCAAGAGGGCAGGGCCTTCTGGTTCCGCCTATCCTGCGCCTTCGGATATCCACAAGGCTGTTGGCACCCCGTTCACTCCGAAAATCCGCACCCAGATATATCGGGGTCTGCCGGTGAGCACCCACTCCGCCACATATTCCGATCCGGACATGAGGTGGCAGGACCCGGCAATGCGCGCCCGCATCTCGCGCGAGCCAAAGAACGGATCGCCCTGATCGCCCTGATGTCGCACCCCGAAGCGGTGATAATTTGCCCGATCCTGCTGCACGATGGCGCAGAAATCGCTTAGCGGCTGGCCGCGCGAATTGCGCATGTCTTCGGCTTGGATGCTGGTGAAATATTCGCCCATGAACTGCTGCGCGGCGGCGGGCACCGCCAACATGCAGGCCGACAGGCAGAGCGTTACGATCCTCATCATCAAATTTCTCCCTTATTAAGTATCTCTTGAAAATTCGCGTGTTGGCAGAGTGCCATGGGGCGGGGGATCAGGCAACAACGGCATCGCTCTTGAGAAGGGCCTGCCATTGACGCGCGGCATCCGCGCACCTACCCCTATTGGGCAAAGGAGGCCCGCCCATGACATCCGCCCTGATCGTGATCGACATGCAGTATGATTTCTGCCCCGGCGGCGCGCTTGCCGTGCCCGAAGGTGACAGTATCGTGCCCGGCATCAACGCGCTGATGGCGCAGTTTCCGGCGGTGATCCTGACGCAGGACTGGCACCCGGCGGGGCATTCCTCTTTCGCGTCGTCACATGACGGGAAGGCCCCCTTTGATATGGTGGACATGCCCTACGGGCCGCAGGTGCTCTGGCCGGATCATTGCGTGCAGGGCAGCCAAGGGGCCGCGTTTCACGAGGGGCTTGATACCGATCGGGCCGATCTGATCATCCGCAAGGGGTATAATCCTGCAATCGACAGCTATTCGGCGTTCTTCGAGAATGACCACACCACCCCCACCGGGCTGCATGGCTATCTGCAGACGCGCGGCATCGACGATCTGACCATGGTGGGGCTGGCCACCGATTTCTGCGTGAATTTCTCGGCGGTGGATGCGGCGCGGCTCGGCTACCGGGTGACGGTGCGGCAGGATCTGGTGCGCGGCATCGATCTCGACGGCTCGCTCGCCACGGCGCTTGCGGGCATGCGGGAGGCGGGCGTGGTGTTTGCGTGAGCGATCTTGTCGCCGATATCCGCGCCTGCCGGCTTTGCGCAGAGCAGTTCGCCGCCACCCACACCGCCCACGAACCGCGCCCGGTGGTGTGGTTTCAACCCTCCGCGCGGATGCTGATCGCCGGACAGGCGCCGGGGATGCGGGTGCATCACTCGGGCGAGCCGTTCGATGATCCCTCGGGCGACCGGTTGCGCGACTGGCTGGGGCTGAGCGCGGCCGAGTTCTACGACACATCGCGCGTCGCCATCGTGCCGATGGCGTTCTGCTTTCCGGGCTATGACGCCAAGGGGTCGGATCTGCCGCCGCCGCGCATCTGTGGCCGCACCTGGCATGACCGGGTCATGCAAGCGCTTGAAAAGGTGGAACTGACCGTGGTCGTGGGCGGTTATGCCCAGAAATACCACTTAGGCGTCAAGACCGGCGTGACCGAAACCGTGAAGGCCTGGCGCGACCATGCACCGCGGCTTTTCGCCTTGCCGCATCCGTCATGGCGCAATACCGCTTGGCTGAAGAAAAATCCGTGGTTCGAGGCTGAGGTGCTGCCCGAATTGCGCGCGCAAGTTCAGAAGGTTCTCCATGACTGATGCGACCCGTCTTGATGCAGCCCATGCCGCGATGGAGGCGGCCCCCGAGGATGCGGGCGCGCGCCTGCGGTTCTACGAGACACTGGCCGCGAGCGAGCTTTGCCTGCTTCTGAAATCCGAGCCGGAGGGCGAGGTGCTCGATCCCGAAGTGTTTGAATTGCCAGAGAATTCCTTTGTCCTTGTGTTCGACCGCGAGGACCGGCTCGCGCTTTTTGCAGGTCGCCCGGTGCCCTATGCCGCGCTGAGCGGGCGCAGCATCGCCGCCATGCTGGCGGGGCAGGGTGTGGGGCTTGGCCTCAATCTCGACGTCGCGCCCTCGGCGATCCTGCTGCCGCCCGAGGCGGTGGACTGGCTGGCCGAGACGCTGTCGGAGGGGCCCTCGGAGGTCGAGGCGCGGGCGCAGGAGTTCAGCGCGCCCAAGCGATTGCCAGAGGCGATGCTGACCGCGCTCGACGCGCGGCTGGCGAGCATGACGGGGCAGGCACGCATGGCCTATCTGGTGGGCGTGACCTATGAGAGTGGCGCGCGCGGGCATATGCTGGGCTTTGTCGGGGCCGTGCCTGAGGCGCAAGGCGCATTGGCGCGGGCGGTGTCGGAGGTGCTGGTCTTTTCGGGTCTGGAGGCGGCGTCGCTCGACGTGGCGTTCTTTGACGCCTCCGACCCGGCGGCGGCGCGGTTGGCACGCTGCGGGCTGCGGTTCGACCTGCCGGAACCGCCGGACGTGGCACCGCGGGTCGCCCCCGGCTCGGATCCAGATAAACCGCCGATTCTGAGGTAGTTGGTGTGCGCCTCAGTAGCCGCTTTCGCGGTCCACGAGATGCAGGAACGGCTCGCCGCTCTCGCCCCGGCGGACATTCTCGGCGATCACCTGCGCTGCGGTTTCGGGGCGGGTTTCCGAGGCGATATGCGGGGTGACGGTGACCTTGGGATGCGCCCAGAACGGGTGATCGGCGGGCAGCGGCTCCACCCGGAAGACATCGAGCGTGGCATGGGCGACATGGCCCCGGTCCAGCGCGGCAAGCAGCGCGTCATCGTCGATCAGCGGACCGCGCCCGGGGTTCACGATCACCGCGCCCTCGGGCAGGCGCGCGAGGGTGTCGGCGTTCAGCAGGTTTTCGGTCTCATCGGTCAGCGGCAGTAGAAGTACGAGGATATCGGCGGCCTTGAGCGCCGCGTGCAGCCCGGCATCGCCCGACAGGCAGCTGACGCCGGGGATGTCCTTGGGCCGCCTGCTCCAGCCGGTGACGGCAAAGCCGAGGCGCACCAGCATCCGCGCGCAGGCCTCTCCCAAGGCACCCAGACCCAGCACGGTGACGCGGCGGTCGCTGGCCAGCGGCGGCGCGTCCGGGCGCCATTCGCCGTCTTGCCCGAGGATGTGCCGGTCCATGCCCAGGTGATGGCGCAGCACGTGGCCCGTGACCCATTCGACCATGCCCTGCGTCAGCCCGTGATCGACCATCCGCGCGAGGGGAATGCGCAATGTCGGATTGCCGACGATATTCTCGACCCCGGCCCAGAGATTGAGCACCGCCTTGGCGCGGGTGTAGGGGGTGAAGTCCTGCACCGTGCTGTCCGGGGCATAGATGATGTAATCCACGTTCTCGGGTGCGAGGTCGGTGGACAGGGTTGCATCAATCCCCTGCTCCGAGAGCGCCTTGGTCAGCGGTGCTTCATAGATCCGCCATTGAGCGGCGCGGGCAGCGAAGAGGATGTTGACGGGCATGGGTCACCTTGGTCTGTGAATGTTCGCGCTCTGGATCAAGCCGAAGCCGATCATCAGGACCAGCATGGCGGAACCGCCATAGCTGACCAGTGGAAGCGGCACGCCGACCACCGGCATCAGCCCCGTCACCATCGCCATGTTGACCGCGAAAAAAAGAAAGAACGTCATCGCCATACCAAGGATCAGGAGCGAGGAAAAACGGTCCTTGTTGGCCAGCGCCGCGGCGATGCAGAAGATCAGGATCAGCGCGTAAAGCCCAAGGATCGAGACCGCGCCGATAAAGCCGAATTCCTCGGCCAGGGTGACGAAGATGAAATCGGTGTGCTTTTCAGGCAGGAAATTGAGCCGCGATTGGGTCCCTTGCATGAAGCCGCGCCCGGTCCAGCCACCCGAGCCGAGGGCGATCTTGGACTGAGTGATGTGATAGCCTGCGCCGAGCGGGTCGGTCTCGGGGTTGAGAAAGGTGTCGATGCGACGGAACTGGTAATTTTCCAGCATCTGCCAATCGGTGCCGCGGCTTTGAAAGACGGTGAAGATCAGCCCGGCTGCGGCGAGGATCACGGTTGCGAAATAGATCCAGTGCACGCCTGCGACGAACATCATCACGCCGCCCGCCGCCAGCAGCAGGATCGAGGTGCCGAGGTCGGGCTGGCGCAGCACCAGCGCCACCGGCGTGAGGATCAGCGCCACCGGGATCAGTATCCAGATCGGCCGTGAGACGCGCGACATCGGCAGCCAGTCGTAATAGGCCGCCAGCACCATGACCAGCGCGATCTTCATCAGTTCCGAGGGTTGCAGGCGCATCACCCCGAGATCGAGCCAGCGTTGCGCGCCCTTGCCCTCGATCCCGACCAGCGCCACCGCGATCAGAAGCGCGAGCGAGCCGAGATACGCCACCAGCGACACGTTGCGCCAGAACCAGATCGGCACCATCGCCACGATGAGCATGACCACGAGACCGAGGGCAAAGCGTTTCATCTGCGGTTCCGCCCATGTCGAGAGCGAGCCGCCCGCGACCGAGTAGAGCATCAGGAACCCGACCGAGGCCACGGCCACCAGAAGTATCACGAGGGGCCAGTTCAGATAGAGGATCTTGCGTGGCCCGCTTGGCGTGGTCTTGACCGTATGTTCGAGATAGCTCATGCGCGATCTTTCTCATCGGCTTCGGGGCGCAGGCGTTGCTGGCGGAGTTCTTCTTGCTGCGTGCGGATGCGGGGGCGGTCGGCCGTTGGGTAGGCCTCGAGCGGGGGATCGCCGCCATAGAGTGCCTGCAGCGTGATGTCGCGGGCAATGGGTGCCGCCGCCGTCGAGCCACCGCCGCCATGTTCGACAATCACCGCCACCGCATATTTCGGCGCGTCATAAGGGGCATAATCCACGAAAAGGGCGTGGTCGCGCTGCGTTCGCGGCAGGGCGTTGTTGTTGAGCACGCCGGTCGCCCGCTCGCCCGAGGAGATGTTGCGCACCTGGCTGGTGCCGGTCTTGCCCGCCATGCGCATCGCGTCCTCGACGATGCGGCTGCGATAGGCGGTGCCGCGATTGCTGTTGCTGACCGCATACATGGCGCGCCGCACCTCGCGCAGGTTGTTCTCGTTGAGGCCCAGATCCTCGCCACGGCCTGAGGGCTGTTCGACCCCGTCGATGGATTTCACCAGCCGGGGCGTGATCTGCCGCGAGGTGGCCAGCCGCGCCGTCATAACCGCCAGTTGCATCGGCGAGGCCAGCACGAAGCCCTGGCCGATCGAGGCGTTGATGCTATCGCCCACCACCCAGGGCTGCCCGCGATTGGCCAGCTTCCACTGCCGCGTCGGAACAAGCCCCTGCGCCACCGAGGTCATCGGCAGATCGAACTGCACGCCAAGCCCGAGGCGTTCGGCCATCGCGGAAATTTTCTCGATCCCGGTGCGCAGGGCCAGTTCATAATAGTAGACGTCACAGCTTTCGCGCAGCGAGCGGTGGAAATCGACATTGCCATGGCCGCCGCGTTTCCAGCAGTGAAAGCGGCGGCCGCTGATTTCCTTGTGCCCGGGGCAATAGACCGTCTCGTTTATGTCGATCTGCCCATCTTCCAATGCGGCGAGCGCGGTGACCATCTTGAAGGTGGAGCCAGGTGGGTAAATCCCCTGCACCGCCTTGTTGGGCAGAGGACGATAGGGGTTTTCCAGCAGCGCGCGGTAATTGGCGACGGAAATACCGCGCACGAAAAGGTTGGGATCGTAGCTGGGCGAAGATGCGCTGACCAGCACGTCGCCGCTCTCGCAGTCGAGCACCACGGCTGCCGCGCTCTCGCCCTTGAGCCGGGCATGGGTATAGCCCTGCAATTCGTTGTCGAGGGTGATCTGGATATCGGCCCCGGGCTGGCCTTCCTGGCGGTCCAGTTCACGCATGATGCGCCCGGCGGCGTTTACCTCGACCCGGCGGCTGCCGGCGGTGCCGCGCAGCAGATCCTCGCGCTTGGCCTCCAGCCCGATCTTGCCGATCTGGAAACGGGGCAGGCGCAAGAGTGCCTCGGGGGCCTCGATCCGTTCGAGATCCTTGTCGCTGACCGCGCCGACATAGCCCACCACATGGGCATAGTCGTCGCGCAGCGGGTAGCGCCGCGAGAGGCCGACCTCGGGCATGACACCGGGCAGGGCGGGGGCGTTGACGGCGACCCGGCTGATCGCCTCCCAACTGACCCTGTCGGCCAGAGTGACGGGCGTGTCGCCGCGCAGGTCGCGCAGGTCGCGCCGCGCCTTTTCCAACTCGCCCGGGTCCAGTTCCACGAGGCGGGCGAGCCGTGCGATCACCGCGTCGACGTCGCCGGCCTGTTCGCGGACCATCGTGATCCTGTAGCTGGGGATATTCTCGGCGATGATCTGACCGGTGCGGTCAAAGATGCGTCCGCGCGCCGGTGGCAAGAGCTGGATGTTGATCCGGTTCTCATCGGCCAACAGGCGGAACTGATCGGCCTGTTCCAATTGCAGGTGCCGCATGCGCAGGGCAAGGGCGGTCATCACCCCGGCCTGCAGCCCGCCAATGACCAGCCCGCGCCGCGTGATGCGACGCTGGCTTTCGGCGGTATCGCGGGTGGGCCGTCTCATGCGCGGCCCGTCACTGTGTCGAGGTCACCCGGCGCACGTTTGCGCACACCGAAGAGTGCATGCGACAGCAGCGCCACCAGAGGGTAGGCCAGAAGCGTCGCAACCAGTTGCATCAGGCTGAGGCCCAGAGGGGCTTGATCGACCATCAGGATCGTCAGAATGAACCGGTAGGCCAGCGTCATCACGACAAGCGTACTGCTGACAGCGGCCCATTCGGCGGCGAAGGTCAGATCGCGCAGCGAGGCGGCACGGTTGCGCAGCGTCTCGAGCCCGAGCACGGTGATCGCGGCCCAGAGCCCCGGCGGGCGCTGCAATAGCAGGTCCATCCCGAGCGCGACGAGCGCCACCAGCAGCAACGGCACGTAATCGGGCCGCCGCACCGCCCAGGCAAAGGTCAGCGCCAGGAAGATGTTCGGCCCGGCCCAGCCCGGCGGCATCATGTCGAGCGGCAGCAGATGCACGAAGACCAAAACCCCGCCGAGCCCAAGATAGAGCGCGCGCATCATCCAGACCCGTGGCAGCACCGCATCAGCCATTGCTCGCCTCCGCCGCGATTGCGGGATCAAGCGGTTGCGCATCGGGCAGGGACGAGGGGGAAATGAGATCGCCGGGCGTCTCGATCTCTTCGGTTGCATAGCTGCGCAGCACGCGCAGGAATTCCAGCCGCTCGTAATCGGCGGCGATGCGCACGCGCATGCGCCCGCCAGGATCCTCGGCCAGTTGCCCGACCAGTAGACCGGCGGGAAAGACCCCGCCATCGCCCGAGGTCAGCACCCGGTCGCCGGGGCGCACCTGATCCGGGGTTTCGATGAAATCCACCAAAGGCGCGATGGAGTTGTCGCCGATGATCAGCGCGCGCTGCCCCGAGGGCTGGAGCGTCACGGGGATGCGGCTTGACGTATCGGTGAGCAGGATCACCCGCGCCGTATTGCGCCCCACGCCCGAGATCCGACCGACCAGACCCAGACCGTCCATCGCGGCCCAGCCATCCATGATCCCGTCGCGGGAGCCGACGTTGATCAGCACCGATTGCCGGAACGGAGATCCGCTATCGGCCATCACCACGCCGGTGACATAGGTCAGCCGCGGATCAAGCTGTACGTTGTTGAGATCGAGCAGGCGCGCGTTTTCCTGTTCCAGCTGGAGCGCCGCCTCTTTCCACGCCTTCATCTGCTGCAATTCGCGGCGCAGGTCCTGGTTTTGCTGATACATGCGCTGATAGCTCTGGAAATCTCGCACAATGTTCACCGCGCCCGTCACCGGGGCCATCGCCCAGTCGAAGGATGGCACGACCCGGTCCACCACCTGCGCGCGGAAACGCTCCACGCGCGGGCTGTCGATGCGCCAGAGCAGGAACAGACCGAGCAGGCACAGCAGCACCACGCCCAGAAGCAGACGCTTCAGCGGGCCGCTATAGTCTTCGCTCTGTCCGCGATCCTTGGCCACGGTGTCCCCCTTTTGCTCTAAAAGGTGGGCGGGTTAACTGTCGTAGTCAATCGCGTGGCGCAGTTGTTTCTCGAATTCGAGCGCCTTGCCCGTTCCGAGCGCCACGCAATTGAGGCTGTCATCTGCGATGGACACTGCCAGCCCGGTCTGTTCGCGCAGCGCCAGATCGAGATCGCCCAGAAGCGCGCCGCCACCCGTCAGCATCACGCCCCGGTCGACGATATCGGCAGCAAGGTCGGGCGGCGTCGCCTCGAGCGCGGTCATCACCGCTTCGCAGATCTGCTGCACCGGTTCGGCGAGCGCCTCGGCCACCTGCGCCTGACTGATTTCGGTCTCTTTCGGCACCCCGTTGAGCAGGTCGCGCCCGCGCACCTGAATGGAGGTGCCGCGCCCGTCATCGGGCATCCGCGCGGTGCCGATCGAGGTCTTGATGCGCTCCGCCGTGGCCTCGCCGACCAGCAGGTTCTGCTGACGACGCAGATAGCTGATGATCGCCTCGTCCATCCGGTCGCCGCCGACCCGAACCGAGCGCGCATAGACGATATCGCCAAGCGACAGCACCGCCACCTCGGTGGTGCCGCCGCCGATATCGACGACCATGTTGCCGGTGGGATCGGTGATCGGCATGCCCGCGCCGATCGCCGCCGCGATCGGTTCGGCGATCAGCCCGGCGCGGCGGGCACCGGCCGACAGCACCGACTGGCGGATTGCGCGTTTCTCGACCGGGGTCGCGCCATGCGGCACGCAGACGATGATCTTTGGCTTGGAGAAGGTCGAGCGCTTGTGCACCTTGCGGATGAAATGCTTGATCATCGCCTCGGCGGTGTCGAAATCGGCGATCACACCCTCGCGCATCGGGCGGATGGCCTCGATGCTGCCGGGCGTGCGGCCCAGCATCAGCTTGGCATCCTCGCCCACGGCAAGCACCTTCTTGACACCGTCCTTGATGTGGTAGGCCACCACCGAGGGTTCCGACAGGACGATGCCGCGTCCCTTGACATAGACCAGCGTGTTCGCGGTTCCCAGGTCGATCGCCATGTCCGATGAAAAGAGGCTGGGAATTCTGTCGAAGATTGCCATTTACGTAACTGTCCTGTCGCCCCAATGAAGATTTGCCCCGCGACTCGGGCGGTCGGGGGCCGGATTTCCTTATAGTTGGCGGCCTGCATGGGCGAAAGGGGCTGTTTCAACCCTGTAAGCACCAAACCGCCACCCCCGGTGTCACCCGTTAAGATGATCGAGCCGTGCGCGTACCGACAATCCGTGTGCCTCGAGGCTCTCGGATTTGGCCAGCGTCTCGGCGGCGGGGCCGATGGCGCGCAGGGCTTCGGGTGTCATCTTGGCCAGCGTGGTGCGTTTGAGGAAATCCATCACCGACAGGCCCGACGAGAACCGCGCCGAGCGCGCCGTGGGCAGCACGTGATTGGGCCCGCCCACGTAGTCGCCGATGGCCTCGGGCGTCCAGGCCCCGAGAAAGATCGCGCCGGCATGGGTGATCTGCTGGCTCAGCGCGTCCGGGTCGCTTACGCAAAGCTCCAGATGCTCGGGCGCGATGCGGTTGCTGAGCGCGGCGGCGCTGGCGAGGTCGGGCACTGTGATGATCGCGCCGAAATCGCGCCAGCTTGCGCCCGCGATGGCGCGACGCTCCAGCGTTTGCAGATGGCGTTCGATGGCCGCGCCCACGTCGCGCGCCAGCCCCGCATCGTCGGTGATCAGGATCGCCTGCGCGCTCTCGTCATGTTCCGCCTGGCTCAGCATGTCGAGCGCGATCCAGTCGGCATTCTGCCCCTTTTCGGCGATCACGAGGATCTCGGAGGGGCCTGCGATCATGTCGATCCCCACCTTGCCGAACACCCGCCGCTTGGCCGCCGCCACAAAGGCGTTGCCCGGGCCGGTGATCTTGTCCACCGGCGCGATGCTCTCGGTGCCATAGGCCAGCGCCGCCACCGCCTGCGCGCCGCCGATGCGGTAGATCTCGTCCACGCCCGCGATCTGTGCCGCGAGCAGAACCAGCGGATTGGCCTTGCCATCCGGTGTGGGCACCACGATGGCCAGCCGCTCCACTCCCGCCACCTTGGCCGGGATCGCGTTCATCAGCACAGAAGACGGGTAAGAGGCGAGGCCACCGGGCACATAAAGCCCCGCCGCGCCGACAGGCGTCCAGCGCCAGCCAAGCACGGCGCCGCTTTCCTCGGTCCAGCTTGCATCCTCGGGCAGTTGCCGTTCGTGATAATCCCTTACGCGGGCGGCGGCGAGTTCGAGTGCCTCGCGTTCGGCCTGCGGCACCTGCGCGACCAGAGCCGACAGTTCTTCGGGCGAAAAGCGCAAGGTCTCCGGCGTCAGCTCCAGCCGGTCGAACCTCGCGGTGAGCTCGATCACCGCCGCATCGCCCCGCGCGCGCACGTCCTTGATAATGGCGGCGACGGTGTCGTCCACGTCCGGGCTGTCTTCGCGCTTCATGCTCAGAAGGGCGGTGAACCGCGCCTCGAAATCGGGCGCTGTGGCGTCGAGCGTGAGGGGCATGGCGGATCCTTTCGGCAAGGCAGATAGCGGGCGGGTGAATGTGTCTCAAGCCCCGGGTTTCTTTATGGCAAAAATACTCAATATCCGAGGGTTGCAACCGGGTGTCAGCTGTCGTGGCGGGGCACCTTGCCCGACGGCGCGCGATAGGGTCGCGTGACGTCCTTGAGCGTGACCTCGAGCGCCTCGATCTCGAGCCGGATCGCACCATCACCAGCCAGCGTCAGCAGCAGATGGCCCGCGCCGTCGCCGGTCGGCTCGAAACTCACCGACAGCAGCGACAGGATCGTGTCCGCGTCATTCCGGTCGATGCCTTGGCTCGCGACGCGCAGCACGTTCTCGACCACCAGCACTGATTGCACCCGCTCGGGCGCGTGCCGCTCGCGGCCCTGATCCTCCCAGCGAAAGCGGTTGAGCAGCAGGCCAAAGCGCCGCTCGCCCGCGCGCCATGTCATTTCGGTGATCGGAAAGACCGCATCCTGCGCGAGGCTGGAGATCACCTGCAGATCATCGACATCGAACGCACCCAGATTGAGCGGTGTCTCGCGCCCGTCTTCGAATTTGGCGTCTTCGGTCATTGGCCGCTGATCCTTTCGATCTTCGCCCCGACATTGCCGAGTTTCTCCTCGACGCTCTCATAGCCGCGATCGAGATGATAGACCCGGTTGACCACCGTCTCGCCTTCGGCCGCCAAACCGGCGAGGATGAGCGAAACGCTGGCACGCAGGTCGGTCGCCATAACCGGCGCGCCCTTGAGATGTTCGACGCCGGTGACGGTCGCGGTGCCGCCCTGCACGTCGATCCGCGCCCCCATGCGCATCAGTTCCGGCGCATGCATGAAGCGGTTCTCGAAAATACGTTCCTCGAGCACCGAGGTGCCTTCGGCGGTGCACATCAGCGCCATCATCTGCGCCTGCAGGTCGGTGGGAAAGCCGGGGAAGGGTTCGGTGATCACATCGACGGCCCGCACGCGGCCGTTCTTGCGGCTGACCTTGAGGCCGTTTTCGGTCTCCTCGACCGAGACACCGGCGGCATCGAGCCGCTCGCAGAACGCCTGCACAAGGTCGATCCGCCCGCCGAGGCATTCGACCTCGCCGCCGCAGATTGCGGGCGCCAGCATGTAGGTGCCCAGTTCGATCCGGTCGGGCACCACCGGATGCGTCGCCCCGCCCAGACGGTCGACCCCTTGAATGGTGATGGTCGAGGTGCCCTCGCCCTCGATCTGCGCGCCCATGCGGCGCAGGCACTGTGCCAGGTCCACGATCTCGGGTTCGCGCGCGGCGTTCTTGAGCACGGTCGTGCCCTTGGCGAGCGTCGCCGCCATCAGCGCGTTTTCCGTGGCCCCGACCGAGACGATGGGAAATTCGAACGTGCCACCCTTCAGGCCGCCGGGGGCCTTGGCGTGGACATAGCCTTCGCGCAGGTCGAGTTCGGCGCCCATGGCCTCCAGCGCCTTGAGATGCAGATCGACGGGGCGCGCGCCGATGGCACAGCCGCCGGGCAGCGACACCACCGCATGCCCGTCGCGCGCCAGCATCGGGCCAAGGACCAGGATCGAGGCGCGCATCTTGCGCACGATGTCATAGTCCGCGACGTGATTGTCGAGCGCATGCGACGATAGCGCCAGCACCTTGCCGCCCTGCATCTGCGTCACTTCCGCCCCGAGCGATTGCAACAGCGTGCTCATCGTCTTGATATCCGACAGGCGGGGCGCGTTGGTCAGGGTCAGCGGCTCTTCGCTGAGCAGCGTGGCTGGCATCAGCGTGAGGCAGGCGTTCTTGGCCCCCGCGATCGGGATTTGCCCCTTGAGAGGGCCATTGCCCGTGACGACGATCGAATCCATCTGCTCTACCCTTTGTCCTTGTCACCGGTTTTCGGTTTGTCTGCCTCATCCGCACCGCGCGCGCGCATCTGCGCCTTACGCCGCGCGAGATTGGCCTTCAACGCCGATTTGAGCCTGTCCTCGCGGCTCTGCCCCTTTTTTGCGGGCTTGTCGGGTGTGGTTTTCCTGTTCATGCAGCCCGTCTTACAGGAGCCATCAAAAACCGTCCAGTTACCCCTTGCGCGAGGGGGCATTAGCGTCTAATCAGCGCGCCACGTGCTGCTGTAGCTCAGTGGTAGAGCGCACCCTTGGTAAGGGTGAGGTCGGGAGTTCAATCCTCCCCAGCAGCACCATTACCCCTTTCCTGAATCGCGTTGCACCTGCCCCGTGGGACTGTAGGCTGCCCCTGTCTGGAAGGGAGGACTACATGATCACCGTGAACCCCGAGAGATTTCTGGCCGATTTGCATCGGCTGCGCGAGTTCGGCGCGGCGGGGGTGGGCAAGGGCGTGGTGCGCCCGGCCTTCAGCGCGCCCGATATTGCCGCACGGGAATGGCTGGCCGATGAGATGCGGGCGGCGGGGCTGACCCCGCAGTTTGATCCGGTGGGCAGTCTCTTCGGGCTGGCCGAGGGTAAATCGCTGCTGATCGGCAGTCACAGCGACAGCCAGCCCGAGGGTGGCTGGCTCGACGGGGCACTTGGTGTCATCGCGGGGCTGGAGATTGCCCGCGCCAGCGTCGAAGCGGGCGGGCCGCCCGTTTCGGTCGTGTCGTTCCAGGACGAGGAGGGGCGCTTTGGCGTGACCACCGGCAGCGCGATCTGGTCGGGCAACCTGAGCCTTGAGGATGCCGACCGGCAGACCGACCGCGAGGGCGTGAGCTTTGCCGAGGCGCGCGCGGGCATGGCGCATCTGGCGGGCGAGTTCATTGATCCCGCGCGGTTCAGCGGCTTTCTGGAGATGCATATCGAGCAGGGCCCGTGGCTCGAACAGGCGGGCGAGGCGGTGGGAGTTGTCACCGATATCGTCGGTATTCGCGACATGCGGATCACGCTCGATGGCCAGCAGAACCACGCGGGCACCACGCCCATGCATCTGCGGCGCGACGCCTTTCAGGGCGTGTCGCGGTTCAACAGCCTGATCAACGAGCGGTTTCGCAATGTGGTGACGCCGCAGACGGTCTGGACCATCGGCCACGTGCGGCTGCATCCCGACGCGCATTCGATCGTGCCGGGGCAGGCGGTGTTTTCCATGCAGTGGCGTGACGGCGACGCGGACCGGTTGCGCCGGATGGAGGAGATCATTCGCGATACCGCCGCAGAGGTGGCGGAAGAGATGGGGCTTGGCCTGAGTTTCGGCGATATGCTGGGGCTGGAGCCGGTGCCGATGGATGGGAGTTTGCGCGCGGCGCTATGCGACAGCGCCGAGGCCGTGGCCCCGGGCCGCTGGCGGCAGATGCAGTCGGGCGCGCTGCACGATGCGACCAATGTCTCGCGGCTGATGCCTGCGGCGATGCTGTTTGTGCCCTCGATCGACGGGATCAGCCACGCCTTTGCCGAGGACACCGCCGAGGCCGATCTGGTGGCCGGGCTGGAGGTGCTGGCGGGGGCGGCGGCGCGGCTTTGATCATCTAGACCGCGCCGTCGTCCGGCTTGACCGGACGATCTTTCGACAAGAGATCCTCGGGTCGGGGCCCGAGGATGACAGCCCCTTATCCCCAGTCGACATCCCCCAGAAAGATATAGCCCGCGCCGTAGATCGTCTTGATCAGGCGGGGGTTCTTGGGGTCTTCGCGCAGCTTGGTGCGCAGGCGCGAGATACGCACGTCCATGGCGCGGTCGAAGCTTTCGCCTGCCGCGCCGCCAAGCGCCTCCTGCATCGCGTGCCGCGAGATCAGCCGCTTGGGGCGTTCGAGAAAGAGCCGCAGCACCTCGCCCTCGGCATGGGAAAAGGGGGTTTCCGTGCCGCTTTCGTCCTCGAGCACATAGCGGTCGAAATGCGCGATCCAGCCGTTGAAGCGCGCCACCTCGCCGGTCTGCGGGGCGGGTGTGCCGCGACGCAGGCGGGCGCGGATGCGGGCCACCACCTCGGCCGGATCGAACGGCTTTATGATGTAGTCGTCGGCCCCCAGTTCCAGCCCGGTCACCCGGTCCTGCACCTGCGCGCGGCCCGAGATGATGATCACCGTGGCGCCCTGTTCGAGCGCCAGCCGGTGCACGAGGGTCAGCCCGTCGCGGTCGGGTAGCGACAGGTCAACCAGGCAGACATCGGGATTGGCCTGCCGCAATGCGGCCTCGAATTCGGTGGCGCGGCCAAAGGCCATGGTGCGAAACCCGGCCTCGGTCAGCGCATCGGCCAGCATCGTCCGGATCGCCGGTTCGTCGTCGAGGATAGTCACCAGCGGGGCCGTTTCGGGGGGTGCGGTCATGGGCGGTCTCCGGCATTCAGCGCGGCGTCAAGCTGGGCTGCGGTGAAGGGTTTGCGCAGCACCGGCACGCGCCTGGCCGCAGCGCGGTGCAGGGGATCGTCGGGCGGCAGCGAGGTCATCAGGACAAGCGGGCAATCGGGCCCGCGTGGCACCGAGGCCAGATCGAGCCCGGTGCGGTCGCCTTCCAGCACGATATCCGAGAGCACGGCGGAAATCTCGGGCAGGTCGGCGATGAGCGTTGTCGCCTCCTCCACGCTGGTCGCCTCGATCACGCTATGGCCCGCGCCGCGCAACATGTCGCGCAGGGCGCTGCGCAGGTCGGGGCTGTCCTCGACCAGCAGCACGAGGCCGGGCGGGCGTGCGTCGCCTGCCGGACGCAGCGGCAGGCGCAGGGCCACGCGCCCGCCGGTGTCGGTATTGCCCAGGATGATGCGCCCGCCCGCCAGCTTGGTCATGTCATAGACCATCGACAGGCCCAGCCCCGAGCCCTCGCCGCCCTTGGTGGTGAAGAACGGATCAAGGGCGTGGTCCATTGCCTCGGGGCTGAAGCCGGGGCCGGTATCGTCGAGCATGAATTCCAGCCAGGTGTCCTGGATCGTACGTGCCGTCAGGGCGATCTGGCCGCTGCGGCCACAGGCATCGCGTGCATTCAGGATGAGATTAAGCAGCGAATCCTGCAGCATGCCTGCATCGAGCAGATAACGGGCCTCGGTCGTCTCGCGGGCGATCCGCAGGGTAACGCCCGAGGGCAGGGCAGAACGCGCCAGCGTCTCTAGATCGCCGAGGAAGGCCCCGAGATCGGTCGGCACCGGTTCATGCTCGCGCGGGCCGGTCATGTCGGCGATCCGGTTCAGGAGCCCGCCGCCGCGCCGGGCGGCGGCCAGCGTGGCGTCGATCAGCTCGCGCGCTTCTTGCGGCAGGCCCATCCGGCCAAGCCGCGACTGCATGCCCAGAATGATCGTCAGCAGATTCGAGAAATCATGCGCTAATCCGCTGGTCAGCTGCGCCGCCATCTCACGGCGCCTTGTCTGTTGCAGGGCGGCGCGGGTCTGGCTTTCCTCGGTGATGTCCATCGACAGGATATAGACGCCGCCGCTGGAATGATCGGGGGTGAGGGCGACGCGGATGCGGCGCGAGCTTGGTTCGTGGGTGAACTCGAACACCGACGCCTGCCCGGCATAGGCCTTGTCCAGTTCCGGGCCGATCACCGACCAGGGTTGCGGCCCCAGAACCTCGGCCGCGTGCACCCCGATCAGATCGGCGCGTGAGCCGGGCATGACCGAGGTGAGCCTCCGGTTGGAATAGGTGTAGCGGCGGTCGGGGCCGACATGCGCGATATGGGCGGGCATCATCTCGGCGGTCAGCCGCGTGCGCGCCTCGGCCTCGGAGATCTGGCGCTTGGCCTCTTCCAGCGCAGTGATCGTCGCCTCAAGCTCTCGGTTGGCGGCGGAGAGATCCTCGGAATAGCTGAGCAACTGATCCGACAACTCCTCCGATCGGGCGCGCAGCAGCGCCTCCTGCCGCTTGGTGCGGGTGATGTCGGTATAGACCGTGACCCAACCGCCCTGCGGCAGCGGCGTGCCCTCGACGCTGATCGTGCGGCCATTGGCGCGGGTGCGTTCCATGTAATGCGGCTCAAACGCGCGGGCGATCTCAACGCGGGTGGCGACGAACTCGTCGACATTGCCGACATCGCCATAATCGCCGCGTGTGGCCAGATAACGGATCGTGTCCGAGAAATCGGCCCCCGGCGTCACCAGCCAATCGGGCAGGGCGAACATTTCCTGAAAGCGCCGGTTGCAGACGGCCAGCCGCAGATCGCGGTCATAGATGGTGAGCGCCTGCTGAATGAGGTTCAGCCCGGCCATGGTCATGGCGTCACGGTCGGCGTGGTTGGGGCTCATTCATCTCTCCTCCTGATCCTTGGCTAGCACTGGATCCCGGGGGCGCAAAGGCTGTATATGCGCCTGTTACAATTCGTAAGGATTGCGAAATGTTCAGGAAAAAGTTGACGGCGAGCGTGTTTCCCGCACCCTTTGAGGAGAGGAGAATCGCCCCAAGGCGGTCGGAGGTCCGTTCAGGCGGACGATTGGGAGGATAAAATTTGGCACAGCCGTCACAGGCGACGGACGGGATGGATTCCGTTCCGGCGCTCTTGCAACGTAACGCCACGCGGTTTGGCGATGAACCCGCCTACCGCGAAAAGGAATACGGCATCTGGCAATGCTGGACCTGGGCCGAGGCCGAGAAGGAGATCGAGGCGCTTGCGCTCGGGCTTATCAATCTTGGCGTGAACGAGGGCGATTTCATCGCCATCATCGGGCGCAACCGGCCGCATTTCTACTGGTCGATGGTGGCCGCGCAATCGGTGGGGGCGATCCCGGTACCGCTCTATCAGGATGCCGCCGCCGACGAGATGGCCTATGTCATGGATCATTGCGGCGCGCGCTTTGCCATCGTCCAGGATCAGGAGCAGGTCGACAAGCTGATCGAGGTGCAGGAGGGGCTGCACCAGCTTGAACATATGATCTATGTGGACCCTCGGGGCCTGCGCAAATACGACCATCACAAGTTGCATCGCTATATCGACATCCAGGAACAAGGCCGCGCGGCCTATTACGAATGGATCGAGGACCTGAAGGCGCGGCGCGAAAAGCTGACCTATGACAGCGTCTGTGTGATGCTCTATACGTCGGGGACCACCGGCAAGCCCAAGGGCGTGGTGCTGAGCAATCGCAACATCATCGAGGCGTCAAAATCCTCGTCGGAGTTCGACAAGCTGACCCGCGACGAAGAGGTCCTGGCTTACCTGCCGATGGCATGGGTCGGCGATTTCATCTTTTCCATCGGGCAGGCCTATTGGTGCGGGTTCTGCGTCAATTGCCCCGAGAGCCCCGAGACCATGCAGACCGACCTGCGCGAGATCGGGCCGACCTATTATTTTGCGCCGCCGCGGGTGTTCGAGACGCAGTTGACCAATGTGATGATCCGGATGGAGGATGCGGGAAAGCTCAAGAAATGGCTATTCGATTACTTCATGGCGCATGCGCGTCGGGTCGGGCCGGCGATCCTTGATGGTAAGCCCGTGGGCGGGATGGACCGGTTGAAATACGCGCTTGGCAACCTGTTCATCTACGGCCCGCTCAAGGATACGCTTGGCCTTGGCCGGGTGCGGGTGGGCTATACGGCGGGCGAGGCGATCGGGCCGGAAATCTTCGATTTCTACCGCTCGCTCGGCATCAACCTCAAACAGCTTTACGGCCAGACCGAGGCCAGCGTGTTCATCACCCTGCAACCCGATGGCGAGGTGCGTTCCGACACTGTGGGCGTGCCCGCGCCGGGCGTGGAGATCCGCATCAGCGACACCGGCGAGGTGTTCTATCGCGGGCCGGGAACGTTCGAGTATTATTACAAGAACGAGGAAAGCACGAAAAAGACCAAGGATTCAGAGGGTTGGGTTGCCACCGGCGATGCGGGCTTTTTCGAGGACGGTTCGGGCCACCTGCGGATCATCGACCGCGCCAAGGATGTCGGCAAGATGGCCGACGGGCAGATGTTCGCGCCGAAATACGTCGAGAACAAGCTCAAGTTCTATCCCAACATCCTTGAGGCCGTGGTGTTCGGGCATCAGCGCGAGCAGTGCACTGCCTTCATCAATATCGACCTGACGGCGGTCGGCAACTGGGCGGAGCGCAACAATATCGGCTATGCCTCTTACCAGGAACTGGCCGGAAATCCGCGCGTGCTCGACATGATCCAGAGCCATGTGGAAGAGGTCAACCGCAGCCTCTCGGACGATCCGATGCTGTCGCATTGCCAGGTGCATCGCTTCCTTGTGCTGCACAAAGAGCTCGATGCCGACGACGGCGAGATGACCCGCACCCGCAAGGTGCGCCGGGGCGTGATTTCCGAGAAATTCGAGGATCTTCTGGGTGCGCTCTATGATGGCTCTCGTGAGATTTATACCACGACCGAGGTCACGTATGAGGATGGGCGCAAGGGCAGCATCAGCGCCACTCTCCAGATACGCGACGCGGCGGTGGTGCCGGTAGAGACAGCAAAGGTGGCGGCGGAATGAACGATATGACACCTGATGGATACACCACCGAGGACGGTCGCAAGATCGGCGGGGTGGTGATGGAAATGAGAAATATCACGCTGCGCTTTGGCGGGGTGGTGGCGATCCAGGATATCAGTTTCGACATTCGCGAGGGCGAGATCCGGGCGATTATCGGACCCAACGGGGCGGGCAAATCCTCGATGCTCAACGTGATCAGCGGGTTTTACCATCCGCAGGAGGGCGAGGTCTGGTACAAGGGGGCCAAGCGTCCGACGATGAAGCCCTATGAGGTCGCCCGGCAGGGCATCGCGCGCACCTTTCAGAATATCGCGCTGTTTGAGGGGATGACGGTGCTCGACAACGTGATGACGGGCCGCATCCGGCAGATGAACGCGGGGCTGCTGTCTCAGGCGATCTGGAAGGGAAAGGCCGAGCGGGAGGAAGTCGAGAACCGTGAAGTCGTTGAAAAGATGATAGATTTCCTTGAAATCCAGCATATCCGCAAGACCCCGGTGGGGCGGTTGCCTTACGGTCTCAAGAAGCGGGTGGAACTGGCGCGGGCGCTGGCCGCCGAGCCGTCGATCCTGCTGCTGGACGAGCCGATGGCGGGAATGAACGTCGAGGAGAAGGAGGACATGAGCCGCTTTATCCTTGATGTGAATGACGAATTCGGCACCACGATTGCCCTCATCGAGCATGACATGGGCGTGGTCATGGACCTCTCCGACCGGGTGGTCGTGATGGATTACGGCAAGAAGATCGGTGACGGATCGCCCGATGAGGTGCGGCAGAATCAGGCGGTGATCGACGCCTATCTGGGGGTGGCGCATGACTGATTATTCCACATCGGTAACATGTCGGTATTGCGTCGGTATTGCGTCGGTGTCGCAGGACAACACGAAAAACGGAGGCTTGCGCCATGCCTGAGCAGTTTATCTGGGGAATGGAAGTGTTCCTGAACGGGCTCATGGCCGGTGTTCTCTATGCGCTGGTGGCGCTTGGCTTCGTGCTGATCTTCAAGGCGTCGGGCATCTTCAATTTTGCGCAGGGCGTGCTCGCGCTCTTCGCGGCCTTGACGCTGGTCGGGATCATGGAGGGGCAGGTGCCGTTCAGTCACCTGATCAACGCGGTCTTTGGCACCGAGGTGCATCATTTCGGATGGACGGTGCCCGCGCTGGGCGCGATCCTGCTGACCATGGTGGTGATGGTGGCGCTGGCCTGGGCGGTCAATCAGTTCATCTTTCGCCATCTTGTCGGGCAGGAGCCGATCATCCTCTTCATGGCGACGATTGGTCTGGCCTATTTCCTCGAAGGCTTCGGGGACATGATGTGGGGATCTGACATCAAGAAGCTGGATGTCGGCCTGCCGCAGGGCATCAACAGCGTCATCGACGAGGTGACCTACAATATCTTCGGCTATGGCTTCTTCATCGACAATCTCGATCTGTGGGCGACGTTCGTGGCGGCGCTGCTGGTGATCGCGCTGGTGCTCTTCGCGCAGTTCTCCAAACATGGCCGGGCGATGCGGGCGGTGGCGGATGACCATCAGGCGGCGCTGTCGGTGGGGATCTCGCTCAAGTTCATCTGGGTGATGGTGTGGTCGCTGGCAGGCTTCGTGGCGCTGGTCGCTGGCATCATGTGGGGCACCAAATCGGGGGTGCAGTTCTCGCTCTCGCTGATCGCGCTCAAGGCGTTGCCGGTGCTGATGCTGGGCGGCTTTACCTCGATCCCCGGGGCGATTGTCGGCGGGCTGATCATCGGGGTCGGTGAAAAGCTGTTCGAGTTCCTGATTGGTGCGCCCTATCTGGGCGGCGCCACGGAAATCTGGTTCGCCTATGTGCTGGCGCTCATCTTCCTCGTGTTCCGGCCGCAGGGCCTGTTCGGCGAGAAGATCATCGAGAGGGTGTGAGGGTCATGCAGAAGCTGATTGCTATCGTCAACGTGATCGCCTGGGCCGGGTTCTGGTCATTCGGCTATCTCGCGCTTTCGGCGCAGGTCGATAATACCGGGCAGATGGTCATTGCCGCCGTTCTTGCGGCTATGGGCGGCGGGGTGGGCATGCTCGCCTATTTCTGGCTGGTGCGCCACACCGAGGCAACGGGCTATGCCAAGCCCGCTAACCGCGCGCAAAAGCGCGACGACGACGAGATTCATGGGGAGGTACTCTGAAATGTTTTACCGTGAGGCGGGGGATTTCAAGACCTCCTATACCGACGACAGCCAGACCTTTCCGATCAAGTTCGACCGCTATCGCTATTATGTGGTTCTGGTTGCGGCCTTCGCCGTGGTGCCCTTCGTCATCAACGACTATTGGGTGAACGCGGTCTTTCTGCCGTTCCTGATCTATGCCATCGCAGCGATCGGTCTCAATATCCTCGTGGGCTATTGCGGGCAGGTGTCGCTTGGCACCGGCGGGTTCATGGCGGTGGGGGCCTATGCGGTCTACAAGCTGATGACCGGCTTTCCCGAGGTGAGCATCTTCATCCATATCATCCTCGCAGGTGGAATCACGGCCGGGGTGGGGGTGCTCTTTGGGTTGCCATCGCTGCGGATCAAGGGGTTTTACCTGGCGGTGGCGACATTGGCGGCGCAGTTCTTTCTGGTCTGGCTCTTCAACCGCGTGCCGTGGTTCTACAACTACTCGGCCTCGGGGCAGATCAGCGCGCCCGAGCGCACCATGTTCGGTGTGCCGGTGACCGGCGCCGAAACGGCCCCCTGGGCGGCCTATCTCTTTTGCCTCGTCTTTGTTGTCGCCTCGGCGATCATCGCGCGCAATCTGACGCGCGGCATGGCGGGGCGCAAATGGATGGCCATTCGCGACATGGACATCGCCGCCGAGATCATCGGGGTGAACCCGCTCAAGGCCAAGCTGAGTGCCTTTGCCGTCTCGTCCTTCTTCGTGGGCATCGCGGGCGCGCTGTTCTTTGCCGTTTACCTCGGCGCGGTCGAGGTGGGCGAGGCGTTCGGCATCAACAAGTCGTTCCTCGTCCTCTTCATGGTGATCAGCGGCGGGCTAGGCTCGATCTTCGGCAGCTTTGCCGGGGCGGCGTTCCTGGTGCTGTTGCCGGTGCTCTTGAAGAACACGCTGGTGGGGGGGCTTGGCTGGCCCACCGATCTGGCGGCGCATCTGGAGTTCATGATCGTCGGGGCGCTGATCATCATCTTCCTGATCGCGGAGCCACACGGGCTGGCGCAACTGTGGCGCGTGGCCAAGGAGAAGCTGAGACTTTGGCCCTTCCCGCATTAGGGCGGGGTGACGGAATTGGGCGCGGGAGGCTGCGTTCAAGACGAGACATCGGATAAAAACCAAGGGAGGATAATACCGATGAGACAGAAACTGATGACGGCCGCAGCCGTCGCGATGATGGCGGCAAGCCCGGCGCTGGCCGAGCTGACCATCGTCGACACGAGCTATCGCACCGGGCCTTATGCCGCGAACGGCATTCCGTTCTCGGACGGGTATCAGGACTACTTTACCCTGCTCAACGAGCGTGATGGCGGTATCGGCGGCGAGATGATCAACCTCGTGGAATGCGAGACCGGTTACAACACCGAGAAGGGCGTGGAGTGCTACGAGGCCACCAAGAACGCGGGCGACGGCGCGCTGGTCTATCAGCCGCTCTCGACCGGTATCACCTATCAGCTGATCCCCAAGGCGACCGCCGATGGTATCCCGCTTCATACCATGGGATACGGGCGCACCTCGGCCAAGAATGGCGCGGTGTTCAAGTGGGTGTTCAACTATCCCGCCAACTACTGGGACGGGGCGAGCCACGCGATCACCCATGTCCTGAACGAGAATGGCGGCGATATCAGCGGGCGCAAGATCGCGCTGGTCTATCACAACTCGGCCTATGGCAAGGAGCCCATTCGCACGCTGGAAAACCTTGCCGAAAAGCATGGCTTTGAGCTGATGCTGCTGCCGGTCGACCATCCCGGTCAGGAGCAGAAATCGCAATGGCTGCAAATCCGTCGCGAGAAGCCTGACAACGTGATCATGTGGGGCTGGGGCGTGATGAACCAGGTCGCCATCCAGGAGGCCGTGAACATCCGCTTTCCGATGGATCAGTTCATCGGCATCTGGTGGTCGGGCTCTGAGAATGACGTGAAACCGGCGGGCGACCGGGCCGATGGCTACAAGGCGCTGACCTTCCACAACCTGGGCGACGATTACCCGGTTTATGCGGACATTCAGGAACATGTCGTGGGGACCGGCAATGCTGCGGGTGCGGGCGATCAGATCGGCAGCGTGCTCTATAACCGGGGCATGTATGCCGCGATGCTGGCCGCCGAGGCGATCAAGACCGCGCAGGAGATGCACGGCGTGAGTGCGGTCAATGCCGCCCAGATGCGTGACGGCATGGAGAACCTGGAGATGACCGAAGAGAAGATGGCGGCGCTGGGCCTGCCCAACTTCGGGCCGGAGTTCAAGGTGTCCTGTGAGAACCACGGGGGCAACGGCTTTGGTGCCGTGTCGCAATGGGATGCCGAGGCCGGTGAATTCACCCTGATCACTGACTATTACCAGTCGGATCAGGAGATCATCTCCAAGCTGGTGGCCGAGGATTCGGCGCAGTTTGCCGAAGAGAACGGGATCGAGCCGGGCTGCTGAGGTGATGTGACACTGTCCGGCCGCCGCACGGGGTGGCGGCCGGACGATTTGAGTATTTTTGGAAAGATGAAGGCGGGGCGGTCCCTGTCTGTCTGCGACGGAGAGCTTTGATGCTGGATGCGGGAAAGACCGATGAGACCCTTCTCGAGGTCAACAATATCGAGGTGATCTACAATCACGTGATCCTCGTGCTCAAGGGCGTGAGCCTGAGCGTGCCCAAGGGCGGGATCACAGCGCTTTTGGGTGGCAACGGGGCGGGCAAGACCACGACGCTGAAGGCGATCTCGAACCTGCTGAAATCCGAGCGCGGCGAGGTGACCAAGGGCACGATCCACTATCGCGGCGAGCGGGTGCAGGATCTGCTGACCTCGGATCTGGTGAAAAAGGGCGTGGTGCAGGTGATGGAGGGGCGGCATTGCTTCGAGCATCTGACCGTCGAGGAGAACCTGCTGACCGGGGCCTATACGCGGGGGGCCTCGCGCGGTGATATCGATGCCGATCTGAACATGGTTTATGACTATTTCCCACGCCTCAAGGAACGCCGCAAGTCACAGGCGGGCTATACCTCGGGCGGGGAGCAGCAGATGGTGGCGATCGGGCGCGCGCTGATGAGCCGCCCCGAGACGATCCTGCTGGACGAGCCGTCGATGGGGCTGGCCCCGCAGCTGGTGGAGCAGATTTTCAGCATCGTGAAATCGCTCAACGAACAGCAGGGCTATACCTTTTTGCTGGCTGAGCAGAACACCAACGTCGCGCTGCGGTTCGCGCATTACGGCTATATTCTGGAATCGGGCCGGGTGGTGATGGACGGCCCCGCCAAGGACCTGCGCGAGAACCCCGACGTCAAGGAATTCTACCTCGGCATGTCGGATGAGGGGCGCAAGAGCTTTCGCGATGTGCGCAGCTATCGCCGCCGCAAGCGCTGGCTGGCGTGAGCCTGTTCGCATTTCCCGAGACCCACGCCAGAGGATGATGGCATGACCGACTATTTCGACGCCCAAGAGACCCGCAGCGCGGCGGACCGCGCCGAGGCGCTGGCCCGCGACCTGCCTGCGCAGATCGCGCGGGCGCAAGGCTTGCCGGGTTATAATGGGGCCTTGGACGGGGTGGAGGCGCAGCGGATCACGGATGCGGCGGCGCTCTCGGCGCTGCCGGTGTTGCGCAAATCCGATCTGGGGCGGGCGCAGGGCGCGGCAGCGCCGTTTGGCGGGCTGACCGGGCTGCCTGCCGCAGGATTCGCCCATATTTTTCAGTCCCCCGGCCCGATCTATGAGCCGGGTGGCGTCAGCCATGACTGGTGGCGGATGGGCCGGTTTCTGCATGCCTGCGGCGTGGGGCAGGGTGATATCGTGCAGAATTGCTTTGGCTATCACCTGACGCCTGCGGGCATGATCTTTGAGAACGGCGCGCGGGCGGTGGGGGCGGCGGTGCTGCCTGCGGGCACCGGCCAGACCGAGTTGCAGGCGCGCGCCGCGCATGATGTCGGCGTCACCGCCTATGCGGGCACGCCCGATTACCTCAAGGTCATTCTCGACAAGGCCGAGGAGATGGGGCTGGCCCTCAAGATCACCAAGGCGGCGGTGGGGGGTGGTGCGCTCTTCCCGTCCTTGCGCGCGGAATATGCGGAGCGCGGGATTCAATGCCTGCAATGCTATGCCACCGCCGATCTGGGCAATATCGCCTATGAGAGTGCGGCGCAGGAGGGGATGATCGTGGATGAGGGCGTGATCGTCGAGATCGTGACCCCCGGCACCGGCAACCCGGTCGCCCCCGGAGAGGTGGGCGAGGTGGTGGTGACCACGCTCAACCCCGATTATCCGCTCATTCGCTTCGCCACCGGCGATCTGAGCGCGGTGATGGAAGGCGAAAGCCCCTGTGGCCGAACCAACATGCGCATCAAGGGCTGGATGGGCCGCGCCGATCAGACCACCAAGATCAAGGGCATGTTCGTGCGCCCCGAACAGGTGGCGGCTTTGGTCGCGCGGCATGACACGATTTCACGCGCCCGCGTCATTGCCAGCCGCGAGGGCGAGGCGGATGTGATGACCGTGCGGATCGAGGCCACCGGCGGCGAGGCCGATCATTATGCCGGGGCGGTGAGCGAGGTGCTCAAGCTCAAGGGCCGGATCGAGGTGGTGCCGCCGGGCAGCCTGCCCAATGACGGCAAGGTGATCGAGGATCTGCGCAGCTACGAGTGAGGGGTGCCGAAATCTTGAAAAGATTTCGGTCCGCGATCTTTTGAAGATCGCGGGTGCGCTTAGCTGAAGCGGTTGGCGTCGTAGGGGGCGAGGTCGATATTGGGGCGGCGTCCGGCGATCATGTCGGCGATGAGCCGCCCGGTCTTGGGCCCTGCTGTCAGACCGATATGCTGATGCCCGAAGGCGGCGTGCACGCCGGTGCCGCCAATCTCTCCAATCAGTGGCAGGCTGTCCGGGGTGGAGGGGCGAAAGCCCATCCATTCCTCGACGCTGTCATAGGTCAGACCCGGGAAGACCTGCGCCGAGACGCGGCGGATGAGATCGAGCGGCGCGCGCGACGGCCCCTTGGTGATGCCGCCCAGTTCCACCGTGCCTGCGCAGCGCAGCCCGTGGGCCATCGGGTTGACCGCGAATTTGCCGGTCGAGATCATCAGCGGGTGGCGTGGCATCTGCGAGGGGTTTTGGAAATGCAGGTGATAGCCGCGTTCTGCCTCGAGCGGCACCTTGAGGCCAAGCTTGCGCATCAGCGGTTTCGACCAGATGCCCGCCGCCAAAACGGCGGTATTGCAGGGCAGCGCGCCCTGATCCGTCACCACGCCGGTGATGCGCCCATCGGTGAGGGTGATGTCGCGGACCTCGGCGCGGCGGTAGTGGCCGCCCTCGGATTGCAGAACCCTAGCGAGATCGGCCATGTAGGCGAGCGGATCGCGGATATGACCGTGATCCCTGAGCAGGGCAAGGCACTGCGTGGCGGGCCCGAGCATCGGCTCGACCTCTTGCACTGCCGCCCCCTCGATCAGTTCGGGGATATGCCCGGCGGCGCGCTTCATCTCCCACCCGTAGCTGTCGGCCTCAAAAGCGGCGCGGCTGGGATAGGCATAGGCGAAATCGCTGGTGGCGAGCCATTTCTCGGCGGGGGTTCCGCGCACCAGCGCGCGGTGCTGATCGATGCTGTCGCCGACGATGGGGATCAGCCCCTCGACCATGCGGCGGGTGCCCTCGGGGGTGGCGTTGCGGGTGAATTGCCACAGCCACGGCAGCAGGCGCGGCAGGTAGGACCATTGCAGGAAAAGTGGCGAACGCGGGTTGCTGAGGTATTTGATCGCGGTGGGGATCAGATCGGGGGTGTTGACCGGCACGATGGCCCATTGTGCGAGCAGCCCGGCATTGCCTTGCGACGCCCCCGCGCCGGGATAGTCGCGATCCACCAGCGTGACCGCGTGGCCCGCGCGGCGCAGCCAGATGGCGGAGCTGAGGCCGCAGATGCCGGCCCCGATGACGATGATGTTCTGGGGGGTGGTCAACGGGCGGCCTCTGGCTGATGTGTCGCAGGATCGCCGCCACCTAAGCGCAGCGCGCGGCGCGCGGCAAGGGCATGTGGCGGGCGCGCCAAAGAAAAACCCCGCCCAAGTCGGGGGCGGGGTTTCGATTTCTGCCGGGTGCGGTTGCACCGGGTGCCGGGGTCAGCCCTGGCGGGCCTTGAACCGGGGCTGCGACTTGTTGATGACGTAGACGCGGCCTTTGCGGCGCACGACACGGCAATCGCGGTGCCGGTTCTTGAGCGAACGCAGCGAATTACGAACCTTCATGGTCGTCTCCTGTCTGTCGTGGCGCGGGCCAGCGCCTTGGGTTACGGGTGTTCCGCGGGGTGCGAAACAGTGAATTCATGGTGGGCGATACAAGGTTCGAACTTGTGACCCCTTCGATGTCAACGAAGTGCTCTACCGCTGAGCTAATCGCCCATGAATGCCAGTCAGACCTTGCGCCCCAACGAATAGGGGCGCGGAAGCCCGCGCCGGTTCGCTGGTCTATAAAAGGAGTCGGAGAGGGGATCAAGGGCTTTTAGATGCGCAATTTAGGTCTATTATGACTTTCAAGAGGAGCGCGCATGCCGAAGGCCGCCTATCACCTGACCCATCCCGAGCGGCGCACCACGTCGGTGGTGTTCGCCTCGCCGCATAGTGGGCGCGATTACCCCTGGACTTTCCTGCGGCGCACCACGCTGAACGAGCATTCGGTGCGCTCATCCGAGGATGCGTTTGTCGATCAGCTGTTTGATTGTGCGCCGCGTGCGGGCGCGCCGTTTATCCGGGCGGGTGCGCCGCGCGCCTATGTCGATCTCAACCGCAGCGCGGACGAGCTTGATCCGGCGCTGATCGAGGGGGTGAGCCGTCAGGGGCACAATCCGCGCGTGGCCTCGGGGCTGGGGGTGATTCCCCGGGTGGTGGCGAACGGGCAGGCGATCTATTCCGGCAAGCTGAGCATGGTCGAGGCGCGGCACCGGATCGAGACCTATTGGCGGCCTTATCACACGGCGTTGCAAGGGCAGCTTGATCAGGCGCATCTGATGTTCGGCGAGGCGATTCTGGTGGATTGCCATTCGATGCCGCATGAGGCGATGGATGCGGTTGCGCGGCGCGGTGTGCGCCGCCCCGAGATCGTTCTGGGTGACCGGTTCGGGGCTACCGCAGATGGCGCGGTGGTGGACCGGATCGAGGAGGTGTTCACCCGGGCCGGGCTGGTGGTGACGCGCAACTCGCCGTTTGCCGGGGCCTATATCACGCAGGCATATGGGCGTCCGTCGCGGGGGCGGCACGCGGTGCAGATCGAGATTGATCGCTCGCTTTACATGAATGAGCGGCTGATCCGGCCGAACGGGAATTTCGAGGCGTTCCGGCGGCTGATGCGCGACGTGGTGCGCGAGATCGCCGATATCGGGCGTTCGGACGCGGTGCCGCTGGCGGCGGAGTAAGGGGTGGCTTTTTGGCCTTGAGCCGACATTGCCGTGAGCCGCGCATCGTCGTGCCGCAGTGTGGCGATCCTACGCTAGTTTGGCAGTGCTTTATGCCAGCCAGCCCGAAAAACATCTAAGCGCAGAGCAGGTTGCAGCCAAATCGCCGCGCCGGGGGGCGGCACGGCGATGCGCGGCGGCCTTCGGCCGCGTTTCGCGCAGGGACATAACGGCCAAGGTCCGCCTCAGGCCAAACCCACCCACGTGCCCTACCGCAGTGCCCGTCCCTTGAGGATCGCATCCGGCCCGAATTTCGAGCGGATTGCGTCCGTGGCGCGTTCCGCCTCGGCGCGGCGGGCGGCTTGCGGGTCGAGCAGGTCGCCGGAGCGGTCGGCGCCGTCCTCTGGCACGAGATCGGACAGCCCGACGCCAATCAGCCGGTAGGCGGCACCCTGCGGCACCTGATCCATCAGCGCGCGCGCTGCACGGTAGAGCGTGTCGGCCATTTGCGTCGCGTCCCGCAGGCTCTGGCGGCGGGTCAGCAGCGAATGATCGGCGCGCTTGAGCTTGAGCGTGACGACACGGCCCGCGATGCCCTTGGCCTTGGCCCGGTCCGCCACCTTTTCCGACAGCCGCCACAGGTGCCCGTCGAGCAGGTCGAGGTCGGCGGTATCCTCGGAAAACGTGGTCTCGTTTGAGATCGACTTGACCGGCGCGTTGGCGGCGACGCGCCGACGATCCTGCCCGCGCGCGAGATGCCAGAGCCGGTCGCCCATCGACCCGAAGCGCGCGATCAGGTCGCGCTGTTCCCAGCGCAGCAGATCGGCGAAGGTATGGATTCCCGCGCCGTTCAGTGCCTTCAAGGTCGATTGACCGACGCCCCAGATCAGGCTGACGGGCTTGTCGCGCAGGAACTCGTCCGTTTCCCCTGCGCCGATCACCGAAAACCCATGCGGCTTGTCGAGATCCGAGGCGATCTTGGCGAGAAACTTGTTATGGCTGAGGCCGATGGAGCCGGTCACGCCCAACTCATCCCGCATCCGCCGGACGAGACGGGCAAGCATCACGGCAGGGGGCGCGCCATGCAGCCGCGCGGTGCCGGTGAGATCGAGAAACGCCTCGTCGAGCGAGAGCGGCTCGACCGCCGGGGTGAGGTCGAGCATCATCGCGCGGATGGCGCGCGACACGTCCGCATAGACCTCCATCCGGGGGCGGATGACCACTGCCTCGGGGCAGAGCCGCAGCGCCTGAAACATCGGCATGGCCGAGCGCACACCGCGTATGCGGGCGATGTAGCAGGCGGTCGAGACCACGCCGCGCCGCCCGCCGCCGATGATCAGCGGCTTGTCGGCGAGATCCGGGTTGTCGCGTTTCTCGACGCTGGCATAGAAGGCATCGCAATCCATATGCGCGATCGACAGGTCCCAGAGTTCGGGATGCGACGCGACGCGCGGGCTGCCGCAGGCGGGGCAGCGGCGGGCGTCGTCGAATCGGGTCAGGCAATCGCGGCAGAGGCTGGGCATGATGCGGGCAGATTATCTCAGTTTGAGCGGCTTGGCAGCCATTTGATGGTGCTTGTCTGTCGTGCAGGCGCGGCATAGGGTCCGCGCGACCAAGGAGTGCCCGCCATGACCCACCGTTTCCACGTCCGCGTCTATTACGAGGATACCGATATGGGCGGTATCGTCTACCACGCCAACTACCTCAAGTTCATCGAACGTGCGCGCAGTGCGTGGGTGCGTGATCTGGGGATAGATCAGAACGCGATGCGCGAGCGCGATGGGGTGATTTTCGCGGTGCGCCGGGTCGAGGCGGATTATCTGGGGCCTGCCAAATTCGACGATACGCTCGAGGTCGAGACGCGCACGGTGCAGGTCACCGGCGCGCGGCTGGTGATGGAACAGGTGGTCACGCGCGGTGCGACGCGGCTGTTTCAGGCGCTGGTGACGGTGGTCTGCGTGAATGAGGCGGGGCAGCCAGCGCGGCTTCCGGCGAATATCCGCCTGCAACTTCACTGATCGGTGCGATCACGCCTGTTTTGATGCGGATATGTTGGCTTTCCCTCTGGAAATAGGGTAAGTTCGCCCCCAATAAGGCGGGAAAACCGGCCAAACCTATAAAGAGCAGGCAGATGGAAGCAGAAACCCTGGCATTGGCACAGGAGATGGATTTCTCCATGTGGGCGTTGTTCGCGCGCTCCACCCTCGTTGTGAAACTCGTGATGTTGTTGCTGATCGTGGCCTCGTTCTGGGCCTGGTCGATCATCATCCAGAAACTGATCACCTATCGCAAGGCGCGGCGCGAGGCCGAGATCTTCGACCGGCGGTTCTGGTCGGGCGAGCCGCTCGATGGGCTGTTTGACGAGATCGGACCCGAGCCCGACGGGCATTTCGAGCGGATTTTCGCGGCGGGCATGATGGAATGGCGGCGCAGTCACCGCACCGATGGCGCGCTGATCGCCGGGGCGACGGCGCGGATCGACCGTAGCATGGACGTGGCGATTGCCAAGGAATCCGAGAGCCTGCAAAGCGGCTTGCAGGTGCTGGCGACGGTGGGCTCTACCGCGCCGTTCATCGGGCTCTTTGGCACGGTCTGGGGGATCATGCATTCCTTTATCAATATCGCCGAGCAGCAGAACACCAATCTGGCCGTGGTGGCACCGGGCATCGCCGAGGCGTTGCTGGCGACCGGTCTGGGCCTGCTCGCGGCGATTCCGGCGGTGATCTTCTACAACAAGCTGAGTGCCGATGCCGACCGCATCGTGGCCAGCTATGAGGCCTTTGCCGACGAGTTCGCCACCATCCTCAGCCGTCAGTTGGACAGCTAGGCCATGAGCGCGGGTGTCGTTCAGAAATCCGGCGATCAGGGACGGCGCAGGCGCGGGCGGGGCCGCTCGCGGCCGATGGCCGAGATCAATGTCACGCCGTTTGTCGACGTGATGCTGGTGCTGTTGATCATCTTCATGGTGGCGGCGCCCCTGATGGTGGTGGGCGTGCCGGTGCAACTGCCCGAGACCGCCGCCAATTCCCTGCCGAGCGAGGAAGAAGAGCCGCTGACCGTGACGGTTACGGCGGATGGCACGGTGATGATCCAGACCACCGAGGTGCCGCGCGGCGATCTGGTGGCGCGGCTGCGCGCGATTGCCACCGAGCGCGACGGCACGCGGGTGTTTCTGCGCGCGGATGGCGCGGTGCCCTATTCGGACGTGATGCAGGTGATGGGTGCGCTCAATCGCGGCGGTTTCGGCAATATCGGGCTGGTGACGGATGCTGGCGGGCCCGCGCTTGACGGGCAGGGCGGCTAGGGGCGCGACTGGTGTGAATACCGGGCAGATCATATCGGGGGCGGGTCATCTGGCATTGATCGGATGGGCCCTCATCGGGGGTGTGTTCCAATCCGCGCCGCCACCCTTCGAGGTGGTGCAGGCGACGGCCGTTTCCGAAGAGGAATTCGCAGCCATCATGGACCGCCAGAGCGCGCCCGATGCGGTGGCCGATGTCGATACCCCCGAGCCGCCCGCGCCGGGCGAGGCGGCACCGAGCCTGAGTTCCGAGGCCGATACGCCGCCCGAGGCGGCACAGCCGGATGCCAATGAGGCCTCGCCGCCCGATCCCGCGCCTGATGTGTCGCAGATCACGCCGCCCGCGCCCGCCGAGGTCGAGGATGCACCGCCCGTCATGGAGGTGCCGCAGGAGGATACGGCCGTGATGGTGCCCGAGGTCTCGCCCCGCCCGCAGCCGCGCCCCGCGCCGCGCGTCGCCCCCGAAGCGGTGGAGCGCCCCGAGCCGGATGTGCGCGTGGATGACGTGGCAAGCCCTGAGGTGACCCCCGATGAGGGCGCCGAGAGCGTTGAGGAACCGTCGGAGGCCACGGCCCCGGAAGAGGCCGCGACCGAAATCGTGACCGAGGCGGAGGAACCGGCGCAGGCCGCGCCCTCGGCCTCGGTGCGCCCGCGCTCGCGCCCCGCGCGCCCGGAGGCCGTGGCAGAAGCTACGCCGGAGGAAACACCGCAGCCCGAAGCGACACCGGAGCCCGAAACACCCGCCACGGATCAAGGTGCTGTCAACGACGCGCTTGCGGCGGCCTTGGGCGAAGCGCAGCAAAGCACCGAGGCCCCGAGTGGCCCGCCCCTGACGGGGGGCGAGAAGGACGCGCTGCGCGTCGCCGTGCAGCGCTGCTGGAACGTCGGCAGCCTGAGTTCAGAGGCACTGCGCACCACCGTTGTCGTGGGCGTGCAGATGGCCGAGAGCGGCAAGCCCGAGATCGGCTCGATTCGCATGCTGAGTGCCTCGGGCGGCGGCGATGCGGCGGCGAAACAGGCATTTGAGGCGGCCCGGCGGGCGATTATCCGCTGTGGTAATGACGGGTTCGACCTGCCGGTCGAGAAATACGATCACTGGCGTGATATCGAAATGACATTCAATCCGGAGAACATGAGGATCAAATGATGCGGTATATGATGAGCCTCCTTGCGGCGCTGATGATTTGGGCGCTGCCCGCGATTGCGCAGGATAGCGGCCCGCTTCGGATCGAGATCACCGAGGGTGTGATCGAGCCGATGCCCTACGCGGTGCCGGATTTCGTCGGAGAGAATGCGGCGGCCACCGAGATGGGGCGCAATCTGGCGCGGGTCATCGCGTCGGACCTGAGCGGCACGGGGCTGTTCCGGGAAATCCCGGCGGAGGCGCATATCAGCCGGATCACCAGCTTTGAGAGCCCGGTGCAATATGCCGACTGGCGCGCGGTCAAGGCGCAGGCGCTGATCACCGGCGCGGTGAGCGTCGAGGGGTCGGGGCGTCTGGTGGTGAAATTCCGCATCTACGATGTCTTTGCCGGGCAAGAGCTGGGCAACGGGCTGCAATTCGTCGGCACGCAGGATGGCTGGCGGCGGATCGCGCACAAGGTGGCCGATCAGGTCTATTCCCGGATCACCGGCGAGGGCGGGTATTTCGACAGCCGGGTGGTCTATGTGGCCGAGAGTGGCCCCAAGGATCAGCGCGCCAAGCGGCTGGCGATCATGGATTATGACGGCGCGAATGTGCAGTATCTGACGGACAGTTCCAGCCTTGTGCTTGCGCCGCGCTTTTCGCCCTCGGGTGATCGGGTGCTTTATACCAGCTACGAGACCGGCTTTCCGCGGATCTACGTGCTGGACGTGGCCAGCGTGGGCCGCCGCGTGCTGCCGACGATGGATGGCACGATGAGTTTCGCGCCGCGTTTCGCGCCGGACGGGCGCACGGTGGTCTATTCGCTGACGCAAGGCGGCAATACCGATCTCTACCAGATGGATATCGGCAGTGGCGAGAGTACGCGGCTGACCAATGCGCCCTCGATCGAGACCGCCCCCAGCTATAGCCCGGATGGCCGGCAGATCGTGTTCGAGAGTGACCGCTCGGGCACGCCGCAGATTTATATCATGCCCGCAGGTGGTGGCGAGGCGCGGCGGATCAGTTTCGGGCAGGGGCGCTATGGCACGCCGGTCTGGTCGCCGCGCGGTGATCTGATCGCCTTTACCAAGCAATCCAAGGGCCGGTTCCATATCGGCGTGATGCGCACCGATGGCAGCGAAGAGCGGCTGCTGACCGCGTCCTTCCTTGATGAGGGGCCGACATGGGCGCCGAACGGCCGGGTGATCATGTTCACCCGCGAGACCCAGGGCGCGCAGGGGCAGGCGCGGCTCTATTCGGTGGATATCTCGGGGCGCAACCTCAAGCAGGTGCAGACCAGTGGCGGGGCAAGTGATCCGTCCTGGGGGCCGCTTCAGAACTGACGATGCACGGCCCGCGTTTCCTTGGGGCGCGGGCTGTGGTAAACAAGACCCGAGGCCATGAAAACAAACGGGGCAAGAAATGACCTATCTGAGCAAGACACTGATTTTGTGTGCGGGGCTGGCGCTTGCCGCCTGTACCAATCCCGACCGGTTCGAGAACCAGAATACCGTCGATCTGAATGGCGGCGCGGGGCTTGCGGGCTCGGCGCAGGATCCGACATCGCCAGCCTATTTCCAAGAGACGATCGGCGACCGGGTTCTGTTCGCCGTCGATCAGTCGAGCCTGAGCGATGCCGCGCAGGCGACGCTGAACGGGCAGGCGAACTGGCTGGGGTCGAACCCCGATTACACCGCCGTGATCGAAGGCCATGCCGATGAGCAGGGTACGCGGGAATACAACCTCGCGCTTGGCGCGCGCCGGGCCAATGCGGTGCAGGAATACCTGATAAGCCGGGGCGTTGCGTCGAACCGCCTGAAGGTGGTGAGCTATGGCAAGGAGCGCCCGATCGAGATTTGCAGCGAGGAAAGCTGTTACACGCAGAACCGCCGCGCGGTGACGGTGCTTGCCGCCGGTCTGGGTAGCTGATCCGACGATTTGGGGGCCACATGCGCTATCTTGCCGTAACACTCGCCGCCACGCTGGCCCTTGCCCCGATGGGGGCGGGGGCGCAGAGCACCGAAACCCTTGCCGATATCCGGCAGGAGCTGTCGGTGCTGTTCGTCGAGTTGAAGAAACTGCGGCGCGAGTTGAGCACCACGGGCGGGGCGAGCCAGCCATCGGGTGGTGGCTCGATCCTCGACCGGGTGAATGCGATCGAGAGCGAGGTGCAGCGCCTGACCTCCAAGACCGAGGAGCTTGAGTTTCGCATCGACCGGGTGGTGACGGATGGCACCAACCGCGTCGGCGATCTGGAATTCCGGCTGTGCGAGTTGGAGCCCGACTGCGATATCTCGGGTCTTGAGACGGGCGATACCCTTGGCGGGGTGGAGCCTGACACGGGCGGTGGTGGCCGAGCGATTGCCCCGGTGCCGGATGAGGGCAGCGGTGACGGGCCGCAGCTTGCCGTGGGCGAGCGCGACGATTTCGAGCGCGCGCAAGCCGCGCTCGAGGCGGGTGATCATGCGGCGGCGGCGGAGCAGTTCGCGGCCTTTCAGCAGGCCTATCCCGGTGGGCCGCTGAGTGGGCAGGCCGGATTGCTGCGCGGTGAGGCGCTGGAGGCGGCGGGCCGCAAGAGCGATGCCGCGCGGGCCTATCTCGAGACGTTCAGTGCAGCCCCCGACGGTGATCAGGCCCCGGAGGCGCTGTTTCGTCTGGGTCGCTCGCTGGGGCAGCTTGGCCAGACCGACGAGGCCTGTGTGACACTTGGGCAGGTCGCGACGCGCTATCCTGATGCGGCGGCAGTCGAGGATGCGCAGGCGGAAATGACCCGGCTCGGCTGTTCGTGACGGCGGACGGGTCGGACATCCGTCACAGTCTCACGCGCCATTTTCACCCCGGCGTGCCGGGGGTGATCGGCGTGGCCGTGTCGGGCGGCAGCGATTCCCTTGCCTTGTTATACCTGCTGCATGACTGGCACTGCGACGGCGGCCCGGATGTGCGGGCGGCAACCGTCGATCACGGGCTGCGGGCCGAGGCGGCGGCGGAGGCGACAGAGGTCGCGCGCATCTGTGCCGGTCTGGGCATCGCCCATGACACGCTGACATGGCGGGGCCATGACGGCGCGGGCAACCTGGCCGACCGTGCCCGGCGCGCGCGCTATGCGCTGCTGACCGAGTGGGCGGGGGGGCATGGCATTGCGGATATCGCCGTGGGCCATACCGAGGATGATCTGGCCGAGACCTTTCTGATGCGGCTGGCGCGCGGGGCCGGGGTGGATGGGCTGGCGGCGATGCGGGATCGCTGGTCGCAGGCCGGTGTGACCTTTCACCGCCCTCTGCTCGGGCAGGGGCGCGAGGATCTCAGGGACTTGCTGCGCGCGCGCGGCGTGGCTTGGGTGGATGACCCCACCAACAGCGATGCGGCCTATGAGCGTGCGCGCACCCGTGCCGCGCTGGCTGCGCTGGCCCCGCTTGGCATCGACGCAGGGGCGCTGGCCGCCACGGCGCGGAAAATGGCCGGCGTGCGCACGGCGCTTTATCATCAGGCGCATCGGCTGGCGCAGGACGATGTGCGGATCGAGGCGGGCGATGTGGTGATCGCACGGACCGCCTTGCGGGACATGCCGGACGAGGCGGCGCGGCGCATCCTTCAGACCGCGCTGCGCTGGATCAACGGGGCGGAGTATCCGCCGCGCGGCCCGGCCATGACGCAGTTTCTGGCGGCGGCGCGGGGCGGGGAGGCGATGACCCTGCAGGGCTGTTACATGCAGGCGCAGGGCGAGATGCTGCGTATCGGACGGGAATATAACGCAGTGGCTGGGCAGCGCGTGCCGCAGGGGCAGGTCTGGGACGGGCGCTGGTGCATCGACGGGCCGGAGGTGGCGGAGGCCGAGGTCGCCGCACTTGGCCCCGAAGGACTGCGCGCCTGTCCCGATTGGCGCGCGGGCGGCCTGCCGCATGGCGCGGCGATGGCGAGCCCGGCGCTCTGGCGCGGCGACGAATTGCTGGCGGCCCCGCTTGCGGGATGGCCGAACGGCTATGGCACAAGGCTCATCCGCGACGGTGCGTCCTACTTCGACGCGTTATTATCTCATTGAACATGGGATTGTGATGTCTATTTAAGAACGGTGCACCCCGTGCTATGAGCGGGGAACCGAATTTTGGGAGAAAACTCTTGGGCAACGCAAGAAACATCGCCTTCTGGCTGGTCCTGTTCCTGTTGATCCTCGCGCTGTTCAACCTGTTCAGCGGCTCGGGCAACACGCTGCAAAGCCGTGCGGTGCCGTATTCCGAGTTTGTGGCAGCCGTTGATGACGGCGCGGTGAGCCAGGTCACGCTGGATGGCGAGACGGTGCGCTATCGCGGGGCCGATGGGCAGGATTACACCACGATCAAGCCGCAGGATGCCGAGATCACGCAACAGCTGATCGATCAGGGCGTGCCGGTCAAGGCCGAGAGCCAGGAGCAGTCCGGCTTTCAGACCTTCCTCGTGTCGCTGCTGCCCTTCCTGCTGCTGATCGGCGTGTGGATCTATTTCATGAACCGCATGCAGGGTGGTGGCAAAGGCGGGGCCATGGGCTTTGGCAAATCCAAGGCCAAGATGCTGACCGAAAAGCATGGCCGCGTGACGTTTGACGATGTGGCAGGCATCGACGAGGCCAAGGAAGAGCTGGAAGAGATCGTGGAATTCCTGCGTAACCCGCAGAAATTCTCGCGCCTTGGTGGCAAGATTCCCAAGGGTGCGCTGCTGGTGGGCCCTCCGGGCACCGGTAAGACGCTGCTGGCGCGCGCCATCGCGGGCGAGGCCGGTGTGCCGTTCTTCACCATCTCGGGCTCGGACTTTGTCGAGATGTTCGTCGGTGTCGGCGCAAGCCGTGTGCGTGACATGTTCGAGCAGGCCAAGAAGAACGCGCCCTGTATCGTTTTCATCGACGAGATCGACGCGGTCGGTCGTCACCGTGGCGCGGGCTATGGCGGCGGCAATGACGAGCGCGAGCAGACGCTCAACCAGTTGCTGGTCGAGATGGACGGGTTCGAGAGCAATGAAGGTGTGATCATCATCGCCGCGACGAACCGCAAGGACGTGCTTGACCCCGCATTGCTGCGCCCGGGCCGCTTTGACCGGCAGGTCACCGTGCCCAACCCCGACATCAAGGGCCGTGAGAAGATCCTCGGCGTGCATGCCCGCAAGACGCCGCTGGGCCCGGATGTGGAAATGCGCCTGATCGCGCGCGGCACGCCCGGTTTCTCGGGGGCCGATCTGGCCAACCTCGTGAACGAGGCCGCGCTGATGGCCGCGCGGGTGGGCCGCCGCTTTGTCACCATGGTCGATTTCGAGAATGCGAAAGACAAGGTGATGATGGGGGCCGAGCGCCGCTCGATGGTGCTGACCGACGATCAGAAGGAAAAGACCGCCTATCACGAGGCCGGGCACGCGGTGGTGGGGCTGGCCCTGCCGAAATGCGATCCGGTCTACAAGGCCACGATCATCCCGCGCGGTGGTGCGCTGGGCATGGTGGTCAGCCTGCCGGAGATCGACCGGCTGAACTGGCACAAGGCCGAATGCGAGCAGAAGCTGACCATGACCATGGCCGGCAAGGCGGCCGAAATCCTCAGATACGGCGAGGAGAACGTCTCGAACGGGCCGGCGGGCGACATTCAGCAGGCCAGCGGACTGGCCCGCGCGATGGTGATGCGCTGGGGCATGTCCGACAAGGTCGGCAATGTCGATTACGAGCAGGCGCATGAAGGCTACATGGGCAATGGTGCCGGTGGGTTCTCGATTTCCGCCCATACCAAGGAGCTGATCGAGGACGAGGTCAAGCGCATGATCGACACGGCCTATCAGGAGGCCAAGTCGATCCTCGAAGAACGCCGCGACGAATGGGAGCGGCTTGCCGAGGGGCTGCTGGAATACGAGACCCTGACCGGCGAGGAAATCAACCGCGTCATTCGCGGCGAGCCGCCCGAGGCGGGCGATGATGACGGGGGCGCGGCAGAGGCCGCAAAACCGTCGGTCACCGCCATTCCCAAGACCAAGCCCAAATCCTCGCCCGGGTCGGGTGATGGCGGGCTGGAGCCCGAGCCCTCGACGTGAGCGCGACGCTTGCAAAAGCAGACTGGAATCCCGGGGCCTATGCAAGGTTCCGGGATCAGCGTTTGCGCCCCGCTCTCGACCTGCTGAATGCGGTCGGGCAGATGGGGGCCGGGGATGTGGTCGATCTGGGCTGCGGCAACGGGGTGATGGCAGAGGCGCTGCGCGCGCGCGGCGCCGGGCGCGGGCTGACGGGGGTGGATGCCAGCCCCGCCATGCTGGAAAAGGCCCGCGCGAGCGGCGCCTATGATGCGCTGCAACAGGCCGATATCGCCGACTGGCACCCGCGTCAGGCCCCCGGTCTGATCTATTCCAACGCCGCGTTGCATTGGGTGGGCAACCACGAGAGCCTGATGCCGCGGCTTGCCGCGATGCTGAGCAAGGGCGGCACGCTGGCCGTGCAGATGCCGCATCAGAACAAGGCTCCGTCGCATCGCGTCTGGTTGACGCTGGCCGAAGAGCTTGTTCCCGGACGGGTCGAGAAGATGGGCACGCCCGGTGTCATGGCCCCGGTGAAATACGAGGAATTGCTGGCACCCCTGGGGCAGTTCCGCCTGTGGGAAACCGATTATTACCAGCGCCTGACCGCCGAGCCGGGCAGCCACCCGGTGCGCCGCTATACCGAGAGCACCTATGCGCGCCCGGTGCTGGCGATGCTGGAGCCCGAGGAGAAGGCCGACATCATCCGCCGCTACGAGGAGGTGATGCACACCGCCTATCCGGTGCGCGCCGATGGCACGGTGCTGTTCCCGTTCCGGCGGATGTTCTTTACCCTCACGGTCTGAGCCTGTGGCCGCCGTTGTATGAGTATTTCTGGCAAGACGAAGCGGGGGCGGGCATGCCGGCATTGAAACCGACGGAGTATACCGGGCGGATCGCCTGGATCGGGCGGGTTGCGGATCGGGCGAGCAGCCTTGCGGCGGAGCCGTTGAGCGAGGTTTCCGTCAGCTATGCCGGGATCGCGGGGGAAGAGCATGCGGGGCTGACGCGCCCCTCGTGCAGCCGGGTGGTGGCGCAGTATCCCAAGGGCACGGAGATCCGCAATGTGCGGCAGTTTTCCGTGCTGTCGGTCGAAGAGCTTGCCGCGATTGCCGCCAAGATGGGCGTCGACCGGATTGATCCGGCTTGGGTAGGGGCCTCGCTGGTGGTCGAGGGTATTCCCGATTTCACCCATCTGCCGCCGTCGTCGCGGTTGCAGGGGCCGGATGGCGTGACGCTGGTGGTGGATATGGAAAACCGCCCCTGTCACCTGCCCGCCAAGGTGATCGACGCGCATCTGCCGGGGGTCGGCGGGCGGTTCAAGGCGGCGGCACAGGGGCGGCGCGGGGTGACCGCCTGGGTCGAGCGTGAGGGGGTGTTGCGGCTGGGCGAGATGCTGAGGCTGCATATTCCCGATCAGCCTGCCTGGAGCGAGTTGGCGCGGGTGCGGGGCGAGATGCTGTGATCCCGCATGGCCTGTTTCCGATCAGAAACCGGGCTGCGGCATGCCGCCGCAAGCGAGGCGGGATGTGTCGGATTCGCATGCTGCGGGATGCGGCAAACTGGATATAGGCGGGTCAGTGCCACACCTTGCCCTGCGCAAAGCAAAAGGACCGACCATGAGCTACAAATCCGACATCGAGATCGCCCGCGAGGCGCAAAAGCGCCCCATCCAGGAAATCGGCGAAAAGCTGGGCATTTCCAGCGATCACCTGCTGCCCTACGGCCATGACAAGGCCAAGGTGAGCCAGGAGTTCATCAACTCGGTTCAGGGCAACAAGAGCGGCAAGCTGATCCTGGTGACCGCAATCAACCCGACGCCCGCAGGCGAGGGCAAGACCACCACCACGGTCGGTCTGGGCGACGGTCTGAACCGGATCGGCAAGAAGGCCACGGTCTGCATCCGCGAGGCGAGCCTCGGGCCGAATTTCGGCATGAAGGGCGGGGCTGCGGGCGGCGGCTATGCGCAGGTTGTCCCGATGGAGGACATGAACCTGCATTTCACCGGCGATTTTCACGCCATCACCAGCGCGCACAGCCTGCTGTCGGCGATGATCGACAACCACATCTACTGGGGCAACGAGCAGAACATCGACACCCGCCGCGTCGTGTGGCGCCGCGTGGTCGACATGAACGACCGGTCGCTGCGGCAGATCACCTCGTCGCTGGGCGGGGTCTCGAACGGCTTTGCACGCGAAGACGGGTTCGACATCACCGTCGCCTCGGAAGTCATGGCAATCCTGTGCCTGTCCAAGAACCTCAAGGATCTCGAAGAGCGTCTGGGCGCGATGATCGTCGCCTATCGCCGCGACAAGAGCCCGGTGTTCTGCCGCGACATCAAGGCCGAAGGTGCGATGACCGTTTTGCTCAAGGACGCGATGCAGCCCAACCTCGTGCAGACGCTGGAGAATAATCCGGCCTTTGTCCACGGTGGCCCGTTCGCCAATATTGCGCATGGCTGCAACTCGGTCATTGCCACCACCACCGCGCTCAAGCTGAGCGACTACGTGGTGACGGAGGCCGGTTTCGGGGCTGACCTGGGGGCCGAGAAGTTCATGAACATCAAGTGCCGCAAGGCCGGTCTTGCGCCCGATTGCGTGGTGATCGTGGCCACGGTGCGCGCGATGAAGATGAATGGCGGTGTGGCCAAGGCTGATCTGGGGGCCGAGAACGTGGAGGCCGTCAAGGCGGGCTGTCCGAACCTTGGTCGCCATATCGAGAACGTCAAATCGTTTGGCGTGCCGGTGGTCGTGGCGATCAACCACTTCGTCACCGATACCGATGCTGAGGTGGCCGCCGTTCAGGAGTATGTGGCGAGCCACGGGGCCGAGGCGGTTCTGTCGCGGCACTGGGAGCTGGGCTCTGAAGGGTCCGAGCCGCTGGCGAAAAAGGTGGTCGAGGTGGCCGAAGCCGGGAATGCCAATTTCGCCCCGCTCTATGCTGACGAGATGTCGCTGTTCGAGAAGATCGAAACGGTCGCCAAGCGGATCTACCGCGCCGACGAGGTGCTGGCCGATCAGAAGATCCGTAACCAGTTGAAGGACTGGGAAGATCAGGGATATGGCAACCTGCCGGTCTGCATGGCCAAGACGCAGTACAGCTTTACCACCGATCCGAACCGGCGCGGCGCGCCCACGGGCCATTCGGTACCGGTGCGCGAGGTGCGGATTTCGGCCGGTGCGGGCTTTATCGTGGTGGTCTGCGGTGAGATCATGACCATGCCCGGCCTGCCCTCGAAACCGGCGGCCGAGTCGATCCGGCTCAATGACGGTGGTCAGATCGAAGGGCTGTTCTGAGCCAGAACGCGGCGGCCCGCCCGGTCTTGCGCCGGACGGGCCAATCCGTTGAAAAGAAGGGAAAAGACATGACGGCAGACATCATCGACGGCAAGGCCTTTGCAGCCACGATCCGCGAAAAGGTTGCGGGTCACGTGGCGCGGCTCAAGGATGAGCACGGGATCACGCCGGGCCTTGCGGTGGTGCTGGTGGGCGAGGACCCGGCGAGCCAGGTCTATGTGCGCTCGAAGGGCAAGCAGACGGTCGAGGTGGGGATGCACTCGGTCGAGCACAAGCTGGACGTGGATACCTCGGAGGCGGATCTGCTGGCGCTGATCGAGCAGTTGAACACTGACCCTGCCGTACATGGCATCCTGGTGCAGTTGCCGCTGCCGGATCACCTCGATTCCGATCTGGTGATCAACAGCATCGACCCGGCCAAGGATGTGGACGGCTTTCATATCTCCAATGTCGGCCTGCTCGGGACCGGGCAAAAGAGCATGGTGCCCTGCACGCCGCTCGGCTGCCTGATGATGCTGCGCGACAAGCTGGGCAATCTGAGCGGCATGGATGCCGTGGTGCTGGGCCGGTCGAACATCGTGGGCAAGCCGATGGCGCAGCTTTTGCTGGGTGATAGCTGCACCGTGACAATCGCGCATAGCCGCACCAAGGATCTGCCGGAGGTGGTCCGCCGCGCCGATATCGTGGTGGCCGCCGTGGGACGCCCCGAGATGGTGCCGGGTGACTGGATCAAGCCCGGCGCGACGGTGATCGACGTCGGCATCAACCGGATCGAACGCGATGGCAAGACCAAGCTGGTTGGCGACGTGGATTTCCCGTCGGTGCAGGCCGTTGCGGGCGCCGTGACGCCGGTGCCGGGGGGCGTGGGGCCGATGACCATCGCCTGCCTGCTGGCCAACACGGTGACCGCCTGTTGCCGGGCCAACGGGCTGGCGGAGCCGGAGGGGCTGACGGCCTGATTTCAGGATTGTCCTAGGGATTTGCGAAGGGCGGGGGGCGATGCTCTTCGCCCTTTTGTGTTCGTGGGGCGTTGGGCAGGTATTGGTCTGGAGCGGACCTTTGCCTTCAATGAGATGAGCCGCGCGGGCGACCGACCGCGGGTGGGCGCTTCAACCTTTGTGGAATGCACTTTATGGCAGCCAAATACTGCAACGATTGCGCGGAATTGTGACGTTGCAAAAGCGCCCGCCCTCGGGGGCGGTCGGGCGCTCGCGCGGCGGCGTGCAAGCACGCCTTGATTCCGCGCGGGGGCCAAAGTCTAACGGCAGCTAGAGGCCAAACACACCAACGTTTCGCGCGCCGTGTGGCCCGTCGAGGCGCACTCCCTCAGGTGGTGGCGCGTTCGACGCCTTCGGCGATGGCGGAGCGGAGTTTCTTTTCGAGTGAGGCGCGCTTGGTCGCCGAGTGGAATTTCAGGCCGAACATGTCCTTGACGTAGAAGGTATCGACCACCTGCTCGCCATAGGTGGCGATGACCGCCGAGGCGATATAGACGTTCGAGCCGGCCAGCGTGCGCGTGAGGTCATAGAGCAGGCCGGGGCGGTCGCGGGTATCGACCTCGATGATGGTGTAGACCTCGGAGCCGTCGTTATCGAAGGTGATATGCGTCGGCACGCGGAAGGCGCGTTCGCGTTTCTTGAGCTTGTCGCGGGATTTGATCGCCTCGCGGGGGACGACCTCGCCGCGCAGGGTCTTGAGGATCATCTGGCGCAGGCGGGGCAGGCGGTCGGCCTCGAACGGGTGGCCGTCGCCGTCCTGTATCCAGAAGGCGGCGGTGGCGAAACCGTCCTTGGAGGTATAGGTGCGGGCGTCCACGACGTTGGCGCCCACAAGGGCGAGCGCGCCGGCGAGGCGCGAGAAGATGCCCGGATGATCGGCCAGCGCGAAACAGGCGCGGGTGGCGTCGCGATCCTCGTCTATGGCCAGATCAATGGCGATATCGTCCTCGTGCAGCCCGCGTAGCAGCCGGGCAAAGACCACGTGGGCGGTGACGTGCAGACCCTGCCAGTAGGGCGGGTAATGGCGCGTCGTCTCATGCTTGAGATCGCGGGCGTCCCAATCGGTGAGCGCTTCGCGCAGGTTGCGCTTGGCATCGGCGCCGCGCTGTTCGCGGGTGATCGCCTCCATCCCGTCTTCGAGCACGCGGCGGGTCTGGCGGTAGAGGGCGCGCAGCAGCGAGGCCTTCCAGTTGTTCCAGGTGCCGGGGCCGACGCCGCGAATGTCGCAGACGGTGAGCAGGAGCAGCAGGTCGAGCCGCTCGCGGGTCTGAACCGCCTTGGCGAAGTCGCGCACGGTGCGCGGATCGGCGATGTCGCGTTTCTGGGCCATGTCGGACATCAGCAGGTGATAGCGCACCAGCCATTCGGCGGTGTCCACCTCCTTGGGTTTGAGCCCGAGGCGCGGCCCGACCTTGCGGGTGATGCGCGCGCCGAGGATCGAGTGATCCTCGTCCCGGCCCTTGCCGATATCGTGCATCAGCAGCGCCACGTAGAGCACCCGGCGGTTGACGCCCTCCTTGAGGATCGAGGACGAGACCGGCAACTCCTCGATCAGCTCGCGGCGTTCGATCTGGGCGAGGTGCGAGATGCATTGGATGATGTGTTCGTCCACCGTGTAGTGGTGATACATGTTGAACTGCATCATCGCGACGACGGGTTCGAATTCGGGGATGAAGGCCGAGAGGATGCCAAGCTCGTTCATTCGCCGCAGGGCGCGTTCGGGGTTGCCGTGTTTCAGCAGCAGGTCGAGAAAGAGTTTCGCCGCACGCGGGTCGTTGCGCATCTGTCCGTCGATGAGGTTCAGGTTGGCGGTGACCAGCAGCATCGCGTCGGGGTGGATGAGCAGCCCGGTGCGCAGACCTTCCTCGAAAAGACGCAAGAGGTTGAGCGGGTCGGAAAGGAACTCGGCCTCGTCCTTGATGGCGAGGCGGCCGTGGATTTCCTCATAGCCCGGTTTGAGCGTCTTGCGGCGTTTGAGCAGGCGTTGCAGGAGCGGTTCGGATTTGAGCTGCGAGGCTTCCAGCTTGGTCAGGAAGATGCGGGTCAGGTCGCCCACTGATGTCGCGTGGCGGAAATAATCCTGCATGAAGATCTCGACCCCGCGCCGCCCGGAACTGTCGGAGTAGCCCATGCGCGCGGCGACCTCGAGCTGCATGTCGAAGGTCAGCTGATCATTGGGCCGCCCCGAGATCAGGTGCAGGTGACAGCGCACCGCCCAGAGGAAATTCTCGGCGCGCAGGAAGGTGCTGAACTCGTCTCGGGTGAACATGCCAAGCGCCACAAGCTCGCTCACATCCTTGACGTGGTGCAGGTACTTGGCGATCCAGAACAGCGATAGCAGGTCGCGCAGCCCGCCCATGCCCTCCTTGACGTTGGGCTCGACCATGTACCGCTCGCCCTGTTTTTCATGGCGGGCGTCGCGTTCTTCGAGCTTGGCCTCGGTGAACTGGCGCTCACTGCCCTTGAAGAGGTCGTCGCGCAGGCGCTGGTTGAGTTTCGCCGCGAGGCTGTCATCGCCCGCCAGAAAACGGTTCTCCAGCAGCGCCGTGCGGATGGTGAAATCGTCGGACCCCAGGCGTAGGCAGTCGCGGATGGTGCGGCTGGCATGGCCCACCTTGAGGCGCAAATCCCACAGGATGTAGAGCATCGATTCGATCACGCTCTCGGCCCAGGGGGTGATCTTGTAGGGGGTCAGGAACAGCAGGTCGACATCCGATTGCGGGGCCATCTCTCCGCGCCCGTAGCCACCGACGGCAAAGACCGCGATGCGCTCGGATTCGGTGGGGTTGGGCAGCGGGTGCATGACCCGGGTGGCCAGATCGAGCGCGCTGAGGATGATGCAATCGGTGAGCCAGCAATAGGCGCGGGTGGCGGGGCGCGCGTCAAAGGGCCGGGCGGCGAAGGCCTCGGCGATGGCCGTGCGCCCGGCTTTCATGCGCTCCGACAGGATGCCGACCGCTGCCCGGCGCAGCGCCGTCATGTCGCCCGCGGCCTCGCCCACCGCGCGGGCCATCGCCGCGCTTGTGGCGGGTTCGTCGAAAATCTCCTGCGCCGGACAGATCAGATCGTCCGGGCGGGCCAGCGTGGTGATCATGTCAGGATCTGGACCTTTGCGTCAAAATCCGGCCCCGCCAAAGCTCTGGGGTGCGGGCGACAGGATCGTGACCGAGTTGTCGGTGATCGTCGCCACGGCAAGGCCACGCTCGTTGGTGCCGTCGGCGCGCAGGCGAAAGACGCCGTTGACGCCCTGGAACCCGGCGGATTGCGTCAGGCTGCCGCGCCCGAGATCCTGGCCTGCCTGCGCAAGGGCACCGATGGCGGCGATGCCGTCATAGGCCAGCCCCGCGATGGGATGCGGTGCGCGCCCGTTGGCGGCCTGGAAGCGGTTGGTGAACTGCGACGAGCGGTTCGGGTCGGGCAGGGCGAACCAGCCGCCCTGAACGCCCGGCAATTCCAGCGTTTGCGGTGGGGTGTCCCAGCGGCTGAGCCCGATATACTGCACCCGGTCGGGGCCGAGCCCGTTTTCCGGCAGCATCTGCGAGAAGAGCGGCAGGGCACCGGCGGTGTTGGCGGTGAGGAAGATCGCGTCGGCGGCATTGGTCTCGGCGGATTGCCGGATATTGGGCACCGCGTTCAGCACGCCTTGCTGCGAGAATTCATAGCCGACGCTGCCCGCCAGCGTTCCGCCATTGTCGCGCACCGCCTGTTCGATGGCCGCACGCCCCAACTGTCCTGCGAGATTGTCCGAATAGACCGCCATGATCCGCGATTTGCCCTGTCCCGTGGCATAGCGCGCGAGGCGATTGGCGGTGTTCTGGAAGGTCTGGCCCAGAATGAAGAGATTGCCGCCCGCGATGGTCGGGTTGTTGGAGAAGGCCAGCACGTTGATGTTGCGCGGCTCCATGGCGACGGCGACCGCGTTGGCGGATTCGGCGTGCAGCGGCCCGATGATGACGCGCGCGCCGTCAGAGGCGGCGTTGAGGGCGGCCTGCTGCGCCTGCTGTGCCTGCCCGGCGGTGCCGTAGACGCGCAGGTCGATCTCGACGTCGGACAGGTCCGATATGGCGAGCCGTGCAGCGCTTTCCAGATCGCGGGCGAGTTGGCTTTCCTGCGAATCGGAAGACCCGTGCGGCACCAACAGCGCCACCGGCACGGCCCCGCGCGTGGGCGTGCCGCCGCCGGTGCCGGGGTTGGTCAATGACACCGGATCACAGGCGGCAAGCCAGAGGATGGCGAGCCCCGCGAAGAGGTGGGTGAACGGCTTGCGGATGACGTTTAAAACGGCGAACATGTTACGGTCTCACTCCCTGTTGCGTTTTGCCTGAGGCCAGACGCGATTGTGGTTGATCATAACCGTCATATGGAGCGGGTCCAGTGATGAATCCCGACAAGCAGAAACTGGCCGCGGGGCTGTATCTTATTGCCACGCCGATCGGGGCGGCGCGTGATATCACGCTGCGCGCGCTCGACCTGCTGGCGGCGGCGGATGTGCTGGTGGCCGAGGATACGCGCAGCCTGCGGCGATTGATGGATATTCACGGGCTGAGCCTCGGGGATCGGCCGCTCTGGCCGTATCACGATCACAATGGCGCGCGCATGCGACCGCGAATCATGGCGGCGCTGGGTGAAGGAAAATCGGTGCTTTACGCGTCCGAGGCGGGCACGCCGATGGTCGCCGATCCGGGGTTCGATCTGGGGCGCGCGGCGGTGGCCGAGGGGTTCGATCTGATCTCCGCGCCGGGCCCGTCGGCGGTGATCACGGCGCTCACCTTGTCGGGTCTGCCCACCGACCGGTTCCTGTTTGCGGGGTTCCTGCCCAACACATCGGGCAAGCGCAAGACCGCGCTGGGCGAGGTGGCCGAAGTGCCCGCGACGCTGGTATTCTACGAATCCCCCAAGCGCGTGGCGGCCATGCTGCGCGATGCGGCCGAGGTTCTGGGCGCGGCACGCCCGGCGGCGCTCTGCCGCGAGATCACCAAGAAATTCGAGGAGGTGCGGCGCGGGACCTTGGCGGACCTGGCCGAGGGCTGTGCCGGGGCGGCGCCCAAGGGCGAGATCGTTGTCGTGGTGGGGCGCGGGGATTCAGGAAATATTAGTGAACTCGATTTAGACACGGTGTTGCGCGAGGCGTTGCAGGCGGGATCGGTGCGCGATGCCTCCGATCAGGTGGCGGCGCGGCTGCGCCTGCCACGGCGCAAGGTCTATCAGCGGGCGCTGGTGCTGGCGGCGGAGGATGGAGGAGGAGGGGAATGAGCCAGATGAGTTTCGATTTCGAGGCCCCGGTCGCAGAGGTCGCGCCGCGCCGGGATCGCGGTTTGCGGGCCTATCTGTCGGGCTGTGCGGCGGAGGATGCGGCGCTGCGGGCTTATGAGGCGCGCGGCGCGACGGTGCTGGAGCGGCGCTGGCGCGGAACGGGCGGTGAGATCGACCTGATCCTGCGTGAGCCCGAGACTTATGTGTTTTGCGAGGTGAAGAAGGCGGGAAGTTTCGACCGGGCGCTGGAACGCATTGGGCAAGGGCAGATGCAGCGGATTTTCACGGCGGCGTCGGAATATCTGGGCCACACGCCCGAAGGGCAGCTGGCCCCGGTGCGGTTTGACGTGGTTCTGGTCAACGGCATGGGCGATCTGCGACTGATGGAAAACGCCTTTGGGCATTTCTGAATTGCACCTCTGCGCGGCATGACGCATGTAAGTGGCGGATCGTAACAGGGGGCCGCCCATGAAAATCGCCTTTCAGATGGACCCGATCGGGCCGATCGACATCAATGCCGACAGCACGTTCCGCCTCGCCGAAGAGGCGCAGGCGCGGGGGTACGAACTGTTCTATTACCTGCCCGAGCGGCTGGCCTATGACGAGGGACGGATCACCGCACGGGGCTGGCCGCTGACGGTGCAGCGGGTTGCGGGGGATCATTTCAGCCTCGGCGCGGAACAGACTGTCGATCTGGGTGAGTTCGACGTGGTCTGGCGGCGGCAGGATCCGCCTTTTGACATGTTCTACATCACCACCACGCATCTGTTGCAGCGGCTGAGCCCCGGCACGCTGGTGGTCAATGATCCGTTCTGGGTGCGCAATTTTCCCGAGAAGCTGCTGATCCTCGATTTCCCGGACCTGATGCCGCCCACGACCATCGCGCGGGATATCGAGACGATCAAGGCGTTCCGGGCGCGCCATGGCGACGTCATCCTCAAGCCGCTCTACGGCAATGGCGGGGCGGGGGTGTTCCATCTGCCGGAGGCCGATCGGAACCTCGCAAGCCTGCACGAGATGTTCTCCGGGTTCAGCCGTGAGCCGCTGATCGTGCAGAAATATCTGCCTGCGGTGAGCAAGGGCGACAAGCGGGTGATCCTCGTTGATGGCGAGCCGATCGGGGCGATCAACCGGGTGCCTGCGCAGGGCGAGACGCGGTCCAACATGCATGTCGGCGGGCGCGCCGAGAAGGTCGAGATGACCGCCCGCGACCGCGAGATCTGCGACCGGATCGGGCCGCTCTTGCGCGAGAAGGGACAGGTCTTCGTCGGCATCGACGTGATCGGCGATTACCTGACCGAGATCAACGTGACCTCGCCCACCGGCTTGCAGGAATTGGAACGCTTTGACGCAACCAATGGCGCCGGGCTGATCTGGGACGCGATCGAGGCGCGGCGGGCATGAGCTGGCAACTGGCGCTTCTGAACCGGCATCTGCGCTGGTTCGAGAAGCCGGCGCTGGCACGGTTGCCGGTGGAGCGGCTGCGGCGGTCGTTCGAAATCAAGTCGAAGATTTATTTTCATGCGCCTCGGGGGAGTGCCAATCGGCGCGAGCGTCTGGCGGATGTGCCGGTTCAGTGGGCGCAGGCGCGCGATGCCGGGGGTGGCCCGGTGATTCTCTACCTGCATGGCGGGGCCTATGTGTTTGGCTCGTCCGACACGCATCGGGCGATGCTGGCAAAGCTCTCGGCGCTGACCGGGCTGCGGGCCTGTCTGCCGGATTATCGCCTTGCACCCGACCATGCCTTTCCGGCGCAGATCGAGGATGCGCTGGCCTGTTACCGGGCGCTGCGGGCCGAGCACGAGGTGATCATCGGCGGCGACAGCGCGGGCGGCGCATTGGCGTTGGCGCTGTTGCACGAGATACTGGCGCAGGAGATTGCGCCGCCGAAAGGGGTGTTTGCCCTGTCGCCGCTGGCCGACATGACATTCTCGGGCGCGTCGATCACCGAGAATGCCGCGCGCGACGTGGTGCTGTCGCCGGGGCGGATTGAGGAGATGCGCGCGATGTTTCTGGCGGGGCAGGCCCCGGAGGATCCGCGCGCCTCGCCGCTGCGGGGCGACTATGCCGGTGCGCCGCCGGTCTGGATGGCGGTGGGTGACACCGAAATCCTGCGCGATGATGCGTTGCGGATGCAGGGGGTGCTGGAGGCGCAGGGGGTGAGCAGCGTGCTGCATGTGGAACGCGATCACCCGCATGTCTGGCCGCTGTTTCACAATGTGCTGCCCGAGGCCAAGGCGACCTTGCGCGATCTGGCGGGGTGGATCAGCTCTCTTTGAGGGCGCCGATGCGAAAGCTGACGGCCTCGGCGACATGGGGGTGGCGTACCGCCTCGTCGCCGTCGAGATCGGCGATGGTGCGGGCCACGCGCAGCACCCGGTGATAGCCGCGCGCCGTGAGGCCAAAGCGGTCGGCCACACGGGTGAGCAGGGCGCGCCCCTCTGCGTCGGGCGTGGCGATCTCTTCCAAGGCCTCGCCTTCGGCATCGGCATTGAGGCGCATGTCGGGCCGGCCCTCGAAGCGGACCTGTTGCACCGCCCGCGCCGTCGCGACCCGCGCGGCCACCTGCGTGGATGTGTCGCCCGAGGCCGGCAGGTCGAGATCGGTGAAGGCCACGGGCGGCACCTCGACCCGCAGATCGAAGCGGTCCATCAGGGGGCCCGAGATGCGTCCCATGTAATCCTCGCCGCAGTTGGGGGCGCGCGAGCAGGCGCGGTTGGGGTCGCTGAGATACCCGCATTTGCAAGGGTTGGCGGCGGCGACCAGCATGAAGCGGCAGGGGTATTTCACATGCGCGTTGGCGCGGGCGATCATCACCTCGCCGGACTCGATCGGCTGACGCAGGGTTTCAAGCACGGTGCGCGGGAACTCTGGGAATTCGTCCATGAAGAGCACGCCGTTATGCGCAAGGCTGATCTCGCCCGGTGACGCCCGGCGCCCCCCCCCCGACGATGGCGGCCATCGAGGCGGTGTGATGCGGCTCTCGGAACGGGCGGCTGCGGTTGATCCCGCCTTCGGAGAGGAGCCCGGCGAGCGAGTGGATCATCGAGGTTTCCAGTGCCTCGGGGGCGGTGAGCGGCGGCAGGATGCCGGGCAGGCGGGCCGCGAGCATAGATTTGCCCGAGCCGGGTGTGCCCACCATCATCAGGTGATGGCGTCCGGCGGCCGCAATTTCGAGGCCGCGCTTGGCGCGTTCCTGACCCTTGACGTCGCGCAGGTCGCGGCCCTGTGCGGCCTCGACCACCTCGCCCGCCTCGGCCGGTTGCAGGGGCGACTGGCCGGTATAATGGCGCACCACGTCCGCGAGGCTGCCCGCGCCAATCACCTGTGCGGCCCCGACCCAGGCCGCCTCGGCCCCACAGGCGCGGGGGCAGAGCAGGATGCGGTTGTCTTCGGCGGCGGCCATGGCGGCGGGCAGTGCGCCGATGACGGGCACGAGCGTGCCGTCGAGTGACAATTCGCCAAGCGCGGTGGTGCCCTCGGCGGCGTCTGCTGGGATGATTTCGAGTGCTGCAAGCAGGGCGAGGGCAATGGGCAGGTCGAAATGGCTGCCTTCCTTGGGCAGGTCGGCGGGGGAGAGATTGACGGTGATGCGCTTGGAGGGCAGGGCGATGGCCATGGACGACAGCGCCGTGCGCACCCGGTCGCGGGCCTCGGACACCGCCTTGTCGGGCAGGCCGACGAGCGAAAAGGCCGGGACGCCCGGGGTGATGGCGCATTGCACCTCGACCGTGCGCGCCTCGACCCCCTCAAAGGCCACAGTGTAGGCGCGAGCGACCATGCGGGTCCTTTCCGGTTACGTCATGGTTAATGCGTAGCGCGGCAGGCCTTTAGGAAAGGTTAACGGGGCTGTGTTGGCTTGGGCCGGACATTTGCGTGAGCCGCGTATCGCGCAGGCGCTTCAATCCAAGGTCTGCTCAAGACCAACCCGTTTCAACCGTCCCGCCGCTACCCGCGACCCTGCGGGTGGGCGCGGGCATAGACCTCCATCAGGCGGGCGGTGTCGACTCCGGTATAGGCTTGCGTGGTCGAGAGCGAGGCGTGCCCCAACAGTTCCTGGATCGCGCGCAGGTCGCCGCCCGCGTTGAGCAGATGGGTGGCAAAGCTGTGGCGCATGGCGTGCGGCGTGGCGGTGGCGGGCAGGCCAAGCTGGGCGCGGGTGCGTTCCACCACCTTTTGCACCGCGCGGGGCCCGAGCGCGCCGCCGCGCGCGCCGAAGAAGAGCGGGCCGGTGCGGGTCATGTCATAGGGGCAGAGTTGCGCGTAGCGCGCCACCGCCGCGCGGGCGGGGGCAATCACCGGCACCAGCCGTTCTTTGTTGCCCTTGCCGATGATGCGGAGGGTGTCGCCCATCGGCAGCGCCGCGCCGGTCAGGCCAAGCGCCTCGGAGATGCGCAGGCCGCAGCCATAGAGCAGCGTGACTACCGCCTGATCGCGCGCTGCAATCCAGAGGGTGAGGGATTGCATCTCCAGCGTCTCGATCACGTCGCTTGCCGCCTCGGGCGAGAGCGGGCGGGGGAGTTTGCGCTGGAATTTGGGCGCTCGGATCGACAGGACGGCGGTCGGCTCGAAGCCCTCGCGCTCGGACAGCCAGCGATAGAAGCTCTTGACTGCCGAGAGCTTGCGCGCAAGCGAGCGGGGGCCGACGTCCTGCCCCCGGGTAAAGGCCATCCAGGCGCGCATGTCGGCGGTGGTGATCCGGGCGAGCGCGGCCAATCCTTGTGTCTGGCCGTGATGTTCGGTCATGAAGGCCAGAAAGCCCGTGACATCGCGGGCGTAGGCATCCAGCGTGTTGTCGGAGGCCCCCTTGAGCGCCTTCTGCCCCGCCAGCCAGCCCTGCAGGGCGTCGCGGGCGGCGGCCGAGATCATGACAGCCAGCGGCGCATCGTTCGCTCGAACACGCCTGCGAAGAAGGCCAGAAGGTCGGTGCCCTGCTGCGGGCTGAACTGATGCGGGTCTTCGGCCCCCATGACCAGCATGCCGGGCAGGCGGTCCGCCCCGAAATCCAGCAGCAGACAGGCCTCGGAGCGCACGAACCCGGCGTCGCGGCCATAGATCCGAATGTCGCCCTCTTCGATCTGGCGCAGCGTCACCTGCCGCGCGGGCACGTCGCGCCCGCCGGTGAGGTAGGATTTGATGAAGCCGGGTTCGGCCACCGAGAGCACATCGCCCAGACGATGCACCGCCGGATCGCTGTCGTTCTGCACCGATTCGAGCACGAGGCGCACGGAATCGACCCGCAGGATATGCGCCACCTCGCCGTCGAGATCGCGCAGGAAGGTCTCGAACTCCACCGGGTCGAGCATGCGCAGGATCGCGCGATGCACCTGATTGGTGCCCGCGAGATTTTCGTAGGCGGCGGCGATCACCGAGCGGTGGGTATCCTCGAGCCGGTCGAGCCGGGCCTCGAGCCGTTCCATCGCGATGCCGCGCAGATCGACGATATTGCCCCCCATGGCACGCTCGTTCGCGGCGATGAGGGCGCGCATAAGGTCTTGATCGTCAAGGATAACATCAGGCTGCGCGATGATCTTCTCGCGCAGCTGATCATTCATCTCGGGCTTGCTGCTCATTTGGGCCTCGAATTTTCTTTTGGGTGTTATAGCACGAGGTTACAGGATTTTCTGCCCTGTTTTTTCCCAATCGGCCATGAAGGCTTCGAGCCCCTTGTCGGTGAGGATGTGATTGGCCATTGCCTTGATCACGGCGGGCGGCGCGGTCATCACGTCGGCGCCGATCTGGGCGGACTGAAACGCATGGTTCACCGTGCGGATCGAGGCTGCGAGGATCTGTGTTTCAAACCCGTAATTGTCGTAGATCTGGCGGATATCCGCGATCAGGTCCATCCCGTCGAGATTGATATCGTCGAGCCGTCCGATGAAGGGCGAGATGAAGGTGGCCCCCGCCTTGGCCGCGAGGAGCGCCTGATTGGCGGAAAAGCACAGCGTCACATTGACCATGTTGCCCTCGCCCGAGAGCACCTTGCACGCCTTGAGCCCGTCCCATGTGAGCGGCACCTTGACGGCGATGTTGTCGGCGATCTGCGCGAGCTTGCGGCCCTCGGCGATCATCTCATCAGCCTTCAGCGCCACGACCTCGGCGCTGACCGGGCCATCGACCATGCCGGCGATTTCCTTGGTGACTTCGAGAATGTCGCGCCCGGATTTCAGGATCAGCGACGGGTTGGTGGTGACGCCATCGACCATGCCAAGCTCATTGAGTTCGGCGATCTGATCGGTTTCTGCGGTATCGACAAAGAATTTCATGGGCCTGCCCTCTCTGGCGGGTTGGGTTGTTTCAGCTTCGCGTTTACCGCATAGATCAACCTGCCGAAACCCCTCTTGACGCCCAAGGCAAGGAGCCGCCACGTGACTGAACAGCCGCCGGAGTTTCATCACGAAGGCGCGCTCGTGGCGGTGTTGACGGCGCAGCCGCTGGATGGCCCGCTGGATTACCGCGCGCCCGAGGGGGGATGCCTGCACGGGGCCTTTGTCGAGGTGCCGCTGGGGCCGCGCAAGGTGCTGGGCGTGGTCTGGGGCGCGGGGCGCGGGGGGTTCGATCTCAAGAAGGCCCGCAGTATCATCCGGGTGCTGGACGTGGCCCCGATGCGCGCCGAGATGCAGGAATTTCTGCGCCGTGCGGCAGAGTATACGCTGACGCCCCTGCCCGCGATGTTGCGGTTGGCGACGCGCGCGCCGGGGTTGAGCGATCCGCCGTCGATGCAGAAGATCTACCGGTTGGGCGAGGACGCGCCCGCGCGGATGACCGATGCCCGTGCGCGGGTGCTGGAGGTGCTGCACGCGCATGGCGGGCTGGGGTTCACGCTGCGCGAATTGAGCGACATGGCGGGCGTGACATCCTCGGTGGTCAAGGGGCTGGTGAAACAGGGCGCCGTGCGCGAGGAGGATACGCCGCGGGACCGGTCCTTTGCGCGGCTTGACCCCGACCTGCCTGCGAAAAGCCTCACCGACGATCAGGCGCAGGCCGCAGACCGGCTGCGCGACGGGGTGCGGTCGCAGGGCTATGGCACCACGTTGCTGCGCGGCGTCACCGGGTCGGGCAAGACCGAGGTCTATCTGGAGGCGGTGGCCGAAACGCTGCGGCAGGGCGGGCAGGCGCTGGTGCTCTTGCCCGAGATCGCGCTTACGGCGGAGTTTCTCACGCGGGTCGAGGCGCGGTTCGGGGCGCGCCCTGCCGAGTGGCATTCCGGCGTCACCATGACCGAGCGGCGGCGCACCTGGAAGATGGTCGGGCAGGGCGCGGCGCAGATGGTGGTGGGCGCGCGCTCGGCGCTGTTCCTGCCGTTTCAGAACCTGCGCCTGATCGTGGTCGATGAAGAGCATGACAGTTCCTACAAGCAGGAGGATGGCGTCCTTTACAATGCGCGCGACATGGCGGTGCTGCGGGCGTCGCTCTGTGATGCGCGGGTGGTGCTGGCCTCGGCCACGCCGAGCCTTGAGAGCTGGGCCAATGCCGAGGCCGGGAAATACGAGCGGCTGGATCTGGAGGCACGCTACGGGGCGGCGGTGATGCCGGAACTGGCGGCGATCGACATGCGGGCCGAGACGCTGCCGTCGAACCGGTGGGTGTCGCCCACGTTGCAGGCGGCCGTCAGTGCGCGCGTGGCGGCGGGCGAGCAGGCGCTGTTGTTTCTCAACCGGCGCGGCTATGCGCCGACCACGATCTGCCGGGCCTGCGGGCATCAGATCGGCTGTGAGCATTGTGATGCGCGAATGGTCGAACACCGTTTTCAGAAGCGCCTGATCTGCCATCAATGCGGCGAAAGCGCGCCGGTGCCGAGCACCTGCCCGTCCTGCGGGGCCGAGGACCGGCTGGCCGCCGTCGGCCCCGGGGTGGAGCGGCTGGCGGAGGAGGCGGCCGCGCTCTTTCCGCAGGCGCGGATCGCGGTGTTGTCGTCGGATCTCTTCGGCTCTGCCCGCGCGCTCAAGGAGCAGATCGTGGAGATCGCCCAAGGCGCCGCCGACATCATCATCGGCACGCAACTTGTTGCAAAGGGACATAATTTTCCGCTGCTGACGCTGGTCGGCGTGATCGATGCCGATCTGGGGTTGCAGGGGTCGGACCTGCGCGCCGCCGAACGGACGTTTCAACTGATGCGGCAGGTGGCCGGGCGCGCCGGGCGGGCCGAGCGGGCGGGGCGCGCGGTGTTGCAGACCTATCAGCCCGAGCACCCGGTGATCCGCGCGATCCTTGCAGGTGACGAGGAAGGCTTCTGGCGGGCCGAGGCCGGGGCGCGGCGCGAGGCCGGGGTGCCGCCCTATGGCCGGATGGCGGGGATCATCCTCAGCTCACCCGACATGCAGGCGGTGTTCGATCTGGGCTCAGAGTTGGCGCGGCGCGACGGGCCGATCCGGGCGGTGGGGGCGCAGGTGTTTGGCCCGGCCCCGGCCCCGATTGCGCGAATAAGAGGGCGGCACCGGGTGCGGCTGCTGGTCAAGGCACCCAAGGGCGTGGCGCTGCAACCCGCGCTGTCGGCATGGGTGGCGCAGTTGCGGCTGCCCCCGCAGGCGCGGCTGAGCGTGGATATAGATCCGCAGAGTTTTTATTGACGTCGAGAGCGCGAGTTTGTGCGAGAGGCAGGGTTACTCTGCCTCGACATGGGAATCCTTTGAAACGACATCACTCGTTGTTTTGGCATCGGGATACCATAGTGATGGCGTCATGGAACTCATGTCGATGCCCAGTGAAACCGCTGGAGTTGCGAAGAGTAAAACGAAAACGGCGATTGACGTGGCTTTCATTGTCTTGGCTCCTGTGTTGCAAGGTGAGACTGCGACCATGATGGCCGTTTCGCGTGATATCGCGTGTGAACAGGGTTACAGTTTGGCGGGTAATTTTTTAAACACTTGTTTTTAAATGAAAAGATTTAGGGCTTCTGCCGTGGGCATTCTCCGGTTGTTCATATTTGAGGTGGCGCGCACTTGAGACGAATTGGCCGACTGTGCCTCATTCCTTGGGGGCGGGCCCGGTTATCGGGTCTAGTGCCGTGTCTCCGTCATGTGACCTGATTTGATTGATCCTGAACCGCCGACCCAAAGTCGGTTGGAATGTCGGTCTCCGATCCTGGCGGCGAAGTGACGCCCCGGCGCTGGGACGCATTGCAAAGGCTGCATCCGTGCATAGGTGGCGTCAGGAACGCGCAATCGCGAGAAGGAGACGCACATGACCGACCGCAAGAAAAGCATCGAAAACCTGCAAACCGCCCTGTCGATGGAGTTGACGGCGGTGCATCAGTACCTGCTGCATGCCCATACGCTGGAGGATTGGGGCATCGACAAGCTGGCCGCGAAGATGCGCGAGGAGATGCACGAGGAACTGGGCCATGCAGGCGCCTTCATCGACCGGATCATGTTCCTCGGGGGCGTGCCGAAGCTGGAGGCCGCCAAGACGCCGCATAAGGCCGAAAGCCTCAAGGCGCTGTTTGAGGCCGACAAGACCGAGGAGGCCGGGGCGATCGAGTTCTATACCAAGGCCGCGCGGCAGGCCTTCGAGAGTGACGATATCGGCACGCGCGCCCTCTTCGAGCGGATCGTGCAGGACGAGGAGAGCCATTGGGAATGGCTCGACCTGCAGCTTGACCTGTTGCGCAAGTTGGGCGAGCCCGCCTTCATGACCAATTACATGAGTGGCACGAGCGCCGATCAGGGCGCGGGCTGAGCGCGGGGGGCGCGCTTTCTTGAAAAGAAAGCGGTCCGAAATCTTTTGAAGATTTCGGATGCCGGGGGTGTGGCCTCTCGCCAAAGTCGAAACTTGGGCGTAAGGAATGCGCATGAGTGCGCAATTCCCCCTCGGGCGTGCGCGGGAGTTGCCGATCTGGCGGCGTCCCGTCACGCTTTTGTTCCTGATGGCCGCCGCGATGCCGGTGGCCTTTGCCACGTGGTCGGCGCTGCTCAATAATTTCGTGATCGAGGTGGCGGCGTTCGACGGCTCGGACATTGGCTGGCTGCACACGGTGCGCGAGATCCCGGGGTTCTTTGCCGTGGGGGTGATCGCGCTCATTATCTTCATGCATGAGCAGGTTCTGGGGCTGGTCTCGCTCTTGCTGCTGGGAGTGGCCACGGCGCTGACCGCGCAGTTCCCGACGCTGGGCGGTATCCTGACGATCACCATGCTCAGTTCCATCGGCTTTCACTATTACGAGACGGTCAATCAGTCACTGCAACTGCAATGGCTGGACAAGTTGCGCGCGCCGCAGATGCTGGGCTGGCTGCTGGCGGCGGGATCGGGGGCCACTTTGGTCGCCTATGTGCTGATCGTGCTGACATGGCGGGCGTTCGATATCAGCTACAACACCGTTTACATGATCTCGGGCGGGTTCACCGCCTGTGTCGCGGTGTTCTGCCTGATCGCCTATCCGAAGTTCGAGGCCCCCAATCCGCAGGTCAAGAAGATGGTGCTGCGGCGGCGCTACTGGCTGTATTACGCGCTGCAATTCATGGCGGGCGCACGGCGGCAGATCTTCGTCGTGTTCGCGGGCTTCATGATGGTCGAGAAATTCGGCTTTGAGGTCCACGAGGTGACGGCGCTCTTTCTGATCAACCTAGTCGTCAACATGGTCGCGGCCCCGCTGATGGGGCGGGCGGTGTTCCGCTTTGGCGAGCGCAACACGCTGGTCTTTGAATATGTCGGGCTGGCGCTGGTGTTCCTGGCCTATGGCGGCATCTACTTCTTTGGCTGGGGCGTGGTGCTGGCGGCGACGCTCTATGTGGTGGATCATGTGCTGTTCTCACTGGCGCTGGCACTCAAGACCTATTTCCAGAAGATCGCCGATCCCGGGGACATCGCGCCGACCGCTGCCGTGGCGTTCACCATCAATCATATCGCGGCGGTGTTCCTGCCAGCCCTTCTGGGCTATCTGTGGCTGGTCTCGCCGGCGGCGGTGTTCATAGCGGCGGCGGGCATGGCCTGTGTTTCCTTAAGCCTTGCGCTGCTGATCCCACGCCACCCGGAGCCGGGCAACGAGACAGTATTTGCGCGGTTCATCCCCGCGCCTGCCGAATAAATCCCCCAAGAATGAGGCCGACATGCCGACCTATACCGCGCTCACCACGCTATCCGATAAACGCCAGGCCGAGGCGCTGGCCGAGGCGCTGGAGGGGCTGACGCCCGAACCGACCGGCGTGGGTGCCTTCGAGATGGAGGACGGATCGGGGCTGTGGGAGATCGGCGCCTATTTCGAGGAGGCCCCGGACGAGGCGGGGCTGGCGCTCTTGGCAACGATTCATGAGGCGCGGCCATTTGCGGTGTCGGAACTGCCCGAGGTGGACTGGGTTGCCAAGGTGCGCCGCGACCTGAGCCCGGTCGAGGCGGGGCGGTTTTTCGTCTATGGCAGCCACGATGCCGACCGCGTGCCCGAGGGCTGCGAGCCCTTGCTGATCGAGGCGTCGATGGCGTTCGGCACCGGGCATCATGGCACCACATTGGGCTGCTTGCGCGCGCTTGACCGGCTGGCCGAGGCGGGCTTTGTCGGGCGCTCGGTGCTTGATCTGGGCTGTGGTACCGCCGTTCTGGCGATGGGGGCGGCGCGGATCTGGCCCGGCGTGATGCTGGCCTCTGATATCGACGCGGTGGCGGTCGAGGTGGCCGAGGCCAATGTCGCGGCCAACGATCTGGGCGGCCGCGTGCGCTGTGTCGAGGCGACCGGGCTCGATCATCCGGAGTTGCAGGCAGCAAGCCCCTATGACCTGATCTTTGCCAATATCCTCAAGGGGCCGCTGATTGCGCTTGCCCCCGAAATCACGGCGCGGCTGCGGCCGGGCGGAAAGGTGATTCTCTCAGGCATCTTGAACGAGCAGGCCGACGAGGTGGCCGGGGTTTATGCACAGGCCGGAAACAATCTTGATCATCGCGACGAAATTGGTGACTGGACGACGCTGGTGTTGTCCAGAAACTCTTGAAATTAAGTCAAAAATTGGCCCGATTTGCCAGTATCGCCTTGTTTTTGCCGTAATCGAGGCGTAGTTTTTTCTCAATCGCGGTGGGGGTCGTGATTGGAGAAATTTTTGCCATGAGTGATGTACACCAAGGCTTTAACTCTCGCGTCAAGGCGCTTGACCGCAAGCGTGCCCGGTCAGGGTATGGCTATGTCGGCAAGGTTCGCAGTGACGGCCTTATCGTTTTCAAACCCAAGCGGCGGATGCCGGGTCTTCCGATCCGCGGTCTGCTTTACATGGTTCTGGGCTTCGTGTTTTTCAAAGGGGTCGTTCTCGCCCATCTGGGCGCTGTGACCTACGAGGAACGTGTCGCGCAGCTGGCCGAGGGCAGCCTCATTCAGCAGGCGGGCGCGGCGGTGATGCAGCCCGATCCGTTGACGCGGATCATGGCGCGCTACTTGTCGCCGGTTCTGCGCTGATCCGATCCTGAAATTGAAAAAGCCCTGCTCAGGTGCGTCCTGTACAGGGCTTTTTCATGTCTTGCGCGCCGGGGGCTGTCCGCTGGCGCATCAGATGTTGCGTGCGACGACGTCGATATCGCCACGTGTCAGGCCGATATCGTCAAGCTCGCGGTCCGAGAGTTGCGACAGGGCGTTGCGCGTGGCGCGGCGCTCGTTCCATGCGACGAGCATGGACAGGACGCGAGAGGCGAGAGAGCCGAAGCCGGCGTGAGAGGCGTGGGCGCGGGTGGTGTCAAGAGCGGCCATGAGAGTGTTCCTTGAATGGGTGGTTGCGGAGAATTTCCGGTTCTGCAGTGCAGCTAGTCAGACAATCCCGTTCTCACAAGCAGGGATTCTTGCATAGTTCTTATGCATTTAATGCATGGGTCATGTTTGAGCGTAAGTCATTGTTTATAATAGACTTGCGATTTCACCAATCATGGGCTGATCCCCTCAGGGGCGGCAATTCTGCAACGCTTTGCCGTGGGGCTGGGCAAAATGGAAACTTGTATTCCCCTTGGTCTTTGTTCTTGTTTCGTGCTATTGCATCGAAAAACAGGCGGGCAGGGCTGAAAAACATGCGGGTATTGGGCATAGATCCCGGGTTGCGCAACATGGGCTGGGGCGTGATCGACGTGGATGGCAGCCGTCTGAGCCATGTGGCCAATGGCATCTGTCATTCGACCGGCGAGGACCTGGGCGCGCGGCTGTTGTCGCTGCATGAGCAACTCACGGACATCTTTCATCGCTATGATCCGACCGCGGCGGCGGTGGAGCAGACCTTTGTCAACAAGGACGGGGCGGGCACGCTCAAGCTGGGGCAGGCGCGGGGCATCGCCCTTTTGGTGCCTGCGCAATACGGGCTGAGCGTGGGCGAATACGCGCCCAATTCGGTCAAGAAGACGGTGGTGGGCGTGGGCCATGCCGCCAAGGAACAGGTGGCGCATATGGTCAAGGTGCAACTGCCGGGCGTGGTGCTGGCCGGTCCCGATGCAGCCGATGCGCTGGCGATTGCCATATGCCACGCGCATCACGCGCGCTCGGGCGACATGCTGGCGCGCGCGGTGGCGAGGGCGGGCGCATGATCGGGCGGATTGCCGGACGGATCGACTATCGCGCGAGCGATCATGTGCTCATTGACGTGCGCGGGGTGGGTTATCTGGTCTATTGCTCGGACCGGACGCTGTCGTCGCTGCCCGCCGTGGGCGGCATGGCGGCGCTTTATACCGACCTGCTGGTGCGCGAGGATATCCTGCAGCTTTTCGGCTTTCCGACGCTGGTGGAGAAGGAATGGCACCGGTTGCTGATGAGCGTGCAGGGGATCGGGGCCAAGGCATCGCTGGCCATTCTGGGCGCGCTTGGCCCCGATGGGGTGAGCCGCGCGATTGCGATTGGCGACTGGAACGCGGTGACGGCGGCCAAGGGGGTGGGCACCAAGACCGCACAGCGCGTGGTCAACGAGTTGAAGGACAAGGCGCCCACGGTGATGGCGATGGGCAGCGCGCCGCCGCCTGCGCAGGATGCGGGCGAGGTGATCGAGGCCGAGAGCGTGGCCGCCCCGGTTGCGGCCCCGGTGATGCCTGCGGGGAACGGTGCGCAGGCCGAGGCGCTGTCGGCGCTGACCAATCTGGGCTATGCCCCGGGCGAGGCGGCGGGCGCGGTGGCGCAGGCGGCGGGCGAGGCCCCCGGGGCCGAGACCCCCGCGCTGATCCGCGCGGCCCTGCGGCTGCTGGCACCGAAAGGCTAAGACGTGACCGATCCCGATCCCACCCTGCGCGCCGAGGAACTGCCCGAGGATCAGGACCGCAGCCTGCGGCCGCAGGCGCTGTCGGAATTCATCGGGCAAAAGGAGGCGCGGGCCAATCTGGCGGTGTTCATCCAATCGGCGCGGCAGCGTGGCGACGCGATGGATCACACGCTGTTTCACGGCCCCCCCGGTCTGGGCAAGACGACGCTGGCGCAGATCATGGCGCGCGAATTGGGGGTAGGGTTTCGCATGACCTCTGGCCCGGTGCTCGCCAAGGCGGGGGATCTGGCGGCGATCCTGACCAATCTGGAGCGCAACGATGTGCTCTTCATCGACGAAATTCACCGCCTCAACGCGGCGGTGGAAGAGGTGCTTTACCCCGCGAGGGAGGATTTCGAGCTGGATCTGGTGATCGGCGAGGGACCCGCCGCGCGCACCGTGCGGATCGAGTTGCAGCCCTTCACGCTGGTCGGGGCGACGACGCGGCTGGGGCTGCTAACCACGCCGCTGCGCGACCGGTTTGGCATCCCGACGCGCCTGCAATTCTACGAGATCGACGAGTTGCACGAGATCGTGCGGCGCAACGCGAAATTGCTGAACATTCCCACCGACCCGGATGGCGCGCGCGAGATCGCGCGCCGCTCGCGCGGGACGCCGCGCATCGCCGGGCGATTGCTCCGCCGGGTGGTGGATTTCGCGGTGGTCGAGGGCGGTGGCAAGATCAGCCGGGAGCTGGCCGATGCCTCGCTCACCCGGCTGGGGGTGGATCACCTGGGGCTGGATGGCGCCGACCGTCGCTATCTGCGGCTGATTGCCGAGGCCTATCAGGGCGGGCCGGTGGGGATCGAGACCTTGTCAGCAGCCTTGTCCGAGAGCCGCGATGCGCTGGAAGAGGTGATCGAGCCGTTCCTGTTGCAGCAGGGCCTCATTCAGCGCACCCCGCGCGGGCGAATGCTGGCGCAGGGCGGCTGGGCGCATCTGGGCCTGCCCGCGCCGGGACCGAAGGGGCAGAACGATCTTTTCGGCAAGTGACGCATCCCCGGTGCGGGTGTCGGATTTGAGTATTTTTGCCATAAAGAAACCGGGATTTGCGGGATCGGGGCGGGCCTGCTAGAGGGGGCCGCAACGGGAGGCTGAACGATGAGCGAGACCCTGAGCGCGGACGAGATCGAGGCGCTGTTTACCCGCACCGACGGGACGTTTCTGTTTGCCCGCTGGGGGCGGCCCATCGTGCCGATTGTCTTTGGTGTCGATGACCGGACGCTCGGGATCGTCAAGGGCGCGATCGAGGCGGTGGTGGCGCTGGCGGATCACAAGATGGCCGAGACCGATCCGGAACTGGGCGCGAACCTGATGATATTTTTCTTTCGTGACTGGGAAGAGTTGCGCGAGGTGCCGGATATGGACCGGCTGGTGCCCGATCTGGGGCCGCTGGTGGATCGGCTGGTGGCGGCGGGGGCCAATCAGTATCGCATCTTTCGCTTTGACGAGGCGGGGGCGATCCGGGCGTCGTTTGTCTTCCTGCGGATGGATGAGGAATTGAGTGCGGTGCCCGCCGAGACGCTGGCGCTGAGCCAGATCGTGCAGACCATTCTCTTGTGGTCGGACCGCGCCTTTACCGACCGCTCGCCGCTGGCGGCCTTGCCGGGCGGCGAGTTGGTGCTGCGCCCCGAGATCGGCGCGCTGATCCGGGCGGGCTATGACCCGGTACTGCCTGCCGTGGCACAGGACCCGAGCCACGCGCTGCGGTTGAGCGCGCGGCTGACGCGCATGTAAATAGGGCGGGCGGCGAAGGCCTTGGCCGTGTTTGCGCCGTGATATGCGTCTTTGCGGGCTCTGGGCCCTTGACCGAATCTGGTGAAACGGCGTTATTACCCCTCATTATCTGGGGGTGTGTTATATGAGAAACGCAATTTGTGGGGCATTGCTGGCCTTGGCCGGGCTGGGCATGGCCGGGGCGTCGGCGGCGCAGACCTGTGGCGGGGACTATACGGTCAAGCGCGGTGACAGCCTGTCGCTGATCGCGGACAGCCAATACCGTGACGCCGGCAAGTGGACCGTGGTGCATTCCAGAAATATCGGCGCGATTGGCGAGAACCCCAACAATATCCGGGTTGGCATGACGCTGCGCCTGCGCTGCATTGAAGGGCTGCCCACCGGCCTGCCCGGCGGGCAGGCGGTGGCGGTCGTGGCACCCGAGCCTGCCGCCTTGGTGGTGGCCCCCGGCACCGCCGCGACGCGCCGCAAGATCAATATCCTGACGGGCAGCGATTTCTGGCCCTTCACCGACAAGGACATGCCCGAGGGCGGGGTGCTGGCGCATGTGGTGCGGGCGGCGATGGAGGCCGCCGATCCCGAGCAGGGCTTTGCCGTGCATTGGGTTGATGACTGGGCGTCGCACCACGAGCCGCTGTTGTCTAACGCGCTGCTGGATATCGGGTTTCCGTGGTTTCGCCCCGATTGCGAAAGCGATCCCGAGACCTATCGCTGTGCCAACCTGATCTTCTCGGACTCGATGTTCGAGGTTCTGATGCTGCTTTTCGTCGACAAGAGCCGCCCGATTGCCTTTAACAGCGTGGCCGATTTGCAGGGCCGGGTGCTGTGCCGTCCGGCGGGCTATTCGACGTATATTTTCGACCAGCACGGGCGCAACTGGCTGAAGGACGGGGTGATCACCCTCAAGACCCCCGCCTCGCCCGCCGAGTGCCTGCGGTTGCTGACCGAAGGCGAGGTCGATGGCGTGGTGCTCAACGAATTCCTCGGCCGGGGCAAGATCAAGGAAATGGGATTGGGCGACCGCGTCGTGGTGGCGCAGGGGCAGCCGATTTCGGTCGATGGCAATCACATGGTGGTTCACAAGTCGCATCCCGAGGGGCGCGCGCTCTTGGCGATCTTCGAAGAGGGGTTGGCGCAGATCAAGGCGGATGGCAGCTATCAGCGCATCATCGATGAGCACATGACCCGCGTCTGGGCGGAGTTCTAGGGCGATGCGGGGTGTCGTGACGGGGATTGCCGCCGTGCTGATGCTGGCCCTGCCGGGGGTGGCGCGGGCTTTGTGTGATGTGACCTACCGGGTGCAGCCCGGCGATACGCTGCTGACTGTGGCAGAGCAGCATTACGAGGCGTCGGATCAGTGGACGCTGATCTATTATGCCAATCAGTCGGCACTCGCGGGGCAGGTGCAGAGCCTGGTCGCGGGCACCGAGATCTATATTCCCTGCCCGGCGGAGAACCCCGTCGCCGACGCCACGCCGTTGGTGCAGAAGGGGGCGGAGATGACGCTTTTGACCGGGGGCGGCAAGCTGCCCTTTGCCGATCCGGATTGGCCCGGCGGGGGGCTGGCGACCGAACTTGTCAATGCGGCGCTGGAGCTGAGCCCGTCGCCGGTGCCCTACGAGGTGGTCTGGGAGGAGGACTGGTCGCGGCATCTGTTCCCGCTGCTGGAGGACAAGCGGTATGACATGGGCTTTCCCTGGCCCAGGCCCGATTGTGCCGCCACGCCAGAGGATGCGCGATGCGCTGCGTTCCATTTCTCCGATCCGCTTCTCGATCTGCCGATCATGCTGTTCCGGCGGGCAGAGGGTGATTTTTTCTACGAGAGCGATGCCGATATCATCGGCAAGCGGCTATGTCGGCCCAAGGGGCGGTTCACCCATGATCTGGACCGGTCGGGGCGACGCTGGCTGGCGCAGGCTCAGATCGAGCTGATGCAGCCGGGCACGCCCGAGGAATGCTTTGCCGCGCTGATGGCGGGGCAGGTGGATGCGGTCAGCCTCGATGTGTTCGAAGGGGCTGCCAAGATCGTGGCCATGGGGCTGCGGGGGCGCGTGGTGCCGGTCGATCAGCCGCTGTCGCGCGAGGCGTTTCATGTGGTGATTTCCAAGACCCACTGGCGCGGCACGACGCATCTCTACCGGCTGAATGCGGGGTTGGCCCGGTTGCGCGAGAGCGGGCGGTACAACGAGATCGTGCAGCGGCATCTGGCGCTGTTCTGGGAAGAGTTGAAGTAGGGGGCGGTTCTGGCCTGGGGCGGTCGGGCGCTGCGCGGCGGTGCCTGCGGCACCTTGGTTCCGCGCATTGGTGCTGAGCCTCAACGACCGCTCCAGCCCCGTCCTGGTCTCAGAACGCCTTGAAGGTCAGCGTCGTCTCGGTGCGTTCGATCCCGTCGATATCGAGCAGGTTGTCGTTGATGTATTTGCCGATATCCTCAGCCTCGGGGATGTAGAGCTTCATCAGCAGGTCGAACGGCCCGGAGGTCGAGTAAAGCTCGGAATGGATCTCGCGCAGGGCGATGGCCTCGGCCACGCGGTAGGAGTGGCCCGGCTTGCAGCGGATATTGATGAAGACGCAGCGCATTGTGGCTCCTTGGCGTTGATTTGAATCTGGCCAGAGTATTTCCGTAACGCGACCGATTGGCAATGACCTCAGGTTCCGGGCGGTGTCAGGAGTGGCCGCAGCAGGGCCAGCGGATGCGCGCGCAGACTCAGATGCAGGGCGGCGTAATCCTCGACCATCTCTTCGCCGAGGGTCATTTTCGGCAGATGTGCCGCCGGTTCGTGGATCGCCTCGCCATCGAGATCGCGGGCAAAAAGCGGCAGCGGCTCGGGGCTGTGCAGCGCCTTGGCCTGCCAGAGCGCGTCGCGTCGCGTGAGGCCAAGGGCGGCGAAGGCATCGGCCTCGGCCAGACGCGCCAGCAGCGCCGGTGCAAGGCCCGCGCGCCGCCAGACATCCTCGGGCCCGGCATAGCCGTTGCCGCGCGCCGCCGCGATCCAGTCGGCCTCGTCCCGGGCGACGCCCTTGATCTGGCGAAACCCGAGGCGCAGCGCCAGCCGCCCCTGGCGGTCGGGCTCCAGCGTGTTGTCCCAGTACGAGGCGTTGATGCAGACCGGGCGCACGGTCACGCCGTGTTCGCGTGCATCCCGCACGATCTGGGCGGGGGCGTAGAACCCCATCGGCTGGGCATTCAGCAGCGCGCAGGCAAAGACCGCCGGGTGGTGATGCTTGATCCACGCACTGGCATAGACCAGATGGGCGAAGCTGGCGGCGTGGCTTTCGGGAAAGCCGTAGCTGCCGAAGCCCTCGATCTGGCTGAAACAGCGTTCGGCAAATTCCATGTCATAGCCATTGGCGCGCATGCCGCGCAGAAAGCGGTTGCGGAACTCGCTGACATTGCCGTGCTTCTTGAAGGTGGCGAGCGAGCGGCGCAGGCGATCAGCCTCCTCGGGGGTGAACCCCGCGCCGATGATGGCGATCTGCATCGCCTGTTCCTGAAAGAGCGGCACGCCGAGGGTCTTGCCCAGCACCCGACCGAGTTCGTCGGAGGGAAAACTGACCGGATCCTCGCCGTTGCGGCGGCGGATGAAGGGATGCACCATGTCGCCCTGAATCGGCCCGGGGCGGATGATCGCCACCTGGATCACCAGATCGTAAAAGCAGCGCGGGCGCATGCGCGGCAGGAAATTCATCTGCGCGCGGCTTTCGACCTGAAAGACCCCGAGGCTGTCGGCGCGGCTGAGCATCTCGTAAACGGCGGGGTCTTCGGGCGGCAGGGTGGCCAGCGTATGCGCCTGCCCGCGATGTTGCGTCAGAAGATCGAACGCCTTGCGGATGCAGGTCAGCATGCCGAGCGCCAGCACATCGACCTTGAGGATGCCAAGCGCGTCGATATCGTCCTTGTCCCAGCAGATCACCGTGCGGTCGGCCATGCTGGCGTTCTCAATCGGCACCAGTTCATCCAGCCGCCCCTCGGTGATGATGAAACCGCCGACATGCTGGCTGAGATGGCGGGGAAAGCCGGTGATCTCGCGCACCAGATCGAGGGTGAGGGCAAGGCGCGGCTCGCTCGCATCGAGGCCCAGTTCGCGCAGGCGGTCCGGGCTGAGCCTGCCATCGCCGCCATACCCCCAGATCTGCGAGGTCATCGCGCCGAGGATGTCTTCGCTGAGGCCCATGGCGCGGCCCACCTCGCGGATCGCGCGCTTGCTGCGGTAATGGATCACCGTGGCGCAGAGCCCGGCGCGGTGGCGCCCGTAGCGTTCATAGATCCACTGGATCACCTCCTCGCGGCGCTCGTGCTCGAAATCGACGTCGATATCGGGCGGCTCGTCGCGCGCCTCTGACACGAAGCGCTCGAACACCATGGTGCCGATCTCGGGCGAGACCGAGGTGACGCCGAGGCAGTAGCAGACCACCGAATTGGCCGCCGATCCGCGCCCCTGACAGAGGATGCCGCGCGAGCGGGCGAAGGCGACCACATCGTTGACGGTCAGGAAATAGGGCTCGTAGCGCAGCTTGGCGATAAGGGTCAGTTCGTGTTCCATCATCGCGCGCACCCGTTCGGGCGCGCCGGTCGGATAGCGCCAGTCGAGGCCCGCCTCGGCCAGCCGTCGCAATCTCTGGCTGGGGCTCTCGTTCTCGGCGACTTCGCTGGGGTATTCGTAGCGCAATTCGTCGAGCGAGAAGGTGAGCCCGGCGGCGAGGGCGGCGGCGCGGTCGACCGCGTCCTTGTGGCCGGTGAAGAGGCGGCGCATCTCGGCCTCGGAGCGCAGGCGCGCTTCGGCATTGGGCAGGGCGTGGCGGCCCAGCCGGTCCACGGTCACGCCCAGCCGGATCGCGCTGAGGACATCGGCAAGGCGGCGGCGCTGCGCGCGGTGCAGGATCGGGGCTGCGGCGGCAAGGGTCGGCAGGCCGAGGCGGGTGGCCTGCCGGGTCTGGTGCGCGAACCGTGCCGGGTCGCGCCCGTCATAGTGCGGGCGCAGCAGCAGGTGCATGTGAGCGCCGAGGCGCGCGGTGAGTTGCGCCGCCTGCCTGTGCCAGTCTCTTGCCCCGCCGGGATGCAGCAGCAGGTGCAGGCCAGCCGCCCCCTCCAGCAGGTCCGCGAGGTGCAATTCGCAGCCCCCCTTGGCCGCGCGCCGTCGCCCGAGGGTGAGCAGGCGGCAGAGGCTGGCCCAGCCCTGCCGGTCGCGGGGCAGGGCGGTGAGCGTCAGCCCGTCGCGCAGCACCAGCCGGGCGGCGGGTATGAGCCGGGGGGTGGCGGCCCAGTGCGGGGTGGTGGGCCAGGGTGCGGGCGGGCCGATCATCCCATGGCGCGCCTCCTGTCTCTGGCGTTCGCGCACCTGCCGGGCGATCTCGCGCGCGCGGGCATGGGCGCGCACGATGCCCGCGACGGAGTTTTCATCGGCGATGGCCACGCCCGAGAGGCCGAGCGTGGCGGCACGCTCGATATATTCCTCGGGATGGGCGGCCCCGGTGAGGAAGGTGAAATTCGAGAGGGCAGAGAGTTCGGCGAAGGGCATGGGGTGGTTGCGATTCGGGAAGGGGCGGGCAGGCGTGTAGTGTATTCACGTTTTGTTCTTGTTTCGAGTCCTTGTGTGGTTGGGGTGGAGTTGGCCTGAAGTGGACCTTTGGTGTTAACGAGATGAGCCGCGCGGCGCCCGCCCGGTGGGGCGGTCGGGCGCTGCGCGGCGGTGCCTACGGCACCTCGATTCCGCGCATTGCTCCTAGATGTCAACGACCGCTCAAGGCCCTTCGTGCCAATCCCCCAAAGAAAACCGCGCGGCCCGTGTCGGGGCCGCGCGGCGGGGTCTCGTATCTTGGCGTGACGCCCGATCAGGTCAGATCGAAGCGGTCAGCCTCCATCACCTTGGTCCAGGCGGCGACGAAATCCTTCACGAATTTCTCCGCGTTGTCGTCTTGCGCATAGACCTCGGCATAGGCGCGCAGGATCGAGTTGGAGCCGAACACCAGATCGACGCGGGTCGCGGTGAACTTGGTCTCGCCCGACTTGCGGTCAACGATGTTGTAGGTGCCGCTACCCGCAGGCTCCCACTTGTAGCCCATGTCGGTGAGCGTGGTGAAGAAATCGGTCGAGAGCGCACCAGGCTTGTCGGTGAAGACGCCATGCGCCGTGCCGCCGTAGTTGGTGCCCATCACCCGCATGCCACCGATCAGCGCGGTCATCTCATGCGCCGTGAGGCCCAAGAGTTGCGTGCGGTCGAGCAGCATTTCCTCGGGCGTGACGATGTAGTCCTTCTTGGTCCAGTTGCGGAAGCCATCGGCCAGCGGTTCCAGAACGTCGAAGGAGGAGGCATCGGTCATCTCGTCGGTGGCGTCGCCACGACCGGGATGGAACGGCACCTCGACGTCGAACCCGGCAGCCTTGGCCGCCTGCTCGACACCGACATTGCCGGCCAGCACGATCACGTCAGCGAGGCTTGCACCGCTCTCCTTGGCGATCGGCTCCAGCACGCCCAGAACACGGGCCAGACGATCGGGCTCGTTGCCCTCCCAGTCCTTTTGCGGGGCCAGACGGATGCGCGCGCCATTGGCACCGCCGCGCATGTCCGAGCCGCGATAGGTGCGCGCGCTGTCCCATGCGGTGTTGACGATGTCCGACAAGCTCAGCCCGCTATCGGCGATCTTGGCCTTGACGGCGGCGACGTCGTAGTCGGTCGCCCCTGCCGGGATCGGATCCTGCCAGATCAGGTCTTCGCCCGGAACGTCGGGGCCGATATAGCGCGCCTTGGGGCCCATGTCGCGATGCGTCAGCTTGAACCAGGCCCGCGCGAAGGTCTCCGAGAAATAGGCCTCGTCGGCCATGAACTTCTCGCAGATGGCGCGGTAGGTCGGGTCCATCTACATCGCCATGTCGGCATCGGTCATGATCGGCATGCGACGCACCGACGGATCGGTGGTATCGACTGGCATGTCTTCTTCCTTGATGTCGACGGGCTGCCACTGCCACGCGCCTGCGGGGGATTTGGTCAACTCCCACTCATAGCCGAAGAGCAGCTTGAAATAGCCCATGTCCCACTGTGTCGGGTTGGTCGTCCACGCGCCCTCGATGCCGGAGGTGATCGCGTTGGTCGCCTTGCCGCCGAGGTTGGGGTTGACCCAGCCAAAGCCCTGCGTCTCGACATCCGCGCCCTCGGGTTCGGCCCCGAGCGTCGCGGCATCACCATTGCCGTGGCATTTGCCCACGGTATGCCCGCCACAGGTAAGTGCCGCGGTTTCTTCGTCATCCATCGCCATGCGCGCAAAGGTCTCGCGCACCTGCTCGGCGGTCTTGAGCGGGTCGGGCTGACCGTTGACGCCTTCGGGGTTGACGTAGATCAGGCCCATCTGCACGGCGGCCAACGGGTTTTCCATCGTGTCGGGCTTGCTCACGTCGCCATAGCGGCTGTCGGAGGGGGCCAGCCACTCGCGCTCGGCACCCCAGTAGGTGTCCTTTTCGGGATGCCAGATATCGGTGCGGCCGAACGAGAAGCCGTAGGTTTTGAGCCCCATGGATTCATAGGCCATGTTGCCCGCGAGGATGATCAGATCGGCCCAGCTCAGCTTGTTGCCGTATTTCTTTTTCACCGGCCAAAGGATGCGCCGCGCCTTGTCGAGGTTGCCGTTGTCGGGCCAGGAATTGAGCGGTGCGAAGCGGATGTTGCCAGTGCCCGCGCCACCGCGCCCGTCGGCCAGGCGATAGGTGCCCGCCGCGTGCCATGCGAGACGGATCATCAGCCCGCCATAGTGGCCCCAGTCCGCCGGCCACCACTCCTGGCTCTCGGTCATCAGCGCCTTGACGTCGGCCTTGACCGCGTCGAAATCTAGGTCCTTGACCTCTTCGGCATAGTCGAAGTCCGGTCCCATCGGGTTGGTCTTGCTGTCATGCTGATGCAGAATGTCGAGGTTGAGCGTGCTGGGCCACCAGCTGGTGACGCTCTGGCCGCTCTCGGTCAGCCCGCCATGCATGACGGGGCATTTGCCCATATCGTTGCCGTCCATCTTGTCCTCCAATTCAGGTTGGGTCTGCTGTATTCGCTGCTGCGGTGCGGGCGCATGCCTCATCTTATCCGCAGAATGTAGAATCGTTCTAACAAATCCACGACATTAGGGGAAGTTGTCTTTGCTGATTAAAGTGATAGTTTCTTGTTATTGGTATGTCACAGCTGATTCAGCAAGTCGCGCGTTGGCCAGGCATCGACCGGCAGCCCCAATTTGGCCTGCATTTCGCGCACCGCCGCGCGGGTATTGGCCCCGAGAATACCGTCCACCCCGCCGACGTCATAGCCGCGCGCCTTGAGCTTGCGTTGCAGCGCTTTCATCTCCTCGCCCGAGAGGCCCGGCGCGGGATTGCCCGCGTCAAACACCGGCGCGCCCTCCAGCCGGTTGGCGAAATAGGCGGCGGTCAGCACGTAGGTAAAGCTTTGGTTCCATTCGAAATAGACCCGAAAATTGGGATAGGTGAGAAAGGCCGGCCCGCCCTTGCCCTGCGGCAGGATCACGCTGGCGGGCAGGTCTGCGATCTCGCCATGGCGCGGGCGCAGGCCCATGGCGGCCCAGTCGGCACCGCCCTTCGTCACCTCCAGCCCCGATTGCGCCCAGTCAAAGCCCTGCGGCAGCGCCACCTCCTGCAACCACGGCTCATCTGCGCGCCAGCCCAACCCGGCCAGCATCGACGCCCCGGACAAGAGCGCATCGGGGGCCGAGGTTTTCAGCCGCACATGCCCGTCGCCATCGCCATCGGTGCCGTGCTCCAGAATGTCCTCTGGCAGCATCTGAACCATGCCGATTTCCCCGGCCCAGGCGCCGGTGGTGCGGGCGGGGTCGAAATCGCCTTGTGCAAACAGCTCGATCGCGGCGAAGATCTGCGGGCGGAAAATCTCGGGGCGGCGGCAGTCATGCGCCAATGTGACCAGCGCGTCGCGGGTGTTGAAATCGCCCTGCACCGCGCCGTAATCGGTCTCGAACGCCCAGAACGCCAAGAGCACGCCCCGGCTGATGCCATAGTCATGCTCGATCCGGTCAAAGGTGCTGTCATATCGCTCGGCCATCTGCCGCCCGCGGTTGAGCCGGTCGGCGCTGATCAGACGACGGGCGAATTCGGTGAAGGGCAGTTGAAACACGCCCTGCCGCCGGTCGGCGCGCAGCACGGATGCATCCTGCCGGACACCGGAAAAGAACCGCTGCACCGTCGCCGCGTCATGGCCACGGGCCTGCGCCTCCTCGCGCAAATCGGCGACGAAGGCGTTGAAATTGCCGCCGCAGGCCGCCGCCGCCCCGCTCGCCGTCAGCAGCCCGAGCGCCGCCACCATCATCATCTGCCGCATGTCACACCCCACAGGTTTCAAACGCGGCGATGAAACAGGATCACCCGCGCGACCGCAACCGCGAAAACCGGCTATCCGCCAAACAGGTCCTGCAACGCAAAGGCCATCACCCGCGCCGATTGCAGCATGTCATCAACGCCCACATATTCATCCGGCTTATGCGCCAGATCGAGGATGCCGGGACCATAGGCGATGCAGTTCTTCAGCCGCCCGATCCGGTCGATATGTTTCTGGTCGTAGGTGCCGGGGCTGACCACGTAATCAGCCGCGTGGCCGAACACCTCCGCCACCGCCCGCGCCACTGCCGCGACCACCGGCGCGTCGCGCTCGGTCATTGTGGGCAGGACGCGGTGCAATTCGCGGATCGTGTAGTCAAACCCGGGTCGCCCGTCGCGCACCGCTTCGAGCACGGCGCGCACTTCCGCCTCGACCGCGCCGATATCCTCTTCGATCAGGAACCGCCGGTCGATCACCATACGGCAGCGGTCGGGCACGCAAGGGCTGGGCAGACCGGTATAATCGGCGTCCTGTTCCGGCTCGCCGCCATGGATGGAGTTGATGTTGAGCGTCGATTGCCGCGCGCCCTCGGGCACCACCGGCATCTCGGTGCGGCGCGCCGCGAGTGCCGGGAAGAGCTGCGCCTCCATCGCCTCGATCACCGCGCCCATGTGGCGGATCGCGCAATCGCCCAGAAACGGCATGGAGCCATGGGCGATCTCACCATGGGTCTCGATCTCGGCCCACCAGACGCCGCGATGGCCCAGACAGATGCGATCCTTGCCCAGGGGTTCGGGGATGATGACGTGATCGACGCGCTCGGGGCTGAAATAGCCGCGCTCGGCCAGGTAGGCGACCCCGCCGAAGCCGCCCGATTCCTCGTCCGCCGTACTGCTGATCTCAATCGCCCCGGCATAGTCGGGGCAGGTGGCGATGAACGCCTCGACTGCCACGATGCTCGCCGCCAGCCCGCCTTTCATGTCGCAAGACCCGCGTCCATAGATGCGGCCGTCGCGCAGTTCACCGCCGAACGGGTCCACGGTCCAGCCATGACCCACCTCGACCACGTCGATATGGCTGTTGAAATGTACGCAAGCACCGGGGCGCGTGCCCTCGCGCCGGGCGACGATGTTCCAGCGCGGATGCCGGTCGCTGTCGCCGGGTGCGCCATGGGCGCGGATCATTTCAGTTGCGAAGCCCGCCTTGGTCAGCCGCCGGTCCAGATAGTCGCAGATCTCGCGATAGTTCACGCCCGGCGGATTCAGCGTCGGGATGCGGATCAGGTCTTGCGTGAGCTCCACCAGATCCGCCTCACGCGCCGCGATCTCGTTGCTCAGACGGTCCTTGAGGGTCATCGCCTCACCTCCGCCGGACAAATAGCACCAGCGCGTGAAATGACCATGACAGCCGGTTTCTTTATGGCATAAATACTCATCTTGCCCGGTCTCACCCCAGCCCTGTCCCCTGCCGCAGCAGTGCCTCGGCCTGACCCACCATACCCTCAATGATCTCCGCCACCGGCGGGCGGTCATGGATCAGCCCCGTCGCCTCGCCGACAAATGTATTGGCGCGGGCCGGGTCGCCCTCGGTCCAGCCCGTCGCCCAGTCGGCCTGTGCGGCCGGGTCGGCGCGCAAGCCATCCGGATCATCGTGCCAGCGCTCGGTCACCGGGTTGCGCAGCACCCGCGCGGTGTAGCGGTCGGGCCAGCGCAGGCCCCGCGCGGCATCCATCACGGTGGAGCGGATGGTCTGATCCCCGGTGGCGGCAATCGCGGCATCGGTCATCGCCTCGCTCACCTGCGCCTCTGCCGAGGCCCAGAGGCGCGAGCCGATGAGCACGCCATCGGCCCCCAGCATGAGGGCCGCCGCCAGCCCGCGCCCGTCGGCAATCCCACCTGCCGCGAGGAGCAGCACATCGGGCGCGTTGCCCGCCAGCCAGTCGGCCACCTCGGGCACCAGCGTGATCGTGCCGCGCCGCTCGCCATGGCCGCCGGCCTCGGAGCCTTGTGCGACGATCACCCGCGCGCCGCAATCCGCCGCGCGCTGCGCGTCGCGCAGGGTCTGCACCTGTGCCATCAGTGGCACGCCCGCCTCGGCAATGCGGGGCGCAAACGGCGCGGGGTCACCGAAGGACAGGCACAGCGCCGCCGGATCGCGCGCGAGTACCTGATCGAGCACCTCCGGCCTCTCGGCCATCTTCCAGGTGATGAAACCGCAGCCGACCCGCGCATTCCCGGCCTCGGCATAAGCCCCGTCCAGCCAGTCGGCATCGCCATAGCCGCCGCCGATCAGGCCCAGCCCCCCGGCATGGCTGACAGCAGCCGCGAGCCGCCCCCCGGCGGCAAAGGCCATCGGCGCCGAGACGATCGGATGGGTCAGGTCAAAGGCATCGGTAAGACGGGTGCGCATGGGCGCAGTATGCGCGCGGGGCCGGGCTCAGGACAAGAGGTCAGCGACGATCCCGGGCAATTCGGCGAAATCGTCGAAGGCGCGGTCATGGGCGATGTCCGCCACCGGGCCCTTGCGGTAGCCTTGGGTATAGAGGGCAAAGGGCAGGCCCGCACGCGCCGCCGTCTCGGCATCGACCTCGCTGTCGCCGACATAGACCACGTCGCGCGCGCCAAGGCCTGCCACCGCCGCGCGCAGCGGGGCCGGGTCGGGCTTGCGCACGGTCAGGCTGTCGCCGCCGATCACCACCGGGAAATGCGCGTCGAGCCCGAGATGCGCGAGCACCGCGCGGGCAGGCATGACGGGCTTGTTGGTGCAAAGGCCAAGCGCGTAGGGCTCGGCCGCCAGCGCCGTCAGCGCGTCAGCGACGCCGGGATAGACCTGCGTCAGCGTCACCGCCGTCTCGTAAAGCTCGATGAACTCCGCGATCAGTTGCGCGCGCAGCGCCGCATCCCCGGCCCGGTCGCGGGCGCGCAGGCAGCAGGTGATGAAATGCGGCACGCCGCTGCCGATGAAGCTGCGCGTCTCGGCAGGCGTGAAGGGCGCAAAGCCGTGCTGCGCCATCAGGGTGTTGGCGGCGGCGTGAATGTCGGGCGCGCTGTCGATCAGCGTGCCGTCGAGGTCGAAAATGACCGCGCGGGTCAGGCCCCCGTTCATGCCATCGCGCCGGTGGCCGCCTCTGCCGCTTGGCGGATGCTGCGGATGTTCTCACCGTAAACACCCGCGTTGTCGACGCTGCCGCCCTTGAACACTGCCGAGCCTGCCACCAGCACATCGGCCCCGGCGGCGGCCATCAGGGGCGCTGTCTCGGGCGTGATGCCGCCGTCGATCTCGATATGAATGGGGCGGTCGCCGATCATCGCGCGCAGGCGTTTGACCTTGTCGATCTGGCTGTGGATGAATTTCTGCCCGCCGAAGCCGGGATTGACCGTCATCACGCAGACAAGGTCGATCATGTCGAGCAGGTTCTCCACCCCGTCGAGCCCGGTGCCGGGGTTGAGTGCCAAACCCGCCTTGCACCCAGCACCGCGAATGGCCTGCAAGGTGCGGTGGGTATGCGGCCCGGCCTCGAGATGCGCGGTCAGCACGTCGGCCCCCGCCTGCGCGAAGGCGTCGATATAGGGATCGACCGGCGCGATCATCAGATGCACATCCATCACCGTCTTGATATGCGGGCGGATGGCGGCACAGAGCGGCGGGCCGAAGGTGAGGTTGGGCACGAAATGCCCGTCCATCACGTCGACATGCACCCAGTCGCAACCCTGATCTTCGATGGCCCGGATCTCGGCCCCGAAATTGGCGAAATCCGCCGAGAGGATCGACGGGGCGATCTTGATAGAACGGGTGAAGGTCATGGCGTGGCTCCTCTCAGGGCTGGATGTTGGGGAAATGCGCGCTCGGACGAGGAAGGTCAAGGGCGGCCCGGTTGCCGTGTCCTTTTATCCGTCACCCTCCGGCTTGACCGGAGGCTCTCTCGGCCCCTCCACAGATCCTCGGGTCAAGCCCGAGGATGACGGAGCACGCGATTGATCCCTCTCGCCTTTCATGCCACCGTCGCCGGGCGAGGGACGAGAGAGGAGAGCAGCATGCAGGGCCAGATGATGCACCGTGATCTGCGGATCATCGACATACTGACCCATGCCGCAGAGGCGCATGGCGATCAGGGCATCGTGTCGGCCCGGGTCGAGGGGGATATTCATTGGCAAAGCTATGGCGAGACATTGGCCCGCGTGGCGCAACTGGCGCATGCGCTGGAGGGGCTGGGCGTGGGCAAGGGCGACCGCATCGGCACGCTGGCATGGAACGGCTATCGGCATTTTGAGCTGTATTACGCGGTGGCGGGCATGGGGGCGGTCTGTCACACGATCAACCCGCGCCTGTCGCAGGAACAACTGCTTTATATCATCCGCCATGCGGGCGACCGGGTGCTGTTTCTCGATCTGACCTTCGTGCCGCTGGTCGAGGCGCTGGCCCCCGATCTGCCGCAGGGGCTGCGGTTCGTGCTGATGACCGACCGCGCGCATATGCCCGAAACGGTGCTTGATGCGCTCTGCTACGAGGAACTGCTGGACGGTCAGCCCGAAAGCCATGACTGGCCGGAGTTTCCCGAGGAGACCGCCTCGGGCCTCTGCTATACCTCGGGGACCACGGGCAACCCAAAGGGCGCGCTTTATTCGCATCGCTCGACACTCTTGCATGCGATGCAGGTGCCGCTGTGCCAGACCAGCAGTTTTCGCGCCGGAGCGCGCATTCTGCCGGTGGTGCCGCTCTTTCACGTCAACGCCTGGGGCCTGCCCTATACCGCGCCGCTGACCGGCATGACGCTGGTGATGCCGGGGCCGCATCTGGACGGGCCGAGCCTGTTCCGGCTGATGGAGACGGAGCGGGTCTGGTCGGCCTGGGGCGTGCCCACCGTCTGGGCCGGGCTGCTTGAAGAGATTGAGGCACAGAACCGGGTGCCGGAGGGGTTTGGCGACCTTGTGGTCGGTGGCTCTGCCGCGCCGCGCGTGATGATCGAAGCCTACGAGGCGCGCGGCGTGAATGTCGCACAAGCCTGGGGCATGACCGAGATGAGCCCCATCGGTGCCCATGGCATGCTGCCTGCTGCGCTGGACGATGCCCCGCAGTCCGAGCGGATCGCCGCGAAATGCTGCGCCGGGCAGCGGCTTTTCGGGGTGGAGTTCAAGATCGTGGATGATGACGGCCACCGCATGCCGCATGACGGGCAGGCGAGCGGAGAGCTTTACGTGCGGGGCAACACCGTGATCAGCGGCTATTTCGAGAATGCCGAGGCCACGCGCGACGCGATGGATCCCGAGGGCTGGTTCGGCACCGGTGACGTGGCCTCGGTCAGTCCCGAGGGGCGGCTGGTGATCCGCGATCGCGCCAAGGATCTGGTGAAATCGGGGGGTGAGTGGATCAGCTCGATTGATCTGGAAAACGCGGCGCTGTCGCATCCCGCCATTGCCGCCTGCGCTGTCATCGCCGTGCCGCATCCGAAATGGGATGAACGCCCGGTTCTGGTGGCGGTGGCGACGGGCGCGGCGCGGCCCGATCTGGCCGAGATGCAGGCGCATATGGCCGCACATTTCGCAGCCTGGCAATTGCCCGATGACCTGCTTTGGACCGACGCGCTGCCGCTGACCGCGACGGGCAAGATATCCAAGCTGACACTGCGCGAGCAGTATGCGGATTACGTCCATCCCGACCTGCGCGAGGACGGCGCATGAGCGCGGAACTGGACACGGCCCGCGTCGCGGACTGGCTAGCGGGGCATCTGCCGGGCTTTGACGGGCCGGTCGCGGCCGAGAAATTCAGCGGCGGGCAGTCGAACCCGACCTATTTGCTGAAGACGCCCGCGCGCAATTACGTGCTGCGGCGCAAGCCGCCCGGGGTGCTGCTGAAATCCGCCCATGCGGTGGAGCGCGAGTTTCGCGTGCAAAAGGCGTTGGCGGGCACGGATGTGCCGGTCGCACGCATGCATGTGCTCTGCGAGGATGAGAGCGTCATCGGATCGCCCTTCTACATCATGGATGCGGTGCCGGGCCGCACCTTCGATGCGCCATCGCTGCCGGGGCTGGACCCTGCCGCGCGCCATGCCGTGATCGACGAGATGAACCGCGTTCTGGCCGCGATACACGAGGTCGATCTGGAGGCGACGGGGCTGATGGATTACGGGCCGTCTGGCAATTACTATCGCCGTCAGATCGACCGCTGGACGGCGCAGTATCATGCCACCGCCACCGAGGATCTGCCTCAGATGGAGGCGCTGATCGTCTGGCTGGATGACCACGTGCCGGAGGAGGACGGGCAGCGCTGTCTGGTGCATGGCGACTACCGGCTCGACAATCTGCTCTTCGCGCCCGACGCCACCGATTGCGTTGCCGTGCTGGATTGGGAGTTGTCGACCATCGGCCACCCCTATGCCGATCTGGCCGCTGTCATCATGCAATGGTCGATGCCCGCCACGACCGAGGGGCGGGGGCTCGCGGGGGTTGATCGTGCCGCGCTGGGCCTGTGGTCGGATGAGGATTTCATCGCGCGCTATTGCGCGCGGCGGGGGCTGGCGCCGATCGAGGGGTTCAACTTTTACCTCGCTTTCACCTATTTCCGCATGGCGGCGATCCTGCAGGGGGTTAAGAAACGCGCGCTGGACGGCAACGCCTCGGACCCCGCCCGCGGTCTGGCGCTTGGGGAATATGTGCCGGAATTCGCGCGCGCCGGGCTGCGGACAGCAAAGGATGAGACATGAGCGACAAGATCGACCCCGCGCTGCTGGAGGAACCTTCAGCGTTGCAAACCCACCTGGGCTATCGCCTGACCGAATGGCGCGCGGATTTTGCGCGGGTGGAATTGCCGCTGACGCCTGTGCTGATGAACCGGCAGGGGCTGCCGCATGGCGGGATGCATGCGACGCTGCTCGATACCGCGATGGGCTTTGCCGGGTGCTATACCGGTGATCCGGAGCGGGCGCAGATGGCGCTGACGCTCTCGCTCACGGTCAATTACCTCGGGCAGGCGCGGGGGGCGCTGCTGATCGCCGAAGCGCGACGGACAGGGGGCGGCAAGAGCACCTATTTCGCCGAAGCCACGGTGCGCGACGAGACCGGCAGCGTGATTGCCACAGGCACGGGCGTGTTCCGCTATCGGCGGCGTTGAAGTTCAGACAATCTGAAATTTGGTAAAGAAATTTGCGATTGATTTAATCATCTGCGCCTCGCAAGCTGCGTGCCTGAGATTTACCGCGACCCTGCGCGCCGCGCGGTGGTCGGCGGCGCATCACAAAGGACAGGCATGACACTCGAGACGCGCAACTTCATCGCAGGCCAATGGCAAGACGGTGCCACCTCCGTGGAAAACCGCAACCCGTCGGACCTAAGGGACGTGATCGGCCACTATGCGCAGGCCGACGCGGCGCAGCTTGACGCGGCCCTGTCTGCGGCGCGCACGGCGCAAACGACATGGGGTGCCACCGGTCCGCAAAAGCGCCACGATGTGCTGATGGCCATCGGCACAGAGTTGATGGCCCGCGCCGAGGAGATCGGGACAATGATCGCCCGAGAAGAGGGCAAGCCGCTGGCCGAGGGCAAGGGCGAGACCTATCGCGCCGGGCAGTTCTTTACCTATTTCGCCGCCGAGGCGCTACGCCAGCTGGGTGAGACCGCCGACAGCGTGCGCCCGGATATCGAGATCGACGTGCGCCGCGAGCCGGTGGGCGTGGTGGCGATCATCAGCCCGTGGAATTTCCCCATCGCCACCCCCGCATGGAAGATCGCGCCGGCGCTCGCCTTCGGCAACGCGGTGATCTGGAAACCTGCCAATCAGACGCCTGCCAGTGCCGTGGCGCTGACCGAAATCATCGCCAGGCAGGACCTGCCCGAGGGCCTCTTCAACCTCGTGATGGGGCCGGGGCGCGATGTGGGGCAGCGTCTGGTCGAAAGCCCGCAAATTGACGCCATCAGCTTTACCGGCTCGGTCCCCGTGGGCCGTGGCATCGCGGCGGCGGCGATGGTCAACATGACCAGGATCCAGATGGAGATGGGATCGAAGAACCCGATGGTGATCTGCGACGATTGCGATCTCGATCTGGCGGTGGCCCACGCGGCGAACGCAGCCTTTGGCGGCACCGGGCAGAAATGCACCGCCGCCTCGCGCCTGATCGTGCAAGACGGCATTCACGACGCCTTCGTCGAGAAGCTGGTCGCCGCCACGCAGGCGCTCAAGGTCGGCCACGCGCTGGAGGACGGCACGCAGATCGGCCCCGTCGTCAGCGAGGGGCAACTCAGCGGCAATCTCGATTACATCAAGCTGGGCCAATCCGAGGGCGCGGACCTCCTCTGCGGCGGCACGCGGCTGGAGCGGGCGACCGACGGCTATTACATGGCCCCCGCCGTGTTCGCGGGCACCGACAACGCCATGCGCATCAACCGCGAGGAAATGTTTGCCCCCGTCACCTGCATCCTCAAGGCGGGCAGCTATACGCAAGCGCTGCACATGGCCAACGATACCGAGTTCGGCCTGACGGCGGGGATCATGACCCGCGATCTCGCCCGCGCCACGCATTTCCGCCGCAACGCGCGCGCGGGCTGCGTGATGGTCAACCTGCCCACCGCGGGCACCGATTACCACGTCCCCTTCGGCGGGCGCGGCGCATCGAGCTATGGCCCCCGCGAACAGGGCCGCTATGCCGAGGAATTCTACACCACGGTCAAGACCTCCTACATCCATTCGGGGGTGCCCGCATGACGCCACCCCGCATCGACGCCCTGCAATATGCCAACTGGTCGGAGGATATTTTCCGGCAGATGCGCGCGGGCAATGTCGATGCGGTGCATGTGACGATCACCTATCACGAAACGTTCCGCGAGACGGTGCTCAATATCGAGGCGTGGAACCGCTGGTTCGAACAGTATCCCGACCTGATCTTTCAGGGCTTTACCGCCGACGATATCGCGCTTGCGCAGGCCACGGGCCGCACCGCGATCTTTTTCGGCTCACAGAACCCGAGTTGCATGGAAGACGATATCGGTCTGGTCGAGGTGCTGCACCGGCTGGGCCTGCGCTTCATGCAGCTGACCTACAACAACCAATCCCTGCTGGCGACCGGATGCTATGAGGCCGAGGATACCGGCCTCACCCGCATGGGTCGCGAGGTGGTGGCCGAGATGAACCGGGTAGGCCTCGTGGTGGATATGAGCCATTCCTCTGAGCGTTCCACGATTGAGGCCATCGAGCATTCGACGCGCCCCATCGCCATCACCCACGCCAATCCGGCACGCTGGCACCCCGCCCGGCGCAACAAGTCCGACCGCGTCCTCGACGCGCTGGCGGAAAGCGGCGGGATGCTGGGCTTTTCGCTCTATCCGCATCACTTGCGTGGTGGTGGCGACTGCACGCTCACGGAATTCTGCGCGATGGTTGCGCGCACCGCTGAGCGGATGGGCATCGACCGGCTCGGCATCGGCTCGGACCTGTGCCAGGATCAGCCCGACAGCGTGGTCGAGTGGATGCGGTCGGGGCGTTGGACGAAAAAGGTCGATTTCGGCGAGGGCAGCGCCGACAGGCCCGGCTTCCCGCCGATGCCCGACTGGTTCCGCGACAATCGCGATTTCGGGCAAATTGCGCAGGGTTTGCGCGCCACCGGCATGAGCCATGCCGAGGTGGCCGGGGTTATGGGCGGCAACTGGGCACGTTTCTTTGCCGAGAGTTTCGGCAGCGTCGCGCCCCGCTACAAGGAGGCCGCGCAGTGAGTTGCGAGAGCCGGAACCCCATGCCGCAGGCGGCGGCGTTCCGGCGACCGCCCGCCGAGGTCATGCGCCTCGGGCGGATGGGATGCAGCCACCCGACGCGACTGTCGTTCCTGCGCCAATTGCTGCGCCGGATCGAGGCCGAGGGCTGGGTCTTCGACCGTCCGGTCTGGGACATGGACGCGCGCGGCGTGGGACGCGCGGTCTACCGGATGCGCTTTGATGGCGGCAGCCTGAGCCTTGTGGCCTTCGCCCATGACCTGCCCGCCGATCAACGCTCCGACCGGGTGATCGCGACGGCGTGGGACGCGACATTCGCGCTCTTCGACGGCACGCCCGATGCCGATGATCTGGACCGGTTGCAGGCCAATGTGCCGCTGCAGGAGGCCGGGCGCGTCAGCCCGAAAGAGCTGTCGCTCAGCCGCGCCAACCGCTCGGTGCGGCTCTTCGATCACGTGATCGAGCGGTTGGCGGCGGGGCAGCAGCCCGATGCGCAGATGCTGCGCGAAACCGGCTATCTGATGCGCACCACCGCCGTCTACGGCTCGGGCAAGTTCGGGGCGGCGGATCGCGCGATGATCGCCGGGCGGCCCGCCCTCTCGGCCCCCTTTCAGGCCGAGATGCTGTCGGTCTGGCTCACCCGCGCCTTTACCGTCGATCTGGTCGAGCATCTGGCGCGTGCCCGTGGTGGCGATGCGGCGGTGCCCCTGCGCGAGGATCTGCGCCGGGGCCTCGGCGTGGGCAATTCCACCGGCCTCGGCATGGCACCGTTTCTGGTGCGGCACCCGGTGCTGCTCAACAACTGGATGATGGCCCGCGAAGAGGCGCTGGCGCGGGTGCGGGCGCAGGCGTCGGCAGATGAGATGACGCTGGCAGGCTTTCGCGCGACGCTGGCGGCGGCGGTGCAGAACGCCACTGACTGGCAGAGCGCGCACCCGATACAGCAGGCCAAGCTGACCGATCTGCGCGATGGTCTGGCCCGGCTGGATCGCTTCGTCGCAGAGGGTTGGGACGCAAGCGCGCCGCAGCCCTGGGACGCACTCTGGTGCTGGGGGAAGGCCAATCTGCCGCTCGAGGCGCAGGAGGCGCTGCTCGCCGCGATGCTGGAGCCGCATGGCGATCTGATCGACGGGCTGGGCCAATGCATGCAGGCCGATGAAGAGGCGCATTTCGGCATCGACGGCGCGATGCGCGTGGCCGCGCTGCGCGACATCCTGCAAGCGCATTACGACTGGGCCATCGACACCGATTACACCGATCCCGCCCATTGCGCGCGGTTCTGGTACATCTCCGAGGAAAAGCTGGAGCCGCGCCTTGGCGAGCGGTTTGAGGAGGAGGGCGCAAGCCGCGAACTCCCACTCGACACCGGGCGGCAGGCGGCGGCGCTCTGGCAGGCCTTGCAGGAGGAGGACGGTGATGCCCCGCTGGCAAAGTTCCTGCTGGCGCATCCCGACCATCGCCTGATTGTGCGCCGCGTGCAGAGCACGGCGCGGCATCCGTTCGCCGAGATACGCGACAACCTGATCGACGCGGACATGCTGCCCATAGACCTGCTGCGCTGCAAGCTGGCCTTCTTCGGGGCCACGCGGTTCGATCCGCGTTCGGACCGGTGGGTGCGGATCAGCCTGTTTCAGGGCGCGCCCTATCCCGATGATCTGAACCCGGGGGATGCGCCGTGATGATGTCGCCCAACGATCCGACCCGGTCTGCCTCTGCCCCTGTCGCACAGGACGGCGCGCGGGTCTGCCTGTCGCTGTCGGAGATCAACGCGCTGTGCTTCAAGGCGGCGCGCGGGGTCGGGCTGAGCTGGGGCGAGGCCGAAGAGGCGGGATGGGCTGCCGCGTGGCTCACGCGCGCAGGATTGGCCGGGCCGTCTATCGTGCTGCACTGGTTGCAGGACTGCGCCACGCTGGCCCGCCCCCTGCCCGCGCCCGGCCATTGGCAGGCCCGCATGGGGCCGCTTTGCCCGCTGCGCACGGGGCTGGCCCTTGCCGATTTTGCGGCGCTGCCCGAAGGGCCGGGCCACGATGGCCTGCGCATCGACACCGTCGCGCATCCGCGCCTCATCCTGCCCTTCGTGGCGCGGGCGGCGACAAGGCTTGACCTTCCGCTCCGTATCGGTTGGTTTGGCGCGGAACTCACGCTGGATACGGCAGGGAACGGGCCGGTCCCGGTGTCACTTGGGGAAGACGCGAGCGCACCTGCCGATCTGTGGATCACGGTCGCGGCGCCACCGGACCCGAATGAGCAACAGACTGATTGTGCGGTGCCGACCAAAGGTATCGCCTTTGCCGACTGGCAGGCGCTCGATGCTTTGGCATTGCGCGTTACCGTTCCACCCTCGGCCGGGTCGCGTGCCGGTGCCGGGGCTGCGGGGGATGACAACGATTGACCCGCGATCAGACGACCTACCATGAAAAGACCACTCAACTGGGAGAAAGACCATGAAAAAACTGACACTTGCACTGGCCTTCGGCGCGCTGACCGCGCCCGCGATGGCGCATGCCGAATGCGGCGAAGTCTCTGTCGCCGAGATGAACTGGGCCTCTGGCTCGATCATCTCCAAGATCACCGAGTTCCTGATGGAGCAGGGCTATGGCTGTGACGTGACGCTGGTGCCGTCGGCCACCACCACCGCGATCACCTCGCTCGCCGAGAACAACGAGCCCGACGTCGTGCCGGAGCTTTGGGTCAACTCGGCCCCCGCCTATTTCAAGCTGGAAGAAGAGGGCAAGGTGGTCAAAGCCGCCGATGTCTTCTCTGAGGGCGGCAGCGAGAACTGGTGGGTGCCTGACTACCTTGTGGAAGAGCATCCCGAACTGGCCACCATCGAGGGCGTGTTGAACAATCCAGACCTGGTCGGCGGGCGCTTCCACAACTGCCCCGACGGCTGGGGCTGCCGCATCGCCAACGACAACCTCGTCAAGGCGTTCGATTTCGAGGGCCACGGTATCGAGGTGTTCAACCACGGCTCGGGCGACACGCTGCCCGCTGCGATGGCCTCGGCCTACGAGAACAAGGAACCGTGGTTCGGCTATTACTGGGGCCCGACCGCCGTTCTGGGCCGCTACAACATGGTCGCCGTGGACATGGGGCCGCATATCGCCGACATCCACGAATGCAACCAGACACAGGATTGCGACAATCCCGGCAAATCCGCCTACCCGGCGGCCCCGGTCCTGACCGTCGTCACCTCGGACTTCGCAGAGCGTAACCCCGAAGTGTTCGAACTGGTGAGCAACATCTCCTTCGGCACGCAGGAGCTGAGCAACCTTCTGGCATGGCAGGCGGATAACAGCGCCTCGGCAGAAGAGGCCGCCGTCTACTTCCTGACGCAGAACAGCGACACCTGGAAAGGTTGGGTGAATGACGCCGCTGCCGAGAAACTGAGCGGCATCATCAAGTAAACGATGCCTTCGGGAGGGGCTGTGCGACATGCGCGGCCCCGTTTGCCCAATAAGCACGACAAGGCCCGCAAAAGGGCCTGCGCAGGGAGAGCCGACATGGCGACATATGATTTCATCTTCAACGGGCTCGGCCTGCGGGAGTGGTGCGACAAGGATGCCACCACCGGCCCGATGAGCATGGCCGACCTGCTCGCCCAAGGCTCGGGCGGCGGTGAGGGCACCCCCATCTGGGAGTTGCCTTTTCCCTCTCTCGATGCGCTGAACGAGGCCTGCCCGGCGATTGCCCGGACCCGCGACCTGACCAAGGGGGTCGAGACCAGCTTTCTCGGCGTCAAGGATTCGCTCAAGGTGGTGCTCGACCCGATCACCCAACCGCTGAGCTGGTTTCTGGAGGCCGCGCTCTACGCCTTTCAGAACACGCCCTGGTTCATCATGATCCCGATCCTGCTGGCGGTGGTCTGGTTCGCCTCGAAATCCTTGAAACTCGTGGGATTCGTCGCCTTCTCGATCCTCTTTCTGGCCTTCATCGACCATTACAATTTCGCCATGCAGACGCTGGCAATCATCTTCGTCTGCGCGTTCTTATGCGTTCTGCTCGGCGTGCCCATAGGCATCGCCATGTCGCGCAGCGACACGATGCAGCGCCTGACGATACCGGTGTTGGACATGCTCCAGACCTTGCCGCCCTTCGTCTATCTCATTCCGCTGATCTTCCTCTTTTCGGTGACCGAGCCGAAACTCTACGGCATTGCGATCATCCTCTATGCCATCGTGCCGGTCATTCGTCTTACGGACCTTGGCATCCGGCTGGTGGATAAAGAGGTGATCGAGGCCGCCGAGGCGTTCGGCATGACCGACCGGCAAAAGCTCTACGGGGTGCAGATTCCGCTCGCGCTGCCCAACATCATGGCGGGGGTGAACCAGACCATCATGATGAGCCTTGCGATGGTGGTGATCGCCTCGCTGGTGTCGGCCCCCGGTCTGGGCGTGCTGGTGCTGCGCGGCATCCGCAATCTGGAACTGGGCGTCGGTCTGATCGCCGGTCTGGGCATCGTGCTATTGGCGGTGATCCTCGACCGGGTGACCAAGGCGGCGCTGGCCCGCGTCAATGCTGCAAGTGCGGCGCAGAGAAACTCATGAGCGGGGCCGCTGCAATGGAAAAAGACGTCAAGATTTCGATCCGCAATCTCTACAAGATCTTCGGGTCGGACCCCAAGGGCGCGCTGGAGCATGTGCGCGCCGGGATGGGCAAGCCGGAACTGATGGAAAAGCACCGCCATGTGCTGGGCCTTCAGGACATCAATGTCGATATGCGCGGCGGCGATATCACCGTCATAATGGGCCTGTCGGGGTCTGGAAAGTCGACGCTGATCCGCCACCTCAACCGGCTGATCGAACCGACGGCAGGGCAGATCCTGCTCGATGGTGAGGATGTGCTGGCCTATGGCGAGCGTGACCTGCGCCGCCTGCGGCGCGAGCAGATGTCGATGGTCTTCCAGCATTTCGCGCTGTTGCCGCATCGCACCGTGCTGGAAAACACCGGCATGGCCCGCGCCGTGCGCGGTGAGACCAAGGCCGATTTCCAGGACGACGCGATCAAATGGCTGGACCGCGTGGGTCTTGGCGGGCAGGGCGGGCAGTATCCGCATCAACTGTCGGGGGGGATGCAGCAGCGGGTGGGCATCGCCCGGGCGCTCGCGTCGGACTCGCCGATCATGCTGATGGACGAGGCGTTCTCGGCGCTCGATCCGCTCATTCGGACCGACATGCAGGACTTGCTGCTGGAGTTGCAGGAGGAATTGCAGAAGACCGTGGTGTTCATCAGTCACGACCTCGACGAGGCGCTGAAGCTGGCCGATCACCTGGTCATTCTCAAGGACGGGCAGGTCGTGCAGCAGGGCGAGCCGCAGGAGATCCTGCTGCATCCCAACGATCCCTACATCGTGGATTTCATCAGCGACATCAACCGCGCACGGGTGCTGCGGGTGCGGTCGGTGATGGAGGATACCAAGGCGCAGGACCGCGAATTCGCGGGCGAGGTCGGCCCTGACGACACGCTGGAATCGGTCATTGCGATTTCCGAGGGCAATACCGGGCTGTGTTACCGTGTCATGCGCAACGGCCAACAGGTGGGCGCGCTGGAGATGCAGAAACTGGTGCGCGCGCTGGTGCCCACCGGGGCGGCAGAGGGCGGCATTCGCGACCGGGCGGTCTGAGGCGGCATTTACAGGGCTGTAATGCGCCGCGGATGTGCTATTGTCGCGTGACTTGCAGATAAAAGAGGTGGCAGGGCATGCCCCGCCACCCACCCGTAGGCCGTTACCAGAGCAGAGACCCGCGTCATGAGCACCCAAGCCCCCGCTATCCGTTCCGTCCATGATGCGGAGGGGGCGGCGGTCATCGACGCCTTCATGTGCCCCTATGAGACTGACACGCCGCTGATCCGGATGGGCGATTTCGGCGATGGCGGCTACCTGTTGCCCGACGACCTGCGCGGGATCGCGGCGTGCTATTCGCCCGGCGTGTCAGAGCAGGCCAGCTTCGAGATGGACATGGCCAAGCGGGGCATTGCGTCCTTCATGGCCGACGCCTCGGTCGAGCGCCCCCCGCTGAACGTGCCGGGGGCTGAATTTGTGCGCAAATTCCTTGGGGACAAGGATGAGGGCGAGGTCATGACGCTGGCCTCCTGGGTGGCGGCGACCGATCCTGACCCCGACGCCGACCTGCTGTTGCAGATGGATATAGAGGGGGCGGAATATGCCACGCTTTCGGCCGCGCCGCGTGACCTCTTGCGCCGGTTCCGGATGATCGTGATCGAATGGCACCACCTGCCCTCGATCCTGACCAAGCCGCGCTTCATGGGCCCGGCTCTGGCTGCCATCGAAAAGCTGCGCGAGGATTTTGTGACGGTGCATCTGCATCCCAACAACGTGTCGGGCAGTGTCGAAATCGACGGCGAGCCGATCCCGCGCGTGGTCGAGGCGACGCTGTTGCGGCGCGACCGCGCCCACGGCCTGCGCCTGGCGACCGCGCTGCCGCATCCGCTCGACCGGCGGCACAACCCCAGAAAACCCGCCCTCGCACTGCCGGAGCGGTGGATGCGTGACCCGGTGAAGGAGTGCAAGTGATGGACAAGGCGGTTCTGGAACGCCCCGAATTGACGTTTTCGCCCGAGGTGGGCGACTGGGTGCGCGAGACCTATGCAGCCTCCAAGGTCATTCTCGAATATGGCAGCGGCGGCTCGACCGTGCTGGCCTCGGAAATGACCGGCAAGACGGTCTTTTCGGTCGAGAGCGACCGCCGCTGGACACGCCGCCTGCAGGCCTATCTCGACGAGGCGGGCGCGCCGTCGCCGGTGCATCTGCACTATGCCCCGATCGGCAAGACCGGCAAATGGGGCCGCCCGGTGGATAGCAGCGGCTATCGGCGCTATCACGAATATGCGCTCGGTATCTGGGATCACCCCGAGTTTCAGGCCCCCGATACGGTGCTCATCGACGGGCGTTTTCGCGAGGCATGCTTTTACGCGGTGATGCTGCGCTGCACCCGCAAGACCGTGGTGTTGTTCGACGATTACGGCGACAGGCCGCGCTATCACGCGGTGGAACGCTTTGCCAAGCCGGTCGAGAGGCGCGGACGGATGGCCCGGTTCGAGTTGAAGAAGATGACCCTGCCGCGCGAGGACCTGACCCAGATCATCGGCGCGTTTGCCAACCCGTTCTGACGGTCAGACCGCCGTCTCGGGCAAGAGGCCCTGCACCAGATCGCTGAAATCGGGACGCTCGCGCAGCTCTGCGATCAGAGCGCGGTGATTGTCGCAGCAGGCCTCGTGCAGGCGGCGCAGGTCCGGGTCGGACAGCAACTCGTCGTAAATCTCGGCCTTGCGCGGGCGGATGCCGTCGATGCTGCGATCCTCGATCCGGTTGTGGTTCATCTTCTGCCAATACTCCAGCCCAAGCGCCTCGCCGCCGTGATGGGCGCGACCCCGGGCCTTTTTCACCAGGTAGGATTCGCAGGACTTGAGCGCGTAGTGATTGAGCTGCACCAGATCATAACCGAGTGAATCCGGCCCCGAGCGCCAGCTGCCCTCCATGTAGCGGTCGGGCATCGGCTGTCCCGAGCCGTTATACCACTGCGTTTCGGCAAAGGTTTCGACGGTGGGGCGCTTGGGCCGGTGCACGCCGATATGGCCCCACAGATCGCGGCGGAACATCGTCTTCAGGCCCCAGGCCTGCGGCGGGCGGCGGGTCATGTCGGCGGCGGCCATGCGGAACTGATCGGTGAGAAAAGTGTCCTCGTAAGATCTGACCCCGGCATTGCCGAAAAGCCGCCATGTCATCGACAGCGTGCGTGCCTGCGGCACCGCATCGGTCAGGGCGCGCAGCGTGTGATCGCCGGTCTTGACGTTGATGTATTCATCGGCGTCGATCGGGATCACCCAATCCTCGGGTCCTGCAAGATCCATCTTGAGAAACCGGCGATAGGCGCGGCGCTGCGGCGCGGGCTTTCTTGAGCTGTTATCGACATGATGCAGCTTGCCCATCTCGTGCAAGCGATCAAGCAGCGCATCCGAGCCATCGGTGCAATCGTTCGAGAAGATCGCCATCTCGTCCACGCCGATGGCCAGATTATGCGCGACCCATTCGACGATAAAGGGCCCCTCGTTCTTCATCGGGGTGACAATGACAAAGCGTCCCATCGGATATGCGCCGTCCTTTCGGTGAGTGAGTGCGGGCCGTGGCTCAGGTGCCCTGTGCGGATGGCAGGCGGGTCTTGCGGAAGGTCTCGGAGATGAACACCGCATCGCCGAACCGCAACTGCCCGTTCTTCAGCCGCCGTGACGGGAAGATGTCGTAGGGCAGGTAGCCATGCCCGCGCATCAGGGTCAGGATCTCGTCCAGCAGCGGCACACCGTCGTAATGCGGGATGGCGAACCATTCGAGCATGATGATGTCGATGGCGTCGCGTGACAGCAGGTCCTGCGCGCCGGTGAGGATGTTGAATTCGCTACCCTGCGTGTCGAGTTTCATGCAGGCGATGTGATCGACCGCGTTCGCCGCGCACCAGTCATCGAGGCGGTTGGTCTCGACGGTAATCGTCTCGGCGGTGGAGTGGCCGGAATGCTGTGCGGCCTCGTCACCGGTATTGGTGAAGAGCGAGGAACTGCCGACATGATCGGCAAGGTGAAAATCGCTCTGCCCGGTCTCGTGCGAGAGGGCCATCTGATGCACCTCGACCGTCGGAAAGCGCGCGAACCGCTCGCGCACATAGTCGCATTGCGCCGGGATCGGCTCGATCAGGTGGATCGGCATGTCGCAGAAGAGGCGGCACAGATGCAGCGCCATGGTACCGCGATTGACGCCCACATCAAGCACCGCGCCGCGACGCTCGGAATATTTCGAGAGCCGCGCGACGGCCCCCATCGGCCCGCCTTTTTCGGCGATTTGCAGGCGGTGTTTCTTCTTGGGATGAAGCATTGTGTCTGCGTTCATGCGACTGGTCCTGTGAAATGCCCGAGGGGTCTTTCGCGCCCTCGTGACTGCTGCCCGCCGGGTGCCGCGCTTGTGCCGCGCATGGTCAACCGGCCCCTTATCAAGCTGTCAGGCCGGGGTTTTTGTCAATAATCTTTCTCGGTGACCTCGTCCTTTGTCTCGATCTTGTTGACCTTGAGCCACCCGAGGAATTCGTCCCAGCCGGGGCGCTCCTTCAACTCGGCGATCTTGGCGCGATGCCAGTCGCAGGCCTCCTCGTGCAGGCGCGCCAGAACCGGATCGGCCTTGAGCGCGTCGAGAACTGGGCGTGCGCGTTCGGCATGGGGCAGGATGCTGCGATCCTGCGTGCGGTTGACGTTCATGTCGGACCAGTAATGTTCGGTCTGTTCGCGGGCGATGTGATTGGTGCGGCCCCGGTCGCGCTTGACCAAGAAGCTGTCGAGCGAGCGCACCGAGTAGTGATGCAGCCGCGCATAACGGTTGCTGAACCCCGGCCATGCGCGCCAGCCGATCTGTCCCATCGGGCGCAGGTTGCCGCCGCAATCGGACCAGCGCACCGCATCCTCGCGCCCCTCGGGGACGCCCTTGGGGCGGTGCGGGTTGTATTTGCGAAAGAGACCATTGTTGCGGAACATCGTCTTGAAGCCTGTGGCGCGCCCGTTGGCCGGATCATCCTCTATATCCGCGAGAAAGAACTGATCGGTCACGGGGGTGTCGGCATAATCCTCGACCCCGCCACAGCCGAACAGCTTCCAGACAAAGGACACCGCGTCGCAATGACCGATGGCGGCGATCATCTCATCCAGCGTCTGCACGCCCTCTCGCAGGTTGATGAACTCGTCCACATCGAGACAGATCAGCCACTCGGCCCCCTTGACCCACGGATGCGCGGTGGCGCGGCGCAGCGCCTTGTGCTGCGGCGGCGAGCCGTCCGAGACGTCGTTGGGCCGGTGACTGCAATAGCCCAGCTCCTCCAGCCGCTCGGCCATGAGGTCGGTGCCATCGTCGCAATTGTTGGTGAAGATCACGAATCCGGTGAAGCCGATGGTCAGGTTATAGGCGATCCATTCCAGCAGGAACGGCCCCTCGTTCTTCATCGTCGTCATGATGACATGGCTGCCGCCAAGGGCGGGGACGGGCAGGGCGGCGGTGATCGCTCCGGACTTGGTCATTCGGCGGCCTGTCTCTTGAGTTTGCGAAAGGCGGGGCTGACGATACGCGCCAGCTTGTCATGGCCGCGCTCTTGCAGGTTGGTTTGCAGCGCCTTGCGATACCACGGCAGAAAGCGGCGGTCGCGATACATCTTGTAGAACACGTCCGGTGTCAGCGTGTCGTCGAGCGCGTGCTGCATCAACGGCTTGAGCAGCCCCGCCCGGCGCAGGAACACCGGCGAGAAATGCCCCGAACACCAGGTCTTGAGCCGGATCACGTTGTCGCCCTCCAGCCGGTCGACATGGCGGCGGTCGGGCTCGAAGAACGGATCGTAGAGCACGAAGGCCTTTTCGACCTCGTCGATCTCGAAGGCGCAATCGCTATGGGCCAGCGACCAGTCGCGCGCGCGCCCCATGCCAAAGCGTTTTTCCCAGGGCACCAGCGTCTCGTCGAGCGTGGTCTGCGGGTTGAAGCTGATGACCGTGGCCCCGGGGGCCAGTGACGCAAAGGCCAGCGCCGCGAAACCGCCCATCGAGGTGCCGGTCAGGATCACCTTGTCGAACCCGGCAAAGAAGCCGTCGGCGGCCACCTTTTCGAGATGGGCGATCAGTTGCGGGCAGCGAAACCAATCCTTGCGCCGCGCCATCACCGCCATGTGCGACCAACCATTGTCGCGCACGAATTTATACGCCCAAGGCTCGCGCTCGGGCGAGAGATCATTGACGTTCGAGAGGTTGTCGAAACTCACCACCAGCCGCGCCTGATCCCGCAGGATGCCGACCACGGCATGGTTCTTGAGCCGGGTGTAGAAGCCTTCGGTGTCGCCGCCGGTGTGGATTTCCGCGAACCACGGCGGCAGGGCGGCGGGGGCGTCGGGGCGCGGGTCGGGTTCCGCGTCCGGTGCGATGTCGGCGGTTTCTGCGAGTGGGGTTTCGGGGGGCCGAGGCTTGGCGTTTGGCGCGGGTTTCGGGGCCACTGCCCCGAATGTATCCAGTACCCTTGCCATATCACCGCCGCCGGTTTGCAGCCGCTCCAGCGTTGCGCGTTCCTCGGCGCAGAGCGTCTCTTGCGCCTCTGCGACGCCGGGCAGGGCCATCAGCTGTGCAAGTTCGCGCGCCGTGTCATCCATGCGCGGCGTCAGGTCTGGGCCGTCGCCAGTGATGGCGCGCTGCACCTCCAGCCAGGCGATCACCGTGTCGGCATCGGGGCGCTGCTTTTCGGGCAGGGTGTCGAGGTGCAGAAGATGCGCCTCCACGCTCGGCGCGGGGATTTTCAGGATCGCAGCCTTGGACGTGCCGCGCGCGCCTGCATCGTTGGCCCATGTCAGGCGGCTATGCGGTTCGGCCATCGGCGTGCCGTCGCCACTCACCCATTTGAGCGCCGCCTTTCCCTGCGCAGGGCCGGTCGGCAGTTCGGGATTGCGTGCTGCAAAAAGCCCGAGCCGCACCACGCTGCGCAGCGGGGCATCCGCTGTCACGGCGGCGGTCGGTCGCGCGGTGAACAGGATCGCGCCGGTGTCCTGTGCCTCGGCCATGCCCGCAACCTGAAGCGGGGCCGAGAGCACATCCGCCCCGCCCGAAGACCGCATCAGCGATTGCACGGATTTCGCATTGTTCAGGATACAGAAATACTCGTCCGCCCCGAGATAGAGCCCATAGCCGCCGTTTTCCCCGGCCTCGACGGCCGCCGCGCGCAGGGCGGAATTGTGGATTTCTTCCTTCATGTCGGGATCGACGGCAACCGGTATCAGGCGCAGCACCCCTGCCGCCACAAGGGCGTCGAACAGCGGCGGTTTGCCCGATTGTCTGCGGTCCGTGAACAACAGCACATCGGTGGCCCCGATCGCGCGGTGATAGGCCAGCCATTCCAGAAACGACGATCGAGGCTGCGCCGCAAAGGCACTCAGCACCAGTTTCGGCCCGGTTGTCATGAACTCACCAACTCCTTCGCCACGGCCCGGCAGCGGGAGCGCTTGCGACTGTTTCCGTTGAGTGTATAAAATTTCCAGGATGTAGAAAAGGTTGATTTATGTCGAGGGTGGGCGATAACGGGCGCGGATGGTTCATCGGTCTGCGCAAGGACCAGTTGGGCGCGCGCCTGCTGATGATGCTCAACAGCATCCGCCTCGCCGAGGATTACGGCACTGATTTCCGCATCAACTGGTTCCCGCGCGGGGCGATGGCCCCGAAACTCGACACGCCGTCGGACCTCTTCGCGCAGGCGTTCATCGACCGGCATTTTATCGACAACGAGAGCTTCGAGGCGCTGGACAGCCTGACCAGGCCGCTCTGGTCGTTCCTCAAGGACAAGACGCCCGAACGGCTGGAGGCGCATCTGGCCGGGGGCGGGCATGTCCTGCTCGATGAGGGGTTCGAGATCGTGGAATTCCCCTGGGAGGATGGCAGCGACCTGCGCGGGCGGTTTCGTGGGTTCATCAGCCGCATCGCCTTCAACCCGGTGGTGCAGCGCCATATCGAGGCGATCGAGACGGCGATGGCGCAGGGCAGGGGGCGCGTCGTGGCCTATCACATCCGGCGCGGCGATATCCTCAACGAGGACCCGTGGAAGCACAAGGAATGGCCCGCCAAGATCGAGCCGGACGAGCTTTACTCGGCCTATCTGGAAAAGAACGCCGAGGCCGGGGCGCTGGTGTTTTCCGATCAAGCGGAAAGCATCGCGCGGTTCACCACCGCGCACAGCCAGGTGCGCAGCATCACCGATCTGGTCGATCTTGAGGGCTGCAAGCCGGTGCAGCGCGATTTTCTGGAACTCTTCGCGATGTCGCGTGCCTCCGAGATCGTGGCCCCGCCGATCAGCGCCTTCAGCCGCGCCGCCGCCCGCCTGAGCGGGCAGGAGCGCAAGTGCTTTCACGACGTGATGACCCTTGCGGAACGCGACGCCGCATATGAGCATCTGGTGGCCCGGTTCAACGCCGGGGTGGAGAATTTCATCACCCCGAGCGAGGCCGCGCATGTCTATGTGAAACTCGCCCGCCGCCTGCAGGAAACCGGGCGCGAGGCCGAGGCATGGGAGATCGGGCAGAGCATTCTGGATGCAGGCGCCGACAATGCCTTCATGGCGCTGATGCACGCCACCAACGGCATCTATCTCAGCAAATGGGACGAGGCGCTGGTGCATGTGGAGGCGGCGTTGGCTCATCCCGACCAATGGCAGGAGAACTATATCTCCGGCCTTGCCATCCGGGCGCATATCCTGGGGGCATTGGGCAAGCGGTTCGGTGCGCGGCGGTCGTTCCTGCGCGCCTTCTGGCAAAAGCCGATGCTGCCGGATGTGACGGTGCTGGGGTCGTTCATGATCAAGCGCGGGCGGCTCAAGCCCGGCGCGACGCTGCCGTTTGACCGGGCCACGCTGATGGCGCTGCCGGTGCGCTATCAGCAGACCAATATCGTGGTGCAGCAGGGCAAGATCCTGCGGCGTCGCGCGGCGGACCTGTCGACCATCGCCATTGAATGGCCGTGGTTCCCGCTTGATGGCAAGACCGGACGGTTGTTGCAGTCGACGCAGGAACTGGAAGCGATGCGGAAGCGCCTTCTGGCGCATGAGGGCTGCGTACCGGGGGCCGGGCCGTTCAGCTTTTGCGCGCTGCTCGAGGCGCGGATGGGGCGGCTCGATGATGCGTTTGCCCGAAATACCGAGGCGGTGGCGCAGGCCCCGGATGATCCGCTGGTGCGCAAGCGGCAGGCGGAAATCCTGCTGCTGCGCGGCGATCACGAGGGCGCATTGAGCGAGATGGACGCCTGCCGCGCCCATGCCCCCGATCACGCCTTCTGGCATTTCCTGACCGGGCAGATTCATGAGCAGGCGGGCGATATGGCGGCGGCGCGTGGGTGTTTCGAGCAGGCCTCGGCGATGGATGACAGCACCGCCGAATTGCACGCCTATCTGGCAGAGTTGTGTCGCCGCATGGGTGACGAGAACGCTGCCGTCACGGCGCTCGACCGCGCCGCCGAGATCGCGCCCAATCAGCAACGCTATCGCAACCGGCGTGATAGGCTGATGCGCAAACAGGCGTGAGCGGGGGGCTTTTGGCATTGAGGCGACATTGCCGTGAGCCGCGCATCGACGGGCCGCGGTGCGGTGAGCCAACCTTAGTTTTGTAGCGCTTTATATCAGCCAAGCCCGAAAAACATCAGAGCGCAGAGCAGGTTGCAGCCAAATCGCCGCGCCGGGGGGCGGCCCGGCGATGCGCGGCGGCCTTCGGCCGCGTTTCGCGCAGGGTGCTTCAATCGGATGTCCGCTCCAGGCCATCCCCGTCTCAACCCGCCCGCCGGATCAGCTTGAGGATCGCGCGTACGGCATATTGAAACTCCGCCAACTCTCCCGGATGGCTGCGTGGCGGGTGGTCTGGCAGGTCCGTGCGCGGTGGGAACAGCACCTCGCGCCCGGGGAAAAATGCCTCGCGCATCGCCGTGTTGCGCGCCTCAAGCGTCTCGTTGATCTGAGCGCGCTCTTCGGGCCGGAGCACATCCGCGCTGGCAAACAGCCGCGGGTCCTCGCTCTGCTGGAGAAGCCGCCCCAACCTGCGCCGCGCCTTCTTGTCATAGCCTGCCCCGCGCTCGTCAAAGAGGCCGAGCGCCTCGCTCGCCAGCCGCGAGAGCGAACGGTTCGCCGCAACACGGGGCAGGGTCACCGCCTCGGGCGACACGCCCATGGCCGACAGGAAATCCGGGATCACGTTCTGTCCCGCCATCTCGTCGCGCAGGTAGAGGCGTGGGTGGATTTCTGCCCCCGGCACCTGTGTCTTGATCCGTTCAAACAGCGCGCCGAAATCCATGTAGTCGGGGTCGCTCTCGATCTGCGCCAGCCTCTGAGCGATAAACCCGTCCGCCCCGCCGGTGGGCAGGGCATTCTTGGCGCGCTGCTTGTAATCGGCCTCGATGAAATCGTCGAAGCGGCGCAGGTAGAGGATGACCCTGACCGGCGCCTCCACGCGGTTCAAAAAACGTGCCTGCATCGGCGTCAGATCACGGCCGAAGAACATCTCGCTCGACAGGATGCAGTGCTGCCCGGGATGGGCGGCATATTCGGCGGCAAAGGCTTCGGGCTCGTCCTCGGGGGCGGTCTGCCAGCCCCGGCTCATGTGAATGGCCATGGCGTTGTGACAGATAAGCCGCGCAGTCCCGGTGCCCCGGTCGCGACCGGTGACCATGTAGCGGATGCCGTGATCTTCCAGAAAACCGGGCTGCGCATGCAGATAACCCTGCAGCGCCGTCGTGCCCGTCTTGGGCATCCCGATATGGAGCCAGAGCACGCCTGGCTTCCTCATTCCACCGTCACGGATTTCGCCAGATTGCGCGGCTGATCCACATCCGTGCCCTTGGCGACCGCTGTGTGATAGGCCAGCAATTGCGCCGGCAGCGCATAGAGGATCGGGGCCAGCACGGGATTGACATCGGGCACGGTGATGGTCTGCCACGTCTCTTCACCGGCAGCGGCGACGCCCTTGGCATCCGAGATCAGCAATATCTGCCCGCCGCGCGCCATCACCTCCTGCATGTTCGACACGGTCTTGTCGAACAGCGCATCACAGGGCGCCATGACGATCACCGGCAGGGTTTCGTCAATCAGGGCAATCGGGCCATGCTTCAACTCGCCAGAGGCATAGGCCTCGGCATGGATATAACTGATTTCCTTGAGCTTCAGCGCCCCTTCGAGCGCCAGCGGATACATCAACCCGCGACCGAGGAAGAGCGCGCTTTGCGCCGCCGAAAGATCACGCGCGACGACGCGGATATCGCGATCGATCTCCATCGCGGTATTGAAGGTCGCGGGCAGCGCGCGCAACTGCGACAGCAGATCGCTCAGCCGCGCGTCATCCATGCGCCCGCGCGCATGCGCCGCCTTGAGCGCGAGCAAGAGCAGCACCGTCAACTGACAGGTGAATGCCTTGGTCGAGGCGACGCCGATCTCGGCCCCGGCAAGGATCGGCAGGGCCAGGTCGCTTTCCCGTGCGATCGAGCTTTCGGGCACGTTGACCACCGACAGGACCTGTCCGGCGCGACCCTTGCAGTAGCGCAGGGCAGCGAGCGTATCTGCGGTCTCGCCCGACTGGCTGACGAAGAGGGCGGCGGTGCCCTTGCTCACCGGCGGTTCGCGATAGCGGAACTCCGAGGCGATATCGACATCCACGGGCAGGCCCGCCAACTGCTCGAACCAGTATTTTGCCGTCAGGCAGGCGAAATAGGCGGTGCCACAGGCCACAAGGCTCATGCGCTCGATCCTGGTGAAATCGGGCGTGCCGCCCGGCAGCACGATATTGCGCCCGTCCTCGGTCAGGTAATGGGTGAGGGCGGTGCCGATTACCGATGGCTGCTCGGCGATTTCCTTGGCCATGAAATGGCGATGCCCGGCCTTGTCGACGCGGGCATTGTCGATCTCGATGGTCTTGATGGCGCGGGTCACCGCCTGGCCTTCGGCATCGGTGACGGCGAGGCCCTGCCGGGTGACGACGGCGATATCGCCCTCTTCGAGATAGGTGATCCGGTCGGTCATCGACGCGAGCGCGATGGCATCCGAGCCGACGAACATCTCGCCCTCGCCATGACCCACGGCGAGCGGGCTGCCCTTGCGCGCGGCGATCAGCAGATCGGGGTGCCCGTCGAACAGGAAGCACAATGCATAGGCGCCTTCCAGCCGTGCAATGGTGGCACGCGCTGCCGCCTCGGGGTCCATGCCCTGCGTCATCAGGTGGTGGGCCAGCAGCGCCACTGTTTCGGTGTCGGTATCGGTCTCGTGGCCAACCCCGGCCTCTGAGAGTTCTGCACGCAAGTCGCGGTAATTCTCGATGATCCCGTTATGAACCACGGCGACGGGCCCGGCCTTGTGCGGGTGTGCGTTCATCTCGGTCGGGGCACCATGGGTGGCCCAGCGGGTGTGACCAATGCCGGATTTACCGGCCAATGGTTGATGCACCAGCAGATCCGCGAGATTGACCAGCTTGCCCACGGCGCGCCGACGGTCGAGCCGTCCGTCGTTCAGCGTGGCGATCCCGGCGCTGGCATAGCCGCGATATTCCAGCCGCCGCAGCGCCTCGACAAGGATCGGGGCGGCCTCGTGATTGCCCAGAACTCCGATAATTCCGCACATCAATCCGTTTCCTTCTGGTTCTTTCGGGCCTTTTGCGCCCGTAACAGTTCAAATAATTTACGTGCAAGTCCGGGTTTCTCGACCTGTCGGGCGCGCCCGATGGCCAAGGCACCCGCGGCCACATCCTGCGTGATGACCGAGCCGGAGCCGGTCATCGCCTCATCGCCCACCGAAACCGGGGCCACCAGCATCGTGTTCGAGCCGACGAAGACCCGCTCGCCGATGCGGGTTTCGTGCTTCATCACGCCGTCGTAATTGCAGGTGATGGTGCCCGCCCCGATATTGCTGTCGCGCCCGATCTGCGCGTCGCCGATATAGCTCAGGTGATTGACCTTGGCCCCCTCGCCGATGAGCGCGTTCTTGACCTCGACGAAATTGCCGATGCGGCTGTCCTCGCTCAACTCGGTGCCGGGGCGCAGCCGGGCATAGGGTCCGACCACCGCACCGCGCGCGACGTGACAGCCCTCGAGATGGCTGAAGGCGCGGATATGCGCGCCGGTTTCGATGGTGACGCCGGGGCCAAAGACCACATTCGGTTCGATCAGGCAGTCGCGCCCCAGATGGGTGTCATAGGCGAAAAAGACCGTGTCGGGCGCGACCAGCGTCACGCCGTTCTCCATCGCCTCGGCGCGGGCGCGGTCCTGAAAGGCGGCCTCGGCCATGCTGAGTTCCGCGCGGCTGTTGATGCCCATGGTTTCGGCCTCGTCACAGGTGACGGCGGTGGCCGAGAGGCCACGCGCGCGGGCCAGTCCCACGATGTCGGTCAGGTAATACTCGCCCGAGGCATTGTCGTTGCCGACCTCTGCGATCAGGTCAAAGAGAAGCGGGGCAGGGGCCATGACAACGCCGCTGTTGCATAGCGTGATCGCGCGCTCTGCCGGGCTTGCGTCCTTGAATTCCACGATCCGCGTGAGCGCGCTGCCCTCGACCAGCAGCCGCCCGTAGCGGCCCGGATCGGCGGCCTCGAACCCCAGCACCACGACGTCATGCGCGGCGCGTGCGGCGGCCATCTTTTCCAGCGTCTCGGGGCGAATGAAGGGCGTGTCGCCATAGAGGACAATGGCATCGCCGGTAAAATCCTCCAGCTGTGCCTGTGCCTGCGCCACCGCATGGGCGGTGCCCAACTGTTCCTCTTGCAGCACGATGCGCGCCGTCTCGTCATGTTCTTGCGCTGCTTCGGCCACCGCCTCGGCCTCGTGCCCTGCCACGATCACGGTATGGTCGGGGTCAAGCGCGGCACCGGCCTGCATCGCATGCACCAGCATCGGGGCCTCGGCGATCCGGTGCAGAACCTTGGGCAGATCGGAGTTCATCCGCGTTCCCTTGCCCGCCGCCAGAATGATGAGTGCAATCGACATGAGAAATCCCTGAACGTGGTAACGCGGTTTCTTGTATCGGTTCACCACACGGGCGCAAGGGTTGAGGTATGAAACCTGCGTTACAACCCGCGCCGGGTTGCGCGAAAACCTGCCGCAGGCTCATCGATAGGTGCGCGCCTCCATCGGGGTGTCGTCGATGTGGCGTTGCAGCCGGTCGAGCAGGGACTGTTCCGCGCGGTTGAGCACGGCGCGCGGGTTCCAGACCACATGGACATCGACCGCCGCCGTCTGATCATAGGGCGGCAACTGCCACAAGAGGCCGTCGCGCACGTCACGTTCGGCCACGTGCAGGGGCAGGGGGCCGATGCCGACCCCCGCGATGATCATGCGCCGCACCTCCTCCAGGTGGCTCGACGTGGCGATGATCTGATCGCCCAGTTCCGCCTGCGCGCGCATCAGCGTCACCGGCTTGAGAGCGTCCTGCAACCGGTCGGTCTCGAAGCTGACCGCGCTTTGCCCCGCCAGATCGGCGCGGGTCAGGTCGCGGCGGCCAAAGAGCGGATGCGGCGGGCCGCAGAAGAGGCCGAAGAATTCGCGGTAGAGCCGCAGATATTCCAGCTTGGGGTTGCGCTGATGCACGAGGCAGATGGCGAAGGAGGCCGAGCGCGCCGACACCGTCTCGATCGCCTGCGCCGAGGAATGTACTTCGATCGAGAGCGTTGCGCGCGGGTTCTCGGCATGGAATTCCGCCAGCACCTGATCAAAAAGCGGGCAGATGACATGGCTTGCCAGGGACACCCGCACATGCCCTGTCACCTCGTCGGTCATGTTGCGCATCAGGGTCGAGAGCCGCAGGATCGAGCCCTGGATATCGAGCGCCTCGCGATAAAGCACCTCGCCTGCCTCGGTCAGCTCGAACCGCCCCGGCGAGCGGTGAATGAGGCGCTTGCCCACCCGATCCTCCAGCCTTTTCAACGCGGTAGAGACCGAAGGCTGCGTCAGGCGCAGCCGGTTTGCGGCATCTGTGACCGACCGTGATTGCGCCAGCACGACGAAGGTGCGCAAGAGATTCCAATCCATCTCGCGCATGATGCGTTCGGGGCTGTCGCGGCTTTCCATAGATCTCATCTATTGTCACAATTCCTATTATCTATTTGATTAATGATGGACCGCTTTGCACCCTCTGGGCAAGCCCGCATTGAACGGGACGCGCATGAAAGGGAGACGCATGTCGGTCGAAGCCCGCGAGGCAAGACAGCCGTGGATATTGCTGTCACCTGCCCTTGGGGCGGTGCTCTTTCTGCTGATCATCCCGCTGATGTTCATCGTGGTCTATTCGTTCTGGCTGCGCTCGGCCATGGGTGCGGATCAGGTGGGGTTCTACCTCGACAACTGGCAAAAGGCGCTGAGCGACCGGTTTTATCGCGACATCCTGCTCAACACGCTGAAGATCGCGGCGATTACCACGCTGATCTGCGGGCTGATGGGCTATCCGGCGGCGTATTTCATTGCGCGGTCGAAGGGCAACAAGATGATCCTGCTGCTCCTGCTGATGCTGCCATTCTGGATCAGCTACATCATCCGCACGATGAGCTGGATCAACATCCTCGGCACGTCCGGCGCGCTCAATACCTTGCTGATGACACTGGGGATCATCAGCGAGCCGATGCAGATGCTCTATAACGAGGCGACGGTGATCCTCGGGCTCGTGCATTTCCTGCTGCCCTTCATGGTGCTGAATGTCTATGTCAGCTTGGAGGGCATCGACACCAATCTCGAAGACGCCGCCACCTCGCTCGGGGCGACCCGGTGGGAGGCGTTCACCCAAGTGACGCTGCCGCTGTCGCTGCCGGGGCTGGCGGCGGGCGGGCTGCTGTGCTTCGTGCTGGGGGCAGGCACCTATATCACCCCGGTGATCCTTGGCGGGCCGACCGATGCGATGTTCGCCAATCTGGTGTTCGAGGCGATCATCACGCAGCTCAACTGGCCGCTCGGCTCGGCGCTGTCGCTCTTGCTGCTGGCGGTGTTGGGGGTGCTGGTGGGCATCTACAACCGCTATCTCGGCATGGCGCAACTGGCGAAGGGGCTCGGGTGATGGGCTGGCATGCGATCCGCATCTGGACCGTGCTGGTCTATGGCTTCATGTTCCTGCCGGTGGCGGTGGTGGTGCTTTTGTCGTTCAACGCCAATCAGTTCGGCAGTTTCCCGATGACCGGCATGTCGCTGCGCTGGTTCGAGGAATTGTGGAACAACGACGCGGTGATGCGGGCCTTTCGCACCTCGATCGTTCTGGGGCTGATGACGGCGGTGATCTCGACCACGCTCGGCATCCTCGCGAGCCTCGCGCTGGTGCGCTACAAGATCCCCGGCCGCAACACGATCACCACGCTGCTGATCGCGCCCATTCTGGTGCCCGAGGTGGTGCTGGCGGTGGCGCTTTTGCTGTTTCTCAACTGGCTCGGTCTTGGCAAGAGTTTCGCTTTGCTGCTGGCGGGACACGTCATCTTTACCCTGCCTTTCGTGATCCTCGTGGTGCAGGCGCGGCTGGTGTCGATCAAGCGCGACGTGGAAGAGGCGGCCCTCAGCCTCGGCGCGTCGCCGGTGCAGACGTTTTTCTCGGTCACGCTGCCGCTGATGCTGCCAGCCGTCGCCGCCGGCGCGCTCTTTGCCTTCACCATCAGTTTTGATGACATCACCGGCACGCTCTTCTGGAAGCCCGGCGGGGTGGAGACCGTGCCGACGCAGATCTTCTCGATGCTGCGCAATTCGATCAGCCCCGAGATCAACGCGCTTGGCACGGTGATGATCGTGATGACCGTGGGTCTGCCGCTGCTGGGTGCGGCGGTGGCCCGCAAACTCGCCATGAAAAGCGGCACCTAAGAACCGCACCAACCCTCAACAAGGAGATATGAAAAATGGACAATACCAAACGTTATGAACGCCTGCTGGAGCGGTATCGCAATGGCGATCTGGACCGGCGCAATTTTCTCGGCCTGATCGGGGCGGCGGGCCTCGCCTATGGCGTGCAGACGCCCTTTGCCAAGTTCGCCCATGCGCAGGACGTGCAACAGGTGCGGTTCGACGGCTGGGGCGGTGTCGTGTCCGAGGCGTTCCGCGAGCATGCCTTTGAGCCATACACCAAGGAGACCGGTATCGAGGTTGTGGATGGCACCTTTGCGGGCAGCGACGAATATCTCGCGCAGGTCCGCTCCAGCCAGGAGGGCGAATACAACATCGCGCATCTGTCGGGCGTGTTCGACTATGCGCGCTACGTGAATTTCGGCCTGACGGTGGATCTCAACCTCGACAACATCCCCAACATGTCGCTGGTGATGGATGCGCTGACCAGCGCGTTCCGGGGTGTGACGCCGGATTACCTGTCGGCTGTGCCTTACGATTACGGCACCACCGGGCTGGCCTATAACCGCAAGTATATCTCCGACGAGGAGATGAAGGAAAAAGGCGCCAGCATCCTGATCGACGAGGCCTATAAGGGCAAGATCGGCGGTTGGGGCGAATGGCGCACGCGGATCTGGTATGGCGCGTTGCAGACCGGACAGGACCCCAACAACATTGAGGATATGGATGCCGTCTGGGACGCGATCCGCAGCCACCGCGATCTGGCGCTGAAATACTGGTCGTCGGGTGCGGAACTCATGAGCCTGCTGGCGGAGGAAGAGATCTACGTGACCGAAGGCTGGTCGGGCCGCATCGCCGCCTTGCAGCAGCAGGGCCACGATATCGGATATTACGACGCCCCCGGCAGCTTTGCCTGGCAGGAATGCCTGCATGTGCTCAAGGGCAGCCCGGTCGAGGCCTGCGAGGAGTTGTTGAACTTCATGCTGGCGCCGGAGACCTCCATCGCCGTGGCCGAGGGGCAGAATTATCCGCCCGCGCTCGACGGGACCAAGGTCGATCTGGGCGACAAGATCCCCACCCTGCCGGCCTATGATCCGACCGGCACGCTCGACTCGCTCACCTTCGCCGATCCGAACTACTGGAATGGCAACGAGGCGGAATGGTCCGAGACCTTCAGCCGCGTGCAGCGCGGCTACTGAGCCCTCGCCGCGCCCCTGTCCGGGGCGCGGCCCACCCCCGTTGAGGAGCCGCAGATGAGCGCCGTCACCCTGCAAGACATCGTCAAGCGTTTCGGCAGTTTTACCGCCGTGCATCGCACTACGCTGGAGATCCCCGAGGGGGCGTTCGTCACGCTGCTGGGGCCTTCGGGCTGTGGCAAGACCACGAACCTGCGGATGATCGCCGGGCTTCTCGACCCGAGCGAGGGCGAAATCCTGATCGGCGGCAAACGCGTCAACGACGTGCCCATTCACAAGCGCAACCTCGGCCTCGTCTTTCAGAACTACGCGCTTTTCCCGCACAAGACCGTGGCCGAGAACGTGGCCTTTGGCCTGAAATACCGCGACGTGCCGAAACCCGAGATCCCGGCCAAGGTGCAGGCGGCGCTGGAACTGGTGCAACTGCCCAATGTCGGCGACCGCTATCCCAAGGAACTCTCGGGCGGCCAGCAACAGCGCATCGCACTCGCCCGTGCCATCGTGATCGAGCCGGACGTGCTGCTTCTGGACGAGCCGCTTTCGGCGCTCGACGCCAACCTGCGCGAAGATATGCGGGTGGAGTTGAAGCGCATTCAGGAGCGTATCGGGGTGACCACCGTTTTCGTCACCCATGACCAGTCCGAGGCGCTCGCCATGTCGGACCTGATCGTGGTGATGTCCGAGGGGCGGGTGGAGCAGGTGGGCAAGCCCGAAGAGGTCTACAACACCCCCGCCTCGGAATTCGTCGCCAATTTCCTCGGGGCGTCCAACATCACCGAGGCGAAATGTATCGAGCATGGCGCGAGCGTGGTGGTCGAGGATGCGACCTTTGGCAAGGTGACCGTGCCCGCCGCCAAGGCCCCCAATCTGACCGGAACCGGCGCGGCCAAGCTGGTGGTGCGTGCCGAGAAACTGTTGCTGTCGAAAACCCCCGCGCCCGAGGGTGTGATTTCGGTTCCCGCCACCGTCGAAACCGTGGATTATCAGGGGCAGGCCGTGCGCTATTTCGTGCGCGCGGGCGAGGCGCAGCTGCAAGCCATCAACATGATCGACGAGCGCCCGTTTGCGGCGGGCGACGCGGTCCATCTGCACTTGCGCCCGCAGGATTGCGCGGCGCTTCCGGGATAAGACAATGAACGTGAAACCCTCTCACCTTTTCTATCAGGGGCGCGAGCGCAAGCCGGTGCTCGATCAGGCGCGCGGCGTCTACATGTGGGACGTGGATGGCAAGCGCTATCTCGATGGCTCAAGCGGCGCGATGGTCTGCAATATCGGCCATTCCAACGAGAACGTGCTCGAGGCGATGCGCCGGCAGATGGAGAAATCCACCTTCGGCTACCGCCTGCATTTCGAGACCGAGGCGTCCGAGAAACTCGCCGCCAAGACCGCCGCCTTGTGCCCCGAGGGCCTCAACCGCGTGTTCTTCGTCTCGGGCGGGTCCGAGGCGGTGGAATCGGCGCTGAAGCTGGCACGGCAATACGCGCTCGCCACCGGCGAGGGCAGTCGCTGGAAGATCATCAGCCGCGCGCCCTCCTATCACGGCTGCACGCTCGGCGCGCTTGCCATCACCTCCTACGCGCCGCTGACCGATCCCTTTGCGCCGATGATGCAGGCGATGCCCAAGGTGCCCGCGCCCCGCGCCTATCTCGACGGGCTCGACCCCGAGGACGAGGCGACGGGCCATCATTACGCCGACATGCTGGAGGCAAAGATACTGGAAGAGGGCCCCGAGAGCGTGCTCGCCTTTATCGTCGAGCCCATCGGCGGCGCCTCCACCGGGGCGCTGGTGCCGCCACGCGGCTACATGGAGCGGGTGCAGGAGATTTGCCGCCGTCATGGCGTGCTGCTCATTCTCGACGAGGTGATGACCGGGGCGGGGCGCACCGGCAAATTCCTCGCCTCCGAGCATTGGGGGCTGGAGCCGGATATCGCTGTCATGTCCAAGGGCTTTGCCGCCGGATACGTGCCGCTTGGCGCAATGGTCGCGCATGAGCGGCTGGTCGAGGCGGTGCTGGATGCGGGCGGCTTCCTGCACGGCTACACCTATGCCGGCAACCCGCTGGCCTGCGCCGCCGGTCTGGCCGTGATCGACGAGATCGAGCGGCAGGATCTGGTGGGCAACGCGGCGCGCATGGGCGTCAAGCTGAAAGAGCGGCTGGAAGGTCTCATGCAGCGCTATGCCATCATCGGAGACGTGCGCGGCAAGGGGCTGCTGACGGCGTTCGAATTCATGGCCGACCGGGGCAGCAAGGCCCCGCTGCCCAAGCACCTGCAGGCCTTCAACCGCTTCGTGCAGATCGCCTATGACAAGGGTCTGATCGTCTATTCGCGGCGCACCCGCGACGGGGTGGAGGGCGACCACATCATCGTCGCCCCGCCGATGATCGCGACCGAGACGCATCTCGACGAGATCACCGAGATGCTGGATGCCTCGCTGTCGCAGTTCACCGAGGAAATCCGCCCGGCCCTGGAGCAGGCCGTTTGATGCGCGAGATCATCATCACCTGCGCGCTCACCGGCTCGATCCACACGCCCTCGATGTCGCCGCACCTGCCGGTGACGGCGGACGAGATCGCAAAAGCGGGGGTTGAGGCGGCTCACGCGGGTGCCGCGATCCTGCACCTGCACGCGCGCGACCCCGAGACGGGCAGGCCGTCGGCCGACCCCGCCCATTTCCGCGCCTTCCTGCCGCGCCTCAAACAGGGCTGCGACGCGGTGCTCAACCTCTCGACCGGGGGCAGCGCGGTGATGACGCTTGATGAGCGTCTGGCCGCCCCGAAAGAGGCTGCGCCGGAAATGGCCTCGCTCAACATGGGCACGATGAATTTCGCCCTCTACCCGATGGCCGAGCGGATCACCGACTGGCAGCACGACTGGGAAAAGCCGTTCCTGGAGGGCTCCGACGATCTGGTGTTCAAGAACACCCCGCGCGACATCGCCCGTATCCTCACCGAGTTGGGGCAGGAGCGCGGCGCGCGGTTCGAGTTCGAATGCTACGATCTGGGGCATCTCTACATGCTGCGCCATTTTGCCGACCGGGGCCTGATCGAACCGCCGTTCTTCATTCAATTCGTGTTCGGCGTGCTGGGCGGCATGGGGCCGGACCCCGAAAACCTGAGCCACATGGTGCGCATCGCCGACAAGCTCTTCGGTGCAGATTACATGTTTTCGGTGCTGGCTGCGGGGCGTCACCAGATGCCGATGGCGGCGCAGGCGGCGGCGATGGGCGGGCATGTGCGCGTGGGGCTGGAGGACAGCCTGACGATCGCGCGCGGCACGCTCGCGCGCTCCAACGCCGAGCAGGTGCAGAAAGTGCGCGGCATTGTCGAGGCGATGGGCCGCGAGGTGGTGGATGCGGATGGTGCGCGCCGCCTGCTGCGCCTCAAGGGCGCGGACCGGACGGCGATCTGAGACATGGTGACGGAGTTTCGTGCGGTGAGAACGGAGGCAGATCTGGTCCTGCTGGATCGCGCCCTGCGCGCGCTGAGCGACGATCTGGGCGATACGCATCTGGCCAGTTTCGATGCCTTGCGCGCGGGTCTGATGGGCGATACGCCAGCGGCCTACGGGCTTCTGACGGTCGAGCATGACCTGATCGGCGCAGCGCTCTACAGCCCGGTGTTTTCCACCGCGCAGGGGGCGGCGGGGGTCTATGTCTCGGACCTCTGGGTCGATGCGGCGACGCGCGGGCAGGGGACGGGGCGGCGCCTGCTGGCCGAGGTGGCGCACCGGGCCGGGGCGCAGTGGAAAGCGGCGTGGATGACGCTGGCGGTCTATGGCCACAGCACCGCCTCGCGCCGGTTCTACGAACGCCTGGGCTTTGCGCCGCAGGACCGCGTGACACAGATGCGCCTGCCACGGGCGGGCTTTGACAGACTGAAGGGAGAGGGCAGATGAAGGCCATTTTCGACGACCGCCAGTGGCAGCACGACCCGCAGCATTTCATGGCCAACGGCGTCATCCAGCCCAGCCCCGAACAGCCCGAGCGTATCGCGCGGCTGACGGACGGGGCAGAGGCGGCGGGTTGCGAGATGATCGCGCCCAAGGATGCGGGGCTTGGCCCCATCGCCGCGCTCCATTCGCCGGAATATGTGACCTTCCTGCGCAACATCCACACCCGCTGGCAGCGCATCGACGGCGGCGGGCCGGAGGTGATCCCCAACATCCACCCCGCCACGCGCGGCGACAATTACCCGAAATCCGCCGTGGGTCAGGCGGGCTATCATCAGGCTGATACCGCCTGCCCCATCGGCGCGGGCACGTGGGAGGCCGCCTACTGGTCGGCGCAGAGCGCCGTCACCGGGGCCGATCTGCTGGAGCAGGGCGAACGCGCCGCCTACGCCCTCTGCCGCCCGCCGGGGCACCATGCCTTCGGCGATCTGGCGGGGGGGTTCTGCTTTCTCAACAATGCCGCCATTGCCGCCGAACGGTTGCGTATGGCGGGGTTGCGCACCGCCATCCTCGACGTGGACGTGCATCACGGCAACGGCACGCAGGGCATCTTCTACGACCGCGACGACGTGCTGACGGTCTCGATCCATGCTGATCCCGAACGGTTCTATCCGTTCTTCTGGGGCCATGCGTCCGAGCGCGGCGAAGGTCGTGGCATCGGCTACAATCTCAACCTGCCGCTGCCGCGCAAGACCGGCGATGAGGACTATCTGAAGGTGCTGGATCGCGCGCTGGAAAGGATCGTGAATTTCGGGGCTGACGCGGTGGTGGTCGCCCTCGGCCTCGACGCCTATGAGGGCGATCCGTTCCAGGGGCTGGCGATCACCACGCCGGGGTTCGGGCGCATCGGCGCGGCCATTGCGGGCCTCGGGTTGCCCACGCTGTTCGTGCAGGAGGGGGGATATCTCTGCGAGGAATTGGGCCAGAACCTCACCGCGACGCTGACCGGGTTCGAGGGGGTGCCTACATGACCGATATCATCGTCATTGGCGGCGGCATCGCGGGCATCAGTGCGGCGGCGGAATGCGCCCGCGCCGGGGCGCGCGTGACCGTGTTGGAGAGCGAGCCACAGATCGGCTATCACGCGACCGGGCGCTCGGCGGCGATCTTCATCCGCAATTACGGCAACGCGACGCTGCGCGCCCTCAACGCCGTGGCCGAGCCGATTTTCGAGCAACCGGGAGAGATCAGCGACACACCGATCCTCAGCCCGCGCGGCGAGTTGATGGTCGCCTCGGAGGAAGAACTGCCGGTGCTCGACGCCTATCTCGACGGCGCGGTCGGGGTGGAGCGGCTGACAGGGCATGAGGCCGCCGAAATCGTCCCCATCCTGCGCCCAGAGCGCATCGCGGGCGCGCTGATCGAACGCGACGCGCGCGGCATCGACGTGGACCTGCTGTTGCAGGGCTATGCAAGGATGCTGCGGGGGCGCGGGGGGCAGATCGTCACCGGCGCGCAGGTGCAGGCGCTCCGCCATGAGGCTGGGCAATGGCACATGGACACGGCGCAGGGCACCTTCAGTGCGCCCACCGTGGTCAACGCCGCAGGCGCATGGGCGGATGAGGTTGCGGCACTGGCCGGGCTGCAGCGCCTCGGGCTGCAACCCTATCGCCGGTCTGCCGCGATCATCCCGGCCCCCGAAAGCCATGACACCGAGCATTGGCCGATCTTCGGCTCCATCGCCGAGACCTGGTATGCCAAGCCCGAGGCGGGCAAGCTGATGGTCTCGCCCGCCGACGAAGACCCGGTCGACCCGCATGATGCCTGGCCCGAGGACATGGTGCTTGCCGAGGGGCTGCACCGGTTCGAGCAGGCGGTGACGCATGAGGTCACGCGGCTGGAGCATAGCTGGGCCGGCTTGCGCACCTTTGCCCCCGACCGCACGCCGGTGGCGGGTTTTGATCCGCGCCGCACCCGCTTTTTCTGGCTGGCGGGGCAGGGCGGCTATGGCGTTCAGACCGCGCCCGCGCTATCGCAATTCAGCGCAGCACTTCTGACTGGCGGCGCGCCCGTGCTCGACGCGGCCACCCGCGCCGCGCTCGCCCCCGACCGTCTTTGTTGATCCAACCGAAAGGACCCGCCCATGAGCGATATCACCCGTCACCACACCGGTCAGCGCATGAGCCAGATCGTCACCCATAACGGCACCGTCTATCTGGCCGGGCAGGTGGGTAATCCGGGCGACAGCGTGGCAGACCAGACCCGCACCTGCATCGAGAAGGTCGAGACACTGCTGGCCGAGGCCGGGTCAGACGCCACCCGCATCCTGCAATGTGTGATCTGGCTGGCCGACATGGCCGATTTCGCCGAGATGAACAGCGTCTGGGATGCCTGGGTGCCCGAAGGCCACGCCCCGGCCCGCGCCTGTGGTGAGGCAAAACTGGCCACGCCCGAGTATAAGGTGGAGCTGATCGTGACGGCGGCGCAAGGCTAAGTAGGACCGTGAGGCTGGGCGCGGGGCTGAGATTGGCCTTGAGCTGCCGTTGCCGCATCCCGCGCGAAACGCACCGAAGGTGCCCCGCGATCGCCGGGCCGGCCTGCGGCCTGGCGATTTGAGGGGTACTGCCACGGGGTGGGGTTTTAAGGAATTTTCCCGGCTAAAGTACCCGCCACACCCCGTGCATCGCCAGTCCCCGGCCCTGCGATCACGCGGCACTTCTGGCGGTCATTCAACGGCAGCTTCAAGCCAAAACGCAGCTAGCCCGACGCCTCACCGCAGAATACGCGGCAAGCGCAGCCCGTTCTCCCGAGCGCACTCGAGCGCCTCTTCATAGCCTGCATCCGCGTGCCGCCAGACCCCGCTCGCCGGATCGTTCCACAGCACCCGCTCCAGCCGTTTGGCGGCCTCGGGCGTGCCATCGGCGCAGATCACCACGCCCGCGTGCTGCGAGAACCCCATGCCGACACCGCCGCCGTGATGCAGGCTGACCCATGTCGCCCCCGAGGCGGTATTGACTAGAGCGTTCAGCAACGGCCAGTCCGAGACCGCGTCCGATCCGTCCTTCATCGCCTCGGTCTCGCGGTTCGGGCTCGCGACCGAGCCGCTGTCCAGATGATCGCGCCCGATCACCACCGGCGCCTTCAACTCGCCCTTCGCCACCATCTCGTTGAACGCCAGCCCCGCGCGGTGCCGGTCCCCGAGCCCGATCCAGCAAATCCGCGCGGGCAGCCCCTGAAACGCGATCCGCTCGCGCGCCATGTCGAGCCAATTGTGCAATTTGGTGTTCTCGGGAAACAACTCCTTCATCTTGGCGTCGGTGCGGTAGATATCCTCCGGGTCGCCCGACAGCGCACACCACCGGAACGGCCCGATCCCCCGGCAGAACAGCGGCCGGATATAGGCGGGCACGAAGCCGGGAAAGGCAAAGGCATTCTCCAGCCCCTCATCCAGTGCCACCTGCCGGATGTTGTTGCCGTAATCGAGCGTCGGCACGCCCGCATTCCAGAATTCCACCATCGCCGCGACATGGGTTTTCATGCTCGCCCGCGCCGCGCGTTCCACAGCCTTCGGGTCGCTCTCGCGCTTCGCCTTCCACTCCGCCATGCTCCAGCCCTGCGGCAGATAGCCGTTCACGGGGTCGTGCGCGCTGGTCTGATCGGTAACCATGTCGGGCCGGATGCCGCGCCGGTAGATCTCGGGAAAGATATCGGCGGCATTGCCCAGAAGCCCCACGGACTTCGCCTCACCCGCCGCCGTCCACCGCTCGATCATCTCCAGCGCCTCATCAAGGCTGTCGGTCTTCTCATCCACATACCGCGTGCGCAGGCGGAAATCGATGCTGTCGGGGTTGCACTCCACCGCCAGACAGCACGCCCCGGCCATCACCGCCGCCAAGGGCTGCGCGCCGCCCATGCCGCCAAGCCCGCCAGTCAGGATCCACTTGCCGGTCAGGTCGCCGCCGTAATGCTGCCGCCCCGCCTCGGCAAAGGTCTCATAGGTGCCCTGCACGATGCCCTGCGAGCCGATATAGATCCATGACCCGGCGGTCATCTGGCCGTACATCATCAGCCCCTTGCGATCCAACTCGCTGAAATGGTCCCAGGTGGCCCAGTGCGGCACGAGGTTCGAGTTTGCGATCAGCACGCGGGGCGCATCAGCATGGGTCTTCACGATGGCAATCGGCTTGCCCGACTGCACCACCAGCGTCTCATCCGCCTCCAGATCCTTGAGGCTCTCGACGATGCAATCGAAATCCGCCCAGGTCCGCGCCGCCCGCCCGATGCCGCCATAGACGACCAACTCATGCGGGTTCTCGGCCACGTCCGGGTGCAGGTTGTTCATCAGCATCCGCAGCGGCGCCTCGGTCTGCCAGCTCTTGGCGTTCAACTCCGGGCCGGTGGGGGGATAGACGTCGCGGGTGTTCTTGCGGGGATCGGTCATCACGGTCTCCATGCGGACAGGGTTTCGAGGATTGGGCGCAGCGTGGCGCGCAGACGCTCCGCGCGCCCGTCGTCATAGTCCCAGGGCGGGGCCTCGGCGGTGAGATAGGTGGCCTGCGAAAGCTCCATCTGGATCGCGTGCAGCCCCTCGTCGGGGCGGCCATAATGGCGCGTCGTCCAGCCGCCTTTGAAGCGGCCATTGGTGACGGTGCTGTATCCGTCTGCCGCTCGGCAGACCGCCTCGACCGCCGCCGCGATCCCCGGCGCGCAGGTCGTACCACCATTGGTGCCGATGTTCAGATCGGGCAGAACGCCGTCAAACAGGTAAGGGATACGTGAGCGTATGGAATGGCAATCATACAGGATCGCAAACCCGTGCCGCGCCCGCACCCGCTCCAGTTCCTCTGCCAGCGCGGCGTGATAGGGCGCGTGATACGCCACACGCCGCGCCTCCACCTCGTCCGAATCCGGCTCTTCCCCGCTCTGCCAGATCGGCAGACCATCAAAATCCGTCAGCGGCACCAGCCCCGTGGTGTTCTGCCCCGGATAAAGGCTCTCGCCGTCGGGTGCGCGGTTCACGTCGATCACGTAGCGATGCGCGCGCGTCCGCACCGTGGTCACATCCCCGACCAGCCCGTCATACAGCCGCTCGACATGCCAATCGGTATCGGCCAACGCGCGGCCCGTCACATTCAGCCGCGCCACGATCTTCGGCGGAACATACGTACCTGTATGCGGCAGGCCCAGCACCAGCGGCCCGCCCCCCTGTACCACCTCGATCATAGCGCCAGCTCCAGCCCCGCCGCCCGCGCCAGCGCGCCCTCGCGCATCAGCGTTGCGGCGGCCTCCAGATCGGGGGCCATGTAGCGATCCGCCCCGAGGCTCGGCACCACCTCCCGCAGCCGCGCCACAGCATCCCGCAACGGCGCGGAGGTCTCCAAGGGCGCGCGCGCCTCGATCCCCTGCGCGGCGCAGATCGCCTCGACCCCGAGGATCACCGACAGGTTCCGCACCATCCGCCGCAGACGATACGCGGCATGCGCCGCCATGCTCACGTGATCCTCCTGATTGGCCGAGGTGGGCGTGCTGTCGATGGTGCAGGGATGCGCCAGATGCTTGTTCTCGCTCATCAACGCCGCCGCCGTCACCTCGGCGATCATCAGCCCCGAGTTCAGCCCCGGATCGGGCGTCAGAAAGGGGGGCAGGTCAAACGACAGCGTCGGATCGACCATCAGCGCCACGCGCCGTTGCGCGATCGCCCCCACTTCGGAAATCGCCATCGCCAGCGTATCGGCGGCAAACCCCACCGGCTCGGCATGGAAATTCCCGCCTGACAGGATCGCTCCATCCTCGACCAGCACCAGCGGATTGTCCGTCACCGCGTTCGCCTCCACCTCCAGCGTGCGCGCGGCCCAGCGGATGAGGTCAAGCGCCGCACCCGTCACCTGCGGCTGACAGCGGATGCAATAGGGGTCCTGCACGCGGGTATCGCCCTCGCGGTGGCTTTCGCGGATGACGCTGCCCTCCATCAGCGCGGCCATCGCGGCGGCCACGTCGATCTGCCCCTGATGCCCGCGCAATTCGTGGATCATCGGGTGCAAGGGCGCGGTCGATCCCATGATCGCGTCGGTCGAGAGCGCCGAAGTCACCACCGCGCCGCGCACCAGCGTCATCGCCTCGAAGAGCCCGCCCAGCGCACAGGCGGTGGAAAACTGCGTGCCATTGATCAGCGCCAGCCCCTCCTTGGGGCCGAGCACGACGGGCGTCAGCCCCGCACGCTGCAAGGCCACGCCACCCGCCAGTGTCTCGCCCTCGAATACCGCCTCGCCCTCGCCGACCATCACCGCCGCCATATGCGCCAAGGGGGCCAGATCGCCCGACGCCCCCACCGATCCCTGCGCCGGGATGACCGGCACCACACCGGTGGCCAGCATGTCCTCGATCAGCGCGCATATCTCCCAGCGCACGCCCGACGCGCCGCGCCCGAGGCTCAGCAGCTTCAGCGCCATCATCAGCCGCGTGGAGGCCGCATCCAGCGCCTCGCCCACGCCGCAGCAATGCGACAGGATCAGGTTGCGCTGCAATTGCGCGGTGTCCTTGCCCGCGATCTTGACCGAGGCGAGCTTGCCAAAGCCCGTGTTGACCCCGTAAACCGCCGCCTCACCATCCGCCGCCCGTTCGACAAGCGCCGCCGCCCGCGCGATCCCGTCCCGCGCAGACGGGTCGAGCCGCGCGGCCGCCCTCTCGCGCCACAGCGTTTCCAGTTGCGCCAGCGGGGTGGCCCCGGGGATGAGCGTTTCGGTCACGAGTGTCCTCCGAAAATACGGGTATGCAGGGGGTTGGTGCCGATCCGGTAGGAGAGTTCAGCGGGCGTCTCGATATCCCACACCGCCAGATCCGCCCGCAGCCCGGCGCGGATCTCACCCCGGTCGCGCAGGCCCAGCGCCTTTGCCGCGTGGCGCGTCGTGCCCGCCAGCGCCTCCTCCGGTGTCAGGCGAAAGAGGGTGCAGGCCATGTTCATCGCCAGCAGCAGCGATCCCAGCGGCGACGATCCGGGGTTGAGGTCGGTGGCCACCGCCATCGCCACGCCCGCGTCGCGGAATGCCTGCACCGGGGGGGCTTGCGTCTCGCGCAGGGTGTAGAACGCACCCGGCAAGAGCACCGCGACCGACCCCGCATCGGCGAGCGCGCGGGCATCCGCCGCGCTCGCATATTCCACGTGATCAACTGAGCGCGCACCATATCGCGCCGCCATCGCCGTGCCTCCCAGATGGCTCAACTGCTCGGCATGCAGCTTCACCGGCAGGCCCAGCGCCCGCGCCCGCTCGAACACCCGCGCGATCTGCACGGTATCAAAGGCGATCCCCTCGCAGAACCCGTCGACAGCGTCGACCAGCCCCTCGGCATGCGCCGCCTCCAGCGCGGTCAGGCAGACCTCGTCAATATAGCGGTCGGCATCCTCTCCGGCGGGCACCGCATGCGCGCCCAGAAAGCTTGTGACCACGGTCACGGGCCGCATCTCGCCGATCCGCCGCGCCACGCGCAGCATTCGCAGTTCCGTTTCAAGATCAAGCCCATAGCCCGACTTGATCTCGACCGTGCCCACCCCCTCGGCAATCAGCGCATCGACCCGGGGCAGCGCATCCGCCAGCAGGCTTTCCTCATCCGCCGCCCGCGTTGCGCTGACCGTCGAGACGATCCCGCCGCCCGCGCGCGCGATCTCCTCGTAGCTCGCGCCCTCCAGTCGCATCTCGAATTCGCGCGCACGGTGGCCGCCATGCACGATATGGGTGTGACAGTCGATCAGCGCAGGCGTCACCAGCCGCCCGTTCAGCGACTGCACGGGCGCATCGCGGAACCTCTCAGGCACATCACCAGCGGGCCCGACCCATCGGATCTCCGGCCCTTCCAGGCAGATCACGGCCGTCTCGATCAGCCCATAGGCGGCCGTGCCAGGAGTCATCGTCGCAGCATTCAGATCGGTCAGAAGCAGGCGGTCGGGCATGGCGCAGTCCTTGATTTCATTCAAGCTTAATAATAATATGTACGCACATAATATGTCAACGGAGTCGCGCCATGCAAATCATCACCGCCAGTCAGGCACTTACGCCCCAAGGCTGGGCGCGCGATGTGCAGATCACCCTCGATGCGCAGGGCCGGATCGAATCGCTGGGGCCGATGACGACCCGCGCGGCCACCCATTTTGATATGGTGATCCCGGCCCCGGTGAACCTGCACAGCCACAGCTTTCAGCGCGCCATGGCCGGGCTGACCGAGGCGCGCGGGCCGGACCCGGCGGACAGTTTCTGGACATGGCGGCGGCAGATGTACCGCTTTCTCGACCGGCTCGACCCCGACCAGATCGAGGCCATCGCGGCGATGGTCTTCATGGAGATGCTGGAGGCCGGGTATGGCGCGGTGGCCGAGTTTCACTACCTGCATCACGCGGCGCAGGGGCAGGGCTATGACGATATCGCCGAACTCAGCGCGCGCATCGTGGCCGCCGCGCAGCAGGCGGGCATCGGCCTCACGCTGCTGCCGGTGCTCTATCAATGGGGCGGCTGCGATGCGCGGCCCCTTGCAGGCGGGCAATTGCGGTTCGGCAACGACCCGGAGCGGTTCGCGCGCCTGCATGCCGGGGCCGCGCGGGTTCTGGCCGATCATGGCCATGCCGATGACCGCATCGGCACCGCGCCGCATTCGCTGCGCGCGGTAGACGCGGCGGGGCTGGAGGCAGCGCTCGCGCTTTGCCCCGATGGCCCCGTCCACATGCATCTGGCCGAGCAACAGGCCGAGGTCTCGGAGGTCGAGGCGCATCTTGGCGCGCGACCGGTGGAATGGCTTCTGGGCGCCCACGCGGTCGATCCGCGCTGGTGCCTGATCCATTGCACGCAGATGACCGGGGACGAGACCGCCCGCCTTGCCGCCACCGGTGCCGTGGCCGGTCTCTGCCCGATCACCGAATCGAGCCTTGGCGACGGTATCTTCAACGGTGCCACCTATCTCGGCGCAGAGGGCCACATCGGCGTGGGGTCGGATTCCAACATCCACATCGCGTATTTCGACGAGCTCAGGACGCTGGAATATTCGCAACGCCTGCGCGACCGTGCCCGCGCGGTGCTGGCGACGCAGGCGCACTCCACCGGGCGCCGCCTGATCGACGCGACGCTCGCCGGCGGCGCGCAGGCGGCGGGGCGAAAATGCGGCGCGCTCGCGCCCGGATACCTCGCCGATATGGTGGGGATTTCCACTGACAATGAGTGGCTCTGCGACCGCGCGGGCGACGTGGCGCTCGATACGCTGATCTTCGGCGGGCACGGCGCGCAATGCATCACCGATGTCTGGAGCGCGGGCCGCCATGTGGTGCAGCACGGTCGCCATCACGCGCGCGACGCGATATGCAGGCGGTTCAGGGCCTCCATGGCGCAATTGCGGGACGAGACATGACGATAGCGGAGCGGCTGACCTGGCGGGATGTCTACGACACCATACAGGGGCGTATCCTTGACGCGACCTACCGGCCCGGCGCCCGCCTGCCACGCGACGAGGATATCGCGCTCGATCTCGGCTGTGCCCGCGCCACGGTGCAGCGCGCCATGCGCGCGCTCGCCGATGAGGGGCTGATCGAACGCAAGCGCAAGGGCGGCACGCATGTACTGCGCCTGCCCGCCACCCGCGCGACCTTTCACATCCCCGTCGCCCGGCTGGAGGTGGAGGCGACCGGCGCGCGCTACGGCTATCAACTCGTCTCTCGCGAAGAGGCCGACGCCCCGCGCGCCGTTGCCGCCGCCCTCGAGATGCGCGCCCCCGCCCGCATGCTGCATGTCCGCGCCCTGCATCTGGCCAATCAGCGCCCCTACCTGTTCGAGGATCGCTGGATCTGCGTCGAGACCGTGCCCGAGATCCTCGATGTCGATCTCAGCCGCGAGAACGCCAATGAATGGCTGTTGCAACACCGCCCCTACAGCCGCTGCGACCTGCGGTTCTTCGCGATGAAGGCCGCTGCCGATGACGCCGCTCTGTTGCAGGCCGAAGAGGGGGATGCGCTCTTTGGCATCGCCCGCAGCACCTGGAACGGCAGCGACCCGATCACCACCGTCACCGCCCTCGCCCCGCCGGGCTACGAGATGCACAGCCGCGCGTGAGGCGGCGATGGCCCTGCGCCCGGCGTTGCGCTAGGCTCGGGTATGGCTCAGCTCAACCTCGCCCATCTGCGCACCTTTCTCGCCGTCGTCCGCACCGGCGGCGTGCGCAAGGCTGCCGTGAGCCTGAACCTGACGCAACCCGCCGTCACTGCCCGCATCCGTAATCTTGAGGACACGCTGCAAGGCACGCTCTTTGACCGGGACGCGGGCGGCATGACGCTGACCAAGCGCGGCGAGCGGCTGCTGCTTTACGCCGAGAAATTCGAGCGGTTGCAGGAGATGATCGAGAAGGACGTAATCGACCCCAAGGGGCTGGAACGGCATCTGCGCATCGGCGTCTCCGAGACCATCGCGCAATGCTGGCTGCCCGATCTCATCGCCCGGCTGCACCGCAACTTTCCCAAGCTGCAGATCGAATTCAACGTCGATATCTCGCTCGACCTGCGCGAGCGTCTGCTGGGGCGCGAGATCGACCTTGCGATCCTGCTGGGGCCGATCTCGGAATATACGGTCGACAATATCGACCTGCCGGGGTTCGATCTGGCGTGGTATGTCGCTGCCGATGCGCCGATTGAGGAGGACCCGTCGGCCTATCTCAGCCGCCCGGTGCTGACCTATGCCCGCAACACCCGGCCTTACCGCGAGCTGCGCGAGTTGCTGTTCGAGCATGTTGGCCCCGACGTGTCGATCTTTCCCTCCTCCTCGCTCTCGGCCTGTTTCCGGCTGGTCGAGGCCGATCTGGGCATCGCCGCATTGCCGCGCGCCTTGGGGGCGGAATACGTGGCGGCGGGGCGCATCCGGCAGTTCGATCCCGGCTGGGTGCCGCCGCCGCTGCGCTTTACCGCGTCATGGGTGGCCGAGCCGCGCAGTCACGTGGTCGAATTCGCGGCCCGCGCGGCGCGCGACGTGGCGCAGGAGTATCGCGCCCATCTTGGTGATAAGTAATTTCGATATCAAGCGACAAATTTATTCGATTTGATTTTATATTTCGTCCCGGTCACGCTGAAATCAACCAATCGAGAGGCTGCCCGTGACCACCGATTTCGACCGTCTGAGAGATGCCGACCTGCCCAGCCTGCGCGCCGAGATTCGCGCCGGGCGCTACGCGGGCCATACCGCCGGGCTGGGGTCCGGGTATCTTCAGGCCAATATCGTGATCCTGCCCGAGGCGCTGGCGCTCGACTTCATGCGGTTTTGTCAGCGCAATCCCAAACCCTGCCCGCTGGTCGGGGTCTCGGATACCGGCAATCCGATGATGCACACGCTTGGCCGCGACATCGACATTCGCAGCGATGTGCCCGCCTACAACATCTACCGCCACGGGCGGCTTGAGGGGTCTGCCGCCGATATCCGCGATCTGTGGACGGGTGACATGGTGGCCTTCGCGCTTGGCTGTTCGTTCACCTTCGAGCATGCGCTGATGCAGGCGGGCATCCCGCTGTGGCATGTCGAGAACGACACCACCGTGCCGATGTTCCGCACCGATATCGACTGCGCGCCCGCCGGTCCGTTTCGCGCGCGGATGGTCGTCAGCATGCGGGCCATCGACCCCGCACGCCTGAGCGAGGCGGAACAGATTTCGCGCCGCTACCCGCTCGCGCATGGTGCCCCAATCCATCACGGCGCACCCGAGGAGATCGGGATCACCGACGTCACCCGTCCCGACTGGGGCGATGCGATGCCGGTGGGTGGGGGGCAGGTGCCTGTTTTCTGGGCCTGTGGTGTCACCCCGCAGGTCGCAATCGAGGCCGCCGCGCCGCCGCTCTGTATCACGCACAAGCCCGGGCATATGCTGATCACCGACATCCCCGAAGAGGCCGAAGTGCCCGTGCTGGCCCCGCAGGCCGCGTGACCTCAAGCCACCGACGCAATACCGACGCAATACCGACACGAAACCGACAAGGAGAAAGACCCATGAAACTCACCGCAATTCTTGCCGCCTCCACCTTCCTCGCCGCACCGCTCGCGGCACAGGACCTCTCGGTGGTGGGCAGCTGGTCAAGCCTGCCCCTGCACAAGCAATACGAGGCCCCGTTCTGGACCGAGACCCTGCCCGAAGCCTCGGATGGCGAAATCAACGTCTCGCTGACCACGCACAATCAGATGAACCTCGGGGTGGGTGACGTCTACCGCCTGCTCGGTGACGGGGTCTATGACGTGGCGATGACCGTAGCCGATTACGCCGTGGCCGACGCGCCGGAACTCGAAGGGCTCGACGTGCCTCTGGTGGCGCTGACGGCCGACGAGGCGCGGGCGATGGTCGACGCGGCGCGCCCGATGGTCGAGGATATCTTCAACGACCGGTTCAACAGCCATGTTCTGGCCATCGCGCCCTATCCGCCGCAGGTGGTGTTCTGTAACGCGCCGGTCACGGAACTCTCTGATCTTGAAGGACTAAAGGTGCGCGCCTCTGGCCGCATGACTGCGCAGTTTCTTGAGGCTTTGGGCGCCGAGGGCATCAATGTCAGCTTCGGCGAGGTGCCCGGCGCGCTGCAAAACGGCGTGGTGGATTGCGCCGTGACCGGGGCCGGTTCGGGCTATTCGGCGGGCTGGTGGGAGGTTTCGACCCACCTGCTGCCCATTCCCCTCGGTGGCTGGGACAGCGTCGTGACGGCGATGAACCTCGACCGCTGGAACAGCCTCGACGAGAGCACGCAATCGCTCATTGAGACTCAGATCAAGACCGAGTTCGAAGACCCCGCCTGGGCCACCGCGCAGGACGCGCTGGTCAACGATATCGCCTGCCTCACCGGCAATGGCGACTGCCCCGCAGGCGAGGCGCGCGACATGACGCTGGTCGAGGTGTCGGATGCCGATTTCGAGCGCGCCCGCGAGGTCCTGGTCAATACCGTGCTGCCCGACTGGGCCGACCGCGCGGGCGACGACTGGGCCAAGCGCTGGAACGAAACCGTAGGCGCCACCGTCGGCGTCACCATCGACGCGGTGAACTGAGCATGACGACAGGGGCCTCGACCGCCGTGGCGCTGCTCGACGCGCTGCGCAGGATCAACAGGGGGGTGGCGATTGCCGTCGGCCTTTTCCTGCTGGCCTGTGCGGCCTTCGTGCTCAGCGATATCCTGCTGCGGCAAGTCGAGGCTTCGTTCGGCGGCACCGATGAAATCAGCGGCTATGTCATGGCCATCGCCACGTCCTGGGGCATGGGCTATGCGCTGATGGAACTGGGCCATGTGCGCATCGACCTCATCCGCTCGCGCGGCGGGGCGATGACGCGGGCGCTCTTCGATCTCTTCGCGCTCGCCACGCTGGCGGGGACGGTCACGCTGGTGGCGTGGTGGTCCTGGCCGGTGGTGGAGCGCTCGCTTGCCAATTCCTCGCGCGCCAACACACCGCTGGAAACCCCGCTGGCGCTGGTGCAGATCCCGTGGTTCGCGGGTTGGGTGTGGTTTGCGTTGGTCTCCTGGGCGACGCTGACGGCGGCGGCGCTGCTGGTGCTGCGGCGCGACTATGACCGGGCCGATCAGGCCATCGGTGCGCTTGGCGAAGCGGAGGCCACGGAATGATTGCCTATGCAACCTTCGGCCTGCTGTTCCTGCTGGGCCTCTCGATCCCCGTGGGCATCGTGCTCTTTCTTCTGGGCTTCGGGCTCGACCTCTTCTTCAGCCCGTTCCCCCTGATCCGGGGGCTTGGCAACCTTGTGTGGTCCACCTCAAACAATCCCACGCTCATCGCGATCCCCTTCTTCGTGCTTCTGGGCGAAATCCTTGTGCGCTCTGGGATAGCCACGCGCACCTATGCCGCGCTCGACCGCTGGGTCAGCTGGCTGCCCGGTGGCCTTGTTCATGCCAATGTCGCGACCGCGACGATGTTCTCGGCCACCTCTGGCAGTTCCGTGGCCACCGCTGCCACCGTGGCCACCGTCGCCATGCCGCAGGCGGAAAAGTTGGGCTATGACCCCAAGCTCTTTTCGGGCGCGATCGCGGCGGGCGGCACGCTCGGCATCATGATCCCGCCGTCGATCAACCTGATCGTCTATGGTTTCCTCACCCAGAGCTCGATCCCCAAGCTGTTTCTCGCGGGCCTTGTGCCGGGCATCGGCCTTGCGCTCGCCTTCATGGTCGTCACCGTGATCATCTGCATGATCCGCCCCGGTCTGGGCGGCGAGCGGCGGGTGTTTCCGCTGGTGCAAATGCTGCGCGCGCTTTTGCAACTGATCCCGATCATCCTGCTCTTCACCGTCATCATCGGCTCGATCTACAAGGGCTGGGCGACCCCGACCGAGGCCGCGTCGGTGGGCGTCTTCGGGGCGTTTGTCATCGCCGCGCTCTTTGGCACCGTGAATTTCGATGTGCTGCGGCAGAGCCTGCTTGGCACCGTCAAGATCACCGCGATGATCATGCTGGTGGTGATCGGCGCGTCGTTCCTCAACTTCACGCTGGCCTCTGCCGGGCTTGGCCGTGAACTTGAAACGCTCCTCGGTGGTCTCGGCCTGTCGCCGCTTGGCACGATCATGGTCGTGGTCGGCATTTATATCGTGCTCGGCTTCTTCATCGAGACGCTGTCGCTGATGGTGGTGACCATCCCCATCGTGGTGCCGCTGGTGGTGGCGCAGGGCTATGACCCGATCTGGTTCGGCATCCTGATGATCGTGCTGATCGAGATGGCGCTGATTACGCCACCGGTCGGTCTCAACCTCTACGTGGTGCAGGGCGCGCGGCAGGGCGGGCGGATGTCCGAGGTGATGCTGGGGGCCGCACCCTATGCGGCGACCATGCTGGTCATGGCCGGGCTGCTCATCGCCTTTCCGCAGATCGCCCTTTTCCTGCCGCAAGCTGTCCAATAGACCTTGAGGCATGCACGAGACCGGAGGACACCGCCCCGTGAGCGAGACGGATCAAGACACACGCGCCGATGCACCCTTTCCCCGGATCGGGCGGGTGGGGCTCGATGGTCTGGTCGTCTCCTTCGGCGAGACGTTGAGCGAGCCTGCCAACCGCGCCGCCCTCGCCTTTCGCGCGGCGGTGGAGCGGGCCACGCCCAAAGGCGTCGAAGAAAGCACCACCTCTCTGGTCTCGACCTTCCTGCGTTTCGATGCGCTGCGCATCGAGGTGGGGGATCTGCGCGCGGAACTCCAGACGCTGCTCGACAGCCGCGACTGGTATGCCGCCGATCTTCCCGAAGGGCGCAGGTTCTGGCGCATTCCCACCGTCTACGGCACCGATCTGGCCCCGCAACTGGCCGAGGCGGCAGCGGCGGCAGGGCTGACAGAGCAGGCGGCGGCGCAGGAAATCGCCAGCACCCGCGTCCGCGTTCAGACCATCGGATTCGCCCCCGGCCAGCCCTATTTGGGCGAATTGCCGGAGGCGTGGGACATCCCCCGTCAGACCGCGCTCACCGACCGGGTGCCGATTGGCGCGCTGACCGTGGCGATTCGGCAGTTGGTGCTCTTTTCGGTCACCACGCCCACCGGCTGGCGGCATATCGGGCAGACCGCCTTTCGCCTGTTTCGGCCAGATTCGGACACGCCTTTTGTCCTGCGCCCGGGCGACGAGGTGATCTTTGAGGCGACTGACCGCGAGACATATGAGCGCCTGCGCGAGGATGGCCCCGATGGCGGTGCACGGTCCGAGGTGATCCGATGACCCGCCGTCTGATCGTGCATGACGCGGGCCCCGGTGTCAGCGTGCAGGACCTTGGCCGGCCCGGATATCTCGCCTTTGGCCTGTCGCGCGGGGGTGCGGCGGACCGGCTCGCCATGGCTGAGGGCGCGGCGCTCTTGCATCAGTCCGAGGGGCTGGCCGCACTTGAGATGGCGGGCATGGGCGGCAGTTTCGAGGTCAGCCACGACACCCGCATTGCTCTGACCGGCGCGCCGATGCGGGCAAGCGTGGACGGCGCGCCGCTGGCGTGGAACGCCTCGCATCTGTTGCACGCGGGCAGCCGCCTCAGCATCGGGGCGGCGACGCGCGGTGTCTATGGCTACCTGCATCTGGGCGGCGGTATCGCCACGCCCGAGCGTCTCGGCGCGCGCTCGGCGCATCTTGCGGCGGGGCTTGGCGCGCTGATCGCGGCGGGCGACGATCTGCCTTTGGGTGAGGATCGGACCGGGGGCGAGACCGGACTTGTCCTGCCCACGGATGACCGGTTCGATGGGGGCACGGTGCGCGTCGTACCGGGCTTTCAGACCGGGTTTTTCCCGGATGAGGAGATTACCCGCTTTGAGGCCACGCAGTTCACCCGCGCCGCGCGCGGCAACCGGATGGGCGTGCGCTTCGATCCCGACGGTCAGGGCTTTGCCAGTGTGGCCGGGCTCTCGGTCCTGTCCGAGGTGATCGTGCCGGGCGATATCCAGATCACCGGCGACGGCGCGCCCTTCGTGCTGATGGCTGAATGCCAGACCACGGGTGGCTATCCGCGCATCGGCTCGGTCCTGCCCTGCGACCTGCCGCGCGTGGCGCAGGCGCAGCCCGGCGCGCAGTTGCGGTTTCGCTTTGTCACGCTCGAGGAGGGTCTCGCGGCCGAACGCGCCGCCGAGACCACCCGCAAGGGGTTGCGCGAAAAACTCGACCATCTTGTGCGCGACCCCAATGACATCCGCGATCTGCTGTCCTATCAACTCATCAGCGGTGTCACCGCAGGCCATGACGAGGAGACCTGACCCATGCAAGCAAGCGTCGATCTGAATGCCGACATGAGCGAGAGCTTTGGCCCCTGGACCATGGGCGACGATGCCGCCCTGCTGGAGGTGGTCAGTTCCGCCAATATCGCCTGCGGCTTTCACGCGGGCGACCCGGACGTGATGGCACGGACCATGGCGGGCGCCGTTGCGCGTGACGTAGGCATCGGGGCGCATCCCGCCTTTGCTGACCTGCAAGGCTTTGGTCGCAGGCGCATTGACCTGGCGCATGAGACGCTTGGCAATCTCGTGCGCTATCAGTTGGGGGCGGCGCAGGCGATGGCGCGGGCGGCGGGGGGCACCGTGCGCCATCTGAAACTGCACGGCGCGCTCGCCAACATGGCGTCCGAGGATGCAGAGCTTGCCCGTGCCGCCTATGCCGCAGCACTTTCGGTCGATCCCGAGATCATCGTGATGGTGCTTGCCGGCACCGCGCAGGAGGTTGCCGCCCGCGATCTCGGCGCGCGCATGGCCTGCGAGATCTTTGCCGACCGCGCCTATAACGACGATTGCACGCTGGTCGACCGGCGCAAGCCGGGCGCGGTGATCCATGACCCGGCCTGCGCCGCCGCCCGTATCCTCGAGATGATTCGCGCGGGCGCGATCATCGCCGAAAGCGGCAAGCATATCCCCACCCGGATCGACACGATCTGCCTGCATGGCGACACGCCGGAAGCTGTGGAGATCGCGCGCGGTCTGCGCGCGGAGCTTGAAGCCGCCGGGGTCGCCGTGGCGCGGTTTTCCGGCGCGCGGGCCGAGTAGGGCGGGCGTCAAAACCAACGCCTCTTGGATGATAGGCGAGGTCGTGGTGGGCCTGAAGCGGTCATTGACGTTTCCGAGATGAGCCGCGCTGTGCCCGACCGCGGGTGGGCGCTGCGCGGCGGCGCGTTCCGCGCCTTGATTCCGCGCATTGGCGCTGCAACTAGACAACCGCTCGAGGCCAAAATCGCTCCCTACCGGCTGTACTTGATGAACGGCGTTAGCGTCCCGATCCGATCATAGAGCTTGCGCGCCTGTGCGTTGAAGTCCTGAGTCAGCCAATAGACCGACGGACAGCCATCGGCATCAGCGCGGGCATAGACGGCCTCGATCAATGCTCGCCCCACGCCCGTGCCGCGCGCTGTTGGGACCGCAAAGAGATCCTGCAGGTAACACACCTTCTCCTCCCGCCAGTTGTGCGGATGATAGATGTAATGCACCAACCCGACCGCGCGCCCGTTCTGCAGTGCGATCAGACCGCTCTGATCAGGATGCGCCGCCGAGGTCAGCCGCGCGAAGGTCACGTCATAGACCGTATCGGGCAGGGTGGTCTCGTAGAACGCCAGATAGTCGCGCCAAAGTGGCACCCATCCGGGTTTGTCCCCGGTCTCGACAGGGCGGATCTGCAGGGTCATGGCATATCTCCGGTTCAGGTCTTGTTGCGTAGCCTGCGCCAACCGCAGGGCAGAGACCAGACTGAATTCTCGCCGCGCCCCGGCATTTTTCCGCCGATCGGGTTGTCACCCGTTCATCGTTCCCCCACCTCTAGCAAGCATTCCGCGCGGCCTGCGCGGGACGTCAGACCACGCAACAGGAGACTGATTTGACCTTCACAACCAAATTCGCGACGCTGCTCAGTGCCACGGTGCTCGCGCTTGCCACCCCGCTCGCCGCGCAGGAGACCGAGCAAAGCCTGCCGCAACCGGCCGAAATCGCCGCCGAGGACGTCACCGACGGCCAAGTCGAGGCCTTTGTCGATGCGATCCTCGCAGTCGAAGAGGTGCGCGAGGAATACACGCCCCTGATCGAGGCCGCCGAGGATGAGGCAGCTCAGAGTGAGTTGGTGGAAGAGGCCAATGAGGCCGCCTTTGCCGCCGTGGGCGAGGTCGAGAACATGGATGTCGACAGCTATGTGGCCATTGCCAATGCCGCCGGTCAGAGCGAGGCGCTTAATCAGCGGATCATCGCGCAAATTTCGGAGCAGCGCGAAGAGTGACGCGCGCCCCGGGGCGGCGGATCACTCCGCCGCCACTGCGCGTGGATCGGCGAGCGTCACGATATCCATCATAATCGTGTTGAGCTCGAAATCCTTGGGCGTATAGACCCGCGCTACGCCCATTTCGCGCAACCGTCGGGCATCCTCCTCGGGGATGATGCCGCCGACGATCACGGGAACATGTCCGAGACCGGCGTTGCGCATCCGCTCCATCAGCTCCTCCATCAGCGGCATGTGCGATCCTGACAGGATCGACAGCCCGACCACATGTGCGCCCTCGTCCTGCGCGGCGCTGACGATCTGCTCGGGCGTCAGGCGGATGCCCTCATAGCCGATATCCATCCCGCAATCGCGCGCGCGGAAGGCGATCTGCTCGGCGCCGTTGGAATGGCCGTCGAGCCCCGGCTTGCCGACGAGGAATTTCAGACGCCGCCCGAGGCTGTCGCTGACCGCGTCCACGGCATCGCGGATCTCATCAAGCCCCTCGGTCATGTTCGACGGGCTGCGCGAGACACCGGTGGGTCCGCGATATTCGCCGTGAATGGCGCGCATCTGTTCGGCCCATTCCCCCGTCGTCACGCCCGCCTTCGCTGCCGCGATGGAGGCGGGCATGATGTTCTCCCCGGCCTCCGCCGCCGCGCGCAGATCCGCAAGCGCCGCCTTGACCGCGCCTGTGTCGCGCGCGCGCCGCCACTCCTCCAGCCGCCCGATCTGATCGGCCTCGACGGCCGCATCGACCACCATGATGCCGCCATCCTCGGTCTGCAACGGCGAGGGCTCGCCCTCCTGCCACTTGTTCACGCCGACGACCACCGTCTCGTTACGCTCGATCCGGCCGAGGCGTTCGGCGTTGCTGTCCACCAGCCGCGATTTCATGTACTCGATGGCCGAGACCGCGCCGCCCATGCTGTCGAGACCCGCCAGCTCATGCCGCGCGCCGTCTTTCAGCGCCTCGACCTTGGCATCCACCGCCGGGTTGCCCTCGAACAGGTCGTCGAATTCCAAAAGGTCCGTCTCATAGGCGAGGATCTGCTGCATCCGCATCGACCATTGCTGATCCCAGGGGCGCGGCAGGCCAAGTGCCTCGTTCCAGGCGGGCAATTGCACCGCCCGTGCGCGGGCCTTTTTCGACAGCGTCACCGCCAGCATTTCGATCAGGATACGGTAGACGTTGTTCTCGGGCTGCTGTTCGGTCAGGCCAAGCGAGTTGACCTGCACGCCATAGCGGAAGCGGCGGAATTTGGGGTCTTCGACGCCATAACGCTCCTGCAAAATCTCGTCCCAGAGATCGACGAAGGCGCGCATCTTGCACATCTCGGTGACAAAGCGGATGCCCGCGTTTACAAAGAACGAAATCCGCCCGGCGAGGATCGGGAAATCCTCTTCCGGCACGCGCGGCTGCAACTCGTCCAGCACCGCCACGGCGGTGGCCAGCGCAAAGGCCAGCTCCTGCTCGGGCGTGGCACCGGCCTCTTGCAGGTGGTAGGAACAGACATTCATCGGGTTCCACTTGGGCACATGCTTGTAGCAATATTCGGCCACGTCGCCGATCATCCGCAGGCTCGGCTTGGGCGGGCAAATGTATGTGCCGCGCGACAGGTACTCCTTGATCAGATCGTTCTGCACCGTGCCTTGCAGGGCGGTGGTGTCCGCCCCCTGCTCCTCGGCCACCGCGATATAGAGCGACAAGAGCCACGGCGCCGTGGCGTTGATCGTCATCGAGGTGTTCATTTGATCAAGCGGGATCTGATCGAAAAGCGCGCGCATGTCGCCCAGATGACAGATCGGCACGCCGACCTTGCCGACCTCACCCTTGGCGAGCACGTGATCGCTGTCATAGCCCGTCTGCGTCGGCAGGTCGAAGGCCACCGAGAGCCCGGTCTGCCCGCGCGCCAGGTTCGAGCGATAGAGCGCGTTCGACGCCTGCGCCGTCGAATGGCCCGCATAGGTGCGGATTAACCAGGGGCGATCTTTCTGCGTCTGCGACATGTACGGGCCTCGTGAATCAGGTTGCGCAATTTTCTTACGTTCTGCGCAATGTAACGGCAACAAACTGGCGCTGTCAATTCGCTGCATCGCGGCATATGCGCCGGTCCGGCGTCTTCGACCTCTCCCCGCGTCATCCTCGGACTTGATCCGAGGATCTGCCAGCCAAGAGATCCTCTGGTCGAGCCAGAGGATGACGCCCAACACCACGAGGATGACGCGCCCCCCATTTACCGCCCTCGCGTTCCCTGCTTATCTGGCGCAATGACACAAACGGTCGACATGCCCCTCTGGGCGCTCCTTCTGCTGATCGGTTTCGCCGCCGTGACCTTTGCGTCGCATTTCCTCTTCCCCTCCGTCCGCTGGTTCTTTCGCCGCCGGATGGAGCGCGCCGTTGCCCGCCTCAACGAGCGGCTGGAGCGGCCCATCGAGCCGTTCAAGCTGGCGCGGCGCTACGACATGATCCAGCGCCTGATCTACGACCCCGAGGTGAGCCGCGCCATCGCCGTCTATGCCCGCAAGCAAGGCATCCCCGAGAATGTCGCCTTCGAGCAGGCCAAACGCTATGCGCGCGAGATCGTGCCGAGTTTCTCGGCCACCGCCTATTTCGGCATCGCGATCAAGCTTGCCAAATGGCTCAGCCGCTCGCTCTACCGCGTGCGGTTGGGGCATTTCGACGAGACGCTGACCGGCATCGACCGCGACGCGACGGTGGTGTTCGTGATGAATCATCGCTCCAACATGGATTACGTGCTGGTCACGTGGCTCGCCGCCGAACGCTCGGCGCTCTCTTACGCCGTGGGGGAATGGGCGCGGGTGTGGCCGTTGTCGCGGCTGATCAAGGCCATGGGGGCCTATTTCATCCGCCGTAAATCGCGCGGCGCGCTCTATCGCCGGGTGCTGGCGCGCTATGTGGGCATGGCCACCGATGGCGGCGTCACGCAGGCGATGTTCCCCGAAGGCGGGCTGAGCCTGAATGGCGGCTTGCAGGAACCGCGCCTTGGCCTGCTGAAATACCTTGTCGAGGAGCGCGAACCCGACGGGCGCGATGTGGTCTTTGTGCCCGTGGCGCTCAATTACGACCGGGTGTTCGAGGACCGGCTGCTGGTTGCCGCCGATCAGGCAGGCGGGCGGCGCTTTCCGGCGCGGATCAGCGTGGTGGCGCGGTTCATCGTGAATCAGGGCTGGCTCAAGCTGCGGGGCAAGTATCATCGCCACGGCTATGCCGCGGTGAGTTTCGGCGCACCGATGTCACTTCGGTCTTATCAGGTGGATCACCCGGAAGGGGGCGTCGAGGGGCTGGCGCGGGCGCTGATGGCCCGGATCGGGGCCGAGGTGCCGGTGCTGCCGGTGCCGCTGGTGGCGCGGGCGCTGCTGCTGGCCAAGGAGCCGCTGAGCCGCGAGGCGCTCGATACCCGCATCGCGGCGATGCTGACAGAGGCCCCGCGCGCCCATTTGCACCTGCCGCGCGACGATCTGGCCTATGCGATCCGCTTTGGCATCACCGTGTTGCGCAAGCGAGGGATGATCGAGGAGCGTCACGGCGCGTTTTCCGTCATTGAGGCCGAACGCCCGCTACTGACCTATTACGCCGCCTCCATCGCGCATCTTTTTCGCGGTTGCAGCGCGGATTGAGCGATTTTTCTGCATTTGCTCGGTCATATAATTACAAAAATAGACCCAAAGCTATTGCAATATTACCGATCCCTCAGTATCCCAAGGTCAGAGCGCCGCGATTCTGCACTGCGGCACGCGATCACGAGGAGGCTAGCATGGCTTTGGATAACGAGACGGGCATCGCGCCCTATGACGCACCGGAAAAGGACCTCTACGAGGTCGGCGAAATGCCCCCGCTCGGCTATGTGCCCAAGCATATGTATGCTTGGGCGATCCGCCGCGAGCGGCATGGCGAGCCGGAAACCTCGTTCCAGCAGGAGGTTGTCGATACATGGGAGATCGACAGCCACGAGGTGCTGGTTCTGGTGATGGCGGCGGGCGTCAACTATAACGGCGTCTGGGCCGGTCTCGGCCAGCCGATCAGCCCGTTCGACGGCCACGGGGCAGACTATCACATCGCCGGGTCCGATGCGGCGGGCATCGTCTGGAAAGTGGGCGAGAAGGTCAAACGCTGGAAGGTCGGCGACGAGGTGGTCATCCATTGTAATCAAGACGATGGCGATGACGAGGAGTGCAACGGCGGCGATCCGATGTTCTCGCCCACGCAGCGGATCTGGGGCTATGAGACGCCGGACGGCTCGTTCTCGCAGTTCACCCGCGTGCAGGCGCAGCAGCTCATGCCGCGCCCCAAGCACCTGACATGGGAGGAAAGCGCCTGCTACACGCTGACGCTCGCCACCGCCTACCGGATGCTCTTCGGCCACGCGCCGCATGACCTCAAGCCGGGGCAGAACGTGCTTGTCTGGGGTGCCTCGGGTGGCCTCGGCTCCTATGCGATCCAGCTGGCCAATACGGCGGGCGCGAATGCCATTGGTGTCATCTCGGACGAGAGCAAGCGGCAGTTCGTTCTGGATCAGGGGGCCAAGGGCGTCATCAACCGCAAGGAATTCAACTGCTGGGGTCAATTGCCCACGGTGAACACGCCGGAATACAACGACTGGCTCAAGGAAGCGCGGAAATTCGGCAAGGCGATCTGGGACATAACCGGCAAGGGCGTCAGCGTCGACATGGTGTTCGAGCATCCCGGCGAGGCGACTTTTCCGGTCTCGTCGCTGGTCTGCAAGAAGGGCGGCATGGTGGTGATCTGTGCGGGCACCAGCGGCTTCAACTGCACCTTTGACGTGCGCTACATGTGGATGCACCAGAAGCGCCTGCAGGGCAGCCATTTCGCGCATCTCAAGCAGGCGGCGGCGGCCAACAAGCTGATGGTTGAGCGGCGGCTAGACCCTTGTATGTCCGAGGTTTTTCCGTGGGACGAGATCCCGCAGGCGCATACCAAGATGCTGAATAACGAACACAAGCCCGGCAACATGGCGGTGCTGGTTCAGGCCCCGCGCACCGGGCTGCGCACGGTTGAGGACGTGATCGAGGCCGGTCGGGGCTGAGCATCCCCACCGCCAATGAAAAGGCCCGCGGGAGGTGTCCACTGCGGGCCTTTTTTCATGTCTGTATCGCGTCGGTATTCCGTCGGTATCGCGTCGGTGCGATATCAGAGCGCGAGATTCGGGATGATCTGCTTCTTGCGGCTCATCACGCCGGGCAGGACCACGGCATCGCCCCCCACGCTCGCGCCAAAGCTTTTCTCGGCGAGCGCTTTGACCAGATCGTTCGGCACCAGCAGCGTCGCCTCTTCGTTGAGGATATCCACCACGAACAAAAGCACCTGATCGACGCCGTCTTCGGCGGCGACGGTGGTCATGCTCTCCATCAGGCTGGCCTTGCGGTCGAGCACGGTGGCAGGCGCGGTCGTCTCCAACACGCTGACGCGGAATTTCTTGCCGCCGACCTCGTATTCCTTGGAATCCATCCGCAGCAGTTCGGCGTCGGAAAAGGCCGACACGTCGGATTTCGCGGCGAACATCTCAGCGGCGTAGTCGGGGATCGAAATCCCGAGATCGGCGGCGAGGTTCTCGGCCACGGCGCGGTCATGGTCGGTGGTGGTGGGCGAGCGGAATTCCAGCGTGTCGCTGAGGATGCAGGTCAGCGCCGCGCCCTTGGCCCAGTCGGGCATCTTCGCGGCATCGTCGCCCATCAGGTCGACCATGATCGTCGCGGTGCACGCCAGCGGGCGGATGGTGATATCGATCGGGCCCTTGGTCTCCAACCCGCCGACCAGCTTGTGATGGTCGATGATCGCCTGCACGTCGGCGCCGTTGATATTGGCGGGCAGTTCAGCCGGGTTGTTGGTGTCGACCACGACGCAGGACTGACCGTCCTCGACATTCGAGATGATGCGCGGCTTGGGCAGGTCCCATTTGGTCAGAAGGAAGGCGGCTTCGGTATTGGGCTCGCCCAGCAGGACGGCCTCGGCGTCGCCGCCTTTCACCTCGTTGAGATACCACGCCCAGAGGATCGGCGATCCGGTGGAATCGGTGTCGGGGGATTTGTGGCCGAAAACAAGAGTGGTCATGATGCGTGTCCTCAGTGATCGTGAATGCTTCGGCGCGCCTTATAGGCGGGTGGGCGGGGTTTGTCACCCAGTGATGCTGCACTGCGGCAAAAGAGGGGCGTCTGGTGCCTGTCCCTTGCAGAGTCACCCTCGGGCTTGATCCGAGGGGCGCCCGACCAGGAGATCCTCTGGTCAAGCCAGAGGATGACGGGGACGGAGGCACAGGCGAGTGGATCACAGCAGGTGGGGCGGGACAGTTTGTGGCCTGAAGCGGACCTTGGTTTGAAGAGATGAGCCGCGCGGTGCCCGACCGCGGGTGGGCGCTGAAACGGCTTTGGAATGCGCTTTATGGTCGCCAAATACTGAAAGGTTTGCGTGGGTTTGCGACGTTGCAAAAGCGCCCGCCCGGGGGGCGGTCGGGCGCTGCGCGGCGGCGTGCAAGCACGCCTCGATTCCGCGCATTGGTGCTGCACCTGAACTGCAGCTTCAGGTCGAATCCCGACCTTGACATCGGTTCGGCATCAGGCCGATCCGGCAGCCTTGATCCGGGACCGACGATTTTCGCGATCAAGGGTGTTGACTCGGGGCGGCGCACTGCCTAGCTATCCCTCGTTAGCACTCACCCAAGGGGAGTGCCAACGATCCCCGAGTAGGGATCAATAGGGAGTAACTTTGAGCCAAGGAGCCTCAGAGATGGCATTTAAACCGCTGCATGACCGCGTGCTTGTCCGCCGCGTTGAAAGCGAAGAGAAAACCGCCGGGGGCCTGATCATCCCCGAGACCGCCAAGGAAAAGCCCCAGCAGGGCCAGGTGGTTTCCGTCGGTGACGGCGCGCGCAAGGACAATGGCGAGCTGATCGAGATGGCCGTGAAGGCTGGCGACACCATTCTGTTCGGCAAATGGTCCGGGACCGAAGTCACGATCGACGGCGAAGAGCTGCTGATCATGAAGGAAAGCGACATTCTGGGCATCATCGACGCTGATCAGGCCGCCAAGGCCGCCTGAACGCCTCGATTCGTCTGACCCCGGAACAACAAGATATCAGGAGTATCCGAACATGGCTGCTAAAGACGTACGATTTGATACCGACGCCCGCAACCGCATGCTGCGCGGCGTCAACACCCTGGCCGACGCGGTCAAGGTGACGCTCGGCCCCAAGGGCCGCAACGTGGTGCTGGAAAAGAGCTTTGGCTCGCCGCGCATCACCAAGGACGGTGTCTCTGTCGCCAAGGAAATCGAGCTGGAAGACAAGTTCGAGAACATGGGCGCGCAGATGGTGAAAGAAGTCGCCTCGCGCACCAATGACGAGGCCGGCGACGGCACCACCACCGCCACCGTGCTGGCCCAGGCCATCGTGAAAGAGGGCGTCAAGGCCGTGTCCGCGGGCATGAACCCGATGGATCTCAAGCGCGGCATCGATCTCGCGACCTCCAAGGTCGTCGCGCATATCAAGGCTGCTGCCCGCAAGGTCGAAAACTCTGAAGAAGTCGCACAGGTCGGCACCATCTCGGCGAATGGCGAAGCCGAAATCGGCCGTCAGATCGCCGACGCGATGCAGAAGGTCGGCAACGAGGGTGTCATCACCGTCGAAGAGAACAAGGGCCTCGAGACCGAGACCGACGTGGTCGAGGGCATGCAGTTCGACCGTGGCTACCTGAGCCCCTATTTCGTAACCAACTCCGACAAGATGATCGCAGAGCTCGATGACTGCCTCATCCTGCTGCACGAGAAGAAACTCTCGAGCCTCCAGCCGATGGTGCCGCTCCTTGAGCAGGTGATCCAGAGCCAGAAGCCGCTCTTGATCATTGCCGAAGACGTCGAAGGCGAAGCCCTCGCGACCCTCGTCGTGAACAAGCTGCGCGGCGGCCTCAAGATCGCGGCTGTCAAGGCACCGGGCTTTGGCGATCGTCGCAAGGCCATGCTGCAGGATATCGCGATCCTGACCGGCGGCCAGGTGATCTCGGAAGACCTCGGCATGAAGCTCGAATCCGTGACCATGGACATGCTGGGCAGCGCCAAGACCGTCAACATCACCAAGGACGAAACCACCATCGTGGACGGCCATGGCGAGAAGGCGGAAATCGAGGCACGCGTGTCCCAGATCCGCGCGCAGATCGAGGAAACCACCTCGGATTACGACCGCGAGAAGCTGCAGGAACGCGTCGCCAAGCTTGCCGGTGGTGTGGCCGTGATCCGCGTCGGCGGCATGACCGAAACCGAGGTGAAAGAGCGCAAGGACCGCGTCGATGACGCGCTGAACGCCACCCGCGCTGCCGTACAGGAAGGCATCGTCGTCGGCGGTGGTGTCAGCCTCGTGCAGGGGGCCAAGGCGCTTGACGGTCTGACCGGTGCGAACAGCGACCAGAACGCTGGCATCGGCATCGTGCGCAAGGCGCTCGAAGCGCCGCTGCGCCAGATCGCCGAGAATGCCGGTGTCGACGGCTCGGTTGTTGCGGGCAAGATCCGCGAGAGCGAAGACCTCAAGTTCGGCTACAACGCGCAGACCGATGAATATGGCGACATGTTCAAGTTCGGCGTGATCGACCCGGCCAAGGTTGTCCGCACCGCGCTCGAGGATGCATCTTCGATCGCCGGCCTGCTGATCACCACCGAGGCGATGGTGGCCGACAAGCCGCAGAAAGAAGGCAATGGCGGCGGCGGCGGCATGCCCGACATGGGCGGCATGGGCGGCATGATGTAAATCATCCCCCGGCCTTTGCAGCCAAGGAAAGGGTCGCGCTTTGCGCGGCCCTTTTTCGTTGGGGGCAGTGGTTTTGAGTATTTCTGGAAAGATGAAGGGGCGGCGTCAGCCCTCTTCGGCCAGAAGCGCGCGCAATCCGCTGCGGTAATCGGGATGGATCAGGCGTACGCCGAGCTCGTCCTTGATGCGGCGGTTCGAGACGCGTTTCGATTCGGCGTAGAAGGAGCGGGCCATCGGGCTCATTTCCGCCTCGTCGAAGGGGATGGCCTCGGGCACGGCCACGCCCAGCAATTCGGCGGCATGGGCGATGACGTCCTGCGGCGGGGCCGGGTCGTCGTCACAAAGGTTGTAGGCGGTGCCGGGCCGGGGGGCCGTGATCGAGGCCTCGAGCACCTGCGCGATATCGTCGACATGGATGCGGCTGAAGACCTGCCCCGGCTTGATGATGCGCCGCGCGGTGCCTTGGCGCACCTTCTCGAACGGGCCGCGCCCGGGGCCGTAGATGCCGGCGAGGCGAAAGATGTGCTGCGGCAGGCCGGGGATCGCCTGCCATTCGGCCTCGGCCGCGACGCGCAGCCGCCCGCGCTTGGTGGAGGGGGTCAGCGGGGTATCCTCGTCCACCCAAGCCCCCTGATGGTTGCCGTAAACCCCGGTGGTCGAGAGGTAGCCCGCCCAGTCAAGGCGCGGGGCGATGGCGGCGATCTGGTCCCGCCAGCGGGCCAGCACCGGGTCGCCGTCCTCGGAGGGGCCTGCGGAACTCAGCAGGTGGGTGGCCTCTTGCAGGGCAGGGGTGAGGTCATCCGTGCCCCAGAGGAGCGGGATGACGCCCTCGGCGCGCAGGGCGCGGGCCTTGTCCGCGTCGCGGGTGGTGCCGTAGATGCGCCAGCCTTGTGGCAGGAGCCGGGCGGCGAGGGCGCGGGCGCTATAGCCGTGGCCAAAGGAGAAAAGAACCTTGCTCATGGGCCCTTACATGGCGCGGGGTGCGGGGAATGGCAAGGTTTCGCCGGTGGTGATCATGTCGCTGGCGCGGGGCGACGCGGGCGGGCATTCTGGCGAAAATTCATGCCGGAGCCGCCATGCCCCATCCCATGCGCCGCCTTGTGCTCGGCCTTCTGGCCAGCCTGCCGCTTGCCGCCTGTTCGACGCCGTCGGTCTCGACCCGCAGCGCGCCCCAGGATCCGCCGCTCTATCCCAACGAGACACCGGAACTGCGCCGTCTGATCAATCGCTATGCCGATCACTACGAGGTGCCGCGCAGTCTTGTGCACCGGCTGGCGATCCGCGAGAGTACGCACCGGCCCTGGGCGCGGAACGGGCCGTATTACGGGTTGTTGCAGATCCTGCCGCAGACCGCGCGCACGATGGGGCATCGCGGCCCGCCGGAGGCGCTGCTCGATGCCGAGACCAACCTGAAATACGCGGTGAAGTATCTGCGCGGGGCCTATCTGGTGGCGGGCGGCGATCCGGATGCGGCGATCGGCTGGTATGCGCGGGGGTATTATTACGAGGCCAAGCGCAAGGGGCTGCTTGTCGAGACCGGGTTGCGGTCGTGATGGCCTGTTTCTGCCGTTAGGGTAAGCCGCGCAGCGTCGTGCTGCGGAGTGGCGATCCAACGCTGGTTTGGCCGCGCTTTATGCCAGCAAATCCCGAAAAAGAATTGATCGCAGAACAGGTGGCAGCCAAATCGCCGCGCCGGGGGGCGGCGCGACGATGCGCGGCGGCCCGTTGGGCCGCGGTTCGCGCGGGGCCTGCCAACCGAATATCAGAAACAGCCCATCAGCGCCCTGACTCAACTCGCATAATCGGAGCCTTCGGCGTCGAGCAGGGCCTTGATCTCGGCGAGGTGCCGGTCGGCCTGTTCGGGGTAGCTTTCGATCTCTTCGGCGGTCTTGGCGGCGACCTCGTGCGAGAGCACCCGCAGGGGCCGCCCGGTCTGGAGCGCGCGGATGTATGTCTCGGCCGCGCGCTCGAAGTAATAGAGCCGGTTGAACGTGTCGGCGACGGTGTCGCCGATCACCATCACGCCGTGATTGCCCATGATCATGACCTTCTGTTTCGGGTCATGGAAGAGCCGCGCGCAGCGTTCGCCCTCATCCTCGAAGGCAAGCCCGCCATAGCCCTCATCGACCACGTGGCGGCCATAGAACATCGCGCCGTTCTGGTCGATGGGCGGCAGGCGGCTGTCTGCGAGCGAGGCCAGCACGGTGGCGTGGGTCGAATGCACATGCATCGCACAGCGCGCATGGGCGCAATGCCGATGCAACCCGCCATGCAGGCCCCATGCCGTGGGGTCGGGGGCGTCGGGCCCCTCCAGCGTCTCGGGGTCGTTGGCGTCGACCACGATCAGGTCGCTGGCGCGGATGCGGGCGAAATGCATCTGGTTGGGGTTCATCAGGAACTGCGTGCCGTCCTCGTTGATCGACAGGCTGAAGTGATTGGCCACGGCCTCGTGCATGTTGAGCCGCGCGGTCCAGCGGAAGGCGGCGGCAAGGTCGACCCGCTCCTGCCAATGCTCCATGTTGGGGTGCAGGTTGGTCACGCTCATGTCGCTGTCCTTTCATCATCGGTGAGGGGCCGCGAGGCGACCCAGGCATAGCCGTTTTCGCACAGGATGCAGCATTCGCGCAGCCCGTGCGGCTTGTTGGTGGGGGGTTGCAGGATCATCCCGCCCGCATCTTCGGCGCGGGCGGCGGCGATGTCGGGGTCGCTGTCGAACATGTGCAATGACGCGCCCGCGCCGCGCGGCGGGCTCTCGGGCACAAGGCCAAGCAGCGGGTGGCTGCCATAGGTGTGATCGGCATGCAGCTGGATCAGATGGCCGTGATAGGCGATGATCGCGAAATCGTCGTTGACGCGATGCGGCACCGCGCCGAAGACGCCGCTGAGAAACGCCGCCTGCGCGCGCACGTCGCGCACGAGTATGTTGAGGCCAAAGCCCCGCAGGCTGGCCCCGAACGCCTCGGGGGTGACGGTTTCATAATCCATGGCGCGCCTCGCTTTGCCGCGCAGCTTGATCGTGCCCTTGGCCCGTGTCAACGTGTCCCCTCTGACCGATGACAGGATGAGCGCATGAGCCTTGCCGACCCGACCGACCCGATCCTGCCGCCCGACCTGCCGGGGCCGGAGGCGTTTACCGATGCGCGCGCGGCGGTAGACCGGCTGTGCCTGCTTTACGATGGCGCGACGCGGCATCTGTGCGACGCCTTCGCGCGGGCGCTGAAGGGCGACATTCCGGCGCGGCGGGTGCGGGCGTTCTACCCCGAGATTCGCCTGACCACGACCACCTATGCCAAGATCGACAGCCGGTTGAGTTTTGGCCATGTGTCCTATCCCGGCACCTATGGCGCGACGATCTCAAGGCCGGATCTGTTTCGCGCCTATCTTGAACAGCAGATCGAATTGCTGATGGAGAACCACGGCGTGCCGGTGTCGATCGGAATGTCGGACACGCCGATGCCGGTGCATTTCGCGGTGGCCAATGACGCGGCCCTGACGGTGCCGCAGGAGGGGGCGGCGGAGTTCACCCTGCGCGATTATTTCGACGTGCCGGACCTGGCGACCACCAATGACGACATCGTCAACGGCACATGGGAGCGGGGGGCGGACGGGACGGCACCGCTGGCCCCGTTCACCGCGCAGCGGGTGGATTACTCATTGGCGCGGCTGGCGCATTACACGGCGACCGATGCGGAGCATTTCCAGAATTACGTGCTGTTCACCAACTACCAGTTCTATGTCTCGGAATTCGAGGCCTTCGCGCGGCGCATGCTGGCCGATGAGACGAGCGGCTACACCGCCTTTGTCAGCACCGGCAATGCCGAGATCACGACGCCCGACGCAGCCCTGCCGATGCCGGCGCGGCTGCCGCAGATGCCGACCTATCACCTCAAGCGGGCGGATGGATCGGGGATCACGCTGGTCAATATCGGGGTGGGGCCGTCCAATGCCAAAACCGCGACCGATCATATCGCGGTGCTGCGCCCGCATGCCTGGGTAATGGTTGGCCATTGCGCGGGGCTGCGCAATTCGCAGTCGCTGGGTGATTTCGTGCTGGCGCATGCGTATCTGCGCGAGGATCGCGTGCTCGATGCAGATCTGCCCGCCTGGGTGCCCATTCCGGCGCTGGCGGAAATCCAGATTGCCTTGCAGGAGGCGGTGGCGGAGGAGACCCAGCTTGACGGGTTCGACCTCAAGCGGGTGATGCGTACCGGCACCGTCGCGAGCGTCGACAACCGCAACTGGGAGTTGCGCGATCAGTCCGGCCCGGTGCAGCGCCTGAGCCAGTCGCGCGCCATCGCGCTCGACATGGAAAGTGCGACGATTGCGGCCAACGGCTTTCGCTTCCGGGTGCCCTACGGCACGCTGTTATGCGTCTCTGACAAACCCCTTCAGGGCGAGTTGAAGCTGCCCGGCATGGCCTCGGATTTCTACAAATCCCAGGTTTCACGGCACCTGATGATCGGGATTCGCGCGATGGAATCACTGCGCCAGATGCCGCTCTCGCGCATCCACAGTCGCAAATTACGCTCCTTCGAGGAGACGGCGTTCCTGTGAACCGACAGAAATCTGCACAAAATCCGCCGAAAACGCTTGCTTTTGGCCACTAGGCGTTGTGTTTAGCCACATCATAGCGTTAAATCACGCCCATGAGGCCCAAGAGACGGGCAGTTGAAGGAGACCAAGAAATGGCAAAACCAATGACCAAAACCCAACTCGTCGCCGCTCTGGCCGAGGAAATGGGCAGTGACAAGAAATCCGCAAGCGCGGCCCTCGATGCGGTGGTCAATGTGATCACCAAGGAAGTGTCCGGCGGCGGTGCCGTGACCCTGCCGGGCGTCGGCAAGATCTACTGCCGCGAGCGTCCCGAGCGCATGGTGCGCAACCCCGCCACCGGCGAGCAGATGAAGAAAGACGCCGACAAGGTGGTCAAGATGACCATCGCCAAGGCGCTCAAGGACAGCGTCAACGGCTGATCCGCTCTTTCGAGTTTTTTGCAAAGGGTCGCCCATGAGGCGGCCCTTTCGCGTGTGCGGGGGCCGGTGATGCCGGGTTGCGCCTGCCCGGGAAATCCACAATGGTCGCGGCGGTACTTGGGACAGGGCAGGGCATGGACATTCGCGCGATACTGATGGGGCTGGCCTTTGCGGTGATGTGGTCCTCGGCCTTCACCTCGGCGCGGATCATCGTGGCCTCGGCGCCGCCGCTGACGGCGCTCAGCCTGCGGTTCTTGATTTCCGGACTTCTGGGGGTGCTGATTGCCCGGGCCCTGGGGCAAAGCTGGCAACTGACGCGCGGGCAGTGGCGCGCCACGGTGATTTTCGGGCTGTGCCAGAACACGCTCTATCTGGGGCTCAACTTCGTCGCCATGCAGACCATCGAGGCGGGGCTTGCGGCGATCATCGCCTCGACCATGCCGCTATTGGTCGGGCTGGCGGGCTGGCTGATCTTTCGCGAGCGCATCGGCTGGATGGGGATGCTGGGTCTTGTCGCAGGGGTGGTCGGTGTGGCGATCATCATGGGCGCAAGATTGCAGGGCGGTGTCGATCTCTACGGTCTCGGGCTGTGCGTCGCGGGTGTGATCGCGCTGACCTTTGCCACGCTGGCGGTGCGCGGGGCCACGTCGGGCGGCAATTTCCTGATGATCGTGGGCTTGCAGATGCTGGTGGGCAGCGCGGGGCTTGCGGTGGGGGCGGCAGCGATGGAGACCATCGAGGTCACATGGTCTTGGCAGTTGATCGCGGCCTTTGCCTATACCACGCTGGTGCCGGGGCTGGCGGCGACGCTGGTCTGGTTCTGGCTGGTCAACCGGATCGGGGCGACCAAGGCCGCGACCTTTCACTTTCTCAACCCGTTCCTTGGGGTGGCCATCGCCGCGCTGATCCTGAGCGAGACGCTGAGTGCGCAGGATCTGATCGGCGTGGCGGTGATCATGGGCGGTATTCTGGCGGTGCAATTGTCGCGGCAGCGCCGGGTCTGAGCGACCGGAATTTTTTAAAAATTCCGGATCGTTTTCTTTTCAAGAAAACGGCGTCAGCCGATGGTGCCACGCGGCCCGTCACCGACCTGCCCGCGATGCAGGAGCAGGTGATCGAGCAGCACACAGGCCATCATCGCCTCGCCCACCGGCACCGCGCGGATGCCGACGCAGGGATCGTGGCGGCCCTTTGTGACGACCTCGATGGGGTCGCCGTCGACGGTGATCGAGCGGCGCGGCGTGAGGATCGAGGAGGTCGGCTTGACCGCGAAGCGCACTACCACCTCCTGCCCGGTGGAGATGCCGCCGAGGATGCCGCCTGCGTGGTTGGAGGCATACTCGGGGCCGGTCTCGCCCATGAAGATCTCGTCGGCATTGGCGCTGCCGGTGAGGGTGGCGGCGGCCATGCCCTCGCCGATCTCGACGCCCTTGACCGCGTTGATCGACATCATCGCCGAGGCCAGATCGGTGTCGAGCTTGCCGTAGATCGGCGCGCCGAGGCCGGCGGGCACGCCGCGCGCCACCACCTCGATCACGGCGCCCACCGAATCGTGGTTCTTGCGCAGGGCTTGCAGATAGGCCTCCCACTCGGGCGCGGCGCTGGCATCGGGAAGCCAGAAATCATTGCCGTCGATGGCGTCCCAATCGAAACGGGCGCGGTCAAGTTGCATCTCGCCCATGGCGACCATGTAGCCCTTGACCTCAATCCCTGGCACGAGGCTGGCCAAGGCCGCGCGCGCCACGCCGCCTGCCGCCACCCGCGCCGCAGTCTCGCGGGCCGAGGAGCGCCCGCCGCCACGCGGATCGCGGATGCCATATTTGAGGTGATAGCTGATATCGGCATGGCCGGGGCGGAAGGTGCGGGCGATGTCGCCGTAATCGCGCGAGCGCTGATCGGTGTTCTCGATCATCAGCTGAATCGGCGTGCCGGTGGTCTGCCCCTCGTAGACGCCCGAGAAGATGCGCACCGCGTCGGGTTCCTGCCGCTGGGTGGTGTTCTTGTTCTGGCCGGGGCGGCGCTTGTCGAGCCAGTGTTGCAGCTTGCCCTCGTCGAGCGGCACGCCCGGCGGGCAGCCGTCCACCGTCGCACCCAGGGCGGGCCCGTGGCTTTCGCCCCAGGTGGTGAACCGAAAGAGATGACCGAAAGTGTTGAGGCTCATGCGCGTGGCTCCTTTGCCGCTCATCTAGCCGTGGCCTGCGCCCGCCTCAAGCCATTTTGGCGGGCATTTGTCGCAAACAGGCGATATGGGCGGGGGAATCGCTATACTCTCTGGCCTCGGACCGGACGTGAAAAGGTGCAAAAACGACATCTGTCCGACCCTGAAAAAACACTGGCGCAGGGGGCAATCCCTGCTAACACTGGCACCGGACCTGTCGGAAAACGACCCCGGTCGACCCGGCCAAAGGCCAACACGGAGGAACACCATGACCCACTCACTTCCCGAAGAGAACGTGCGCCCGATCGTGCGCAAACTGGCCGAGGACACCAAGGCCGGAAAGATGGACCGCCGCGAATTCATCGCGCTCGCCTCGACATTCGGGGCCTCGTCTGCCGCCGCGTATGGCCTGCTGGGCCTGGCCGTGCCGACCCCGGCGCAGGCGCAGGAGGGCAAGAAAGGCGGCGTGCTGCGCGTCGCCTCCCGCGTGCTCGAGATCACCGATCCGCGCAAGTTCGCGTGGACCGAACCGGGCAATATCAGCCGTCAGTTCTGCGAGCCGATGGTGCGCTGGGCGTCGGATTTCAGCTTTCAGCCGATGCTGCTGGAGGGCTGGGAGGTCAGCGATGACGCCAAGACCTACACGCTCAAGGTGCGGCAGGGTGCTGTCTGGACCAACGGCGATGAATTCAACGCCGATGACATCATTCACAACCTCAACCGCTGGTGCGACAAGGCGGTCGAGGGCAATTCGATGGCCGCGCGCATGGGCACGCTGATCGACCCCGACACCAACAAGGCGATCGAGGGCGCGATCGAGAAGGTCGATGATTTCACTGTGCAGTTGAACCTGCCGCGCCCCGATATCACGCTGATCGCGGGCATGTCGGATTATCCGGCACTCTGCGTGCATCGCAGCCATGGCGATGACAGCGATCTGGCGCAATCGCCCATCGGCACCGGCCCGTTCGATCTGGTTTCCATCGAGATCGGCACCATGGCCGAGGTCAAGCGTCGCGAGGACGGCAAGTGGTGGGGCGGCGACGTCTATCTCGACGGTATCCGCTTCCTTGATTTCGGCACCGATAACGCCTCGATCGTGGCGGCGTTTGACGGCGACGAGATCGACATCAACGACGAATCGACCGCCGATTTCATCGAGGCCTATGATGCGCTCGGGCTGGTCAAATCCTCCAAGCCCACCGCCAACACCATCGTCGCGCGGATGCGCGCCGACACGCCGCCCTATGACAGCAAGGAGCTGCGCAACGCCATTCAGCTCGCCTGCGACAACGCGGTGCTGCTCGCCATCTCGATCAACAACGAGGGGATTCCGGCGGAAAACCACCACGTCGCGCCGTTCCACCCGGAATATGCCGAACTGCCGAAAATCGCGCCCGATCCGGCCAAGGCCATGGAAATGGCCACGGCGGCGGGCCATGCCGAGACCGAGATCGACATCATCTCGATCGACGGCGACTGGCGGACCACCACCACCGACGCCATTGGTGCGCAGCTGCGGCAGGCGGGGTTCAACGTCAAGCGCACGGTGATGCCGGGCAACACGTTCTGGAACGACTGGACGAAATACCCGTTCTCGACCACCAACTGGGGCCCGCGTCCTCTGGGCGTGCAGGTGCTGGCGCTGGCCTATCGTTCGGGCGAGGCGTGGAACGAGAGCGGCCACTCGAACCCGGAATTCGATGCGCTTCTGGATGAGGCTCTGGGCGTATTCGATGCCGATGAGCGGCGGGAGTATTCGGCCAAGCTGCAGGCGATGTTGCAGGATAGCGGGGCGATCATTCAGCCGTTCTGGCGCAATCAGGCGCTGCACCATACCGACAAGGTCAAGAATGTGAGCGCGCATCAGTTCCGCGAGATGCATTACGAGAAGGTCTGGCTCGACGCCTGATCAGGGATACGTCGGAAAAGACGGGCCGCCCGAGGGCGGCCCGTTTGTGTTTTGGGGCGTGTTGGGTTGGGTTTGTTGCGGCCATAGCATCCCGCCAGAAGGTGCCGCGTGATTGCAGGGCCGGGGACTGGCGATGCGACGGCTGATGCCTGCGCTTTATCCCAGCCAAGTCATTGTAACCTCGACACGTTGCGCGCCCTATCATATCGCCAGGCCGCGGGACGGCCCGGCGATCACGCGGCACCTTCGGTGCGTATCGCGCGGGACGCGGCAACGGCAAACCCCGGCCATTCGCGCCCTCGCGCAAATGCCTACCCGAGTTCTGCCCGCAGCCCTTCCATCCGCTCGGTCAGAAGTTTTTGCGAGGTCTCGTCCTTTAGGCGTCCGTCGTCATCAAAGGCGTTCATCGCGCCTGCGATCAGCACGGCGGTGCCGGGGATGAGCCGGGCCTGATGCTGGGTGAGGCACGACAGCGTCATGAATTGCGCCGTCTCACCCCCCGTACGCCCGGCCGAGGCCGAGACGACCACCGTGGGCTTGTCCTTGAGCGGCCATCCCGGCAGACGGCTGATCCAGTCGAGCCCGTTCTTGAGCACCCCGGTGATGCCCTTGTTGTATTCCGGCGAGCCGACCACCACCGCATCCGCGTCCTTGATCTGCGCCGCGAGGGTCTTGACCTTCTCTGGCACGCCCTCGGCCTCTTCGAGATCGCCGTTGTAGAGCGGCAGGTCGAGATCGCCCTCGATCACGTTGGCTGGGCCGAACGCCTCGGCGGCCTGAGCCAGAAGCATCCGGTTATAAGAGCCCTTGCGCAGCGAGCCGGACAGAAGCAGGAGCGTGGGATGTGTCATGTGTCGACCTTTCTGAAAAATGAATCGTTGTTGCCGCACAAACTGGCGCGGGGGGCGGCGTTTGGCAACTGCGAGTGCCTGCACAACGGCTGTGCGATCCTTCAGCGGCACGAAAAAATGAAACCGGCCCGCAGGGGGGCGGGCCGGATCAGATTTGCCACAGGCATGGCGAGGGGGACGTCGTTACCAGTCCACAGGGCCTTTTTCGGCGAACTGGTGGACCAGGAAATCAATGAAGGCGCGGACCTTGGGCTGGGTGAAGCGGCCCGGCGGGTAGACTGCGTAGATGCCCTGCATCTCGACCGGCAGGTCGGGCATCGCGTCCTCGATCAGCCCGTCGGCCATCGCCTGTGCATAGAGGAAGGAGGGCAGATAGGCGATCCCGAGGCCGGAGATCGCGGCGTTGAGCAGCGATTGCCCGTCATTGACGCTGAGACCGCCTGCCGTGCGTACCTGCCGCTTTTCGCCCGAGGGGGCGGTCAGCTTCCAGACGGCGTTGCCTGCCTGGCTGGAATAATGCAGCAGCTTGTGCTCGTTCAACTCGTCGATCTTCTGGGGGCGGCCGTATTTCTGGAAATAGGCGGGGCTGGCGATCATCCGCTTGGTGGTCTCGGTCAGCTTGCGGGCGCGCAGGGTGCTGTCCTCCAGCTCACCGATGCGGATGGCCATGTCGAAGCCTTCGGAAATCAGCTCCACGTAGCGGTTGTTGAGCACCATGTTGACGGTGATATCGGGGAATTCATCGAGGAAAGACCCCAGGATCGGGCTGAGATGATTGACGCCGAAATCGGTGGCGACCGAAATGCGCAAGAGGCCCGAGGGATCGGATTGCATGGAACTGACCAGCGCATCCGCCTCGCCTGCGTCATTGAGAACGCGCAGCGCCCGGTCGTAATAGGCGAGGCCAATTTCGGTCGGGCTGACGCGGCGTGTCGTTCGGTTGAGCAGACGTGCCCCCAAGCGGGCTTCAAGTGACGAAACATGCTTGGATACGGCGGATTTCGAAATGCCCATCTTGCGCGCGGCGTCGGTGAACCCACCTTGATCCACCACCGTGGCGAAGGCCTCCATTTCCGTCAGGCGATCCATACTGATACCTCTTCTTGCGTGTCAGACCCTGTTCTGCCCAAGAAATCAGGCACAACTGGGGCGCTTGCCCGACAATATCTTGATATTCGGTTTATCGTTCCCGGCGGGGAAACGCAGAAACACTGAGCTGTGAAAGGGGAAACACTGCGTCGCGGCGCAACCTGTGCTAATCTCGGGGCAGGAGGATTCACCATGACACGTATTGCAGCACTTATCACCGCAGGCCTTTTGGCGGTCGCCGCGCCGGCGTTTGCCGGGGACACGCCCGCGCCCGAGGGGGCAGAGGTCTATTTCGTCAATCTCTCGGACGGCGCGACTGTCGAGGCCCCGGTGACGGTGGTCTTTGGCCTCAAGGGCATGGGCGTGGCACCTGCCGGGACCGAGAAGGAAAACACCGGCCATCACCATGTGCTGGTTGATCGCCCGCCTTTGGGTGAGGGGCCGGACGGGGCTGAGGAGCTGAACACCAGCCTGCCTTCGGACGAGAATCATATTCATTTCGGCGGCGGTCAGACGCAGGTGAGCCTTGATCTGGAGCCGGGAGAGCACACGCTGCAACTGGTTCTGGGCGACATGAACCACGTGCCGCACGATCCGCCGGTGACGTCCGAGGTGATCACGATCACCGTGGAATAAGCCGCCTCAGAGCGTCGCAGCCAGCCGGGTGCCCTGATCTATGGCGCGTTTCGCATCGAGTTCGGCGGCCACATCCGCGCCGCCGATCACGTGGCAGGTGACGCCCTCGGCCTCGAGTGCATCCGCAAGGCTGCGCTCGCTCAGCTGTCCGGCGCAGAGCACGATGGTGTCGGCCTCGATGAGTTTGGGGGTCTCGCGCGCCTCGCCAAAGCTGATGTGCAAGCCGTGCGCATCGATGCGCTCGTAATTGACGCCGCTCAGCATCTCGACGCCCTTCATCCGAAGCGCCGCGCGGTGAATCCAGCCGGTGGTCTTGCCGAGACGTTTGCCGGGGCGCTCTGCCTTGCGCTGCAACAGCGTGACGGCCCGCGCGGGCGGCTCTGGCTGCGGGCCCGTGGGGGCCAGCCCGCCGCGCACCTCTGCGGGGTCGCCGACGCCCCATTCCTCGCGCCAGAGCGACAGGTTCTCGGTCGGGCTCTCGCCCTCGTGGACGAGGAACTCTGACACGTCGAAACCGATGCCGCCCGCGCCCACCACGGCGACGCGCTTGCCCACTTCTGCCTTGCCGCGCAGCACGTCGATATAGCTGAGCACGTTGGGGCCGTCCTGCCCGTCGATACCGGGATCGCGGGGAATGACCCCGGTGGCGATGATCACCTCGTCGAAGCCTGCAAGGTCATTCGGCCCCGCTTCAACGCCCAGCTTCACCTCGACGCCGGTCTCCTGCACCATCACCTCGAACCAGTCGACGAGGCCGTGGAATTCCTCCTTGCCGGGAATGACGCGGGCCATGTTGAGTTGGCCGCCAAGCGTAGGCGCGCGGTCGAAGAGCGTCACCTTGTGGCCGCGCCCCGCTGCCGTGATCGCGGCCGAGAGGCCCGCAGGACCGGCACCGACCACGGCGATGCGTTTCGGTGTGTCGGCGGGCGCGATGGTCAGTTCAGTCTCGTGGCAGGCACGCGGATTGACGAGGCAGGAGGTGAGCTTGCCCGAGAAGGTGTGATCGAGGCATGCCTGATTGCAGGCGATGCAGGGGGCGATGGTCTGCGCGCGCCCCTCTGCCGCCTTGTTGACGAAATCGGCATCGGCGAGGAAGGGCCGCGCCATCGAGACCATGTCGGCCACACCCTGCGCGATCAGGTCTTCGCCGACTTGCGGCGTGTTGATCCGGTTCGAGGTGATCACCGGGATGCCCACCTTGCCCATCAGTTTCTGCGTGACCCAGGCCCAGCCCGCGCGCGGGACGGAGGTGGCGATGGTGGGCACCCGCGCCTCGTGCCAGCCGATGCCGGTGTTGAGGATCGAGGCGCCCGCCGCCTCGACCGCCTGGGCCAGTTGCACCACCTCGGCATGGGTGCTGCCCTCGGGGATGAGGTCGATCATCGACAGGCGGTAGATCAGGATGAAATCGGGGCCGACGGCGGCGCGGGTGCGGTGCACCACCTCGATGGGCAGGCGCATCCGGTTCTCGTAGGAGCCGCCCCAGCGATCCGTGCGCTTGTTGGTGTGGGTGACAAGGAACTGGTTGAGGAAATAGCCCTCCGACCCCATGATCTCGACCCCGTCATAGCCTGCCTCGCGGGCGCGCTCCGCCGCCGTGACGATATCGGCGATCTGCTTCTCGATGCCGTTCTCGTCGAGTTCGGTGGGGGTAAAAGGCGAGATCGGCGACTTGACGGGGGAGGGGGCCACGCATTCCTTGCCATAGGCGTAGCGGCCCGCATGCAGGATCTGCATCGCAATCAGCCCGCCCGCGTCATGCACCCGGTCGGTGACGATGCGGTGATTGGCGATATCCTCGGGGGTGAAGAGGCCCGCCGCGCCGGGAAACACGCCGCCCTCGCGGTTGGGGGCCATGCCGCCGGTGACCATGAGGCCGACGCCGCCGCGCACGCGGGAGGCGTAGAATTCGGCCACCCGGTTCCAGTCGCGCGTCTCCTCCAGCCCGGTATGCATGGAGCCCATGAGCACGCGGTTCTTGAGCGTGACGTGGCCCAGATCGAGGGGCGCGAGAAGATGCGGATAGTTGGACATGGCTGACGGACCTCCCTTGGCTGGCACAGTGATGCCGCAGGCGAGCGCGCTTGTCACCCATGAACGCTGCGTTACCGGGGGACTGCTGCGATGAGGGGCTGCGCCCCGGATTTGAGTATTTGGGGAAAGGTGAAATGGGAGGGACGTCCAAAGCGGAGCGGTGACCCAGTTTCAGTCTTCGCCGTCCACGCGACCGCGCAGGGCCTTGACCTCGCCGCGCACCTTCTTGGCCTTGAGGCGGCGTTTCTTGGCGCCGAGGGTGGGGCGCGTCGGGATGCGGCGTTTGGGTTTGACCAGGGCCTGCCGGATCAGGTCTGCCAGGCGGTCGCGCACGATGTCGCGGTTGCGGGTCTGGCTGCGGGTCTCGTCGCAGTGCAGAACGAGCGCGCCCTCCTTGGTCCAGCGGCGGCCTGCCAGCCGTTTGAGCCGGGCCTTGACCGGGCCGGGCAGGTTGGGCGAGCGCTCGGCCTCGAAGCGCAATTCGACCGCGCTCGCCACCTTGTTGACGTTCTGCCCGCCGGGGCCGGAGGCGCGGATGAACTGCTCGGTCAGTTCCCAATCCTCGATGGCGATCTGGTCGGTGATCCTCAGCATGCGGCGGTCCCGTTGATGACGTGTTGATCGGTGACAGGTAGATTTCTGGCAGGCGTGACAATTCAAAAGGGCCGCCCCGGCTGGGAACGGCCCTCTAGAAGTTACGGAGGTGGGCCGGTTAGGCGCACCAATCCGGGCGGCTTTCGCCTCGGGGCTGCCCTAGACGGCGGCCTCCCGAACTGTTCCGACACCTCGCTCCAATACCTCTATAGACACTGGACCACCTCCTTTCGCTTTGTTGAACCTGACCCAAGCCTGCCACAAATTTCGTAGTTGTCAAAACAAAATCATGTGGTGGGCGAAAAAAGCGACGCAGTATGCTGATTTATTGATCTTGCAGCACGGCCACGCATTGGCGCGGAAGGTCTTCCATCGTCAACTCGCGGCGGGGTTTGGGCGGCGGCGCATCGGGGTCGGGCGGCGGCGGGTTGAGGATGTTGCGCACCCACTGCTCGGCCTCGGCGCAGCCATCGCCGGGTGGCGGCGCGGCCTGCTCCACGCAGCCGCGCGCGTTGTCGGGGCAATTCAGCCGGACGTGAAAATGGTAGTGATGCCCCCACCACGGCCGGACCTTGCGCAGCCATGCGCGGTCGCCGGTCTCATCGCGGCACATCTGGGTCTTGGCCCCGGGAAAGATGAAGATGCGCGCGGTGCGCGGGTCTTGCGCGGCGGCCTTGACGATCTCGTGATGCGCGCGGGTCCAGTTGCCGTTGATATAGGCGCCATTGGCCCGGCGCATGGAGATCGACGAGATATTCTCGCGCGCCGTGCGGCTTAGGGTGAGGTTGTCGGCGGGGCGCAGCCAGATATCGGCGTCGAGGCCCATCTGGTGGCTGCGATGCCCCGACAGCATCGGCCCGCCGCGCGGCTGGCTGATATCGCCCACATAGATGCCGTTCCAGCCCGGCTGCGCTGCGGCCTTGCGCGAGAGTTTTTGCAGCAGGTCGATGGTCTCGGGGTGGCCCCAGTTGCGGTTGCGGCTGAGGCGCATGGCCTGCCATGTGGGTCCGGTTTCGGGCAGGGCGACGGCCCCCGCGATGCAGCCCTTGGCATAGCTGCCATAGGCGGCGGGCGCGTGTTCGGAACCTTGCCCTTGCGCGCCGAAAAGCTGTTTGGCCTGTACGCCCTGCATGGCGGCGGGGATGCTCTGACTGGAGACGATGCCGGTGGCCTGCGCCTCCGGCTCGGGTTGCGTGCAGGCCGCGAGGGCCAGACAAAGTGCTGCTGTTACGACGATCCGGCCCATTGATCCCTGTCCCCTTCCGCCTTGACCCAGCGTAGCAGCACAAGGCCGATCAGGAAAAGGAAAATCACCGGTGAGATGCCGATCCGCGCGCTGCCCGAGAGCGAGGTGACAAGCCCGATCAGGGCCGGGGCAAGAAACGCCGTGGCCCGGCCCGAAAGGCCGTAGAGGCCGAAATTCTCGGTCGGGGTCGCGGGGTCGGTATGGCGCACCATGAGCGTGCGGCTGGCAGCCTGAAGCGTGCCGCCGAGGCCGCCGATCAGCACGCCGCAGCCGAAGAAGATGGCGTCTGGCAGGGTGGAGCCCTCTGCCAGTGGAATGCCGAAGATCTGGCTACGGTCCATGCCGACGACGATGACGCAGACCGCGATCAGGCCCCAGATCGCCGTGATGATCACCGGCTTGGGGCCGAAGCGTGCATCGAGCCTGCCGCCGACCCAGCTGAAGAGTGCCGCCGAGATCGCACCGATGATCCCGAAGATGCCGACCGAGGTGATCGACCAGTTGAGCACGAGGATCGCATAGGTGCCACCGAAGCCATAAAGCCCGTTGAGCGCATCGCGGTAGAACATCGAGGAGCCGAGATAGGTGCTGAGGCTGAGGCGGTGGCGCAGCCCCTTGACCGTCTTGACCAGCAGCCCGAGCGCATCGCCGATGCCGCGCCCCGTGCCCGCAGGCCCGGTGTCGCGCACCCATAGGAAATAGGGGATCATGAAGACCGCGAACCAGACCGCCGTGAAGGGCCCGACGAAACGCGTGCCCTCGCGTGTGGCGGCGTCAAGTCCGAAGGCCGGGTCAAGGCCGATCAGGGTCTTGCCGCTGGGCTGTTCGACAAAGAGCGCCAGCATGATCAGCAATGATACCACCCCGGCCACATAGCCGAAGGCAAAGCCCGAACCGGAGATCGCGCCGACCTCGTCCTGCGTGCCGAGCGAGGGCAGTTGCGAATTGATGAAGATGAGCGCGTATTCCGCGCCGATGAAGCCAAGGCCGAAGGCGATGAGCCCGAACCACAGGTTCGCGCCGTCCGGCGTCATCCCCCAGATCGCGGCGGCCCCGGTCACGTACATCAGTGAAAACACGATGATCCATGGCAGACGCCGCCCGGTGGTGTCGGCAAAGGCCCCCATGATCGGCGCGCCGAGGCCGATGATCAGGCCGCTGATGGTCAGGCCGGTGGACCAGAGGGTCTGCGCGCGGGCGTCGGCGACGCCTTCGCTCAGCCCGGTGGACATGAAATGGTCGGAGGCGACGGAGGCGAAGTAGGGGCCGAAAATGAAGGTGATCAGCAGGGTGTGGTAGGGTTGGCTGGCCCAGTCGAAAAAGAACCAGCCCCAGATGCGCTTGCGTTTGGAAATAACGGTCATACCTGCCTCGCTCAACCTTTGGGGGATATGAGCGCGGCAGGCGCGTGGGTGCAAGCTATTCCTGCACGATGTCCTGCATCGGGGGCCAGGGGCGCGTGGCATCGGCCTCGATCCAGGCGCGGACCCAGCCGGGGTGTAATGGCTGGGCGGCGTCGTGCCCCAGTTCGGCCTGGACGGTTGCGGGGGCCACGATCCCGCCCTTGCCGGTCACCGCCGCGCGGTAGAGGATGTGGTTGGCGCATTGGCCATCGGGCGTCCACATGGATTGTTCGAGATAGAGGAATTTCTCGTCCCAGCAGACCAGCCGCGAGCGCATCTCGATCCGTTCGAACATGCGGATGCGGCGGCGATAGCGCACGCTTGCGCCTGCGATGGTCAGGCCCCAACGCTTGCGGCGCAGCACCTTGATCAGCCCGACGCGACCGGCGAGCGGAATGCGCCCCAGATCATAGAGCGTGAGCGTGCGCCCGTTGTTCAGTTCCATCCACAGGTCGATATCCCAGGGCAGGCAGTAATGCTGCGACACATGCAGCCCGGTGACCGGCAGCGCGGAGGATTTGCGATGCTTGTAGAGTTGCCAGATCAGGCGCAGGACGGGATACATGGGCGGGTCTCCTTTGGCCCGCGCCTGCCAGCCTCGGGCATGGCCGTCAACTGCGACCGCGCGTCAGGCTTGCGCTTCCGCGCGGCCTTGCTTAGGTGGGAAGGCGTTTCCGACCCAGAGGACCACTGCCCATGCAATCGCTTTTCCAGATCCTGATGCTGCTGCTCGACATCGTGTGGTTCTTCATCCTTGCGCATGTGATCATGTCCTGGCTGATCAATTTCCAGGTGCTGAACCTGCAGCAGCAATTCGTGGCGCAGATCTGGTACGGGCTCAACCGCCTGCTGGAGCCGATCTATTCCCGCGTGCGCCAGTTTCTGCCGCCGATGTCGGGCATCGACCTGGCCCCTCTGGTGGTGCTGGTGGCGGTCTATGCGCTGCGGATCATCCTGATCAACAATGCGGCAGCGTTTTACTGATCTCGGGTCTTGTTCACCGAATCTTGGTGTGAAACACTGACTGTAAGAGCAGATAAATAAAATCTTACAGGACTGCCATGCCGAGCGCTGCCACGCTTTTGCGCGATGTCTTCGGGTTCGATGCGTTTCGGCCCGGACAGGAAGAGATCGTCCACACCGTCGCCACCGGGTGCAACACCCTTGCGATCATGCCCACGGGGGGCGGTAAATCCCTGTGTTTCCAATTGCCTGCGCTGCTGCGGGACGGGGTGACAGTGGTCATCTCGCCGCTGATTGCGCTGATGCGCGATCAGGTGCGGGGGCTGCGTGCGGCGGGGGTCGAGGCGGGGGCGCTGACCTCGGGCAATACCGAAGAGGAAACGGCAGAGGTCTGGGCGGCGCTGGAGGCGGGGCGGCTCAAGCTGCTCTACATCGCGCCGGAGCGACTGGCGGCGGGATCGTCGCTGGCAATGCTGCGGCGCATCGGTGTCAGCCTGATTGCCGTGGACGAGGCGCATTGCGTGAGCCAATGGGGCCATGATTTCCGGCCTGATTACCTGCGCATCGGGGAACTCAGGCGCGCGCTCAATGTGCCGCTCGCCGCCTTCACCGCCACTGCCGATGCCGAGACGCAGCAAGAGATCGTGGACAAGCTCTTTTACGGGCAGCCGCCGCAGATCTTCCTGCACGGGTTCGACCGGCCCAATATCCATCTGGCCTTTGCCGCCAAGGACGGGCCGCGCCAGCAGATCATGGGCTTTGCCGGGGCGCGCAAGGGGCAATCGGGCATCGTCTATTGCGGCACCCGCGCCAGGACCGAGAGTTTGGCGCAGGCGCTATCGCAGGCGGGGCACAATGCCTGCGCCTATCACGGCGGGATGGAGGCCGATCAGCGCCGCCAGGTGGAGCATCGGTTCAACAGTGAGGACGGGCTGATCGTGGTGGCGACGGTGGCCTTTGGCATGGGGGTGGACAAGCCCGATATCCGCTGGGTCGCCCATGCCGACCTACCCAAGAGCATCGAGGCCTATTACCAGGAAATCGGCCGCGCGGGGCGCGATGGCGCGCCCGCCGAGACGCTGACCCTCTTTGGTCCCGACGATATCCGCCTGCGCCGGTCCCAGATCGACGAGGGGCTGGCCCCGCCGGAACGGCGGATGGCCGATCACGGGCGGCTTAACGCGCTTCTGGGTCTGGCCGAGGCGCTGGAATGCCGCAGGGTGGCGCTGCTCGGCTATTTCGGCGAGGCGGCAGAGCCATGCGGGAATTGCGACCTGTGCGAGACGCCGCCCGAGACCTTCGACGGGACCGAGGCGGTGCAAAAGGCGCTGTCGGCGATCCTGCGGACCGAGGAACGGTTTGGCGCGGGGCATCTGATCGACATCCTTATGGGCAATGCGACCGAGAAAGTCCGCGCGCGCGGCCATGACAACCTGCCGACCTTCGGCGTGGGCCGCGACATGGACAAGCGCGGCTGGCAGGGGGTGTTTAGGCAGATGATGGGGCATGATCTGGTGCGCCCCGATCCCGAACGGCATGGTGCATTGGTGATGACCGAGGCCGCCCGCCCGATCCTGCGCGCCGAAACCCCGATCCGCCTGCGCCGCGAGGTGGTGCAGCGCGCGCCGCGCCCTGCCGCCCGGGCACTGGTGTCGGAGGAGGACGCGCCGCTTCTGTCGGCGCTCAAGGCCAAGCGGCGCGCGCTGGCCGAGGCGGCGGGGGTGCCTGCCTATATCGTCTTCAACGACCGCACGCTGATCGAGATGGCCGAGACGCGCCCCGCCAATCTGGATGCGATGGCGCGGGTCGGCGGCGTGGGGGCCACCAAGCTGGACCGCTATGGCGCGGATTTCCTGGAGGTGATCAACGGAGCGGTGGAGGAGGTTCACCCCACACGGCGCAAGCTGGCGGGCCGCGCGGCGGGCGAGGTCTATGACCAGCTGATCGAGGCGCAGGCGCGGCTCTCGCGCGGGCCAGAGGGCATCGACAAGCCGTTGAGTTGTTCGGCCTCGCTGCTGGCGCGGGTGGCGAGCCAGCGCCCGCGCGACAGTGATGCGATGGCCCGGCTGATCGGTGAGAAATACGCCGAACGTTTCGGCCCGGCCTTTCTGGACGTTCTGCGCATGGCGGACTAAGTCAGTTCGAACGGTGTCACAGAGGAAGTTTGCGCATGCTGGTTGTCGTCTCGCCCGCCAAGAAGATGGATATGAGCCCGGTTGAGGGAGTCACCCCGACGCGGCCCGCCTTCCGCACCGAGGCGGAGGATCTGGCGCAGGTGGCGCGTGGCCTCGATGTGGGCGATCTGCAAAAGCTGATGAAGATCAGCGAGAACCTTGCCCGGCTCAATGCCGACCGCTTTGCGGATTTTGGCACGATGGAGGAAAAGCCCGCCGCGCTGGCCTTTGCGGGCGACACCTATCAGGGGCTGGAGGCGGGATCATTGGACGCGGAGGAGATGGCCTGGGCGCAGGATCATTTCCGCATCCTGTCGGGGCTTTACGGGCTGTTGCGCCCGCTTGATGCGATCGAGCCGTACCGGCTGGAAATGGGCAGCCGGCTGGCGACCGACCGGGGCCGCACGCTCTACGACTATTGGGGCGACCGGATTTCCAAGGCGCTGAATGCGCAGGCGCGCGAGATCGGCACTGAGACGCTGGTGAACTGCGCGAGCCAAGAATATTTCGGCGCGGTGGACCGTGCGGCGCTCGATCTGCGGGTGATTACGCCGGTGTTTATGGAGGAAAAGGTGGGCACGCCCAAGATCGTGAGCTTTTACGCCAAGAAGGCGCGGGGCGCGATGGCGCGGTTCGTGATTCAGCACCGTCTGACCGACCCGGCGGCGCTCAAGGATTTCGACACTGGCTGCTATCGCTACAATGCCGAGATGTCGGAAGGCGACAGCATGGTGTTTTTGCGCGACTATCCGGCCTGAGCCGTTGTCGCCGCTGGCTGTGGCGCGCGGGCGTCGGGTGGGCAGGCGGCGATGATCTGTGCGATGATATCGGTCTTGCGCAGCGGCTTGGTCAGGTAGTGATCCAGCCCGGCGGCCAGAATGTCCGCCTCGTCGCCCTGCATTGCGTGGGCGGTCATCGCGACGATGGGCACATGCGCGCTGGGGTCTTCGGCCTCGCGGATGGTGCGGGTGGCCTCCTTGCCGTCCATCTCGGGCATGGAGATATCCATGAAGATCACATCCGGCTGGAACGCGTGGTAAAAATCCACCGCTTCGCGCCCGTTCTCGGCGAATTTCAGATCGATATCGAGGCCGGTGAGCATCTTTGAAAATACCAGCCGGTTGGTCTTGTTATCCTCTGCCGCGAGCACCCGCATGGTGCGGGCGGCCTCGGGAGCCTTGTCGCCGGGGGGCAGCACGGCGGCGAGCGTGTCGATCAGGGCGCGGCGGGGTGCCGGTTTTTGCAGCACCGCCTGGACATGGGCACGGGCCGGATCCTGTTCGGCATAGCCGGTGTTCTGGCTGAGCAGGACGATGGGCATGGTGTGACCCGCCTCGCGCAGCGCCTCGGCGAGTTCGAGCCCGTCCATCTGCGCCATGTTGTGATCGCATAGCACGATGTCGATATCGGGGCGGGCCAGTGTCAGGGCCTCGGCCCCGCTGGCGCAGGTGACGACGGTGAGGCCGAGCGCGGCGAGTTGACTTTCCAGAATGTCCCGGCTTGCCGCCTGCGGTTCGACGATCAGGGCGCGGCCCCCAGATTTGGGCAGGACCGGGTCTGCCACGTCTTCGGAGGCGGCGACGGGCAGGGTGAGGGAGATGCCGAAACTCGATCCCTCTCCGGGGGTCGAGTCGACCCAGATGTCGCCCTGCATCATCCTGATCAGCTTTTGCGAGATCGCGAGGCCGAGGCCGGTGCCCTCGAACTTGCGATTGCGGTCATCCTCGACCTGATTGAACTCACCGAAGATGTGGTCGACCTTGTCGGGCGGGATGCCGATGCCGGTATCCTCGATGCTGACATGGATCATCGCCGCCTCGTCCGCGGCGGGGGGCACGCCGGTCACACGGATCAGCACATGGCCCGTCTCGGTGAACTTGATGGCGTTGCCCAGAAGGTTGGTCAGGATCTGCCGGATACGGCCCGGATCGCCGATGAAGCGCGTCGGCAGGAACAGGTCGTAATCGACCAGCAGATCGAGCCCCTTGTCGCGGGCATTGGCCTGCATCAGCGTCACAAGCTCGTGGATGCAGCGTTCGAGGTCGAAAGGGGCCGTGTGGAGGACCAGTTTCTCGGCCTCGATCTTGGAGTAATCCAGCACGTCGTTGATGATGACGAGCAGCGCCTCGCCGGAGTGCTTGATGGTGGACGCATAGAGGCGCTGTTCCTCGGTCAGGTCGCTGTCCATGAGCAGATCGGCCATGCCGACGACGCCGTTCATCGGGGTGCGGATCTCATGGCTCATGTTGGCGAGGAAGGTGGACTTGGCGCGATTGGCGCTCTCGGCGCGGCGGCGGGCCTCTTTCAGCTCCGTCTCGTAGCGGATCGTGTCGGTGATGTTGAGCGCGAGGCTGACGACATCGCCATCGGGGCCGCGCTGATCGATCAGCTTGATATAGTGGCCGTTCCACAGGCGGATCACCTCGGGCTCGGGCGTGGCCTGTTGCCAGCGGTCGAGCATGTGTTCGCGCCAGACATGCGGGGCGTGCGCGCCGATGTTGACGATCCCCTCTTCGGTGATGAATTGCAGGATCTCGACATAGCTGATGCCGGGCTGCACCGCCTCCAGCCCGTCGAAAACCGCGAGCCAGGCATGATTGGCCGCGATCATGTGGCTGTCGGCATCGAAAAAGGCAAAGCCGTCCTGAATGGTGGCGATGGAATGCCAGAGGCGGCGTTCCGCGATCTCGACCTTTTGATGCGCTTCGCAGAGGTCCGATTTGACGCGCAGGTTTTCGTCGCGGACGGTCTTCACCTCGGCGCGGGTCTCGTGTATCTCGTGCGAGAGGGCGCGCGCATGCTTGCCCAGTTTGCGGTTGGCGGCGTGCAATTCCGCCTGTTTCTGTTCCAGCAGACGTTCGGCGGCCAGACGCGCGCGCCGCTCTTCTGCCAGCTTGTTGGCAAGGCTCATGCCCATCCTCCGCCGTGCCGGAATGTAATCCGATCACACTCCGGCATCGTCGTGAACAAGCGGTTAAAGCCTGTGAATTATGTGCTCAGAGCGCCTCGATCGCCAATGCGATGCCCTGACCGCCGCCGATGCACATGGTGATCAGCGCGCGCTTACCGCCGGTCCGCTCCAGCTCGTAAAGCGCCTTGACCGTGAGGATGGCCCCGGTTGCGCCGACCGGATGACCGAGCGCGATGGCCCCGCCATTGGGATTGACGCGGCCCGGGTCGAGACCGAGCCCCTTGTTGACCGCCAGAGCCTGCGCGGCAAAGGCCTCGTTCGATTCCACCACATCGAAATCGGCCACGCTGAGCCCGGTTTTCGCGAGCAGGCTCTCGACGGCGGGGATGGGGCCGATGCCCATCACCTCGGGGCGCACCCCGGCATGGGCATAGCCCAGAACACGTGCGCGCGGCTTGAGGCCTGCGGCCTCTGCCGCCTCGGACCGGGCGAGCACGAGGGCGGCGGCGCCGTCATTGATGCCGCTGGCATTGCCGGCGGTGATGGTGCCGTCTTTCTGGAACACCGTGCGCAGACCGGCGAGGGCCTCGGCGGTGGTGGGTTTGGGGTGCTCGTCGGTGTCGAACGCCACCATATCGCGTTTCACGCGCACCTCGACCGGCACGATCTGCGATTTGAAGCGGCCTTCGGCGATTGCCTCTGCGGCGCGGCGCTGGCTCTCAAGCGCGAAGGCATCCTGATCGGTGCGGCTGATGTCATGCTCGGCCGCGACATTCTCGGCGGTGACGCCCATATGGCCGGTGCCGAACGGACAGTTGAGCGCGCCCAGCATCATGTCGAGCGTCTTCACGTCGCCCATCTTGGCCCCCCAGCGTTGATCGGGAATGATGAAGGGCGAGCGGCTCATGTTCTCGGCCCCGCCCGCAAGGCCGAACTCGGCATCGCCCAGCATCAGCGATTGGATGACCGACACGATGGCCTGTGCGCCCGAGCCGCAGAGGCGGTTGACGTTCATCGCGGGGGCCGTGTCGGGGATGCCTGCGTCGATGGCGGCGACGCGGCTGACATACATGTCGCGCGGTTCGGTGTTGATGACATGGCCAAAGACCACATGGCCGATCTGGCCGCCCTCGACGCCCGAACGGGCCAGCGCCTCGCGGGCGACGGTGGCCCCGAGGGTGGTGGGCGGTGTGCCCGCAAGGGCCCCGCCGAATGTGCCAATGGCCGTTCGGCAGCCATCCAGAATAACGATATCGGTCATGGGTCATCCTCCACCCGGGGTTTGCGTTGGGCCGAGCCTAGCGGCGGGGCAGGGCAAAAGGCAACGCGGACGTGGTGTCAGGGCGGAGTTTTGTGAAATTCGGAGGGTGGCCGTGCTGTTCGTTCTTCATCCGGTGGGCGTGAGCGGTTGCCGTCCGGTGTCGGTGAGCAGGTGGCAGGTGGGGCCGTCGAACACGGCGGGCCAGAGTTGGCGGCCTTGGCCCGCGCCACCGTCGAGGTCGATGCGGTTGCCGAAATGCTGTGGCCGGTCGAGCGCGGTGTGGCCGTGCACGACAAGCCAGGGGTGGGGCGCGTCGTGATCGAGAAAACCGTCGCGGATCCACATCAGGTCGGTGGCGCTCTGTTCCGCGAGGGGCAGGCCGGGGCGGATGCCTGCGTGGACGAAGAGCAACGCGCCTGCCTCCTTGTAGAGTGGCAGCCTGGCCAGCCAGTCGCGATGCGATTGTGGCACGGCGGCGCGGGCGGCGTCCCATGCGGGGGCGTCCTCGGTGGCGCTGATGCCGTAAGAGGCCAGCGTCGCCGCGCCGCCAAGTCGCGGATTGAGCCATGTGAGGCCGGAGCGGACCTGTGGCGAGCGGATCTGGCCGGTGTCGAGGAAATCGAGGAAAAGCTGGTCGTGGTTGCCTTTGAGCACGCTCCAGGGGCGGCCCTCGGCCTGGCCCTGCATCAGCCGGTCGATCACGGCGCGGCTGTCCGGGCCGCGATCCACGAGATCGCCGAGAAACACAATGCGGGCCTGCGCCCCGCCGTCCTGCGTGACGAGATCGAGGGCGGCGTCGAGCAGCGCGTCCTGACCGTGGATATCGGGTATGGCGTATATCGGGTCTGTCATGCGGGGATGTAGACCCTGCCTGCGGAAGGTTGTCCAGAGGGGGTGGGGCGATTGGCCTGAAGCGGAGGTTAGACTAAGCCGCGCATCGTCGTGCCGCGGTGTGGCGATCCGAAATCAGTTTGGCAGTGCTTTATATCAGCCAAGTCCGAAAAACATCAGAGCGCAGAACAGGTTGCAGCCAAATCGCCGCGCCGGGGGGCGGCACGGCGATGCGCGGCGGCCCGTTGGGCCGCGTTTCGCGCAGGGTGCATCCATCGGATGTCCCCTTCAGGCCCAAGTCACAGCGCCATGAATCGCGCCGCCACGGCGCCGTTCATGTAGCTGATCCGCCCGCCTGCCATGGTGGCCATGATGCGGCGGCTTGCCGGGTCGATCACCGTGAGGTCGGCGCGCAGTCCGGGGCGCAATTCGCCGCGATCCCCGAGGCCCAGAATGCGCGCCGGGCCGAGCGAGATCAGCCGCCAGGCGGAGGCCAGGTCGCAGACCCCGCCATCGGCCAGCAGGAACGCTGCGCGCTTCAGCGACGGGTAGTGGTAATCCGAGGCGAGCGCGTCGATGAGGCCCATGGCGGCCATTTCCAGCGCGCTTGCATTGCCCTTGTGCGAGCCGCCGCGCACCAGGTTGGGCGCGCCCATGATGATGCTGTCGCCGCCTGCGCGGGCGGCCTCGGCGGCGGCCAGCGTTTCGGGGAATTCCGCGATACGGATGCCACGTGCGCGGTTTCTCGCGCGCGCGACCCCGGTCGCCTCGTCATGGCTGCCAAGGCGCACGCCCGCCGCGATGAGCCGCGCGCTGAGCGCGTCGAGGGCGGTTTCCACTTCGGGCATCCGGGCATGCAGGTCTTGCATGAAGGCGAGGTGCTTTTCGGGGTTGCGCCCGATGCGCAGGGCCTGCCCGGTCAGGCGGGGCGGGCGTTTGCCCTTGGCCAGTTCCTCATGCGGGAGGTGATCGTTGAACACCACGTAGGGGATGGCGTGGCGGGCGATCATCTCCTCGACGGCGGCGTAATCGTCGAGCATCGGGATCTCGAAGCGCAGTTGCACCAGAAGATCGGTGTCCACCTGCGGGCGGATGGTGGCGAGCTCGGCAAACACCTTCTCGGCAAACTCGGGGCCGCGCATGCCGCCTTCCCAGCTGTAGAACTGTGCCAGGGTGGCGGTGGTGATACCGTTGGCGGCCAGTTCCGCCTCGGTGGCGATGAGGCCCTGATCCACGTCCTTCATCGCGCCGCGCCGGGGGGCGAGGTGACGTTCGAACCCGTCGCCGTGGATGTCGACGATGCCGGGCAGGATCATGTAGCCCGACAGGTCCACGCTGCGGTCCGCGGGCGCGTCGGTGACACGGCCATCGGCGAGGTGCAGGTCGCGCATCTCCGGCCCGTCGGGCCAGAGCACCTGCGCGCCCTGCAGGGTAAGGGCCGCGCTCATCCGCCGCGCCGCCCGAAAAGCACATCGCCGAGCGTCAGGTCGTGATCGAACCGGCCATGCTCGAGAAATTCCTCGACCTGCGCGATAACCAGCGGGTTGTTCATCAGGAAAGTATGCGTCACCGGCAGGGTGAGGTGATCGGCCATGCCGTCCACCCTTGTCGAGGCGACCGAAACCTTACCATCGTCGGGCCCCTCGATCAGCGACGAGTAATAGGGGTTGAGCGAGCGGGTGCCCGCGATCACGCCCAGTTCGAAATCCACCGGCGGCAGGTTTTCGGGCACGCCGCCCGGCCCGGTCTGAAGCTGCATCCCCGCAGGGCCGTTGAGCCATTTGAACAGCTCCAGCCCGCCCAGCTCGTCCACCAGTTCGCTGCCGTGATTGGGCGGGGCGAGCATGACAACGCGGCCCATGGTCTCGGGCCGGTTTTCGGCCAGCCAGACCCGCAGCAGGATACCGCCCATGGAATGGGTGACGAAGTGGATCCGCGTCTCGCCGCAGACACGCACCGCGAAGGGCAGGGTTTCCTCGGCCAGTTCCGCGATATCCTCTTCGGTCGAGGGGTAATCGGGGGAGAAGACGTCATAGCCCTGCGCCTCGAGCACCTCCTGCATCACGAGGAACGAGGCGTCGCTGCGCGCCAGCCCATGCAGCAGCACGACGCAATCGGCCCGCGCGAGGGCGGGGGCGAGGGTGAGGAGCATGATGAGGGCGAGACGGATCATGCGGGTGACATATGCGCAAACGGACGGGCTGTGAATAGGGAGGTTTTTCGAGGGATTCCGGTGCGTGACATGCGGACCACCACCCAAGCGCCGATGACGCGCCCGACCTGAGCCCGCAATACGAACGGCTGCGCACAATCTTGCAATGGCAGGCACCGGCTGAGAGGTTTTTGCGCGGTGTCGCGGTCCTCTGGTGCAACCGCTGCCAATCGCGTCGTCCCCGATCCGATCTCCATCCGTCCGCCAAGGGCGGCAAGGCCTTTGCAAAGGCCTTGAACCGCGCTTTGCACAGCGGGGGTATGCGGCTTGCACGCCGCTTCTGCGTGCTATTCCGGGCGTTTCAGGCTGAAGGTCTCGCGGATCACCGAGTAGTCCTGATAGCCCAGCCGGGTCAGCGGGGTGAAGCGGGTGACGTCAAAGAGACCATCGACCATGCAGTCATCGCGCATATGCACGCCGGTGACCTCGCCGAAGACCACGAAATTCGCCTCGCCTGGCAATTGCACGATCTGTGTGAGCTTGCATTCGAGGTTGGCGGGGCTCGCGGCCACGCGGGCGCAGTCCACCGTTTCGCAGGCGGCTTTCTCCAGCCCGGCATCGGTGAACTCGTCGACCTCGCGGCCCCATGGCCCGGAGGTCTGGTTCATCGCGTCGCGCAGTGCCTCGCTGACGATATTGACGCAGAACACGCCGGTGTCGCGGATATTGGCGACGCTGTCCTTGGTGCCGTCGCGGTCGGGCTTGGCCGAGGTCGAGGCGAACATCACCTGCGGCGGCACATAGGCCACCGCGTTGAAGAACGAGTAGGGTGCGAGGTTGTCATGGCCTTGTGCATCGCGGGTCGAAATCCAGCCGATGGGCCGGGGGGTGACGATCGCGTTGAAGGGATTATGCGGCAGGCCGTGGCCATCCTCGGGTTTGTAGAACATCGCGTCTTTCCTCTCGGGGTGATCCGGTTTGTGCCAGCCGTAACGCCGTGCTACGCGCTTTGCCAGTCGATATTCGCGAAGGTATGGCGCGCCATGTTGGATGTGCGGCCCGAGGGGCCAGAGGATCATTGGGAGGTCGAGGCGCTCTATGACCTGTGTTTTGCGCCGGGGCGTGAGGCACTCTCGTCCTACCGGCTGCGTGACGGGGTGCCGCCGGTCGCTGATCTGTGCCTTGTGGCGCGCGAGGACGGGATCGTGGCGGGGGCGATCCGCTATTGGCCGGTGTGTGTGGGGCCAGAGCGCGCCCTCCTGCTGGGCCCCGTGGCGGTGCATCCCACCCATCAGGGCGAGGGGCTGGGTGCGTGGCTTATTCGCGATAGCGTGGAGCGGGCGCGGGCGGCGGGCTGGCTGCGCGTGATGCTGGTGGGGGATGCGCCCTATTACGGGCGCTTCGGCTTTGCCCTGCTGCAGGGTGTCATGATGCCGCCGCCCACCAATCCCGAGCGCGTGCTTGGGCTGGCCTTGCAGCCCGGCGCGTGGGAGGGTGTGCGCGGAGAGGTGACGCGCGCCGCTTGATTTTTCCGCAGGCCATGCGCAGCTTGATCCGGTGAGACATCTGACAGGGCGGGGCGATGGAACTTCTGGGCCGACCGATCGACGAGACCACGACAGAGGCGCGGCTTGATGCGCTTGTTCGGCGCAACGCGCAGGCGGGCAATGCCGCGATGGATGTGCTCAACCTCATCGGCGGGCAGGCCGAGGGGCTCTTGGACCGACTGCCACCGGCCGCGCGGATGCGGCTCAATTCCGCCACCGAAGACGCGCTGCGCCATGCCGCCGAGGCCGCGCATCGCTCGCGCGAGGTTGTGGGCGACGGGCCCGCCTGGCGGGTACGGGCGCTGACCACGGTGATGGGGGCCGCGGGCGGGTTCGGCGGGCTGCCGACGGCGCTGGCGGAATTGCCCGCGACCACGACCATCCTGTTGCGCGCGATTCAGGACGTCGCGAGCGAGCACGGCTTTGATCCGTCAGAGCCCGCTGTGCGCTTCGATTCCATCGAGGTGTTCGGGGCAGCGGGGCCGTTGTCGGAGGATGACGGGGCCAATCTGGGTTTTATCGGCACGCGGGTGACGCTGACCGGGGCCGCGATGCGCGCGCTGATCGCGCGGGTCGCCCCGCGTCTGGCGGCGGTTCTGGGGCAGAAGCTGGCGGCGCAGACCGTACCGGTGCTGGGCGCAGCCGCCGGGGCGGCGACGAATTACGCCTATACGCGGTATTATCAGGATATGGCGCATGTGCATTTCGGGCTGCGCCGCCTCGCCATCGACGCCGACCGCGACCCGCAGGAGATGATCACGGCGTTCCGCGAGAGGGCGGCGCGCGCCTAGCCTGCCTGTGGCGCGCCCCGTCGCGGCGGATCGGATCGGCAAGACACCGCAGGCGCGCGTCAGATTGCTTTCGATTCGGAAACAATCGGGGTATCATCCGGGATAAATAGCCACGCAATAAGGGGCAGGTGATGCGAGCAGTGATGTTGGGGCTCTCAGCCCTTTTGACCGGGATCGGCCCGTCATGGGCCGCAGGTGCAGTAGAGGAATCGCTGCGCCCGCAATTGCGGCCCGGGTCGGGGCTGATCACGGCGGCGGCGGTGGTTGTGAACGATGTGCCGGTGCGCGTGCTGCGCCCGCAACTGCGCCCCGAGGGGCTGCGCGCTACGCCGGTCACCTCTAATTCCGGCTTTGACCGCTGGATCGCCGGGTTCCGGGGGCGGGCCGCTGCACAAGGGATCAGCAGGCAGGTGTTTGACCGGGCCTTTCGTGGCGTGCGTTACGATCCCGAAGTGGTGGCCAAGGACCGCAACCAATCGGAATTCAAGCGCGAGATCTGGGATTATCTCGACAGTGCCGTGTCGCCCGTGCGGGTCGAGAACGGGCAGCGCGCCCTGCGCCAGCATCGCCGCACGCTGGAGCGGATCGAGGCGCATTACGGCGTCGAGAAAGAGGTCGTGACGGCGGTCTGGGGGATGGAGAGCACCTATGGCGAGCGGTTGGGTGATCTGCCGCTGATCGGCTCGATGGCGACATTGGCCTATGACGGGCGGCGCGGGGCGTTCTTCGAGAAGCAACTGATCGCGGCGCTGAAAATTCTGCAATCGGGCGACGTCACGCCTGACCGGATGAAAGGCTCCTGGGCCGGGGCAATGGGGCACACGCAGTTCATGCCCACCTCGTATGAGGCCTATGCGGTGGATTTCACCGGCGATGGCAAACGCGACGTGTGGTCGGACGATCCGACCGACGCGCTGGCCTCGACCGCCGCCTATCTCAAGCGGTTCGGCTGGCGCAAGGGCATGCCCTGGGGCATGGAGGTGCGAGTGCCGCGCGGCGCGTCCTTCGGCAGCACCAGCCGCATGCCCTCGGACTGGGCGGCGCGCGGTGTCGTCGGGATCGACGGGCGGCCGGTGCGCGATTACGGCTCGGCGCGCATCCTGCAACCGGCGGGGCCGTCGGGCGCGTCCTTCATGGTGTTTGCCAATTTCGACGTGATCAAGCGCTACAACAACGCCGATGCCTATGCTTTGGGCGTCGGGCACCTGTCGGACCGGATCGCGGGCGGGCCGGAGATACAGGCCAGCTGGCCGCGCGGCTATGACCCGCTGACATTCGATGAGCGCAAGGAGATGCAGCGACGGCTCAAGCGCAAGGGCTTTGCGGTGGAGAAGATCGACGGCCTCGTCGGGCCCAATACCGTGGCCGCGATCCGCGCCTTTCAGCGGTCGGTGGGGGCGGCGCAGGACGGCCTGCCGTCGCAGCAGTTGCTGGCGCTGCTCAAGCGGTCGTGACACCAGAGAGCGGGGCGGTTTTCGCCCCTCTCGCGCTGATAGCGCAAACGTCTGCCGGGGGTTTGGGCAGGGTCCGAGGTGCGGGAATCGCAAATTCGTAAGAAAATGTGATGTTTTTTGCAGGGTAAAAAGCGCGCATTCGGTCGCACTTGGGGTAAGCCTTTGAAAGCATGCGGTATTCTATAGTATACAATTGATTTCAAGCGGCTTGCCCGACACGGAAGGCTCTGCTACACCCCAGCCGAATTTCGATGTTTCGCAAGTTTCATCGTATGCCAACGCCCCCGGATGTGACCCGCCGTCACAGCTGCTCAACCGGGGCCAGATTATCGGAAGGGTGGACGTGTCCGAACCAGCTTCGATTTCTTCCGGCATTGCCGCGCGCTATGCCACTGCGATCTTCGAGCTTGCGAAAGAGGCCAAATCGCTGGCCAAGCTCGAAGAAAACCTCAATGACCTGTCCGCAGCACTTGGCGAAAGCGTCGATCTGCGCGACGTCATTGCCTCTCCGGTGCTGAGCCGTGACGAGCAGGGCAAGGCGATTGCCGCGATTGCCGACAAGATGGGGCTGGTCCCCGAACTGCGCAACGGTCTGGCCGTCATGGCCGCCAAGCGCCGCCTCTTCGTGGTGCCGCAACTGATCGCACAGCTTGACGAGATGATTGCCGAGGACAAGGGCGAGGTGAAGGCCGAAGTGACCAGCGCCAAGGCACTGACCAAGGCACAGTCCGACAAGCTGGCGAAAACCCTCAAGGCCCAGATCGGCCGCGATGTGAAACTGAATGCGACCGTTGATGAAAGCCTCATCGGCGGTCTTGTTGTCAAAGTGGGCTCGAAGATGATCGACACCTCGATCCGCTCGCGGCTCGATTCCCTCCAGAATGCAATGAAAGAGGTCGGATAAATGGGTATCCAAGCAGCAGAGATTTCTGCGATCCTGAAGGACCAGATCAAGAATTTCGGCCAGGAGGCCGAAGTTGCCGAGATCGGTCGGGTTCTGTCCGTGGGTGACGGTATCGCGCGGGTTCACGGGCTGGACAATGTCCAGGCCGGTGAACTTGTCGAGTTTCCGGGCTCGATCATGGGCATGGCGCTCAACCTCGAGGCCGACAATGTCGGCGTCGTGATCTTCGGCTCCGACCGTGACATCAAGGAAGGCGACACCGTCAAGCGCACCAAGTCCATCGTGGACGTGCCGATCGGCGACGAACTGCTGGGTCGCGTCGTGGACGGTCTCGGCAACCCGCTCGACGGCAAGGGCCCGATCAAGACGAAAACCCGGGGTCTGGCCGATGTGAAGGCCCCCGGCATCATCCCGCGTAAATCGGTGCACGAGCCGATGGCGACCGGCCTCAAGTCGGTGGACGCGATGATCCCGATCGGCCGTGGCCAGCGCGAGCTGATCATTGGCGACCGTCAGACCGGCAAGACCGCCGTGGCGCTCGACGCGATCCTGAACCAGAAGATCTATAACGAGGCCGCAGGCGACGACGAGAGCAAGAAGCTCTATTGCGTCTACGTGGCCGTGGGCCAGAAGCGTTCGACCGTGGCGCAGCTGGTGAAAAAGCTAGAAGAGAGCGGCGCGATTGAATATTCCATCGTCGTGGCCGCCACCGCATCCGACCCCGCGCCGATGCAGTTCCTCGCGCCCTATTCGGCGACCGCCATGGCCGAGCATTTCCGCGACAATGGCCGTCACGCGCTGATCGTCTATGATGACCTCTCCAAGCAGGCCGTGGCCTATCGCCAGATGTCGCTGCTGCTGCGTCGTCCGCCCGGCCGCGAAGCCTATCCCGGTGATGTGTTCTATCTCCACTCCCGCCTGCTGGAGCGCTCGGCAAAGCTCAACGAGGACAATGGCTCGGGCTCGCTGACGGCGCTGCCGATCATCGAAACCCAGGGCGGTGACGTGTCGGCCTTTATTCCGACCAACGTGATCTCGATCACCGACGGTCAGATCTTCCTTGAAACCGAACTGTTCTATCAGGGCATCCGCCCCGCCGTGAACACCGGTCTGTCGGTGTCTCGTGTGGGCTCGTCGGCGCAGACCAACGCGATGAAATCGGTTGCCGGTCCGGTGAAGCTGGAGCTTGCGCAGTATCGCGAAATGGCGGCCTTCGCGCAGTTCGGCTCTGACCTCGATGCGGCGACGCAGCAGTTGCTGAACCGTGGTGCACGTCTGACCGAGTTGATGAAGCAGGCGCAGTATTCGCCGCTCACCAACGCCGAGATCGTATGCGTGATCTATGCCGGCACCAAGGGCTATCTGGACAAGATCAAGGTTGGCGATGTGGGCCGCTACGAGCAGGGCCTGCTCAAGCACCTGCGCGGCAAGCATCAGGATCTGCTGGATCACATCACGACGGAAGATCCCAAGATCAAGGGTGAGGCCGAGGACAAGATCAAGGCCGCGCTGGACGAATTCGCCGCTGACTTCGCGTAAGGGGGAGATAAGGCAATGCCGAATCTCAAGGACCTGAAAAACCGGATCTCGTCGGTCAAATCGACCCGCAAGATCACGAAGGCCATGCAGATGGTCGCCGCGGCGAAGCTTCGCCGTGCTCAGGAGGCCGCGGAAATGTCGCGGCCTTACACCGAACGCTTCAACGCGGTTATGAAGAAACTCGCGGCCTCGGTGGGTGACGCCGAGAACGCGCCGCGGCTTCTGGCCGGGACGGGCGAGGACAAGGTGCATCTTCTGGTGGTGATGACCGCCGAGCGTGGGTTGTGCGGTGGCTTCAACGCCAATATCGCCAAGCTGGCCAAGGCCGAGGCGGCGGACTTGCTCGCCAAGGGCAAGACCGTGAAGATCATCACCGTCGGCAAGAAGGGCCGCGATGCGATGCGGCGCGACTATGGCCAGTATTTCGTGGATCACGTCGATCTCACGGAGGTCAAGCGCGTGGGCTATGCCGATGCGCAGGCGGTCGCGGCCAACGTGCTCAACCGGTTCGACGCCGGAGAGTTCGACGTGGCCAAGATCTTCTACTCGCAGTTCGAGAACGTGGTGACGCAAATCCCGACCAAGCAGCAGATCATCCCTGCCGATGTGGGCGATCTGGACGAGGCCGATACCGAAACGTTCTACGACTACGAGCCGGACGAGACGGCGATCCTCGCCGATCTTCTGCCGCGCGGCGTGGCGACGCAGATCTTCAGCGCGCTGTTGGAAAACGGGGCCTCGGAACAGGGGGCACGGATGTCCGCGATGGACAACGCCACCCGCAACGCGGGCGAGATGATCGACAAGCTGACCATCGAATACAACCGCTCGCGTCAGGCCGTGATCACCAACGAGCTGATTGAAATCATTTCCGGCGCGGAAGCGCTGTAAGACAAACCGGAGACGAAACATGGCAAATGCAAAAGGCAAAGTGACGCAGGTCATTGGCGCCGTTGTGGACGTTCACTTTGACGGCGATCTGCCAGCCATTCTGAACGCGCTGGAAACCGACAATAACGGCAAGAAGCTGGTGCTCGAAGTGGCGCAGCATCTGGGTGAGAACACCGTGCGCACCATCGCGATGGACGCGACCGAAGGTCTCGTTCGTGGTCAGGACGTGAAAGACAGCGGCTCGCCGATCTCGATCCCGGTCGGCAACGCCACCCTGGGCCGTATCCTCAACGTCATCGGCGAGCCGGTGGACGAGGGCGCGCCGATCAAGGCAAGCGAGTATCGCGCCATTCACCAGCCCGCGCCCGAATTCGCGGAGCAGTCGACCGCCTCCGAGATCCTCGAGACCGGCATCAAGGTGGTGGACCTGCTGGCCCCTTATGCCAAGGGCGGCAAGATCGGCCTCTTCGGCGGTGCCGGTGTGGGCAAGACGGTTCTGATCATGGAACTGATCAACAACATCGCCAAGGTGCACTCGGGCTATTCGGTCTTCGCCGGTGTCGGCGAGCGGACGCGTGAGGGCAACGACCTCTATCACGAGATGATCGAATCGAACGTGATCAAGCCCGACAATCTGGAAGAGAGCCAGGTTGCGCTGGTCTACGGTCAGATGAACGAGCCTCCGGGCGCGCGTGCGCGTGTCGCGCTGACCGGCCTGACGCTGGCCGAGCAGTTCCGCGACCAGTCCGGTTCGGACGTGCTGTTCTTCGTCGACAACATCTTCCGCTTCACGCAGGCGGGCTCCGAGGTGTCGGCGCTTCTGGGTCGTATTCCTTCGGCCGTGGGTTATCAGCCGACGCTGGCCACCGACATGGGCGCGATGCAGGAACGCATCACCTCGACCAAGCAGGGCTCGATCACCTCGATTCAGGCAGTCTATGTGCCTGCGGACGACCTGACCGACCCGGCGCCGGCCACGACCTTCGCGCACCTCGACGCCACGACCGTTCTCAGCCGTGCGATTTCCGAGCTTGGCATCTACCCCGCCGTGGACCCGCTCGACTCGAACTCGCGCCTGATGGACCCGCAGATCGTGGGCGAAGAGCATTACGCCGTGGCGCGTGACGTGCAGGGGATCCTGCAGCGCTACAAGTCGCTTCAGGACATCATCGCCATTCTCGGCATGGATGAACTCAGCGAAGAGGACAAGCTGACCGTGGCGCGTGCCCGGAAAATCCAGCGTTTCCTTAGCCAACCCTTCGACGTGGCCAAGGTGTTCACCGGCTCCGACGGCATCCAGGTGCCGCTGGAAGAGACCATCAAGTCGTTCAAGGCCGTGGTCGCGGGTGAATACGATCACCTGCCGGAAGGTGCGTTCTACATGGTCGGCGGCATCGACGACGTGATCGCCAAGGCCGAGAAGATGGCGGCAGACGCGGCATGAGATCGGGGTGGGGGTTTTACCCACCCCACCAGGCCACCAATTGGGTAGGGGGGGGGGGAAACCCACCCCCAAGCCGCCCAGGGGGGCCACAAGGGGGG
>NZ_JAVJUC010000041.1:0-290553 GCF_040219995.1 Roseovarius sp. | reverse complement strand
CTGCGCCTCGATGTCCTCCTTCACCCGGTAGGAGCGGCCGTAGAAGCTGCGCTCGCGCCAGCCCGAGAGGTTGAGCACCGTCTCGCGCAGGGTCTTGGAGGGGATCGTGCCGGTATGCACCGACACGCCGCCCAGCTTGTCCTTCTTGTCGATCACCAGCACCCGCCGCTTGAGCTTGCCGGCCTGAATGGCCGCCGCGCGCCCGGCGGGACCGGAGCCGATGATGATCAGGTCGTAATGGCTCATGACTTACTCCGCATAGAGCGCCTCGGCATGGAAGGTGACGTGATCTTCCATGAAGGTGGAGATGAAGAAATAGCTGTGATCATAGCCCTTTTGCATGCGGAACGTGCCCTCCTGCCGCTGTGCGGTCATGGCTGCGGCCAGCGTTTCGGGGCGCAAGAGCTCAAGGAACTGATCGGAGGTGCCGGTATCCACCAGAACCGGCCCGTCAAAGCCGCGCTCTGCCATCAGAAGGCTGGCATCGTGGGCGGCCCATGCGGCCTCGTCCGCCCCGAGATAGGCGGCGAACTGCTTGCGGCCCCAATCGCCGCCCGTCGGGTTGCAGATCGGCGAAAAGGCCGAGACCGAGCGGAACCGGCCCGGCAGCGACATCGCCAGCGTCAGCGCGCCGTGCCCGCCCATGGAATGCCCGGTGATCGCCTGCCGGTCCATGTCGAGGGCGAATTCGCGGCCCAGAAGCGCGGGCAGTTCATCAGCCAGGTAATCCCACATGCGGAAATGCGGCGCCCAGGGATCTTGGGTGGCGTTGACATAAAACCCCGCCCCTTGCCCAAGGTCATAGGCCTCGTCATTGGCCACATCGTCGCCGCGCGGCGAGGTGTCGGGGAAGACCAATGCGATGCCCTGTTCCGCTGCCCAGCCCTGCGCGCCGGCCTTGACCATGGCGTTCTCATGGGTGCAGGTCAGGCCCGAGAGATACCATAGCACCGGGACCGGGCCGTCCTGCGCCTCGGCAGGCAGGAAGAGGCCAAAGGTCATGTCGCAGCCGCAGGCGTCGGATTTATGCGTATAGACCCCCTGCGTGCCGCCGAAACATGCGTTCTGCGAAACCGTTTCCATGTCTTTCTCCTCTTTCATCTTGGTAACTGTTCAGTAAAGCCGGGCGACCCAGCCGATCACAAGCGACACTGTGACGATGGCCGCGACCGTCGATATAAGGATGGCAGATGACACCCGTTTGGGGGCCACGCCGTAATGTTGCGCGATCATGAAGACATTGCCCGCGACAGGCAGGCTTGCCGCCGCGATCATCACCGCCGCTGCATAGGGCTGCACCTCGAAGAGGAGCAGCGCCGAGATCGCCACCGCGCCGGGATGCAGCACCAGCTTGCAGAACGAGAGCCACCCCGCCACGCTGGCACGCTCCGCCGATTTCGAGGCAAGCGATGCGCCGATGGCAAAAAGCGCGCCGGGGGTGGCGGCATCGCCCAGGATGCGCACGAAGGCGTTGATCGGATCGGGGATCGGCAGGCGCAGCGCCGACCACGCGAGCCCCAGCAGGATCGAGACGATCATCGGGTTTTTCAGCAGACCCAGCCCCACGGTGCGAAAGATCCGCAGGCTCATCCGGCCATCGCGCGAGCCGGTGATCAGGATCACCACCAGCGAGCCGAAGACGATCAGATCGACCGCCAGCATGACCATCACCCAGCCGATCGCCGCCTCGCCCATCAGCATCGCCAGCATCGGCACGCCGAGAAAGCCGACATTGCCGATCACCGCGCATTGCGCCTCGATCGCGGTTTCCTCCAGCCCGACGCGCCGGACCATCGCGACGATGGTGGCCAGCACATAGACCAATGTGGTGGCGGCGAGATAGGCCAGCACGAAATTCCAGTCGAGCACGTCCGACAGCGTCAGATTGGCGGAGAACCGGAACAGCATCGCCGAGAGCGCGAAGTAGAAGACGAATTTCGTGAGCCATGCGGTGGCCTCTTCGGGGAAGAACCCGCTGCGACCAGCCCCGTAGCCCAGACCGATGATCAGGAAGAATGGCAGGGTCTGGAGAAAAATGCTCAGCATGGGGATGTGTCGTAGCAGGTTCGCGGGCCACGTCAATCGGCGGTGCATGCCCAGAGGCGGGGCCACGCATCACGCCGGATTTGCGGCACATTGCTGCAACAAAACGCGGCACCTCGCGCCTGACGCCAAAAGGAGCGATTAACACGCGGCGGGATTATGCTATTGAACCGCAAGCCCCGGCAGTTCGGGCGGGGTCGGCATGTATCGCCCGCCCGCCAGCCGCCGGGCCGTGAAAAGTAAAATTGAGAAAAGACAAAAACATGAAGAAACGGGCTCTCATCACAGGCATCACCGGGCAGGACGGGTCATATCTGGCGGAATTCCTTCTGGACAAAGGCTATGAGGTGCACGGGATCAAGCGCCGTGCGTCGCTGTTCAACACGCAGCGCGTCGATCATCTCTATCAGGATCCGCATGTCACCAACCAGAATTTCAAGCTGCATTACGGCGATCTGACCGACAGTTCGAACCTGACCCGCATCCTGAGCGAGGTGCGGCCCGACGAGGTCTATAACCTCGGCGCGCAGAGCCATGTCGCCGTCAGTTTCGAGGCCCCGGAATATACCGCCGATGTGGATGGCATGGGCACGTTGCGCCTGCTGGAGGCGATCCGCTTTCTGGGACTGGAGAAAAGCACCCGGTTCTATCAGGCCTCGACATCGGAACTCTACGGGCTGGTGCAGGAAACCCCGCAGAGCGAGACGACGCCGTTCCACCCCCGCTCGCCCTATGCCGTGGCCAAGCTCTATGCCTACTGGATCACGGTCAACTATCGCGAGGCTTACGGCATGTATGCCTGTAACGGCATTCTCTTCAACCACGAGAGCCCGCGCCGCGGCGAGACCTTCGTGACCCGCAAGATCACGCGGGGGCTGGCCAATATCGCGCAGGGGCAGGAGGAGTGTCTCTACATGGGCAATATCGACGCGCTGCGCGATTGGGGCCATGCCAAGGATTACGTGCGCATGCAGTGGATGATGCTGCAACAGGACGCGCCCGAAGATTTCGTGATCGCCACGGGCAAGCAATATTCGGTGCGCGAGTTCATCATCTGGTCGGCGGCGGAACTGGGCATCACCCTGGAGTTTTCCGGCGAGGGGGTTGCAGAGGTCGGGACCGTGGCAGCGGTGACCGGCGACAAGGCCCCGGCAGTGAAGCCGGGCGATGTGCTGTTGCGGATCGACCCGCGCTATTTCCGCCCCGCCGAGGTGGAGACATTGCTGGGTGATCCGGCCAAGGCCAAGAAGGACCTGGGCTGGGTGCCCGAGATCACCGCGCAGGAGATGTGCGCCGAGATGGTCGCCGATGACCTGCGCACCGCGCGGCGGCATGCGCTGCTGCGCGAGCATGGCATGGACATGCCGGTGAGTTTCGAGAACGGGTGAGCGCAATGCGGATCTACATCGCCGGGCACAGGGGCATGGTGGGCGGCGCGATCCTGCGGCGGCTGCAGGCGCGGCAGGACGCGGGCGAGGCGATCGAGTTGATCACCGCGACCCATGCGGAGCTCGACCTGACGGATCAGGCCGCCGTGCGCGCCTTCATGGCCGATCAGCGCCCTGATGTGGTGATCCTGGCCGCTGCCCGCGTCGGCGGCATTCTCGCCAACAACACCTATCCGGCCGATTTCATCTATGAGAACCTGATGATCGAATGCAACGTGATCCATCAGGCGTATCAGGCCGGGGTGCGGCGGCTGTTGCAACTGGGATCAAGCTGCATCTACCCGCGCGAGGCCGCGCAGCCGATGCGCGAGGACGCGCTGCTGACCGGCCCGCTGGAGCCCACCAACGAGCCCTATGCGATCGCCAAGATCGCGGGCATCAAGCTCTGCGAGAGTTACAACCGGCAGCATGGCACCGATTACCGCTCGGTCATGCCCACGAACCTTTACGGCCCCGGCGACAATTTTCACCCCGAGAACAGCCATGTCCTGCCCGCCCTGATCCGGCGCTTTCACGAGGCGGCACAGGACGGGCGCGAGGAGGTGGTGATCTGGGGCACGGGCAAGCCGATGCGCGAGTTCCTGCATGTCGATGACATGGCCGAGGCATCGCTCTTCGTGCTGGACCTCGACAAAGCCGCCTATGACGCCAACACGCAGCCGATGCTGAGCCATATCAATGTCGGCACCGGGCAGGATGTGAGCATCCTGGAGCTGGCGCAGATGGTGGCGAAGGTGACGGACTATGAAGGGCGGATCACCACCGACCCGAGCAAGCCTGACGGCACCCTGCGCAAGCTGATGGATGTAAGCCGTCTGGATTGTATGGGCTGGCGCGCCTCCATCGCGTTGGAGGATGGGATCGCGGGCACCTATCGCTGGTTCCTGGATCATCAAGACGAGTTTCGCGGCTGACAAGTAGCCGAGGGGAGGTTGACCATGACTGAGGATATTCACCCGCTCCTGCTCTGCGGCGGCTCCGGCACCCGGCTCTGGCCACTGTCGCGCAAGAGCTATCCCAAGCAGTTCACAAAGCTGACCGGCGAAGAGAGCCTGTTTCAGGCCTCGGCGCGCCGCCTGTCCGGGGACGGGTATGCCGCCCCCGCGATCATCACCGGATCGGATTACCGCTTTGTCGTGACCGAGCAACTGGCCGGGGTGGAGATCGCCGCCGCTGCCACGCTGATCGAGCCCGAGGGGCGCAACACCGCGCCCGCGATCCTTGCGGGGGCGCTTGATCTAGAGGCACGCGCGCCCGGCGCGCTGATGCTGGTGGCGCCGTCGGATCACGTGATCCCCGATGCGCAGGCGTTTCGCGACGCGGTGCAGGCGGCGGTGCCTGCGGCGCGGGCGGGGCAGCTTGTCACCTTCGGCATCCGGCCTGACCGGGCCGAGACCGGCTATGGCTGGCTGCGCCTGAGCGCGGCCCCGAAGGCCGATTTCGCGCCGGTGCCGCAGCCCCTGAAGGGTTTTGTCGAGAAACCGGATGCGGCCACGGCAGAGGCCTTGCTGGCGGACGGCATGCATCTGTGGAACGCGGGCATTTTCCTGTTTTCCACCGAGGCCATTCTGGCCGCGTTCGAGACCCATCAGCCCGCGATGCTGGCCGCCGTGAGGCGCGCGCATGCAGCGGCAGAGCGCGACCTGCATTTCCTGCGTCTCGATCCCGGGGCCTGGGCCGCGTGCGAGAGCGAGTCGATCGACTACGCGGTGATGGAGAAGGCCGAGAACCTGACCGTCGTACCATACGGTGGCGCATGGTCGGATCTGGGCGGCTGGGATGCGGTCTGGCGCGAAAGCGGGCCGGATGCGGCAGGTATCGTTACCTCGGGCCCCGCCACCGCCATCGACTGCGCGGATACACTATTGCGGGCCGAGGACGCGCAACAGGCGCTGGTCGGTATCGGGCTGGAGGATATCATCGCCGTGGCCATGCCCGACGCGGTTCTGGTGGCGCATAAGGACCGCGCGCAGGACGTGAAAAAGGCGGTGGAGGCGCTGAAGAAACAGGGCGCGAAACAGGCTGAAACCCTGCCCCGCGACTACCGCCCCTGGGGCTGGTTCGAGAGCCTCGCCACCGGCGGACGGTTTCAGGTCAAGCGCATCCACGTGCATCCCGGGGCCGCCCTCTCCCTGCAAAGTCACCACCACCGATCCGAGCACTGGATCGTCGTCGCGGGTACGGCCAAGGTGACCATCGACGACAAGGTGAGGCTGATCAGCGAGAACGAGTCGGTCTATATCCCGCTGGGTGCGGTGCACCGGATGGAGAACCCCGGAAAGGTGCCGATGGTCCTGATCGAGGTGCAGACCGGCAGCTATCTGGGCGAGGATGACATCATCCGCTTTGAGGATGTCTATGCGCGCGGACAGGGGGCCAAGGGCTGATCACATCCAGCGCCCGATTGCGGTGACGGTGATATCGGGCGTGCCGGTGACTGACGTCGCCGCATGGGCGCGCAGACTGCCGCTCAGGTGATCCCCCGCGACGGCGCTGATCCACACGCCATCTTGGGTCGTGGCACTGGCCGTAAGGGTCGGGCGGGTGCCGGGGGCGAAGGGGGCGGGATAGCTCCAGCTAGTTGGCGACGCCCCGCGAAAGAGCGCGCCATTGGCGATGTCAGGCGCGTCGAGCGTGAGGCTGTGCTGGCAGATCTGGGTGCCGTCGGGATAGCGCACATAGCTGCCATCCGGGCCAGTGTCGCGGGTCATGTTATGCGCGCCCGAGAGCGCGGCCCAATCCCCCCATGCACCGCCCGCATACGTGCGAAAGGCAAGGCGCTGACCATCCGCATCCAGCAGGATCTGCGCCAGTTCACCAGCGCCGCCACGCAGGATCAGGCAGGTGCCGGGACCGGTCGCGCCCGTTGTGGTCGCCGTCACCGCGTAGACGCCCGAGGCCGAGCCCTGTGCGTCGAGATCGGCCAGCACCGGCACCGCCTGCGCGCCATCCTGACCCCAGCCGAACGCCCCCACGCGCAGCAGCCGCCCCGCCGTCGCATCATCTGCCGCCTGCTGCACTGCCGTGCCCGAGGCCAGACCGCTCGCGGCGTCAAGGCTGAGCGCGGTGAACCATGTGCCGCCATCGGCGCTGACCTTGATCGCGAAATCGTCTGACCCGGCGGTGCCCATCTCGGCGCGCCCGCCAAAGCCGGTCTGAAAGAGCAGGCTGGCGGTGTCGCCCTCGGCGGCCTTGTTGATTTTGAGCTGATGACCCGCGCCCTCGTGATTGAAGAGGGTCGCAGGTGCGGCCACCGTGAGACGGTTGACCGCGTCGAAACCTGCATTGATGCCGACCCCGGCGAGATTGACGAGGTCGGGCGGCGCCAGTGGCCCCCATGCCCCGCCCGCCTGCCGCAACAGACGGCCCGTGCTTTTGTCGAGCGCGATCCACCCCTCCTGCGGGGCGATAAACCGCCAGGTGCCGTCGATCAGCGCCGCGACGCTGCCCGCCTCACCCGCCCACGCGCCTTCGGGCGCGGGGCCGATCGCCCAGACCTCGCCATCCTCCGGTGCAGCGGGCGGGATATTGGCCTCGACCGCCTCGACGGCGAGTTGCACCACCGTGTCGAGCGTCGCGAGCGCCTCGTTGTGGGTGACGTGTTTCTGCGCCTGCGACGGTTGAATGAATGGCAGGGCAAGGCGCGGGGAATGGTCGGGCATCGGGTTGGCCTCCGGAGGTGGGACAATCGTAAAGACTGCGCACACTCTTGGAGCGAAGCCTTGCCAATCCCTGAACCGGGCGTGCGTTGCGCGCCCTAGCCGTGCGTTGCGAGGCGGCGGATGAGCGGGGCCATGATCAGCGGTGTGAGATACATCGGCAGTTGGTAGCAGCCGATGAAGAGGAGCAGCGCCGCGCCGGTGTCGGGCGGCAATGCGCCGAGGAAAAGCGCGAGGTTGCGGTTGCCCGCGACGATGGCGAGAGCGGGGGCGGCAGGGGCCTCGGGGCCGTTGCGCAGAAGGAGCAGCGCGCCGATCTGCGCGCCGAAATTGAGCGTGAAGACGGCGGCGAGGGTCAGCCAGAGTTCCGTTGACGGGTCGAGGATCGCAGGCCCCACCGCCGACATCAGCCCTACCACGACCACCGCCATCACCTGCGTGATCAGGCCGTCCACCGCGCCCTGTCCCTCGGCGGCGCGCAGCCACGGCACCGCGCGGCGCAGGAGCATGCCCGCGCCCCCTGCAACTGCGATCACCGCCAGCAGCCGCAGCGCGGCCATCGCCACCACCTCGGGCGCGCCAAAGACCGGCAGGATCCAAAAGACCGGCAGCACCGTCAGCGGCAAAAGCGCCGTGCCCAGCACCAGTTGCCGCAAGGCCGGGGCCGGATCGCCGCCCGCCATGATGGTCAGGCCCGGACTGCCGGTCAGTGGGGCGGCGGCCAGCACCAGCACCGCGCCAATCCCGATGATCGTCTCCATCGCGTCAAGCACCCAGAGCCCGGCAATCGCGCAGAGCGGCAAGACCACCTGCAGGATCAGTGTGGCGATCAGGAACCGTGGCAGGGCGCGTGCGCCGGGAAAGGCCGCAACCACATCGACCCGCAGGGTCGCAAGGAACAGCATCAACGCGATCAACGGAAAGATCAGCGGCTCCATCGCGCGGGCAAGGCCGGGGGCGAGAATGCCCACCACCAGCCCAAGCACCAGAACCAGCCGCCCATGCCGCGCCAGCGCGTGAAGCACAGGGGTCACAGCGCCGCCGCGCCCCGCGCCGCCTGATCATAGCTGCCCGAGAGCGTGCGCAAGAGGCCCGCCAGCCGCGACAGTTCGGCCTTGTCCAGCCCCAACTGCCGCACCGAGCGGACCAGCAGACGCTCGCGTACGCGACCGTATTGGGTGCAATAGTACTGCCCGGCTGTGGTGATCTGCACGGTCTTTTCCTTGCCCGATCGCCCGGTGATGATCAGGCCGTGCCCAGCCAGTTTCTTGACTGCGTAATTCACCAGATGGGTGTCCTCTATGTTGAGCACGAGACAGATATCGGCGAGGCTTTTGGGGCGTTCGCGGTGATGCACCAGATGCACGATCAACACTTCGAGCGGGGTCAGCCCCGGCATGCCCGAGGCGGTCATGCAGCGCACGATCCAGCGTTGAAAGGCGTTGTTCGCCATGGTCAGGGCAAACTCCATCTCCGACAGTTCCGGCAGGCCGGAATTTGCCAGATGCGCCGAGGACACGACCGGCCCTAGCGCGCCAGCATCGTCTGAGGGATCCATAGCGCAATCTCCGGGAATAGGGTCAGGATGGCGGTGGCGAGCACCAGCAGAAGGAAGAAGGGAAAGGCGTGGCGCGCGATTTGAAATATGCTGCGTCCGGTGATGGATTGCAGCACGAAGAGGTTGAAGCCCACCGGCGGTGTGATCTGGCTCATCTCGACCACCAGCACGAGGAAGATGCCGAACCAAATGGGGTCGATCCCCGCCGCCAGCACCATCGGCAGGATGACCGAGGTGGTCAGCACAACGATGGAAATCCCGTCGAGGAACATGCCCAGCACGATGAAGAACACCACCAATGCGGCCAGGAGCATGTTGGCCGAATAGCCCTGTTCGCCGATCCATGCCGCCAGCGCGCGGGGGATGCCGGTATAGCCCATGGCAACGGTCAGAAAGGCCGCCCCGGCGAGGATGAAGGAGATCATGCAGGTGGTGATCGTGGCCCCCCGCAGCGCGCCCCATGTGCTCTCCCAATTGAGCGAGCCACCCAAAGCCGACAGAATCAGCGCGCCCAGCACGCCGACCACCGCCGCCTCGGTCGGTGAGGCGAGCCCGGCATAGATCGAGCCGATGACGGCAATGATCAGCAGGATGGTCGGCCCAAGGAGGACCACGGCGCGCAGCTTGTCCCCGAGCGAGGTGGCGGGCTCTGCCGCAGGCATCTTGTCGCGATGGGTCAGCGCCCAGAGCATCGTGTAGCCCGAGAAAAGCGACGCCAGCAGCAGCCCCGGGCCGATGCCCGCAAGGAACAGCCGCGCGATGCTCTGCTCGGTCGCAGCCCCGTAGACGATCAGGATGATCGAAGGCGGGATCAGAAAGCCGAAGGTGCCGGACCCGGCCAGCGTGCCGATGATCATCCGGTCGTCATAGCCACGCCGGGTGAGTTCGGGCACCGACATCCGCCCCACCGTGGCGGTGGTGGCCGCCGACGAGCCCGAGACGGCGGCGAAGAGCGCGCAGCCGAAGATGTTGGCGTGCAGGAGCCGCCCCGGCAGGCGACCCGTGAGCGGCGCCAGCCCCGAGAACATGTCGGACGAGAGCCGCGAGCGGAACAGGATCTCGCCCATCCAGATGAACATCGGCAGCGCGGTCAGATCCCAGATATTGAGCGCGCCCCAGACCTTGGTGCCGAACACCAGTTCCGCAGGTGCAGTCGAGGCCAGCATCATCGCGGCGAGTGCGACGGCAATCAGGGAAAACCCCACCCAGAGGCCAAGCGCCAGACAGCCGAAGAGGATGACGACGAGGATCAGCGAGAGAAGTTCAATGCCCATCGGTCTTGCCCTGTTTCTCGGCCTCGGCGCGCAGAAAGGCCGGGTCTTGCCCGCGCAGCACGGCGAGCGTCTCGTCCAGAAGCGCGATCCAGAAGATCACGAGCCCCAGCACCATCACCCCTTGCGGTATCCAGAGCGGGAATTTCGCCATGCCGAAGGACACCGCGTTGAACGCCCAGGAATCCCAGGCCTGCACCCCGGCGCTGTAGAGTGCGAAGGCCCCCAGCCCAAGCGCGAGCAGCAGCACCAGCCCCGCAAGGGCGCGGCGCAGACCGGGCGACACAGATTGCGTCAGCATCGTCACCCGCACATGGCCCGCAGCGCGTAGCGTGCCTGCAAGTGCCATGAAAACCGCGCCGACGAAGAGAAATCCGCCGAATTCCGACAGCGAGGTGATGGCGATGCCGACAGGTTCCTGCCCGATGGCCAGCATCGCCTTGTCAATGACGCGGCCCGTCACCTGCACCAGCACCAGCACGGCAATCGCCACGAGCGCCAATGCGGCCAGAACAAAGCCCGCATCGTAAAGACGGTCGAGCAGCCTGCGGATCATGCGCGGCCCCCTTTCTGTCAGAGGAGGGACGCGGGGCGTTTCACCCCGCGCCAGTCAGGATCAGTCAGGATCAGCGCGCGTTATAGGCCGACAGGATCGCGGCCCCTGCATCCCCGGCCTGCGACTGCCATTCCTTGGTCATGGTCTCGCCGATCTCGCGCAATTCGCGGGCCAGCGTGTCGGAGGGCTGCGACACCTGCATGCCGTTCTCCTTGAGGGCTGCGATCTTTTCCTCGGTCTCGGCCATCGACATTTCCCAACCGCGCAGTTCCGCCTCGGCCGAGGCCTCGATCAACGCCTGCTGCTGATCGGCGCTCAGCGCCTCGAAGGCGCGGGTGTTGACGAAGACCATGTTCTTGGGCAGCCAGGCCTGCGTGTCGATATAGTGGCTGACGAAATCCCAGGCCTGCGACGACACGCCGGTCGACGGAGAGGTGATCATCGCCTCGACCCGCGAGGTGGAAAAGGCTGTCGGGATATCACCCGCCTCGACCGTGGTCGGCACTGCGCCCATCAGCTGTGCCAGACGCTCGGTCGCGGTGTTGTAGGCGCGAAAGCTGACGCCCTGCATGTCCGAGATCGAGTCGATTTCCTCGGTCAGGTAGAGGCTCTGCCCCGGCCACGGCACGGCAAAGAGCAGGGTCAGCCCCTGATCGGCCAGCTTGGCCGCGATCTGATTGCGCGAGGCGGCCCAGAGTTTCGAGGCATCCTCGTAGCTTGCCGCCAGAAACGGCACCGAATCGACGCCGAAGACCGCGTCCTCGTTGGCCAGCTGCGACATCAGGATCTCGCCAATCGGCGCCAGGCCCCGGCGCACCGAGTCGCGGATTTCCGGATGGGCATAGAGCGAGCCCGCCGAGTGCACGGTGATGGTCAGCTCGCCCTCGGTCGCGCTCGCGACTTCATCGGCGAATTGCATGATGTTCTGGGTATGAAACACCGAATCGCCATACGGTGTCGGCATGTCCCATGCGGTCTGCGCCTGCGCGGCACAGACGCTCATGGCGAAGGCCCCCGACAGGGCCAGTGTGGTGAAATGTTTCATGGTCGTCTCCCTGGGTTCTGTTTTGATCTGGTGCCGGGTGTTGCCCCGGTTCTGAGGAAAGCCTGACCTGTCACTTGCATTTTGTCAACAAATTGTCATTGTGGCGCACCGAGCTGAGCCCAACATGCGGAACCTCCGGGTTTTCTGGACCGGGTGGATTGCGCACTCCTCTCGTATCATCCCGCCTGGGCCGGGCGCGGCAGTGACCACGCCCACGGCGGGCGGCGTCGGTGCCGACCGGACAAGGCCGTTTGCAATGGCCTTGTCACGCGCTTTGCAAAGCGCGTGAAAGCGGCCTCGACGCCGCTTTGGAAGCCGTTTAAAACGGCTTCCCGCCAGACCTCAGCGATGGGCAGTGGCGGCCATCGTGGCAACGCCGTCGGTCTCGCGGCGCACCCGCAGGCTCAGCCCCTCGTCGCTCTCGCGCGCCTCGATCGCGACCGGCGCGTTGCAGATGAGCGGCGCGAGCCCGCGATAAGTGAACCGTTTGGGCAGCTGCCCCATGAGGTGCGTGGCAAAGTTCATCATCCACACGGCCTGCATCGGGCCATGCACGACAAGGCCGTCATACCCCTCCACCCCCGTGGCATAGGGGTGATCGTAATGGATGCGGTGCCCGTTGAAGGTGAGCGCCGAGAAGCGAAAGAGCAGCGTCGGATCTGGGGTAATGTGCCACGCCGACGCCCCCGGCCAATCCTCGGCGCGCTCGGGGGCGCGGGCCTCCCCGGGCTTGGGGTCCTCGCGATAGACGATGTCCTGCAGTTCAGACACCCGCGCCTCGCCAGCCACCTTGTAGGTATGGCGCTGCGTGACGAAGCCCAGCTTGCCACTGCGCCCCTCCTTGAACGCCACATCCTCGATCAGCGTCTCGCGGGTTACAAGATCACCGGGCGCAAAGGGCGCGTGAAAGGTCAGATCGCCCCCCGCCCACATCCGGCGCGGCAGCGGCAGCGCGGGCAGGAAAAGGCCGGTCTTGGGGTGGCAATCGCGGCCCAGCTTGTCCGGGGCCACCGCATCCGGCACGAGACACCAGTGCAGCCCAACCGGCACCTCGGCCTCGGCGAGATACCCGTCGAGCGTGGCGCGATACTGCGTGATCAGCCGCTCGGACATCGGCTCTGACCGCGCATAGCCCCAGCCGATCCAGTCGCTGTAATCGCTCATCTCACGCCCCCCGTCCCGACCCGTAGGATTTGGGCAGCCCCAGCACCTGCTCGGCGATATAGCACAGGATCAGGTTGGTCGAGATCGGCGCGATCTGGTAGAGCCGCGCCTCGCGCCATTTACGCTCCACGTCGTATTCCTCGGCAAAGGCAAAGCCGCCATGGGTCTGCATACAGGCCTCGCCCGCTTCCCAGCTTGCCTCGGACGCCAAGAGCTTGGCAGCATTGGCCTCGACGCCGGGGTTGTCGCCTGCGTCATACATCGCCGCCGCGCGGTAGACGATGGCCTCCGCCGCCATCAGATGCGCCTGCGCGCGCGCCAGCGGAAACTGCACGCCCTGATTGGCGCCGATCGCCTCGCCGAAGACGGCCCGTTCGCGGGCATAATCCGACCCGGTTTTCAGGAACCACTTGGCGTCGCCGATGCATTCGGCGGCAATCAGGATACGCTCGGAATTCATGCCCGAGAGGATATAGCGAAAGCCCTTGCCCTCCTCACCGATCAGGCTGCCGGCGGGGATGCGCAGGTTGTCGAAGAACACCTCGGTGGTGGCGTGGTTGATCATCGTGCGGATCGGACGGATCTCCACGCCTCGGCCCACCTTGTCCCGCAGATCGACGAGGAAGACCGAGAGGCCATCGGTTTTCGACTTGGCCTCGGCGCGCGGCGTGGTGCGTGCCAGCAGGATCATCAGGTCGGAATGCTCCACCCGCGAGGTCCAGATCTTCTGACCGTTGATGACATAGTCATCGCCGTCGCGCCGCGCCGTGGTCTTGAGCGCGAGCGTATCGGTGCCGCTTGTGGGTTCGGTCACGCCAAAGGCCTGCAAGCGCAGCGTGCCGTCGGCGATGCCCGGCAGATAGGCGGCCTTTTGCGCCTCGGACCCGTGCCGCAGCAGCGTGCCCATCGTGTACATCTGCGCGTGACAGGCGGCGGCGTTGCAGCCAGAGCGGTGAATTTCCTCGAGGATCACCGAGGCCGCCGTCAAGTTCAGCCCCGATCCGCCGTATTCTTCGGGGATCATCGCCGCCAGATAGCCCTCGCGGATAAGCGCATCGACAAACGCCTTGGGATAGGCCCGCCGCGCATCCAGATCGCGCCAGTAGTGGCCCGGAAACGCAGCACAGACCTGCGCCACCCCGTCGCGAATATCGGCATATTCCGCCGTAGGATCAAAAGACGTCATTCCAGCCCCTTCGTTTTCTTGCCGCCCCTGATTGGCAGGTTTTGGCGGGTAATGGAATATTCACAACGGGGTTTTCCATTCCCCCTGCTCTGGGGCATGGTGCGCCGAACCCGATCCAATCAGGAGGCCCCCATGCGCACCGACCTTTCCGGTCTTCTTGTCGTCTCGCTCGAACAGGCGGTCGCCGCCCCCTATGCCTCGAACCGTCTGGCCGAGGCGGGGGCGCGGGTGATCAAGGTGGAGCGCCCCGAGGGCGATTTCGCGCGCGGATATGACAGCCTCGTGCATGGTGAGAGCGCCTATTTCGTCTGGCTCAACCGGGGCAAGGAATCGGTCTGTCTCGACCTGCGTGACGAAGAAGATCGCGCGCTGATGGAGCGGATGCTGGCCCGGGCGGATATCTTCATCCAGAACCTCGCGCCGGGGGCCATCGACCGGCTGGGCTTTGCCCCCGACCGGCTGCGCACCGATTATCCTGGCCTCATTACCGTGTCGATCTCGGGCTATGGCGAGGAGGGGCCACTCTCTGATCTCAAGGCCTATGACCTGCTGGTGCAGGCCGAAACCGGGCTGTCGTCGATCACCGGCAACGCGGCAGGCCCGGCGCGCACCGGGGTGTCGGTCTGCGATATCGCGGCGGGAATGACGGCCTATCAATCCATCCTCGAGGCGCTGATCGGGCGCGCCACGACCGGCGCGGGGCGGCATATCGCGGTGTCGCTCTTTCACGCGCTCAGCGACTGGATGAACGTTCCTTTCCTGCAATATGCCTATGGCGGCAAGGTGCCGCCGCGCGCGGGCCTCAATCATCCGACCATCGCGCCCTACGGTGTCTATGAGGGCAGCGACGGCAAATCCGTGCTGATCTCGATCCAGAACGAGCGGGAATGGGCCATATTCTGCGAGACGATCCTCGGCGATGCCGCGCTCGCCCGCGATCCGCGATTTGACAGCAATTCGAACCGCGTCGCCAATCGTGCCGCCCTAGATGCGGTGCTGCGCCCGGTCTTTGCCGCCGTGTCCCGTGACGAGATGGCCGACCGCCTGCGCGCCGCGCGCATCGCCTATGGCCGTGTCAGCGAGATGGAGGACGTGGTGAGCCACCCGCAGAACCGCTATGTCACCGTCGAGACGCCGAGCGGCCCGGTGCGGATGCTGGCCCCGGGCGCGTTGGTCGACAACACCCCGGCCACGCCCGGCCCGGTGCCCGGTCTGGGGGCGCATACGGGTGCGCTGCGCGACGAATTCGGAGAGGCGTGAGGCGATGGACACAGGCGAACGGATCGTTGCGACCCTGAAGGAGACCGGCGCGCGCGACGTGCTCGATATCGGCTGTGGGCGGGGCGCGCTTGCCCGGCGTCTGGTCCGCGAGGGCCTTGCCGTGACGGGTATTGACCCCGCACCCGACGCCATCGCGGCGGCGCAAGAGAGCGTGCCCGAGGCACAGTTCACGGTTGCCGGGGCCGAGGCGCTGCCGTTTGATCCGGGCCGTTTCGATGCCTGCGTGTTTCTCAATTCCCTGCATCACGTGCCGGTGCCGCTGATGGGGCAGGCGTTGCACGAGGCGCTGCGGGTGTTACGCCCCGGCGGTGAGGTGATCGTGGTGGAGCCACTGGCCGAGGGGCCGTTTTTCGAGGTGATGCGCCCGGTCGAGGATGAAACCGAGATCCGCCGCGCCGCCATGGCCGCGATCGACGCGCTCTTGGCTGCGGGGGTGGCGACTGGCCCCGCGCCGGAAACATGGTCGCGGCCCACGCCGGTGGCCGACACAGAGGCGTTCATCGACACCCTCGCCCGCGTCGACCCCGCCCGCCGCGCGGTGGCCGAGGCGCAGCGCGAGCGGCTCGCCGATCTCTTTGCCCGCCACGCGACCGAAGGCCCCAAAGGCCCCGAACTTTATCAGCCCCTGCGTCTCTGGCGATTGCGGCCGATCTGAGCGTTCGGGCAAATTCGCTCTGGATTGATATGTGTTTTTGTGCTTTTTTTCCCGATGAGGGGAGAAATCGCACTTGTTCAGCTTTGGAGACATCATGGCAGAGGCGCTCGGCCTGATCCTGACATGGGATCGGGATCTGAGCGAAATCGTGCTCTTGTCGCTGCGCGTGACGCTGACGGCGGTGGCCATCGCCTGCCTGATCGGCCTGCCCCTGGGCGCAATCGTGGGCGCGTTTCGCTTTCCCGGGCGCGGCGTGGCGACCGTGCTGCTCAATGCGCTGATGGGGCTGCCGCCGGTGGTGGTGGGGCTCTTCGTCTACCTGATGCTGTCCAATGCCGGGCCGCTGGGCATCCTCGGCCTGCTCTACACCCCCTCTGCGATGATCATTGCGCAAACCATCCTCGTCACCCCCATCGTGGCGGCGCTGACGAAACAGGTGGTCGAGGACCTGCACGGCGAATATGCCGAGCAATTCGCCTCTTTCGGACTGACGGCACGTGAACGTGTGGCGGCGCTGTTGTGGGACGCACGCTATAGCCTGCTGACGGTTGCACTTGCCGGCTTTGGCCGTGCGGTGGCCGAGGTGGGCGCGGTGCTGATTGTGGGCGGCAATATCAACCACGTGACGCGGGTGATGACCACGACAATTGCATTGGAGACCTCCAAGGGCAATCTGGAACTGGCACTGGCCTTGGGTGTGTTGCTTCTGGCGCTGGCTGTGATCGTCAATGCCGCGGTGATGGCGCTGCGGGCCTCGGCGGTGCGGGCGGCCTATGCTTGATACGGCGAGGAATATCCGCACCGAAAGCGGTGCCGTGACGCGGCCGCTGCTGGAGGCGCGGGGCTTGCGCTTTGCGGCGGGCGGGCAGGCCCTCATTCACGGCATTGATGTGACGGTAGAGCCGGGCAAGCGCACCCTTGTGATGGGCGCGAATGGCAGCGGCAAGAGCCTGCTTTTGCGGCTGCTGCACGGCTTGCTGACGCCCTCTGCGGGGCAGGTGTTCTGGCGCGGCAATGCCCCCGACCGCGCCGCGCGGCGCGCGCAGGCGATGGTGTTTCAGCGCCCGGTCATGCTGCGCCGCTCGGTGCTGGCCAATCTGAATTTCGCGCTGAAGGTTCACGGCCTGGCTGGGCGCGACCGCGCAGACCGCGCAAACGAGGCGCTCGAGATGGCGCGGCTGACCGATCTTGCAACGCATCCCGCGCGGGTGCTTTCGGGCGGCGAGCAGCAGCGCCTCGCGGTCGCCCGCGCGCTGGTGTGCGAGCCGGAGTTGCTGTTCCTCGACGAGCCGACCAGCAGCCTTGATCCCGCCTCGACCCAGATGATCGAGGATCTGGTCAACGCCGCCCATGCGCGCGGCGTGACCATCGTGATGGTCACCCATGACATGGGCCAGGCGCGGCGCATGGGCGACGAGGTGATATTCCTCCACGCCGGGCGCGTCACGGAGCGCGGCCCGCTCGACAAGGTGCTGGGCGCACCGCGCTCGGAGGCCGCCCGCGCCTGGACGCAGGGGCGGCTATATACCCCGGCCAATCTTTAAAAACCAACCGAACAGGGAGTTTCCAATGTTCAGACGTCATCTTCTTTCGCTCGCCATGGGCACCGCACTCGCGCTTGGCCTCTCCGGTGGCGCGCAGGCGCAGGACGAGTTCATCGTGGTGCAATCGACCACCTCGACGCAGAACTCGGGCCTGTTCGACCACATGCTGCCGATGTTCGAGGACAAGACCGGCATCGCGGTGCGGGTCGTGGCCGTGGGCACGGGCCAAGCGATCAAGAATGCCGCGAATGGCGATGGTGACGTGCTGTTCGTGCACGCCAAACCGGCGGAAGAGAAGTTCGTGGCCGAGGGGCACGGCGTGGAACGGTTTGACGTGATGTACAACGATTTCGTCATCGTCGGCCCGCCCTCAGACCCCGCGGGCGTGGCAGGCTCGAGCGACGTGGTTGCGGCGATGACGAAGATCGCCGAGTCCGAGGCACCATTCGCCTCGCGCGGCGATGACAGCGGCACCAACAAGGCGGAACTGCGGCTGTGGAAAGAGGCCGGCATCGACGCGCAGGGCGCCTCGGGCGGCTGGTATCGCGAGACCGGCTCTGGCATGGGCGCCACGCTCAACACCGGCACGGCGATGGGGGCCTATATCATGACCGACCGCGCCACCTGGATCGCCTATGGCAACAAGGGCGACTACCAGATCGCGGTCGAGGGCGACGAGAGGATGTTCAACCAGTATGGCATCATCCTCGTGAACCCGGAGAAACACGCCAGCGTCAAGGCCGAGGCCGGGCAGGCGTTCATCGACTGGGTGCTCTCGGATGAGGGGCAGACCGCCATCGCGGGCTACAAGGTCGATGGCCAGCAGCTGTTCTTCCCGAACGCCGGGGGCTGACACATCCAGTTTGGCGCGAAAGCCGTTTGCAAACGGCTTACAAAGCGGCGTCCACGCCGCTTTCACGCGCTTTGCAAAGCGCGTGGGAAGGCCCTTGCAAGGGCCTTCTCCGACCTCACGGCGAGAGCCAGCGCACCTGCCCCATCGGGGCGAGATCATAACCGCCAAGCGCCGCGGCCTTGGCCACCATCGTGTCGGATCGCATGAAGGCGACAAGGCGCTGCACGGGGTCGGTGAAATAGATCCGCCGGTCGATCAGCAGATCGAAGCGTTCCTGCAACAGCGGCCGAAAGGTGAGGCGGAACTGCCGCGCCATGGATTCGATGCCGAGCGTCGCCTCGGCCTCGCCCGCCGCCACCGCCGCCGCCGCGTCGCTTTCGGTATGGGCGGGGCTTGTGGGCGTGAGGATATCACCGGGGGCAAGCCCGGCCTCGCGCATCAGGCGATCGAAAAGCGCCGTGGTACCGGCCCCCTCCTGCCGCAGGATCACCCGCCGCCCGCGCAAATCGCCGAACCCGCGCACCATATCCGCCACCGAGGGCGTCAGGATCAGGCCACGCTCCCGCGCCGCCCAGCCGATCAGCACCGCGTCGCGCAGCCCTGCCGCCTCAAGCGTTGCGATATTCCAGCCGTCGGCGTCGGGGATGTGCAGCCCGGCGAGGCCCGCGCGGCCCTCGGCAAACCCTGCCAGCCCATCGCAGCTGCCATTCCAGAGGGTCGCAAGCCCGGCCCCGCTTTCACGCAGCGCCCAGTCGAGCAGCGGATCGTGCGAGCCTGTCACCAGATCCGGGCGCGTGGCGGGGTGCAACGCGCCCTCGCCTTCGATCCAGGCGGTGAGTTCGCCTTGGGGAAAGAGCAGCTTGCCGGTGATCTTGCGATGCGGAATTTCACCGGTCGCCACCATGTCATAGACCTTGCGCTCGCGCACGCGCAGCAGGTCGGCAACTTCCTTGGTGGTCAGATAGGCGGGGTCCATCGGCTCTCCGGATCGCTGAGGCATTGCCTTGTTCCTAGCCCATTCCGAGCCGGAAATCAGCAGGAAAGCGTGCTCAGAGCCGGTTGATCGGCAGTTTCAGCATCGGGTTTCCGTCGCGGTCGCACGGCACCTCGCCCGCACGCATGTTGACCTGCAAAGATGGCAGGATCAGCCGGGGCATGTTGAGCTGCGCGTCACGCTCAGTGCGGAACTGGACAAACTCCTCGCGGGTCTTGCCGCCGCCCACGTGGATGTTGTTGGCCTTTTCTTCGGCCACCGTGGTCTCCCACGCGATATCGCGGCCACCCGGCCCGTAATCATGGCACATGAAGAGACGCATGGCGTCGGGCAGGCCGAGCACCTTCTGGATACTGTCGTAAAGTTCACCCGCATCGCCGCCCGGGAAATCGGCCCGCGCCGAGCCGCCATCGGGCATGAAAAGCGTATCGCCCACAAAGGCCGCATCGCCCATGACATGGGTCATGCAGGCGGGCGTATGGCCGGGCGTGTGAATGGCGAAACAGGTCATGCCACCCACGGTATAGGTATCGCCATCCTTGAACAGCCGGTCGAACTGGCTGCCATCGCGCTGAAACTCGGTGCCCTCGTTGAAGATCTTGCCGAAGACATCCTGCACGACCATGATCTTTTCGCCGATGCCGACCTTGCCTCCAAGACGCTCCTGAATATAGGGCGCGGCAGACAGGTGGTCGGCATGCACATGGGTCTCGATGATCCATTCGAGGCTCAGGCCTTCACGCTCGATATGGGCGATCATCGCGTCGGCCTGATCGTAGGTGATCCGCCCCGCCGCCATGTCGATATCCATCACGCTATCGACCACCGCGCAGGCGTTGGAGCCCGGATCCTTCACCACGTAGCTGATCGTGTTGGTGTCCTCGTCAAAGAATGCCGTGACCTGCGGATGCACGTCCTTGTTCACCGGGTAATCGCTCATGCCATGGCCTTCCGTTCTGCCTGTTTCGCCTGAACGAGGCGCGCCACCCACAACCCGACGAGCAGGGCGGCGACAAAGCCCACAACCTCGACCTTGCCCGAGCCGAGCGCCGGCACGGCGGCACCGGGGCAGAACCCGGCAATGCCCCAGCCGATGCCGAACACCGCAGAGCCGCCGACCAGCCGCGCGTCGATATCGCGTGCCGCGGGCAGTTGGAACCTCTCTTCGATGGCAGGTTTATCACGCCGCAGCACGACGCGATAGCCGATGAAGGTGGTCACCAGCGCGCCGCCCATCACGAAGATCAGGCTCGGGTCCCATGTTCCGGCGATATCGAAGAAATTGAGCACCTTGGCCGGGTTGATCATGCCGGATATGGCGATCCCCACGCCAAAGATCAGGCCGACGATGAAAGCGGACAGCAAGCGCATCTCTCAGCCCCCCATCACGTGACGGATCACGTAGACGGTGACGCCGCAGGTGATCATGAAGGTCACCGTGGCGACCATCGAGCGGGGCGAGAGCCGCGCATTGCCGCAGACCCCGTGCCCCGAGGTGCAGCCCGAGCCATAGGTCACGCCGATGCCCACGATGAACCCGCCTATCAGGATCATCGGCCAGCTGACCGGCACATCGACCGCAGGCATTTGCCCGCTCAGCGCCAGCACCTGCAAGGGCCCGGCGATCATCCCCGCGACCATCGCCGCGCGCCAGCCCTTGTCGCCGGGCGCGGTGCCTGTCACCAGCCCCGACAGAATGCCCGTGGCCCCCATCACCCGGCCTTGCAGGAACATCAGCAAGACCGCCGATGCCCCGATCAACACGCCCCCCGCCAGTGACATGAGCGGGGTGAATTCCGTCTCGTACCCTGTCATTTGTCGTCTTCCTTCATCCGTCATGGGAGCGCCTCACGGCGCGCCGATACATATTCATGACTGAATATATGAAAGAGCGGTCTTTTTTTACAGGGCTAATCCAGCGTCCACAGAAATGTGACCGGCCCGCGCGCAGCCTAGTCCTTGGATTGTGCCGCGCGCAGGGTGCCACGGGTGATCGCCACGATACTGATCACCGTCAGCGCCCAGAAGAACCAGGTGATCGGCCCGCGCAGCAGGATATCGGGGCTGCCGCCCGACATCAGCATGGATTGGCGGAAATTATCCTCGAGCAGCGGCCCGAGGATGAAGGCGATGAGGAAGGGCGCGGCCGGGATGTGATAGCGTGCCATCACGAAGCCGACCCAGCCCATCACGAACATCACGCCCACGTCGAAGATGTTGTTGTTGACCGCGAACACCCCGTAGATGCACAGCACCAGCACCATCGGCATGAGAATGCGCTTGGGGATATCGGCCACCGGGCGAAAGCCGCGAATGGCCAACCCTCCGACGACGAAGAGTATTCCCGAGGACAGGATCAGGCCGATGAAGAGGCCGTAGATGATATCGACGTTGAGCACGAACATCATCGGCCCCGGCTGCAGCCCGTGCACCATGAAGGCCCCGATGATGATCGCGGTGATCACGTCGCCCGGCACGCCCAGCGCCAGCAGCGGAATGAGCGTCGCGCCCGCCACGCCATTGTTGCCCGCCTCGGAAGCTGCCACACCCTCGATCTCGCCCTTGCCGAAATTCGCCTTGTTGGGCGATTTGCGCCGCGCCTCGGAATAGCTGAGGAACGCCGCCGGGGCCGCACCGATGCCGGGGATGGAGCCAAGAAAGACCCCGATGAAACTGCCCCGGATGATCGAGCGGAAGCTGCGCTTGTACTCTGCAAATGTGACCCATTTGCTGCCAAGCTTTTGCACCTTGCCCATGTGACCGGTGGGGTGCCAGACCATGTTGATCACCTCTGGAATGGCAAAGAGGCCGATCAGCACGGCGATGAAATTCAGCCCGCCCATCAGGTTCGGATCGCCGAAGGTGAAGCGGTTGGTGCCATAGACCAGATCGAGGCCGATGGTGGCCAGCAGCAGCCCCAACAGCGCCGACAGCGCGCCGCGCAGCAGGCTCTCGCCCGAGACGCCCGCGATGATCGTCAATGAGAACAGGATCAGTGCGAAAAACTCCGGCGGGCCGAAGCTGAGCGCGAAAGAGGCAAGGAAGCCCGCAAAGAAGATCAGCGCAAGGTTCGAGACGAAATCCGCCGTGCAGGACGCCCAGAGCGCCATGCCCAGCGCGCGCCCCGCCTCGCCGCGTTCAGCCATCGGGTGGCCGTCGAGGATCGTGGCCGAGGAGGCCGGCGTGCCCGGCGTCTTGATCAGGATCGCCGGGATCGAGCCGCCGAAAATGCCGCCCTTGTAGACGCCCAGCAGCAGCAGGATGCCGTTGATCGGTGCCATCGGAAAGGTAAAGGGCAGCGCCAGTGCCACCGCCATGGTCGCCGAAATACCGGGGATCGCGCCACCGACCACGCCGATCACCACGCCGATGGCAAGTGACAGGAACGCCTCCCAATTGCCGACAAGGGCCAGCCCCGCCATCACGCTGTCAATCAGGCTCATGGCAGTCTCACCAGTTCACCTTGCGGAATGGCAACGCTCGCCACATGCGCGAAGAAGGCATAGAGCACGAGCGGCACCACGATTGCGCAGATGAAGGCCGTCGCCGGGTGGCGCGTCTTGACCAGAAAGGCGAGCGCGACAAAGGCCAGCATGGAGGTCCAGACCATGCCGAGCCAGGGCATGACCCAGAAGGTCGCCACCATCAGCACCGCCATCGCCGCGAGGCGCAGCATGCCCTGACGCGGATCGTCGATCGGTTCATTGACCGGTTCGCCGCCGCCCAGTCGCTGCCGCCCCGTCAGCACCAGCGCCAGTCCGATCAGCCCCGTGAGCCCACCGAGAATGTAAGGCCAAAAGAGCGGCGACAGGACGATATTGCGCACATTGCTGGGCGACGAGACCCAGTTCGGAATGGCATATAGGATAAGAAAGAGGGCCGCGATGATGGCCCCGATGCCCAGTTGCACCTGCATTGCCCGATGGCTCACACCTGACCCTCCCCGATCAGATTACGGCGATGATAGCCCCGGGCGCAGGACAGCCGCGCCCGGGACGTTTGTCAATCAGGCCTCAGCCTTCGATCCGCATGCCCAGCTTGTCCACCAGCGCGCGGAAGGTCTCGTATTGCGTCTCGATGAAGTCGTTTGCCTCTTCCGGGCTCATCACCTCGATCACCGAGCCGCGCTCGGTCATCTGCTCGACAAATTTCTCGTTGCCAGCCGCCTCGGCAATCCATTCGCCCCATTTGGCGGCGACGTCATCAGGCAGGTCATCCGGCCCGGCGATGCCGGTCCAGCCAACCAACTGGGTGAGTTCAGATTTTCCCAGTGAACTCGCCGATGGAGCATCGAATCCCGGCACCGGCTCGTCCGTCGTCACCATCAGCGGCTTCAATTGCCCATTGGACACGAAACTCGCCAGCGCCGAAGTATTGGTGCACAGGAACGTCGCCGTGCCGTTGAGAACCGCCGTCGCCGCGGCACCGCCGCCCTTTTGCGGGATATGCGTGGCCTTTTCCAGCGGGTCCTTGACGCCGAACTCATCGAGCACGAACACCGCCGCCAGATGCAGCATCGACCCCACGCCCGACGAGCTATAGCTGGTGCCCTCGCTCTCGGTCAGGCTGACCAGATCCTCCATGCTCTCGATGCCGGAATCGGGCCGCACCGCACAGGCCACCGGGTTGATCTCATAGACCGTGACAAAGCGGTAATCATCGAGCGTGTAGGGCAGCGTCGCCTTCATCGCCGGGTTCACGGAATGCGAGCCGACACGCGCGAACAGCATCGTGTAGCCGTCGGGTTTGGCGTTCTGCACCGCGACCGAGCCGGTCGCCCCCCCCGCGCCAGTGATGTTCGACATGACCAGCGTGCCGCCCACCGCGTTGCCCAGAGGCTCGGCGATGGTGCGAGCGGAAATGTCGGTGGCCCCGCCCGCGCCATAGGGAATGACCATGTTGATCGGGCGTTCGGGATATTCGGCCAGCGCGGGTGCCGCCGCCAGCCCCAGACCCATGGCGCAAAACGCGCCCAGATGTCTCAGTTTCATTCTGTCCTCCTCCTCTGTCGCGGCGTCGCGGCGCGGGTCGTGATCGCGGATTGCAACGCCTGCCGGTTCAGGTGTAACTTTAAGCCAACCTTAATATAAGCAATATTCCGTTACAGCTTACGTTAACAAAGCTTACGGTAAAGGCAGATCATGTCAATCCGACGCCTCCGCACCCTGATCGCCGTGGACGAGCACAAGACCTTCAGCGCCGCCGCTGATGCGGTGTTCGTGACCCATGCCGCCGTCAGCCAGCAGATGCGCAGCCTTGAGGAGGAATGGGGCGTCGCGCTGTTCGACCGGTCGCGGCGCACGCCGGAGCTGACCCCGGCAGGACGCGCGCTTGTCGCCCGGGCGCGAGAGATCGTGCGCGCCTATGACGGGATCGTGCCGTCGGTTCTGGGCGATGAGGGGTTTCAGGGCGAAATCTCGCTCGGCGCGGTGCCGATGACCCTCACGGGCCTGACGCCCCTGTCGGTGAGACTGCTGAAGCAGAGCTTTCCCGACCTGCATGTGCGCATCGTGCCCGGCATGACGACCGGGCTCATTGCCGAGGTCGAGCGCGGCGCGCTTGATTGCGCGGTGCTGTCGCGGCAAGGGCCGTTACCGCCCGAGATCGATCATGCCGATATCGCCCGCGAACCGATGGAGTTGCTGGCCCCCGAGGACACCATAGGTGACGATGTGCGCGCCCTTCTGGCAAACCATCCCTTCATCCGCTTCAGCCGCGACGCCGTGGTGGGCGGGCTGATCGACGGCTGGCTGCGCGAGCAGTCCATCGCCGTCAACGTGACCATGGAATTGCAGGGGCTGGAGGCGATTTCCAGCATGGTTCTGGCGGGGCTTGGCGTCTCGATCGTGCCGGCGCGCTGTGTGCGCGGGGCAAACCCCCTGCCCCTGCGTCGCCTGCCATTGCCCGAGGGGGCACCGGTCCGGCAACTGACCCTCGCGCATCGCCGCGACAATCCCCGCATCCGGGTCATTCAGGAGATCCACACCGCCCTGCTCGGCGCGGTCGAGATCGGGACGTTCAAACCGGCCGTGGCGGGCACCGCCGCATGACGCCCGAGATCGCGCTGTATGTCGCCGCAGGCGCGCTTGCGGGCGGGTTGATCAACGGGCTGGCAGGCTTCGGCACCGCGCTTTTCGCGCTCGGGTTTTTCCTCAATGTGATGCCACCGGTGCAGGCGGTGGCGGTGGTGGTCGTGCTCTCTGCCCTTACCGGCCTGCAAGGGCTTTGGATCGTGCGTCATGCCATCGGCACCAACAAACGACGCCTCGCGCGATTCCTGCTGCCCGGAATCCTGGGTATTCCCCTGGGCGTGCTGGCCCTGTCGGTGCTGGACGCGCGCAGCCTGAAACTGGGGGTCGCCGGGTTCCTGATCCTTTATGGCGGCTATTTCAGCCTGCGCACGCATCTGCCCCGGTTTGAACGCCCGACGCCGGTCTGGGACATGATCGTGGGCTTTTCGGGTGGGGTGCTTGGCGGTGCCGCCTCGCTGTCGGGGGCGCTCCCGATGATGTGGTGCGCCCTGCGCCCCTGGCCCAAGGCCGAGACGCGCGCCGTGCTGCAACCCTTCAACGTGACGGTTCTGGCCCTCACGGCCGCCGCGCTCGCGGTGAAGGGCGCCTATACCCGCGAGACGCTGATCTACCTCGCGCTGGCCTTGCCGCTCTCGGTCATCGCCGCGCAACTCGGCATCGCGATCTTCAAGCGGCTGCCGGATGCAGCCTTCAGGCGGCTGCTGATCGCCATGACATTCATTTCCGGCGCGGTGCTTCTGGCGCGCGAGATGATCTGATAGCGTCCGCCCTTACCCGATCACCTCATCCGAGCGGTCATCGGTTTCGCCGTAGCGCTTGAGTGTGGCGGGGCGGGTGCCTTCATAAACGCGGTCGAGGTTTTGAACGATCTTGGCATTCTCGCGCTCGAAGAGGCAATCGCCATTGAGATCCGAGGCCACGATGAACGGCCCCATCTTGTTGCAGCGGATGACCCACATCGCCTGTGCCAGCCCCAGCTCATCGCGCCAATGCACCGCCTCGACCTTCTCGATCCCGCGCCCGAGCAAAGCGCCGGTGCCGTAGCCCACGGTCGACAGGTAAATCGCGCCATTGGGCACGAAATATTCCTTGTAATCCTTCGACGACATGCCGCCCTTGCCGATGATCAGCCGCGCGCCGGTTTTCTCCATCCATTCCGGCAGCCACTTGGCAAAACGGAACGAGGCCGTCGCCGTCACCGCCCCCATGTCGAAGCTGCCGTCAGACCGGATCGCCGCGGCAGGCGAGCAATGGAAATTCGCCGCGCTCTCGCCCGGCAATTCCATCGGGATATTCGCCTGCTCTTCCAGCGCGCGTTTGTAGACGCCTTCGCGCGCGGTGTAGAGCAGACCGTCGAGATAGACGATATCGCCCAGCCGCAACTCGGCCAGCGCCTCGGGCGTCGGCGTGGTGCTGAGGCTGATTTCACGGGGTTTTGTCATTCGGCCGCCTCCTGCGCGCTGCCCGGCCACTCGACCGTCTCGCGCCGCTGATAGGGGGTGAACCAGTCGGGGTCGGTGCGGTATTCCACCCGGCCATCCGGATAGATGCGCGCCACCGCCCGCCGCGACGACAGGCAAAAGGCATGCACCGACATCTGCATGCCCCCGGTGTGGCAATAGCCGACCTCGATGTTGCAATCGACGACCATGTTCTTGCCGACAAAGCCCATCGCGCCCATGCCAATGGAATTGCCCAGATCCTTGAACTCGCGCTCCAGCGCCGCGATCTTGGGGTCCGGGTTTTCGCTGCCCACCACGCGCAGGCAGGCGGCGCGCTTGCCCAGCACCATGCAGGTATCCTTGGAGCCGCCAAGCCCGATGCCGATAATCGCTGGCTGACAGGCCAGCCCGCGCTTGCCGAAGGCCACGAGGCTGTCGAGATAGAACCGCTTGATCCCCTCGATCCCGTCCGAGGGGAACAGCATCCGGTAATCGGTGCCAAAAAGCCCGCCCTTGTGCACGGTGATGAGGTCGATCCACTCGCCCCCCGGCTCATAGCCATATTCGATCTCGGGCGCGCCGATGCCGACGTTGTTATTGTGATCGGTGCGCCAGAGCGGGTGCACCCGATTGGGGCGCAACGGCACGCCGTCGGTCGCCTGCGCCGTGGCCCGGCGGAGCGCGGCCTCAAGCGCCACCGGCCCGCCCTCGATCTGCGTATCGTTGCCCATCTTGACGTACCAGCGCGGACAGCCGGTATCGCCGCACATGGCGCGGCGGTCCTCCTTGGCGGCCTTGTAATTCTCCAGCATGGCTTGCAGGACGAAGGACGAGAGGTCCCCGTCCTCGGTCTCGGCGGCGTGTTGCAGCCCGGTCAGGTAGTCGTCGGGGATCTCGATCGCCGCCTTGTCCATCAGCGTCCCGGCGGTGGATTGGATTAGGGAGATGGGTATCATGGGTTGGCCTTATCGAGGTTATGTCTGTTCTTCACCAAAAGGCCCCATCGCTCCAGCTTTTCGGGATCGTCGCGGTGTGGGTCATCATTTTTTCGGTCACTAGGTTGCTGCTGAAAAGCCACAGCTCCTGCCCGGACCAGAAAACGCCGCAACTCATCATCTTCAAATCCTCGGATGTGGTGCTTTATTGTCTTGAAGCTCCGCATCTCCCACCCCCGATTACCCAAAAGTTCAATGATTGCAGCCTCCACTGAGTGTTCGAGCTTGAGCTGCGTTCTGAGTCGCTTCTCTTGGGAACGCGATGTAAGATACGCTGTAACAATCGCAGTCAAGAAAGATACCCCCGCTGCTAGTATGGCGGCATCGAGCCAAGGACTTGCCGCAGCTATTTCTGCAGCATTTGAAGCGTTCGTTTCCAACCTCTGCTTCCTTTCTATTGTGCTGCCACCAGTGTTTCGGGTGCGCCGTCGGGCATGATCGTCTCGCCCGGGCGCACCTTGGTGAATTGAACCGGGTCACGGCGCACGTCGAGCGCTTCGCCCGTCTGCGTGACCACGGTGAAATAGGACGCATCGAGATCGCCCGTCTCGGGGAAATCCTCGCGGTAATGCGCCCCGCGCGAGTTTTCGCGGGCAAGGGCTGCCAGCGTGATCGCCTCAGATATATCACAAAGCGAGCGGAGATTCAGCCAGTCATGCCAGGTGAGGTTGAAGGCGAGGTCATCGCCCGCGACGCCGACCTCCATCAACTCCTTGGAAATCTCACCAACACGGGTCAGCCCGCGTTCCATGCCGGGAGCATTGCGCATGACGCCCACATCCTCCCACATCGCCTCTTGCAGGGCGTGGCGCATCGGCTGCACGAGGTCCGGCTTGCGGCTGAGCGGATGAAGGGCGCGGTCCACTTCGGCCTGCAAGACTTCGGGGCAGGGATCGCGTAGCGCGCCCATGCTGCGGATATCCGCGCCCATCACATCGCCCGCCACCCCGCCATAGACGGTGGAATTGGCCACACCATTGCCGCCGAGGCGATTAGAGCCATGTGCGCCGCCTGCGTCCTCTCCGGCGACGTAAAGCCCCTCCATCGCGGTGCGGGTGCCGGCATCCACGACCACGCCGCCCATGAAGTAATGCGCGGTCGGCGCCACCTCGACGAGGCCCCCCGCCAGATCAAAGCCGCTATCGGCGCAGCGTTTGACCATGCCGGGGAATTTCGCGCGCACATGGTCGGGGCCGAGATGGGACATGGAGATGAAAACGCCGCCATTATCCGTCGTGTTGTTCTTGCGCATCTCGGCATAGATCGCGCGGCTGACCACGTCGCGCGTCGCGCGCTCGCCCGATGCGTCATAGTCGAACATGAAGCGGTTCTCGGCACCGTTGAGCAACCGCCCGCCCGCGCCGCGCAAGCCCTCCTCCAGCACCGTGCCGGTCATCCGGGTGTGATCGCCGGCCAGCAGGCCGGTGGGATGAAACTGCACCATCTCCATATCGCGGAGTTCCAACCCCGCGCGCAGCGCCATGGCCAGCCCGTCCATCGTCTTGTCGCCCGAGGGGGTGTTGTACTTGTACATGGTCGGGCCGCCGCCGGTGGCCATCAGCACCGTCTTGGCCCGGACAAGGCGAAAGCCCCCGGTGCGCATGTCGATGAACAGCACCCCCGCGAGCGCATGGCCGTCACGCGTCGGGATCAGGCCGATGGCGCGATGTTCCTGCAACTTCTCCACGGGCCGCGCCAGAACCTGCTCCATCAACCGGCTAATGATCTCGATGCCGGTCAGATCGCCCTTGTGCACCGTGCGGTCGGCGGTCTGCCCGGCAAAGGCCTTTTGATGCAGGGTGCCGTCGGGGTTGCGGTCGAAATAGCAACCGATCTCGTTTTCCAACTCATGGATGCGCACCACCGCCTGTTCGCAGAGCCGCCACGCCATGTCCTGATTGGGCAGCCATTTGCCGCCCTGAATCGTGTCCATGAAATGCCGCTCGACCGTGTCGCCCCCGCCCAGGGCCACGTTATAGCCGCCCTGCACCATCCGCGTGCAGCCGCATTTGCCGATCAGGCCCTTGACGGCGATGGTGATGCGCGTGCCCGCAGGCGCCGATTGCTGCGCGTGGAGCGCCGCAAAGAGGCCCGCGCCGCCGGTGCCGATGATCAGGATATCGGTATCATGCCGGTCAATATGCGCCATCAAATCGCCCTCAGGAAGAATGTGCCGGACAGGAACAGCGCCGCGCCGATGGCGGCGGCGGCAAAGGTCTTGTGCCGGTCGGACCACGGCAGGAATTCCAGTGCCAGCAGGCGCAGCCCGCCGCCCATGTGCACGGCGAGCAGGAAGACGAGGCCAAACTCGGCCAGCTTCACCAGCGGGTGGTCGGCGAAGGCGAGGAAGCCGTCGAGCGTGGCGGGCGACGTGACCGCTTGAGACAAGAGCCACAGATGCACCGGCAGGAACAGCGCCAGCGCCAGCCCCGACAGACGGTGCAACAGGAAGGCGAGCCAGAGGGGGTGAGAGCGGGGCGGTGTCTTCATGGCAGAGACACCGCGAATACCGCCAGAATACCGACGTAAAACAGACACGCGCCGATGCCCCACATCAGCCAGTCCAGCACCCGCCCCCGCAGCCCGGCCCATTCATGCGCGATGACACGCAGACCGATGGCGGCATGGACCGAAACGGCGATAACGAAGGTCCCGTAGAACAGGAACCACAAGAGGCTGCCCTGCGTGCGACCGAGGATTTCGGCGGTGGAGAGGCCGCCCTGAATGGCGTAAATCATCACCGCGATATGGCCCAGAACGAAGGGTGCCATTACCAATGCGCTCAGCCGTTGCGCCATGTAGAGCCGCAGATCAAGCATCGCGCTTGCGCCCCCACGCGGCGCGGACCGTCTCGCGCTTCAGCCCGGCAATCGCGCGCATCGGGTTGAGATCATTGGGACAATATTGCGCGCAACTGCCCATCGAGTGGCAGTTGTGGCACCCGCCCTTGCCCGACACCGCCGCGAGAATACCGTCGCGGTCCGCGTCACGGCTGTCGTTCAGAAGCGTCCACGCCCGTTGCAGCGCCGCCGGTCCAAGGTAATCGGGATTGCCCGCGACCGTATCGCAGGCCGCATAGCAGATGCCGCAGTTGATACACTCGATCCCGAGATCGGCCTCGGCGCGGGCGGGCTCTTGCGATGTGACCGGATCGAACTCATCCCCGCGCCCGGCAGAGGGATGCAAGCGCGCCTCGGCGGCCACCCATTTGTCGAAAAACGGGTCCATGTCGGCGACAAGATCCTTTATTATCGGCAGGTTGCGCAGGGGCGCGATGTCAAGCTCACCGTCAGCGGCGACCTTCTTAACATGCGTCCGGCAGGTCCAGCGCGGCACGCCGTTGACCATCATCGCGCAGGAGCCGCACATGCCGACGCGGCAGGCAAAGCGATAGCTGAGCGTCGGGTCGGCCATCTGCTGAATCCAGGTCACCACATCGAGCACGGTCTGATTTTCATAGGCGGGCACGTCGAAGGTTTCCCGGCGCAGCGTCGCTTGCGTGCCGCGCTGCACGGTGACGCGCAAAGTGTCGGGCGTGGTGGTCACATGTCCCCCGGACGGTTGGTTTGAGTGTGACCTTGGTTATAAATATCAGCACAGCTAACAAAAAGGAATTAATTCTTATGTTTTCGGTTAGCTTTTCTTTCAATAAAAGGGGCCGACCCTCGACCGGCCCCTCTTTGTCATTGCGCAGGCTTCACCTCGAACCTGACCGAGGAATACCACTCGGCCACCGCGCGGATCTCATCATTGGTCATCTCGGCGGCGATGGGGCTCATCACCTCATGGGTGCGCTTGCCAGTGCGGAAAGCCTTGAGCTGGGTGTCGATATACATCACCGTCTCGCCCGCCAGATTGGGTGCATCCTCGATCTGCGCGATGCCATCCGCACCGTGGCAGGCGATACAGGCCTCGGGCGCGTTCGCGGGGTCCTGTCCCGGGCCAAGCGTGGCCACCGGTTCCTGCGCGCTGTACCACGCCGCGAGATCGGCAATCGCCTGATCGCTCAGGCTGCGCGCCACCACGCTCATCATTTCATGCACGCGCTGGCCGTCGCGAAAAGCGGTCAGCTGATGCTCGATATAGGCTGGGTTCTCGCCGCCGATATGCGGCACGATGGGCATTTTCGCATGTCCCTCGATACCGTGACAGGTGCGGCACTGCATGGCCAGCTTGCGCCCGGCCTGCGGATCGCCCGTCACATCCTGGGCATAGGACATCTGGGCGAGGAAAACCCCGCCCAGTGCCAGCAACATCATCTGTCGCATCAATTGCCCTCGTAGGAGATCCGGTAGAGCGCGCCCGCGAGATCGTCGGACACGAGGATTGAGCCATCGCGCAGCTGCGCCACATCGACCGGCCGCCCAAGGTATTCACCATCCTCGGTCAGCCAGCCCTCGGCAAAGGGTTCCATCGTGGCGTTGCCCTCGTCGTCGATATGGGTGACCATGACGCGCGCGCCCACCGGATCGGTGCGGTTCCACGAGCCATGCTGCGCCGAGAAGATGGCGTTCTTGTAATGGTCGGGAAACATGTTGCCGGTGTAGAACGCCATGCCGAGATCGGCGGCGTGGGCGATCGTTTCGACGGCGGGCATCACCACATCGACGGGCACCTCTTCGCCCTTGTACTCGTTGGTGCGCACATCGCCGCCGCCGAACCACGGGTGGCCGAAATGCTGGCCCATCTCGGTCTGGCGGTTCAATTCACCGGGCGGGATATCGTCGCCCATGCCGTCGACCTGATTATCGGTCCACCACAGCTCACCGGTTTCGGGATGGAAATCCTGCCCGACCGAGTTGCGCACCCCGTGGGTATAGACCTCGCGGCCGGTGCCGTCGGTATTCATCCGAATGATGCCGCCGATGCCCCATTTTTTATATTTTTCGAGCTTGTCCTTGGGGGCCACGTTGAACGGCTGACCAAGCGAGATGTAGATCTTGCCATCCGGCCCGATATCGCAGACCCGCGCGGTGTGGTTGAAGCTTTCCTCGTCCTCGGGGATCAGATCGCCCTTGGCCACGAGGTTGAATGCCGCCACGTCGGGGCTTTCGTAAAAGAATTCGGCGGCGGGGAAGAGCAGAACGCGGTTCTGCTCGGCGATATAGAGAAACCCGTCGGGCGAGAAGCAGGGGCCGTTGGGGATCGAGAATTGCAGCGAGGGCGCAAAATCCTTGACCTCGTCGGCGACGCGATCCTTGTTGCGGTCGGTGACCGACCAGACCTTGTCTTTGCGGGTGCCGACGAAGGTCACGATGCCCTGCGGGCCCACCGCCATGTGGCGGGCATCGGGCACCACGGCGTATAGCTCGATCTTGAAGCCGTCGGGAAGCGTGACCTTGTCGAGCGAGGCCTTGATCCCCTCGGCATAGTCGCCGCCCTGCTCGATGAAGGTGAACTCGGTGACGCCGGTGGTCTGGAAATTCGACAGCTTGTCGAGATTGTCCGGCACGTTTGCCGCCTGACCCTGCGCCAGACCGGCGGTGAGGGCGAGCGTTGCGATGGATGACAGCAGATGTTTCATATGGTTCCTCCCTGATACGTCTGTATGTCTGACCGCCGGATCACCGGCAGGCCGATCTTCAGCATGTGATCTCACAACGCTGAAGTGGCGCGCGCTCTCCCCTTCGCACACCGGTCGCGAATACCGCTTACGTTGCATTCACAAGCCGAGAGCCTACCGCAGTTTCCCTAAAGCGCAAGGGATTGCTGCGGCGATCCGACACAGACAAAAGGAGGGGGTCGGACGTGGCCCGATTGGAGCCGTGACGCGCTAGCCGCTGCCGATCAGAACGCCCGCCGCGAAGACCAATGCCCCGCCGAGAACAACTTGGAACGCCGCGCGGAAGAACGGCGTTTCCATGTATTTGTTCTGAATCCACGCAATTGCCCAGAGTTCGATGAAGACGACGACAAAGGCGATGATCGTGGCGGTCCAGAAATCCGGGATGAGATAGGGCAGCGCGTGGCCGAGACCGCCCACGGTGGTCATCACGCCCGAGGCAAGGCCCCGCTTGAACGGGCTGCCGCGCCCCGAAAGCTCTCCATCATCGCTGGCGGCCTCGGTGAAGCCCATGGAAATGCCCGCACCGACACTGGCCGCAAGCCCGACGAGAAAGGTGGTCCAGGTGTCCTGCGTGGCGAAGGCGGTGGCAAAGATCGGCGCGAGCGTCGAGACCGAGCCGTCCATCAGACCGGCGAGGCCCGGCTGCACCCATGTCAGCAAGAATTGCCGCTTGGAGGTGCGCTCTTCGGCATCGCGGGCGTCGCCGCTCAGGTGCTCTTGCTGCAACTCTTCGGCGCGGGTCTGGTGGCCCGCCTCGGCGGCGGCGAGATCGCCCAACAGCTTGCGGGTGGCGGCGTCGCTGCTGTGCTGAGCGGCCTTGAGATAGAAGGTTTCGGCGTCGCGTTCCATCGCCTCGGCCTCGTCGCGGATCCGCTCGATCCCGAGGTTTTCCACCAGCCAGATCGGGCGGCGGGCATAGAAGCCTGCCACATGTTCGCGGCGGATCAGCGGAATCACCTCGCCGAACCGGCTGCGATGCAACTCGATCAGGCGTTGGCGGTGGCCGTCTTCCTCATGCGCCATGCCATCGAACATGGCGGCGGTGTCGGGATAATCGGCGCGCAGCATCTCAGCATAGGAGCGATAGATACGCGCGTCGTCTTCCTCGGACGAGATCGCGAGAGCGAGGATTTCCTGCTCGGACAAATCCCTGAAGCGGCGGCGGGAGGAGAAACCGGGAATCATGGCGGACCTACTTTTAGAATGATTCTAATGTACTCAGGCGGGCAGAATATTCAATGGTCAAAGTCTCGACTGCATAAAGTAAACTACTTTGTTCACTTCGCGCTTGATTTCTAAACTGAACTGTTTAGATATTAGGTGAACCGATTAGTTCAGTTATGGAGTTGATCATGAAACCGATCCTGACCGCCTTAGTACTTGCCGTCTCTCTGGCCGCCTCACCGGCTCTGGCCTTCAGCGTTGACGCGAGCAGTCTGACCCCGACCCTCACCTACCCCGATCCGGACCCCGCACCGCAACCGGTCACCAAGGATCAGGGCGGAATCGCCAAGTAAATTTTGTCGGGCCGCTGACCCAGCGGCCCGCACCCCCGCCTCGCACGCAGATATGCTTGCGGATATCCGCCCTGCCCGACTACACTGTCCAGACCTGTCTGGAGGGGTTTAATGTCGGCACCGGCCGCGGAAATCAAAAAAGGGCGCAAGTTCGATCAAGTGCTCGAAGGGGCGCGGCGCATTTTCATGCGTGACGGGTTTGAGGGCGCGAGCGTCGATGAGATCGCGCGCGAGGCGCAGGTCTCGAAGGCGACGCTCTACAGCTATTTCCCAGACAAGCGTCTGCTGTTTTCCGAGGTGGCGCGAGTCGAATGCAATCGTCAGGCAGAAGAGGCGCTGGAGGTGATCGGCAAGGGCGCGCCGATCGAGCATGTGCTGCACGAAGCCGCAAGCCGGATCGTGAACTTCTTCCTGTCGGATTTCGGCCAGCAGGTGTTCCGCATCTGCGTGGCCGAGGCGCATCGCTTCCCGGAACTTGGCAAGCGGTTCTATGCCTCCGGCCCGGCGCTGGTGCGCGAGCGCATGAGCATGGTTCTGACCCCCTATGTCGAAGCGGGCGTGTTGCGGATCGAGGACATGGATCTGGCCGCCAACCAGTTCGGCGAGTTGTGCAAGGGCGATCTCTTCATCCGCTCGCTCTGCGGCATGTGCGGCGAGGTTACCGAGGCCGATATCGAGCGCGTGGTGAATGGCGCGGTCGAGATGTTCCTGGCGCGCTACCGCGCCTGATCCGGCCCGCGCCCGATCATGTCTCCGGCGATCTTTTCGGCGATCATGACGGTGGGCGCATTGGTGTTGCCGCCGATCAGACGCGGCATGATGGAGGCGTCGACCACGCGCAGCCCCTCCATGCCGTGCACCCGGCCCTGACCATCGACCACCGCCATATCGCCCCGCCCCATCGCGCAGGTGCCCACCGGGTGATAGATCGTGTCGGCGCGGGCGCGGATGTCGGCTTCCAGCGCGCTATCGCTGCCATCATGGGGATAGAGCCGACGCTTGCGCCACGTGGCGAGCGGAGCGGCGCGCAGGATCTCGTCCATCCGCCGGGCACCACGCTTGAGCAGGTCAAGGTCGCGCGGGTCGCTGAGGAAGGCGGGATCAATCAGCGGTGCATCGGCTGCGCGCGCCGAGCGTAGCGTCACGCGGCCCCGGCTATGGGGCCGCAGCACGCAGACATGGCAGGAGTAGCCAGGCCGAAAATGCAGCTTGCGCATGTGGTCATCGACCACACCGATCACGAAATGCAATTGCAGGTCTGGCCGGTCGAGGTCCGGCTTTGAGCGCAGGAACGCCCCCGCCTCGCCATAAGGAGTGGTGAAATGGCCCTGCCCCGTCTTGCGCCAAGTCAGTCCCGCCCGCGCCATCCGCCACAGCCCCCTGGGATCGAGGCTTATCACGTCGTCACTGTGAGAGCGTTCCAGCAGGGTGTAGTCGAGATGATCCTGAAGGTTCTCACCCACGCCGGGCAGATCATGGCGCGGCGTGATGCCATGGGCCTGCAATTCGTCCGACGGGCCGATCCCTGAGAGCTTCAACAGATGCGGCGAGCCGAACGCGCCGCTGCTGAGGATCACGTCGCGCGTGGCCTGCACCTCTTGCACGCGGCCCTTGTGGCGATAGCGCAGGCCGGTGGCGCGCTTGCCGTCGAGAAGCACGCGCTCGGCCACGGCATTACGGATCACGGTCAGGTTCGCGCGCCGCATGGCGGGAAAGAGATAGCCCGCCGCGACCGAACACCGCTCGCCACGTTTGGGGCCGTCGAAATACTGCGTCACCTGAAAGAGACCCGCCCCCTCCTGCCGGTTCCCGTTGAAATCGGCGTTGCGGGGGATTTGCAGGCTTTCGCAGGCGGCGAGGAACGCCTCCGAGACGGCGCGCGGGGCGTTCTGGTCGGCCACCTGAAGCGGGCCGTCCTGTCCGTGCAGATCATCCGAGAGGCGCGCGTTGCGTTCGGCGCGCCGAAACCACGGCAGCACGCTATGCCAGTCCCAGCCATCACAGCCGAGACCCGCCCATTCATCGTAATCGCGCGGATGACCCCGCAAATAGAGCATGGCGTTGATCGCGCTCGACCCGCCAAGCGCGCGGCCGCGCGGCTGATAGCCGCGCCGCCCGTTGAGGCCAGGTTGCGGCACCGTTTTCAGCGCCCAATTGTTGAGCCGGGGCCGCCCCGACACCATCGCCGCCACGAGCGCGGGGGCGCGTATCAGGATGTCGCGGCCAGAACCGCCCGCCTCGATCAGGCACACCGTGACTGACGGGTCTTCGCTCAGCCGAGCGGCCAGAACGCACCCGGCAGAGCCGCCGCCGACGATGATGTAATCATAGCGCATCTGCCCGTCCTCCTGCGGCAGAGCCTATGCCGAACGCCTGGGAACGCAAAAGCCCGACGCAACGTCATGCGCCGGGCTCTGGCTGTCTCTGTCGATGGGCGTCTTAGCCCGGGCTCATCCCGCGCAGACGCTCGGACCGGCGGCGCAGCATTTCAAGCGTCGCCAGAAGGACGATGGAAATCGCCACAAGGATCGTCGCCACCGCCAGAATGGTTGGGCTAATCTGTTCGCGCAGGCCGGTGAACATCCGCCACGGCAGGGTCTGCTGATTGGCCGAGCCGACGAAGAGAACCACCACAACCTCGTCAAACGATGTGATGAAGGCGAAGAGACCACCCGAGATCACGCCGGGCAGGATGAGCGGCATCTGCACCCGGAAGAAGGTGGTCACCGGGTCTGCGCCCATGTTGGCCGCCGCGCGCGTCAGCGAGCGGTCAAAGCCCACGAGCGTGGCCGTCACGGTGATGATCACGAAGGGAATGCCAAGTGCCGCGTGCGCCAGCACCACACCGAAATAGGTGCCCTGAAGGCCGATCCGGCTGTAGAAGAAATACATTCCCGCCGCCGAGATGATCAGCGGCACGATCATCGGCGAAATCAGGATCGCCATGATCGCCCGGCGGAACGGCACGTGCTCGGAACTCAGGCCGATGGCGGCCAGCGTGCCGAAGCTGACCGACAGCAGCGTCGCCACCGGTGCGATGGCCAGCGAGTTGCGCAGCGCCTGCTGCCAGCCGCTCGAGGTGAAGAAATCCTCGTAATGCTTGAGGCTGTAGCCTGCGGGGTCGAAGCGCAGCATTTCCGGCGTGAAGGTGAAGAAGTTCTGCGCGTTGAAGCTGAGCGGCATGACCACGAGAATGGGGGTGATCAGGAAGATGAAAATCGCCCCGCAAAGCACGCGGAAGGCATAGTGCCACAGCACCTGACCGCCGGTCAGGTAGGGGGCGAGATTGGCGCGATAGCGCCCCTCGCCGATCCAGTAGATGAACCACGAAAAGAACCAGCCGGAGAGAACCCCGAGCACAAAGCCCGGGACCCCTGCGAGCAGGACGCCGACGACGGTAAAGAGGGCGACGATGCCCCAGCGGACCGGCTTTTCCATGTCGAGCCCGAGGACCTGCAAGGCGACGAAGGCCAGCGCCATCAGCGCCACGGCACCGATCACGATGCCCATCAGGCTGGACCCGTGCGCGGTGCCCACGAAGAGCCCGGCAAAACCGCCCGCCGCCGCGATCACAACCATCGAAAAAGCAAAACGCTTGACACTTACATCTGTTGCACTTGAGTTCTCGGGCCGGGCGACATTTTTGGTGTGGTCGACGGTGAATACAACTACCGCCAAAACCAAAAGGGCAAATGCAACTTGTTCCCCGTAACCAGAAAGCAAGAGCAAAGGATCTAAATCTGCGCCGCCCCTTTGAGTGAACTGTGATAGAATTAGTTCACCAAGACGTTCTCGATTATACAAATCCGCTGCAATCTTTGCGAAAAATACGAGAACACTCAGGACAGCGATAGTAATGCTGGGTTTGTAACGATACATGGCTCAGCCCCCCAGCTTCACGTTGTCGATACCGACAATCTTGTCATAGGCCCAGTAGAGGACCAGAACCACGGCCAGCAGGATCGAGCCGAGTGCCGCCGCCAGACCCCAGTTCAGGGACGAGGAGATGTGATAGGCGATCCGGTTCGAGATGAACGTGCCGGTGGTGCCGCCGACGATCTCGGGCGTGATGTAATAGCCGATGGCGAGGATGAAGACGAGGATCGACCCCGCCCCGATGCCCGGCACCGATTGCGGGAAATAGACCCGCCAGAACGCCGTCCAGTTGGTGGCCCCAAGCGACTTGGCCGCGCGCAGGTAGCTGGGCGGAATGGTCTGCATCACCGAATACATCGGCAGGATCATGAAGGGCAGCAGGATATGCGTCATCGCCACGATGGTGCCGAACTGGTTGTTGATCATTACCAGACGACTTTCATCCGCGACAAGGCCCAGCCAGACCAGCGTGTCGTTGATCACCCCCTGCTGCTGAAGCATGATCTTCCATGCGCTGGTGCGCACCAGAAGAGAGGTCCAGAAGGGCAGCAGAACAAGGATCATCAACAGGTTCGCGGTGCGGGCGGGCAAGTTCGCGAGAATCCATGCAATCGGATATCCCAGCGCGATGCAGCTGAACGTGATGACCATCGACATGAACATCGTGCGCTTGAAGAGGATGCCGTAGATGCGCTCGTCCTCATCGCGCAGGGCGATGCCCTCGGTGGTCTTTTCCATGTCTACGGCATTGAGGAAATAGCCGGTCGTGTAGGGCGGCGAATAGGTGTGGATCACCTCCCAGTATCCAACGCGGTTCCAGTCCTTGTTGGACTCGATGAACGCCGATTTCATATCGACTTGCGGAAGGTCGGCCGAAGCGGCCTGGCGCAGCAGGTCCGCACCGGGGCCGTCATAGGTCGCCAATGCCGCAGCCGTTCCGGGATCTTCGAGATCCAGCGCAAGTGCGGCATAGACCGCCTCCCACGGCTCTTCCTCTGCGACGACATCTTCGTCCACGAAATGGGTGAAGGCGGCAAAGGCGGAATAGGCCCGCGCGGTGTTGGGCAGAATGTCGGAAATCGCGGCACCGGGGACAAAACCGGCATCGCCCTTGAAGGCGCTGGACTCGAGTTGCTCGAGCCGCCCGATCTGGTTTGACATCAGACGCGTGTTGCCCTCGGCCCCGTCGCCGCCCGACATCATGTCATACCAGACCTGCGCCTCTTCGAATTCGGGGCTGATCTCTTCGAGCGCGTCCTGAAACACCTCGCCCATGTCGTCCACGTCGCGCCCGGTGGTGCGAAAGAGCGACGACACGCCGCTTTCCTCATAGTTCAGGCGGCTGCCCAGCTTGGTGTGCTCCTTGGCCTCGGAGGCCAGGAACAGATCGAAGAACATGGCGCGGAAGACCTGCTCATCCGGCACCTCTTTGCCGTCCCAGTCGCGCAGTTCCTCGACCGTCATCGGCACGGTGTTGCCGACGATCTGGTTTTCGACGGAACGGAACAGCATGTCCGCGATGGGGGCAATGAAGGCCACCAGCACGAAGATCAGCAGCGGCGCGATCAACGCGAGCGCCCGTATCTTCTGCGCGCGCAAGGCGCGTCTCAGGCTGCGCTTTAGCGGTGTGCCGTCTGCGGCAAGCACCGGGCCGGTGTCGGTGGTATCGCTCATGTCATCCCCGTCGGACAAATTTGGTTATTGAACCCTGGGTCTTGTGCCCGGTGGTCAGGTGTGGAGGGGGCCGCGCAGCCCCCCCCGGATCGTATCGCCGCGCTTATTGCGCCAGCCACGCCTGGAACTTGGCGTCCAGATCGTCGCGGTTATCCGCCCACCACTCATAGTCGTAGATGTGGACGTTGGTCGCGTTCTTGGGATCGGTTGGCATGTGCGGAGCCATATCGATGCCCAACTCGGCGTGCTTACCCACCAGCGGTGCCGACGAATTGCGCGCCGGGCCGTAGGAGATGTAAGCGGCCTGATCGGCCAGACGCTGCGTGTCGGTCGCGAACTTCAGGAAGTCCATGACACGTGCCAGACGATCCTCGGGCAGACCGGCGGGAACGATCCAGCCGTCAAGGTCGAAGGACTGCATGTCCCACATCATGCCGATCGGCTGATCCTGCTCGGCGATGGCCGAGAACAGACGCCCGTTATAGGTCGAACCCATGAAGACTTCGCCATCTGCCAGAAGCTGCGGGGTTTCCGCACCAGCCGACCACCAGACAACCTGATCCTTGATCGTGTCCAGCTTGGCAAGCGCGCGGTCCACGCCCTCGTCGGTGCCCAGAACGTCATAGAGCTCGTCCTTGGCCACGCCGTCGCAGTAGAGCGCCCATTCCATGTTGTCGATCGGACGCTTTTGCAGTGCGCGCTTGCCCGGATAGGTTTCCAGGTCGAACACGTCGCAGACGCTGTCGGGCGCATCGACGCCTTCGGGCACCATGTCGGTGCGATAGCCGAAGGTGGTCGAATAGACGATCTGCGGCACGAAGCAATCGCTGACGATCAGGTCGCCGAAGTCGTCGCTGGCGTCGGTGCCATCGGGGGCCGCGGCCAGAACCTCGTCGTGATCGAGCTCCATTGCGAGGCCTTCGTCACACAGGCGCATCGCGTCGGAGGCCACCACGTCGACCAGGTCCCAGGTCACGTTGCCCGCCTCGTTCATCGCGCGCAGCTTGGCCACGGCCTCGGCCGAGCTTTCGTCCCAGGTGGCGCTGACGCCGGGATTGTCGGCGAGGTAGGGCTCGACATAGGCCTTCTGCTGGCTTTCCTGATAGGCACCGCCCCATGACACGAGCGTCATGCTGTCGGCCATGTCCTGAGCGGTTGCAGATGCGCCAGCCGCAACGGTCAGAGCCGTCGTTGCAAGCAGGGTTTTAGTGAGTTTCATGAACATACTCCCAGTTTTTTAGTCCCGTTTTTGGTGAATGGGCCCTGTGTCACGGGTGGAAACATCCGGGGCCTCTCTCAACCCGCGCCGACGCCGAACGTCGACACGAATATTCCTGATGGCTTATGTCGCGTCGAGCGCGCGGCAATCGTCGGGCAGCCAGCCGATCTCGATCTGCTCGCCCGGTTGCAGGCGGCGTTGGTCGGGGGCGTTGCGTGTCTTGATGATGAATTCATCGGTTCCGGCGACCCGGAGCCGGGTGCGGAAGATGTCGCCCATGTAGATGAACTCGACCACCTCGGCCTTGAGCGTATGGGCATCCGGGCTGAGGCGTTCGCGGTTGAATTCCACCCGCTCGGGGCGGATCGAAATCAGCGTGCGGTCGCCGGGTTTTTCCACGTTCACGGGCTTGGCGTCGATCAGCCCGCCATCGTCGAGTTGTACAAGCGCAAGACCGTTCTTGATCTCTTTCACCGTGCCTTCGAGGGTGTTGTTCTCACCGATGAACTGCGCGACGAAACTGTTTTGCGGGCTCTCATAGAGCTCGTCCGGCGGTGCGAGTTGCTGGATCTTGCCATCGTTGAACACCGCAACCCGGTCCGACATGGTCAGCGCCTCGGTCTGATCATGGGTGACATAGACGGTGGTGATGCCCAGCTCATGCGCAAGATGCGTGATCTCGAACTGCATCTTCTCGCGCAGCTGCTTGTCGAGCGCGCCGAGCGGCTCGTCCATCAGCACCAGTTCCGGCTCGAACACAAGCGCCCGCGCCAAGGCGACGCGCTGCTGCTGACCGCCCGAGAGCTGCGCCGGGCGCCGCCCGCCGAAATCGCCCATCTCGACCATTTCGAGCGCGCGCTTGACCTTGGCCTCGCGGTCCGACTTGCCGATCTTGCGCACCTCGAGCGGAAAGCTGAGGTTCTCGGCGATGGTCATGTGGGGGAACAGCGCGTAGTTCTGAAACACCATGCCGATGCCGCGCTTGTGTGGCGGGATGTTGTTGATGCTGACCCCGTCGAGCTTGATCTCGCCATGGGTGGCGGTCTCAAACCCCGCGAGCATCATCAGGCAGGTGGTCTTGCCGGAGCCCGACGGCCCGAGCATGGTCAGAAACTCGCCCTTGGGCATCGAGAGGTTGAGGTCTTTCACGACGAGCGTTTCGCCGTCGTAACTCTTCTGCACGCGTTCAAACGCAACGAACGCGTCGTTGTTTCCGGTATCAGCCAACGTAGGCTCCCTGTTGTTTATGCGTCGTGAATTTTTCCACGTTCGGCAAAGACTAAAACGCCAAATTTCCGGTGATGCAAGTGAACAGCGACCCTTTTTGCAAGATTCCCGGCATCACAGGTCAAATTGACTGCAAGATCATCAAATTCAGTCGAATGTCCTTCGATTTGCCGCAAGAACAAGGGCCGTCAGAGTGATCCCTGACGGCCCTGCGGCGCGAATTGTTTATTATCCGAGCACGGTATTGACGGCCTTGGCGGTTTTCTCCACCACCTCGTCGGCCTCAGCCTTGGTCAGGCAGAAGGGTGGGGCGAATCCCAGGATATCGCCCTGCGGCATCGCCCGTGCTATGACGTGATCGGCGGCGAGTGCGGCAGAAATCTGCGGCCCCACCTTATCGGCGGCGTCAAAGAACGTGCGGCTGTCGCGGTCCTTGACGAATTCCACGGCGCAGAGCATGCCCTCGCCGCGCACCTCGCCGACATTGGGGTGATGCGCGAGCGCCTCGGTCATGGTCGTGTTGAGATAGCCGCCGACTTCGCGATTATTGGCGATCAGGTCCAGATCATCCAGCAGCTTGAGGTTCGCAACCCCTGCCGCCGCGCCAATGGGATGCGCCGAATAGGTCCAGCCATGACCGATTGGGCCATTCTCGTCGGTGCCCTGCTCCAGCACCTTCCACATCTTGTCGCTGACGATGCTGCCCGAGAGCGGCGCATAGGCCGAGGTCAGACCCTTGGCGATGGTGATGAGGTCGGGCTTGAGCCCGTAATGCTCGGAGCCGAACATTGTGCCGAGACGGCCAAAGCCGGTGACGACCTCGTCGGCGATGAGCAGGATGTCGTGCTTTTCCAGGATCGGCTGGATCGCCTCCCAATACCCGGCAGGCGGCGGCACGATGCCCCCAGTGCCCAGAACCGGCTCGCCGATGAAGGCGGCGATGGTGTCGGCCCCCTCGCGCGCGATCAGCCCCTCAAGCTCTGCCGCGCAATGGGCGACGAACTGTTCCTCGGTCATGTTCACATCGTCGCGGCGATAGTAATATGGTGCCTCGGTATGGATCACCTGCGCCAGCGGCAGGTCGAATTTCTGGTGGAACAGGTGCAGCCCCGTCAGCGAGCCGGTCATCAAGCCAGAGCCGTGATAGCCGCGCCAGCGCGAGATGATCTTCTTCTTCTCGGGACGGCCCAGGATGTTGTTGTAATACCAGATCAGCTTGATGTTGGTCTCGTTGGCGTCCGACCCCGACAGGCCGAAATAGACCTTGGACATGTGATCGGGTGCGCGGTCGAGGATCATCTTCGAGAGCGTGATCGACGCCTCGGTGCCGTGGCCGACATAGGCGTGGTAATAGGCAAGTTCCTTGGCCTGATCGGCGATCGCATCGGCGATTGCCTCGCGCCCGTAGCCGACGTTGACACAGTAAAGCCCGGCGAAGGCGTCGAGCAGGCGGTTGCCTTCACGATCCTCGATATGGCTGCCACTGCCGCCGGTGATGATCCGGTTCGGGGCCTCGCCCCGCGCGAATTGCGCGAGATGCGTCGAGGGGTGGAAGAAGTTTTCGCGATCCCATTGATCGAGTTGGTCATTGCGCAGCATCGTTGTTCCTTTCGTTTATCGCGGGCGCCGGAATTTTCGAAAAATTCCGGGCCGAAATCTTTTCAAGATTTCGTCTGCTCACGCCCAATCGCGGCAGACATACTTGATCTCCATGAATTCTTCCATGCCGCGCCTTGCCCCCTCGCGGCCCAGGCCCGATTGCTTGACCCCGCCAAAGGGGATGGGCGCGCCGGTGACCTTGGTGCGGTTCACCGCCACCATGCCGAATTGCAGCGCCCGCGTCATCCGGTAGATGCGGCGCGGGTCGTGGCTGTGCAGATAGGCGATCAGGCCGAATTCGGTCGCATTGGCGCGGCGCACCACCTCGTCCTCGGTGTCAAACGGCGTGATCGCCGCCACCGGGCCGAAGGTCTCGTCACACATGATCGCCGCCGTATCGGGCACATCGGTCAGCACCGTGGGCTGATAGAACAGCGGGCCGAGATCGTCGCGCTGCCCGCCGCAGGCCAGTTTCGCGCCGTGTTTCAGGGCGTCGGCCACGTGCTCTTCCTGCTTCTGCACCGCCTTTTCGTTCATCAGCGGGCCGATATCGGGGTTGTCCATGCCGCGCCCGAGGGTCAGTTTCTGCGTCTCCTCGGTGAAGCGGCGGCAGAATTCGTCATAGATCGCGCGCTCCACGTAGATGCGGTTGGCGCCGAGGCAGTCCTGCCCGGAGGTGGCGAATTTCGCCTTGATCGATTCCTCGACCGAGGTTTCCAGATCGGCATTCTTGAACACGATCACCGGCGCGTGGCCGCCAAGTTCCATGACCAGTTTCTTCACTGTGCCCGCGCATTGGCGATAGAGCAGTTGCCCGATATTGGTCGAGCCGGTGAAGCTGAGCGCACGCACGCGGGTGTCGCTTGTCCAGGGCTCGACCACGGTCGCGGCGCGGCCCGTGACCACGTTGAACACGCCCGCCGGGATGCCTGCGCGCTCGGCCAGTTCGGCCAGCGCCAGCGCCGAATAAGGCGTCTCGCCAGAGGGATGTGCAACAACTGTGCAGCCTGCCGCCATCGCCGCCGCCGCCTTGCGCGTCAGCATCGCGGCGGGGAAATTCCACGGGGTTATGAGCGCGGCGACGCCCACCGGCTCGAGCCACAGTTCAACCTCTGCATCGGGCAGGTGGCTGGTCACGCCCTCGATATTGGAGCGTTTGGATTCCTCAGCGTAATATTCGACGAAACTTGCCGCATAGTCGATCTCGCCGCGTGCTTCCGACAGGGGCTTGCCCTGTTCCAGCACCATGATCCGCGCCAGATCTTCGCGATGCTCGATCATCAGGTCGAACCAGCGGCGCAGGATGGCGGAGCGGTCCTGCGGCAGGGTCATCGCCCAATCGTCGAACACATCTTGCGCGGCGTCCACCGCCAGCCGCGCCTGATCGGCACTGAGGCTGGCCACATCGCCAAGCGCCGCCCCGTCGCCGGGGTTGCGCACGGCGATGGTCTCACCGTCCTCGCCGGCCACCCATTTGCCGCCCAGATAGGCGAAGTTGCGCACGAGGCGCGTGTCGGTGATCCCGTTGCGGGTCCAGATTGCTGAGTCAGACATTTGGCCCTCCTTTGCGCAGAAAAATATACTGTGTGCGCAGAGAGTGGGGCTGAACTGAGTGCCGCTTGCAGAATCTTCTTCTGCTTAAGGAGCGGATTTCCGTATGATCATTCGAAAAACATGTCCAAAGGTGGCAGGCGCGGGGATTTGACCGGCTTGGTCACGATATAGGTGAAATAGCGCGCCAGTCCGATCCGGGCCTCGAGCATCTGGTCGATCAGCCGCTGATAGGCGTCGATGTCGCGGGTCACGATCTGCATCAGGTAGTCGAACCCGCCGCCCAGCGCCCAACAGGCCGTCACCTCGCCGTAATGCTGCACGCTGTCCTCAAAGGCGCGGAAAGACGCGGGCGTGTGGTCAGCCAGTTCGACAGCGACAAAGACCGTTACATGTGGCCCCAGCTTCTTGAGGCTGATGCGGGCGTTATAGCCCTCGATCAACCCGGCCTCTTCCAGCCGTTTGAGACGCTCCCAGCAGGGGCTGGCCGAAAGACCCACGCGGCTGGCCAGTTGCGCCTTGGTGATGCGCCCCTCATCGGCCAGCACCCGCAGGATATCAAGGTCGCGCGCGTCGAGCCTCATGTATGGATCACCGTGCCCACGTCGCGGCCCGCAAGCTTCGCCATGACATGGGTGGCGATGGCCGTGTCCTGCGCGCCGGTGCCGGTGAGGTCGCAGATCGTCACCTCAGCGGCGGCGCGCCGTCCGCGCGCGCGGCCCCGGATCACGTCACCCAGTTCCACAGGGCTATCTTCGGCCCAGAGCCCGGCTTCTAGCGCGGCGCGCAATTCGCCCAGGGATTGCGCCTGCGGGGCGCGGTCGGCGACGTAGAGATCCGCCTGCACCAGCGCCTGCGGGTCGATCTCGTTCTTGCCCGCCTGATCCGATCCCATCGCGGTGATGTGCAATCCGGGATGCAGCCACGCGGCCTTGATCACCGGTTCCCTGGCGGGGGTGGTGGTGATCACCAATTGGCTCTCGCGCACCAGATCGGCGGTGGTATCGACCACTTGAATATCGCACTTGAGATCGGACAGGTCACCGGCGCAAGAATGCGCCTTTTCGGCGTCCCGCCCCCAGATCAGCAGCCGTTCAAAGGGTCGCACCAGATAGGCCGCCCGCGCCTGAAGCCGGGCCTGAACGCCGGTGCCGATCACCCCCGCCGTCTGCACCGTCTCGGGGGCGAGGTATTGCGCCGCGACAGCCCCCGCCGCTGCGGTCCGCAGGTCGGTCAGGTAGCCATTGTCGAGAAACACCGCCTCGACCAGCCCGGTTTTGGCGGAAAACAGGATCATCAACCCGTTGAGGCTGGGCAGACCCAGCTTGGGATTGTCGAAAAAGCCGGGGCTGACCTTGATCGCGAAGCCGCTCATACCCGGGATATAGGCGGTCTTCACATCGACCTCGCCATGCGCCTCGGCCAGCTCCATCGACATCACCGGCGGCATCACCACGCCGCCATCCGAGAGCGCACCGAACGCCTGTTCGACCACCTTTACGGTATCGAGATCAAGCCCTACAGCGGCGCGCAATTCCGCCTCGGTCACGATCCGGATGTCATGTGCCATATGCTTTGCCCCCGATCACGGTGTCGCCCAGTGTCACGTCCCGCCCGGTGATGATCCGGGTGAACATCTCCATATCCAGATTGCGGCCGGTGATGATGGTGGCGGTCGGTCCCGTGACGCTCACCTTGCCCGACAGCACCGCCGCCAGCCCCACCACGCAGGCCCCCTCGGCCACGATCCGGTCTTCGTAATAGAGCACCTGCATGGCGTGGTAGATGTCTTGCTCCGTCACCAGCACCACCTCGTCCAGCAGATCGCGGCACATCGGAAAGCTCAGCCGGTTCCGCAGGCCGATGCCACCACCGAGGCTGTCGGCGAGGCTCGCCACCTCCTCGACCTCGACAGGGTGACCGGCGCGCAGGCTCTCGTGCATCGCGGCGCCCCGGTCCATGCTGATGCCCACGACGCGGAGCGACGGCTTGATCGCCTTGGCCGCCATCGCCACACCGGCGGCCAGCCCACCGCCCGATAGAGGCACCAGAAGCACCTCGATATCAGGCCGCGCCGCCATGATCTCGAGCCCGATGGTACCCTGGCCCGCGATCACAAGTGGATCATCGAAAGGCGAGATCTCGGTCAGCCCCTCTTCGCGCACCAGCCGCTCGGCCTCGGCCTGTGCGGCGTCCTGACTGCGCCCGATGATGCAGACGTCGGCCCCCAGCGCGCGGATGCCGTCGACCTTGGCCTGCGGCACCAGTTCCGACATGCAGATGACGGCGCGAATGCCCCTCTCGCGCGCCGCATAGGCCACGCCGCGCCCGTGATTTCCGGTGGAGCAGCAGGTGACGCCCGCGGCCTCCTGCACCCCCGCCACGGCATTCAATGCCCCGCGCAGCTTGAACGCGCCGATGGGTTGCATGTTCTCCAGCTTGAGCAGGAATTCGTGGCCTGCCACGTCGCTCATATAGGGCGAGGGCACCAACGGCGTGGCATCGGCCACCCCGGCGATCACCTTTGCGGCGGCATGAACATCGGCCAGAACCGGGCGCATCGCTGTCTCCTTTTCGCACACTCTGCGCAATCTGCGCGCGGTGCAGCCTATCGTCAACTCTGCGTCATTGCGCGGCCAGAAAACGACATCATGTGGCGTATTTCTTGGGGCGGGCCGCCAAGATATCCCCTAACCGGGCCAAATATCCAACCCACAGGCCCTGAAATGATCGAAAAAGACCTTCCCTTCTCCGACCAGGAATATCAACGCCGCCTCGAAAAAACCCGCGCCGCGATGGCCGCGCGCGATCTCGATGCGATCTTCGTCACGGACCCGTCGAACCAGCACTGGATCACGGGATATGACGGCTGGTCCTTTTATGTGCATCAGGGCGTGCTGGTGTTTCCCGATGCCGATCCGATCTGGTGGGGCCGCAATCAGGATGCCAATGGCGGCGTGCGCACCGTCTGGATGACCGATGACCGTGTGATCGGCTATCCAGATAACTATGTGCAATCCTTCGAGCGCCATCCGATGCAGGATCTGGCCGAACGTCTGACCGGCATGGGGCTGGCGGACAAGCGGATCGGCGTCGAGATGGACAACTACTATTTCTCCGCCAAGGCGATGCAGACCCTGCGTGAGGAACTGCCAGAGGCGACGTTTCTCGATGTGACGAGCCTTGTGAACTGGCAGCGCGGCGTGAAATCCGACGAGGAACTGGCCTTTATTCGCAAGGCGGCGCTCATCTCGGAAAAGATCACCGATGGCCTCTTCGAGCGGGTGGAGCCGGGGGTTCCCAAAAACGAAATCGTCGCCGAGATTTTCCGCGACGCGATCCGCGGCGTCGAAGGCGCGTGGGGCGATTACCCGGCCATCGTGCCGCTACTGCCCTCGGGCAGTGACGCCGCCGCCCCGCACCTGACATGGGACGGGCGTGAATTTGCCACCGGCGAGGCGACGTTCTTCGAGATTTCAGGCTGCTACCGCCGCTATCACGCGCCGCTCTGCCGGACGCTCTTCCTCGGTAAGCCACCGCAATTCCTGCTCGACGCGGAAAAGGCGCTGGTCGAGGGGCTGGAGGCCGGGCTTGAGGCGGCAACGGCGGGCAATCGTGCCTGTGACGTCGCCAACGCGCTCGCCGCACCGCTGGAACGCGCCGGGATCGAACGCGGTGCACGCTGTGGCTATCCCATCGGGCTCAGCTATCCGCCCGACTGGGGCGAGCGCACGATCAGCCTGCGCTCGGAGGACGAAACCGTGCTGGAACCGGGCATGACGTTTCACTTCATGCCGGGGTTGTGGATGTCGGACTGGGGGCTTGAGATCACCGAGTCGATCCTGATCAAGGAGAGCGGACCGGCGGAAACCTTCTGCAACCGCCCGCGCAAGATGTTCGTCAAGGACTGAGCCGAAACCCGGGCCCTTAAACAACAACGCCGCTGCGATCCGCAGCGGCGTTGCTTTTTTCACAGGATGAGCGGCGTTATTCTGTCGCGTCTTCCTTGGTGATCTCTTCGCCGGTTTCCTGATCGACCATCTTCATCGACAGGCGGACCTTGCCGCGATCATCAAAGCCCAAAAGCTTGACCTTCACGTCCTGACCTTCCTTGAGCACGTCGCTCGGGTGGTTCAGGCGGCGGTTCTCGATCTGGCTGACATGCACCAGCCCGTCACGCTTGCCGAAGAAGTTCACGAAGGCCCCGAAGTCGACGATCTTGACGACCTTGCCGTCATAGATCTGACCCTCTTCCGGCTCGGCCACGATCGACCAGATCATGTCATAGGCTTTCTTGATCGACTCGCCGTTGGGCGACGCGATCTTGATGACGCCCTCGTCGTTGATATCGACCTTGGCGCCCGACACTTCGACGATCTCGCGGATCACCTTGCCGCCCGACCCGATGACTTCACGGATCTTGTCGGTGGGGATCTGCATGGTCTCGATGCGCGGCGCGTGGATGCTGAAATCAGCGGCCCCCGAGAGCGCCTTGTCCATCTCGCCGAGGATATGCATGCGCCCGGCTTTCGCCTGTTCCAGCGCCTGCTTCATGATCTCGGGCGTGATGCCCGCGACCTTGATATCCATCTGCAGCGACGTGATGCCCTCGGCGGTGCCGGCCACCTTGAAATCCATGTCGCCAAGGTGATCTTCGTCACCGAGGATGTCCGACAGGATCGCAAACTCGCCGTCCTCTTCGAGCACGAGGCCCATGGCCACACCGGCAACGGATGTCTTGAGCGGCACGCCCGCATCCATCATCGACAGCGACCCGCCACAGACCGAGGCCATGGAGGAGGAACCGTTCGATTCCGTGATCTCCGAGACCAGACGGATGGTGTAGGGGAAATCGGTCGCGGGCGGCAGAACCGCCTGAAGCGCGCGCCACGCGAGCTTGCCATGGCCGATTTCACGACGGCCCGGAGGGCCCACGCGCCCGGCTTCGCCCACCGAATAGGGGGGGAAGTTGTAATGCAGCAGGAAGTTCGATTTGAAATTCCCGTGCAGCGCGTCGATGAACTGCTCGTCGTCGCCGGTGCCGAGCGTGGTGACCACGAGGCCCTGCGTCTCACCACGGGTGAAGAGCGCCGAGCCGTGGGTGCGCGGTAGCAGGCCGGTTTCACAGACGATCGGGCGGATTTCATCCAGACGACGGCCGTCGATGCGGTTGCCGTTCTTGACGACATCGCCGCGCAGCACGACCGACTCGAGCTTTTTCAGGGCAGACCCGAGGTTGCCGTCCTCAAGCTGCTCTTCGGTCAGCTGTGCCTTGATCGCGTCTTTGGCTGCGGAAATCGCATGGGTGCGTTCCTGCTTGTCGCGGATGGCAAAGGCAGCGCGCATCTGCTCTTCACCGGCCGCTTTGACGGCGGCGTAGAGGTCGGAGTAATCCGGCGGCGAGAAGTCGAACGGCTCCTTGGCGCAATCCTCGGCGAGCGACACGATCAGGTCACAGACCGGTTGGATCTGCTCATGCGCGAAGGTCACCGCGCCAAGCATCTCTTCCTCGGTCAGCTCATAGGCCTCGGACTCGACCATCATCACGGCGTCCTTGGTGCCTGCGACAACCAGATCGAGACGCTGCTCGGGGTTGTTGCGCAGGTTGTGCATGTCGTCGATCTCGGGGTTGAGGATGTATTCCCCATCCGAGAAGCCGACGCGGCAGCCTGCGATCGGGCCCCGGAACGGCGCGCCGGAAATGGTCAGCGCGGCGGAGGTCGCGATCATCGCCACGATATCGGGGTCATTGACCAGATCGTGGCTGAGAACGGTACACATCACCAGCGTTTCGTTCTTGAAACCCGGAACGAACAGCGGGCGGATCGGACGGTCGATCAGACGTGCGGTCAGCGTCTCTTTTTCGGTCGGGCGAGCCTCACGCTTGAAGAAACCGCCGGGCACCTTGCCCGCCGCGTAGTATTTTTCCTGATAATGAACGGTCAGCGGGAAGAAATCCATTCCCGGCTTCTGTTCCTTGGCAAAGGTCACGTTCGCCATGACCGAGGTCTCACCAAGGGTGGCGATCACCGACCCGTCGGCCTGACGGGCGATTTTGCCGGTTTCCAGTGTGAGGGTCTCTTCCCCCCACTGCATCGATTTTTTCGTCTCTTTAAACATCACGTTTCCTGGTTCTGGCCGGTCCGGGCGTATCCCGTCGGGCCCATTTGCATCCGGGGCCGCATTGCCCCGCGGCTTTGCTTGCTTCATCCTGTTCCCGGCAAAGCCAGACCGGGGAACAATCGGATCATACGAAAACCGCGCCCGTTTGGGGCGCGGTCTTTTGTCTTAGCGGCGAATGCCGAGGCGCTTGATGAGGTCCGTGTAACGGGCCTCTTCCTTGCCCTTGAGATAGTCGAGAAGCTTACGACGCTGCGCGACCATCATCAAAAGGCCACGGCGACCGTGGTTGTCCTTCTTGTGGGTCTTGAAGTGTTCGGTCAGCGTCGTGATCCGCGAGGTCAGGATGGCCACCTGTACTTCGGGCGAACCGGTGTCGCCCTCCTTGGTGCCGAATTCCTTGATCAGGCGGTGCTTTTCTTCAACAGTGATCGACATCGGGATCTCCTTGTCATTCAGGGTTTCGGGCGCAAGCCGGGATGTCGTCCAGCAAGGTCCATGAGATATGCCTTTGGGCCGGGCCCGAAGGATACGCGCGTATAGGAGAATTCGTTGGAAATTGAAAGCGGGAATCTCTGACCCGGATCAGAGACCCGTGAGCGCCGCCAGCTCACTGTGCGGCAACAGCGTGACATGATCAAGCGTCAGCCCCTGCGCATTCGCAATCACTGCCACGGCACTGCCATCGAGCACAAGATGCTGCGTGCCGGCCGTCGCGGGATCAGGTTCCAATGTGATGTCAGGCACGACACCACCTGCATCATCGTAGACCACCAGCAAGATATCCTGGGCGGTCGAGAAATCGAGGATTTCGGCCTGATGGTCAGCATTCAGCCACTCCCCGAGAAGCACGCTGTCCATACCCGACCCGGTGCTGACGATATCGCCCTGCCCCGCGAGGATCACGTCATCTCCGGGCCCGCCATTGAGATAGTCCTGCCCGTCGATGTCATCGCGCGCGGTGGTGTCTGGGTCATCCACCGCGCCGCCGAGTGTGTCGTTGCCGATGCCGCCGAACAGCGTGTCCTGTCCCAGATCCCCGGTCAGATGGTCATTGCCGATATCGCCATGCAGCGCATCCGCGCCAGCGCCACCCAAGAGCGTGTCATCGCCTGCACTGCCGACGAGGCTGTCATCGCCCGCACCGCCCGAAAGCTGGTCATCGTCATTATGCCCGTAAAGGATGTCGTCGCCATGGCCGCCAAGCAGGCTGTCATTGCCGTCGCCACCATGCAGCGTATCATCGCCACCCTCGCCGGAAATCACGTCCTGCCCTTCGGCCCCGTGCAGCACATCGGCACCGGCCCCGCCGGTGATCGTGTCATCGCCCTGATATCCGTTGATCTGATCCCGCCCGTCCGTGCCGACGATCTCATCGGCCCCGTTCTGCCCGGCGAGCACCTGCCAGACCGGAGTCTCCGGCGCATCCTCCACCTGGTCCAGCAGGTCAGGGGCATTCTCCGGCGGCAGGTCATCGAGCGGGCTGTCATCCTGCGACACCCCGTCGGCCACACCATCCATGCCGACAAAGGCCGAAGCCCCGACCGCAACCATTCCCAAAAGACCGGCAAAAAACAGCATACTCGATACTCGCCAAAGACCCCGAACAGGAGACTATAGCGCGCAGATTATGGCAAGCGGATTGGCATGCGATGGTTAATGCGTGGCAGGGCGCACCTCATATCCCGGCTCTTCGGGTTCGTCATCGGTCATCTGCGCCGGAAAGCCCGGCGCGCGGATATCGAGGCCCGTGGCATCCTCAAGCCGTCGGATGATGTTGGGCGACAATTCCCGCTCGCCGTAGCGCGCGATGCCGTCATCAAAGATCGAGATCAGCAGCGGCGAGAGTTCCAGCGGCACGCCCGCCTCGTCGGCGATCTTCTGAAAGAGGCCAATATCCTTTTTCACCAGATCCATCGTAAAGGAAATGTCGCGGCTGCCATTGAGGATCACCTGGCTTTCGGTTTCATGCACGAAGGAGGTGCCGGAACTGATCTTGATCGCCTCATAGGCGGTCGCCAGATCCATGCCCGCCGCCTTGGCGGTGACCAGCGCCTCGCAGCAACTCAGCAGATTGGCGGTGGCGAGGTAATTGGTGATCACCTTGAGCACCGAGGCGCTGCCGGTCTCTCCGGTATGCAGCACCCGCCGTCCCATCGTCGTCAAGAGCGGCAGAACCTGCTCGAAAGTCTCGCGCGCGCAGCCCGCGAAAATGGCAATATTGCCGGTATCGGCCCGGTGACAGCCGCCCGAGACCGGGCAATCCACCGCCGCCCCACCGCGCGCCTCGACCATCCCGGCCAGCCGACGGATTTCACCTGCATCGGTGGTGGACATCTCCAGCCAGATCTTGCCCGGACCGATCTCGGGCAGCATCTGCATCATCACCGCGTCCGAGGCAGCGGGTGACGGCAGGCAGGTGATCACCACCTCGCTGTCGTGCATCAGCTGCGCGGGGCTGTCGCCCGGTTTGGCGCCGCGCGCGACAAAGCCCTCCACCAGATCGCCGTTGAGATCATAGACCGTCAGGTCGTGGCCGTTGCGCAGCAGGCTGCCGGACAGTTTGCCACCGACATTGCCCAGACCGATAAAGCCTATTTTCATAGAGTATGTCCCCGTTGCTTGCACCGTTCTCAAGACGGCTCCGCACAGCCTTTTGCGATTCGCGAGACAAATGCAAAAGGGAAACGCGCGCGGGCTGTAAAAAGCGCGTCAGACGCGGCGCAGCGTGTCACCAAGGCTGATCGTCGGCTCCAGCGCGATGCGCACCGGTTCGGCGGTCTCGGGGTGCTCCGCGCGCGCGGCGATGATCTCGGCGGCGCGGCGTCCGATCTCCAGACGGCAGGCATCCATGGTGGCCAACTCACGCGGCAACCCCTGCAACAACTCCACCCCGTTAAAGCCAGCCAGCCCCACCTCGCCGGGAATATCCACGCCCTGCTCCAGCAGGTAGAGCAGCCCGCCTGCGCCTATCATGTCATTGGAATAATAGAGGAAATCCAGATCCGGCGTGCGCCGCAGCATCTCGGCGGTCATCTCGCGCCCCTTGAGCAGCGCCGAGCCCCCGGAATAGAACTCGTGATCGGCCATCTCGACCCCGGCCTTGGCCAGCGCCTCGGTGAACCCCTCAAAGCGTTTGCGCGCGCGGTGGTCGAGCGGCATCTTCGTGCCCATGAAGCCGATCCGGCGATAGCCCGCGCGAATGATCGCCTGCGCCATCTGCTGACCGGCCCGGCGATGCGAGATGCCCACCACGGAATCGATCGGCGTGCCATCCACATCCATGATCTCGACCACAGGAATGCCGCTCGCCCTCAGCATCGCCCGGCTGGCATCCGAATGCTCCAGCCCGGCGATAATCACGCCCGAGGGCCGCCACGAGAGCATCTCGTAGAGCACCTTTTCCTCTTTCTCGGGGCGATAGCCGGTCAGCCCCACAACCGGTTGCAGGCTGGTCTCCTCCAGCACCTGGCTGATCCCGGTCATCACCTCGGGAAACACCATGTTCGACATCGACGGGATGATCACCGCCACGAGGTTCACACGCTGACTGGCCAGCGCGCCCGCAATCTTGTTGGGCACATAGCCCAGCCGCTTGGCCGCCTCGAGCACCCGCTGCCGGGTGCCGTCCGACACATCGCCCTTGTTGCGCAGCACGCGGCTGACGGTCATCTCGGATACCCCCGCCGCCTCGGACACGTCACGCAGGGTCAGGGGGCGTCTGTCTTGATTTGTCACGGGCGTTGTCCAGAATAGGGGCGTGATCAACTGTTACCGCGAACAGGCGGGCCGGATCAAGCGGCCTGCGCAGCACACCGGTATCGTGATTTTCGCGACCAGGCAAATCAACCGATGACAAATCCCGCTTTGCCGGGTAATCAAGCCCCGCGCGGCCCCGTGGCTCAACTGGATAGAGCAGCCCCCTCCTAAGGGGCAGGTTGCAGGTTCGAATCCTGCCGGGGTCGCCAGTATCGCATGACATGATCTGATCATGAAAAGCCTCTGGAGTGTCAGCGGCAATCGGGCATTATGGGTCTGGCAGGGGAGGGACGGCCGTTTTGCACAGGAAAGGCGGGAACGTATACGCACCGTCAGAGCGGGGACCGGGTATTCTGGTGCGGCTTTTCGGATCGGTGCGCATCCGCCTTCTGGTGATCGCACTCTTGCCGATGCTGGTGCTGCTGCCGCTCTTGCTCGGTGGTACCACGCTGCGCTGGACGAGCCGGATCGACGACCTGCTGATCACCAAGGTCAACGGCGACCTGACGATTGCCGACCAGTATCTGAAACGGCTGCTGGAGAATTCGGGCGAGCGGCTGGATGCCATCGCCAACTCCGTGACGCTGCGCGAGGTGATGGAGACACCGGAAGCGCGCGCGGCGCTGCTTGAGGCGGAGCGCGAAAGGCTGGGGCTGGATTTTCTCTACCTGACCGATGGCGAGACACCGCAGGCCGGGTTCACCCCGGCGGATTGGCCGGTGGTGCGCAGCGCCGTGCAGGGTCAGTGGCGCAGCGCGGTGGATATTCTCTCTCGGGATCAGATGAACGCACTCGCGCCCGGCATGGCCGAGCGTGCGGCAATCCGGCTGGTCGAGACGCGCGCCGCCGTGCCCACTGACCGCGCGGTCGAGGATCGCGGCATGATCATCCATTCCGCCGCCCCGATCCCCCTGCCCGACGGGAGGCCCGGCGCATTGGTGGGCGGCATGCTGCTCAACCGCAATCTCGATTTCATCGACACGATCAATGCGCTGGTCTACCGCGACCAGAGCCTACCCGAGGGCAGTCAGGGCACCGCGACGCTGTTCCTCGACGACGTGCGCGTTTCGACCAATGTGCGCCTTTTCGAGAACGTGCGCGCCCTCGGCACCCGGGTCTCCGCGGAGGTACGGGAGCGGGTGCTGACCGAGGGGCAGACCTGGCTCGACCGGGCGTTTGTGGTCAATGACTGGTACATCTCGGCCTATGAGCCCATCGTGGACAGCCGTGGCGCGCGGGTCGGCATGCTCTATGTCGGCTTTCTCGAGACGCCCTTTCAAGCCGCCAAGACCAACACGATCATTATCCTCGCTGCGCTGTTCCTGTTGATCGCCATCCTTTCGGTGCCGATATTTCTGCGATGGGCGGGCCATATCTTCCTGCCGCTGGAGCGCATGACGCAGACCATCGCCCGGGTCGAGGCAGGCGACATGGACGCGCGCAACCGCCCAGAGGCCGATACCGGCGAGATCGCGCAGGTCGCCGCCCATCTCGACGAATTGCTCGACCAGATACAGGAGCGTGACCGCCAGCTGCGCGAATGGGGCGAGAGCCTTGAGCACAAGGTCGAGGACCGCACCCGCGACCTGCGAGAGGCCAACCGCAAGCTGGAAAAGACCACAGAACGCCTGATCATGTCCGAGAAACTGGCTGCCGTGGGCGAGATCACCGCCAGCGTGGCGCATGAGATCAACAACCCCATCGCCGTCATTCAGGGCAATCTCGAGGTGGCCCGCAACACGCTCCGACACAAGGCCGACGCCGTGAAGACCGAATTCGACCTGATCGACGATCAGGTCTACCGGATAAGCGCCATCGTCTCGAAACTGCTGCAATTCGCCAAGCCAGAGGAATATTCCGGAGCCAGCAGCACGATCCGGCCCGCCGAGGTGGCGCGCGATTGCCTCGTACTGACGCGGCACCAGATCGAGGCGGCGGGCGTCGAGGTCAGGCTGCATCTGGAGAGCGACCGCACGGTGCTGATGGCGCGCACCGAGTTGCAGCAGGTGATCGTCAACCTGATCCTCAACGCGGTGCATGCGATGGCCCGGGGCGGCACGCTGACGATCCGGGTGTTTGACGAGGGGCACGGCCTCGCGATCCATGTCGAGGATACCGGCTACGGCATCACGCCCGAGGTGCGCAAGCGTATTTTCGATCCGTTCTACACCACCAAGCAGGCCGAGGGCACCGGCCTCGGCCTGTCGATCAGCCAAACCCTGATCACCCGCGCGGGCGGACAGCTGAGCGTCACCTCCACCCCCGGCGAGGGCAGTTGCTTTCGCATCTACCTGCCGCGAACAGATCCGGTGTGACAGATAACAAGATGAGGTGCGGGCCGTGCCGGCCACCACGACGCGCCGATCGGTGCGCTGCGGTCATAGGCTTCGGACCACCGGCCTGGCACCCTTTTCCTAGCGCCGGGCGCGCCGTGTTTATATGCCCGCGACGAAATAGTTTCTTGCGGTTTGGCAAGCGGCGCTCCATGAACATGTCTAAGTCTACCGAAAGGCCGGTGATTGGGCGATGTGGCATCGGATAGTCACGCTCACGGACCACGGTCTTTATCAACGCGGCCTGCTTGCGATCTGCCTGCAAAGCGGTATCGACGTAACAACCGACCCGAACTTTGAGTATATTGTCAGGCAACCCGCACTGAGCGGGAATACCAAGGCGCGCCACATCATCCTGATGGCTATAGCCTTCCAACGACGATTGGAGACCACTGAATGAGCGGCTATGCGATCATGGCCCCGGCCGCGGCAGGCGGGCCTCCGGGGTGGGTTCTCTGGGCAGTTGGCGGGACGATCATTACAGTCGGCACCGTTATGTTGGGTAATGAAGTGTACCAGGCGACACGATCTGACGCCGAGGCGGTACCGCGTGCGCCGGCCGTGCCGCGAACGGATACCTGTGTCTCAGGTAATTGCCCGCGCTCCTATTCGGTACGCGTGCACGCCCAAGGGCGCGACTGCGGAGGAACCACGGGCAGCACAATCGGTGCCCCACCTCTGGTGAACAACGGTGCCCCGATTGCTGCGGCTACCGCCATCGGCTTGTCACAAGCGACATGGGCAATGCTGAGCCGACGCCAGCGCAATGTGCGCATCCAGGCCAAAACGCGTCTTGAACGCTGGGTCGCGGCGCGCCCTCCTTCAGGCTATCTCGGCGAGAAGACATTTCCTGCCTCAGACCCCAGCGGTGGCAAGCGCTACGCCATCGACAGCTATGGCCCGTCGCCCAACTTTATCTCATAGGTTCACATGACACCGCCCAGCTACACGCTTGATGATATCCGTCAGCACCCGGCTTTTCCGTTCCCGGGCTGGCAAACGGATGATTTCCAGTGTCTGATGCTCGAACTCTATTGGGCGGAACGAGTCCGCGCTGTGTTGGGGCCGGACATGGCAGGCTTTGCGCCGCTCTACGATACCGAGCGCGACGGCAATCCGATTCTGAGCGTGACGCATTCCGGCCTTCTGCGTGGGCTTCGGCTGGTGGTGCACGAGAATGACGAGGGAAAACCCGTCTATCCGGATGCGACAGGATCCGGGGCGTTTTATCCGCTGTATGCATTTCTCAACACGGGGCGCTTGCCAGATGGAGAAACACCCGTGAACGAATTGGTTCTTCTGGTGTCCCTCGATGAACGGATGTCAGAGCATGTTGACGTGTTCATCCGATGGCATTGCCTTGAGACGCTGCCCACCGATGAAATGGAGGAGCTCTTGCTGAAATATGAAACCGAATTTGGGCAAATCGATCCGGACGCGGACCTCTCAGACATGTGAAACCTCGCACGCATTTGCAGAAGATGCCGGGCTGTGTCGCACATTCTTCGCGCCGCAAGGTCAGATGGTGCCTTGCCAGTCTGGAGCGGCCGATCTCGACCGATCCGACGAAGGCCCGCGCGCCGTTGCCGTGCTGTTCGAGCAATCGCGTGAAATTGGTCTCTGGGTCAAACGGGACGCCCGGCGTCATGGCATCGGAACGTCCCTGTTCCTGAGCGCAGTCAAGGCGCAGTCTTGCGCAACATTATTTGCGGTCATCGCACATTCAAACCCGCATGGCATTGCGATGGCTCTTATTCTGATGACGGACGGACTATAGAGTGTCGACCGGTTTGAGCCATGCGCCGAGCAGCGGTCAAGATCGAACCGCACCCCCCAACGTGGCCTGACTCAGTCGAAATCACCTCATACCTCAACACACCCTGAGCACTCTGTCGCAGGGGGGGTCAAATCATCGGTTTCAAATCTATGTTATGACGTGAACCCATACCGGAGGTCACGTCATGGACACGCTGCTGCTGTCGCGTATTCAATTCGGGGCGAATATCTCGTTCCATATCCTGTTTCCGACCATCACCATTGCGCTCGGCTGGATGCTGCTGGCGTTCAAGCTGGCATGGCAGCAGACCGGCAACGAGAAATGGATGGAGGCCTATCGCTTCTGGGTGAAGGTCTTTGCGCTCAGTTTCGGCATGGGCGTGGTGTCGGGCATCACCATGTCGTTTCAGTTCGGCACCAACTGGCCCGGCTTCATGGAAGCCGTGGGCAATATCGCGGGGCCGCTTTTGGCCTACGAGGTGCTGACGGCGTTCTTCCTGGAGGCGGTGTTTCTCGGGATCATGCTCTTCGGGGCGTCGCGGGTGCCCGTCTGGATGCACACGCTGGCGACATTCCTCGTGGCCTTCGGCACCACCATGTCGGCCTTCTGGATCCTCGTCCTCAACAGTTGGATGCACACGCCCGTGGGCTTTGAGATGCGCGACGGCGTGGCGCATGCGACTGACTGGATGGCGATCATCTTCAACCCGTCGATGCCCTACCGGCTGACCCATATGCTGTTAGCGAGCGGTTTGACCGTGGCCTTCCTGATCGCAGGCGTCTCGGCGCTGCGCTGGCTCTGGGGGGATCGTTCTGACGCGGTGCGCGCGACGCTGCGCACCGGCGTTTTCGTCGGCGCGGCCCTCATCCCGCTGCAAATCCTCGCGGGCGATTTTCACGGGCTCAACACGCTGGAACATCAGCCCGCCAAGGTGGCCGCGATGGAAGGCAACTGGGAAACGCGGGGCAACGTGCCGCTGCTGCTCTTTGCCGTGCCGGACGAGGCCGCGCGCGAAAACCGGTTCGAGATTGGCATTCCCAACGGGGCCTCGCTCATCCTCAAGCATCACGCGGAGGGTGTGGTACCGGGGCTCAACGAGTTCATCGGCGAGGATGGCACCGTCATGCACCCGCCCGTCGCCCCGGTCTTTTACAGCTTCCGGGTGATGGTCGGCACCGGCTTTGCCATGCTGGTCCTCAGCTGGGGTGCCGCGATCCTGATGACGCGCCGCCGCGCCGGGGTCGAGGGGCTGCCGCGCCCGGTGCTCTGGGCGATGGTGCCGATGGCGCTGTCGGGCTGGGTCGCCACGCTGGCGGGCTGGTACACGACCGAGATCGGGCGTCAGCCTTGGCTTGTGACCGGCGTGCTGAGCACTGATCAAGCGGTAGCCGCCGTGCCCGCACCGATGGTCGCGACCACGCTGATCGCCTATCTCACGGTCTATGCGGCGCTGTTGATCGCCTATATCAGCGCGATCCTCTATCTGGCCCGCAAGGCGGCGCGGGGGGACACGCCCGAGACCACCACCCCGCGCGGGCAGCCGATGGCCGCGCATGTTCCCGGAGAATGACATGACCTATTTCGGAGATCCCGCAATCTGGCTGCCGCTGGCTTTCGCGGCGCTTATGGGCCTGTCGATCCTGATCTACGTGGTGCTCGACGGGTTCGACCTTGGTGTTGGCGTGCTGTTCCCCTTCGCGGAACCCGCCGAAAAGGACCGCATGGTTGCCTCGATCGGGCCGTTCTGGGACGCCAACGAGACTTGGTTGGTGCTGGCCATTGGCATCCTGCTGGTGGCCTTTCCGGCCGCGCATGGCGCGATCCTGACGGCGCTTTACCTGCCGGTGGCGATCATGCTGATCGGTCTGATCCTGCGCGGTGTGGCGTTCGAGTTCCGGGCCAAGGCGCCGCCTGCGCGCAAGGGATTGTGGAACCTGTCGTTCTATGCGGGCAGCCTGATGACCGCGCTGTCGCAAGGCTACATGCTGGGCATGTATATCATGGGTCTGGAACAGCGCCCGGCGACATGGGCTTTTGCCGCGCTGACGGCGGTGTTCCTGACGGTCGGCTACAGCTTCATCGGGGCGGCGTGGCTGATCCTCAAGACCGAAGGCGCGTTGCAGCGCAAGGCGGTCGGCTGGGCCAAGGGCGGTATATGGGGGCTGATCCTCGGCCTTGGTGCAGTGTCACTGGCATCGCCGGTGGTCAGCCCGCGCATTTTTGACAAATGGTTCGCAATGCCCGAGGCGCTGTTTCTGGCCCCGCTGCCAATCATCTCGGCGGCGCTGGTGGCCCTATTGTGGATCGCGCTGCGGCGGATGCCCACAAGCGACGACAGTTTCGCGTGGTTTCCCTTCGCGGTCAGCATCGCGCTCTTCGCGCTGGCGTTCTGCGGCATGGCGTACAGCTTTTACCCCTATGTGGTGCCCGAGAAGCTGACCATTTACGAGGCGGCGAGCGCGCCCGAGAGCCTGTTCATCATCTTGATCGGCACGCTCTTCGTGCTGCCAATGATCCTGGGCTACACGGCGCTGTCGTACCGGGTGTTCCGGGGCAAGGCGACGGCGCTCAGCTACGAGTGATCAGAGCACCCGGATCACGTCCTTGTCGATGGCGAGCATGTAACCGCGCCGCGCGATGTTCTTCACCAGCAATTCGCTCACCAGCTGATTGCCGAGGGTGTCGCGCAGGCGCTTGATCCGGGTGGCGCCAGCCGCCTCTTCGCAATCCTCGGTCTTGCGGCCCGAGATCACCGCCTCGATTTCGGCCCCGGTCAGTACATCGTCATCAAGCCGCGCCTCGGCCAGAACGCTGAGCGTCTCCATCGCGGCATCGGTCAGCTTGAAGCCCATGTTGTTGAGATAAACGGTTTTTTCATCGCGGCTGATCAGGAGAGAACTGACCTGGATCCCCGACCGCTCGATCTGCGCCATGCGGCGGTTGAGCGTGATCAGCATCACAAGAAACACCAATGCGGCGACCAGCAGGGCGGTCGCAAAGACCAGCAGGACGAATATCACCATCCGGTAACTGACAAGTGTTTCCGAGAAGGCCGTGCCCGAGAGCGCGAGGATTTCCAGCAGCTTGATCTCGCCCTCACCGGTCAGCGCGTCGTTCTCGACGAAGATCCGCTCGACCCGTGCGTTGAAGGCGTTGGCGTCGGGCAGGCTGAGGAACAGGAAGATCGCCGCAAGCGTCAGGATTGCCACAATCGCGATCACGCCGATGATCACCACCCGATTGCCCGCGCGGCGCGCATCCGCCGCCGTGGCCTCTATTCCGCGCATCGGCGTGCCCTCGTGTCGCTCACCATCACTTTTCCTTCTTCGACAAGACCTTGAGCAGGGTCAGCCCGCGCGCAGCAAGCTGCGAGCGCAGCGCGGCCTCGGCCTGTGAACACGGCGCGTTGACCGTGGTCACATCATAGTAGAGCTCAAGCGGCTTGTCGCGCTTGGCCTTGTATTCCACCTGACAGGCGGCCTGCGCGGCCCCGGCCATAAGAGACAGGCCAAGGGCGGCAATGGTGAGGCGTGTGATCTGTGTCATGGCGGCAAGATGCGCCGAACCCCGCGGCTATTCAATATCCTGTGACCCGAAATGACCCGGAAAGAGCCTGTTATCTGATATCATGGGGCCGATATTGCGTGTCTTGGCAGGCATGGCCCACCTTCAGTGCATCGCGGACGGTCATGCAGGCCGCACGCCAAGGACACCCCGTCCACCCCTCTGAAAGGAAAGATCATGCACCGCAAGTTCATCGCCTTCATCATCGGATCGGCCATGACCGTCACCAGCCTTGCCGCCTCGCCCGTCGAGGCCCGCGACCGGGGCGAAGCCGCCGCCATCATCGCAGGGGTCGCCGCCCTTGCCATCGTGGGGGCTGCCATCGCCGACAACAAGCGCGACAAGCGCCGGGACTACGTCTCGCGCGGCCATGGCCACAAGAGCCATGGCTATGCCCCGCGCCGCCATAACGGGTATCGCGCGGCACCACGTCACCGCGTGCAGCGCGGTCACCATAATGCCTTCCGCCGTGGCCATTACGGGACGCGCCATCACATGGGGCATCGGAACCGGCAGTACGGCTCCGACTATCGTCGCGATCGTTACGGCAAATAAGGCAATCTGAGAGGAGAGCATGATGTTCACCAGGATCACGACCATCCTAACCGCCGCCACGCTGAGCCTCGGCACGGGATTTGCCGACCCCGCGCTCGCCCGGGACCGCAGTGACAATGCCAACCTTCTAGGCGGGCTGATCGTGGGCGGGCTGATTGGCGCGGCCATCGCGAATGACAACAATGATAAGGACCGTCACGGTCGCGGCCATGTCTCTCGCGGGCACAGTGACAGTCACCATGTCGGGCGCGGTCACGGGCGCGGCCATGACAAGGGCTATGGCCACGCCAAACGGGTCAACCTGCCCGGTAATTGCCGAGTCTATAACGGCCATCGCTCGGGCTATTCCGGGCGGTGCCTGCGCGGTTATGACTACGGCCATGCCGCGTTGCCGTCGGCCTGCGCCGTGCGTGTGGGCGGGCATCACCGCACCATCTACCGCGACCGCTGTCTGAACCAATATGGCTATTACTGAACCATCGAGCAGGCCGGTAAAGGGAAGGGGCGCGCCTCTTCCCTTTACATTTGGGCCTTTGCATTTGGGCCTTTGCATTTTCAGGGTGGCGTGCGATCTCACCTGACCATGACCGGCCCCGATCTCTTTCACGAAACCGAGGCCCGCGCGGCGGGCTTCTTTCGCATTGCGGGGGTGGACGAGGTCGGGCGCGGCCCGATTGCCGGGCCGGTGACCGCCGCTGCCGTGATCCTCGATCCCGCGTGTATCCCCGAGGGGCTGAACGATTCCAAGAAACTGAGCGAGAAACGTCGCGAGGCGCTCTGTGCCGCGCTGATGGACTGCGCGCAGGTCTCGGTCGCGCATGCGACGGTCGCGGAGATCGACGAGATCAACATCCTGCGCGCCGCGCATCTGGCGATGGAACGGGCGATTGCGGGGCTTGAGCATGCCCCTGACATGGCACTGATCGACGGTAATCTGATCCCGCGCGGGCTGACCCTTCCGGCGCTTGCGATCATCAAGGGCGATGCCGCGTCACTGTCGATTGCGGCGGCCTCGATTGTGGCGAAAACAAGGCGCGATCAGCTGATGCGGGATTTGGCGCAACAGTTCCCCGGCTACGGCTGGGAGCGCAACGCGGGCTACCCCTCCAAAAGCCACAAGGCAGCACTTCTAAATCTCGGTGTCACCCCACACCATAGACGTTCCTTCAAACCGGTCCACAATATCTTGTATCAAGATAAATAACTAACCCCCTGATTCAAAAAAGAAATTGACGGCGAATCGGGTTTGACTCATCTTTAACCTCAATAACACCAGAGCGCATCAGCGCCGGCACAGAGGCAGAAGATGAAAACGATGACCAAGAAAAAGAGCGCACCCGTGCTCCCTCTCAACACGATTCTGGACGGTGATTGCATCGAGGTGATGAATGGCCTGCCCGAAGCCAGCGTCGACCTGATCTTTGCCGACCCGCCCTATAATCTGCAACTGCGCGGCGATCTGCATCGCCCGGACAACAGCCAGGTCGATGCCGTCGATGACGCCTGGGACCAGTTTGCCAGCTTTGCCACCTATGACCGGTTCACGCGGCAATGGCTGGCGGCGGCGCGGCGCATTTTGAAACCCACCGGCGCGATCTGGGTCATCGGCTCTTATCACAACATTTTCCGCGTTGGCGCCGCGTTGCAGGACGCGGGGTTCTGGGTGCTCAACGACGTGGTCTGGCGCAAGTCCAACCCGATGCCGAATTTCCGTGGCAAGCGCCTGACCAACGCGCATGAGACGATGATCTGGGCCAGCAAGGAAGAGGGCGCGAAGTACACCTTCAACTACGAGGCGCTGAAATCGCTCAATGACGGGATCCAGATGCGCTCGGATTGGGTGCTACCCATCTGCACAGGGCATGAGCGGCTCAAGGATGACAACGGCGACAAGGCGCACCCGACGCAAAAGCCCGAGAGCCTGCTGCACCGTGTGATCGTTGGCTCCACCAATCCAGGCGACGTGGTGCTCGACCCGTTCTTCGGCACCGGCACCACCGGGGCTGTGGCCAAGATGCTGGGCCGCGATTACATCGGGATCGAGCGCGAGGCCGCCTATCGCAAGGTGGCCGAAAAGCGGCTCGCCAATATCCGTAAATACGACCGCGACGCGCTTCAGGTCTCGACCTCCAAACGCGCCGAGCCGCGCGTGCCCTTCGGCACGCTCATCGAGCGGGGCATGCTACGCCCGGGCGAAGAACTCTATTCCATGAACAAGCGCCACAAGGCCAAGGTGCGCGCCGATGGCACGCTCATCGGCGGCGATGTCAAAGGCTCGATCCATCAGGTCGGCGCGCATCTCGAAGGCGCGCCCTCCTGCAATGGCTGGACTTATTGGTGCTTTCGCCGCGAGGGCAAGACCGTGCCCATCGACGTGCTGCGCCAGCAGATCCGCTCGGAAATGGAAGAGCGGCCCAACTGATCATACCCTCACCGCCGGTGCCCGAGGCCTGACTTGATCGGGCACCACTGACCTGCCCCGCCCTCATGGCGGGGCCTTTTTCGTGTCAGTAGCCGCGCTGCGGATCGACGATATTGAACAGGCTCTCGCCCCTACGCCAATGGTCGAGATTCTCGAGGAACAACTCGAAGGATTGCATCGCCCAATCGGCATGTACCGCCGAGCAATGCGGCGACAGGATCACCCGGTCGAGCCCCCAGAGCGGGCTGTCTGCGGGCAGCGGTTCGGTCTCGAACACGTCGAGCGCGGCACCGCGCAGATGCCCCGCCCGCATCGCATTGACCAGCGCCGCGCCGTCCAGCACACCGCCGCGCGAGACATCGACAAGGATCGCATCCCGCTTCATCGCCATCAGCGCGCGTGAGTTCACGAGGCCCCGCGTCGAGGGGATGAGCGGCACCGACAGCACCACGACATCCGCCTTGCCCCAGAGATCCGGCAGCGCCGCAGCGGGGTGCACCTCGTCCACATTCTCCATCGGCTGCGGGCGGGCGCGGGTGCCGATCACCCGCAGGCCGAACGCCTTGGCCCGTGCCGCGACCGCCTGACCGGTATGGCCCAGCCCGACGATCAGAATGGTCTTGCCCTTGAGCGGCGTCATCAGCCGGTTCGGTGGCCAGTGGCGCGCCGCGCGATCCGCCGCCATCCCGTCTATATCGAGCGTGAAATGCAGCACCGCGCCGAACACGTATTCCGCAATCATCGGGGCGGCGACCCCGGCCGCGTTGCTGACCGTCACCGCGCCCGCATCCCAGGGTGTCAGATGATCCACCCCGGCCCCGCCCACGGCGATCCAACGCGGGCCTTGCGCGCCCAGCAGGGCCTCGCGGGGATAGCCCGTGCGACCGTGGAAGGCGACGGAGTAGGCGATATCGGGCCGGAACTCGGCCAGCACCTGATCAAGACTCTCGTAGCTGTCATGCCCGCGCGCCTCGATCTCGGGCGCGACCTCGGCCAGCCGGTCAAGCATCGGCGCGGGATCGCTGGTATGGATGAGGAGGCGCGGGGTATCGGTCATGGCCTGTCCGGTCCGGGGGTGACGAGGCTTGCAAGCTGCGAGAATTCGGTGCCCTGGTCAAGCAGTCGGTGGCGCATCTCCCACAGCGCCGCGATCCGCCCCTCCGAGAGCGCACCCCCGGCCATCACCGACAGCTTGGCGCGGATATCGGCCTCGGGCATCGGTCCCTCGGGTCCGCCGCGCGCGTTGCAATCGCCCGAGTGTACCTCTCTATCGCCCGTCAGCCGCACCGTGACGTCCGACCATCGCCCCTCGGGGAACCGCGCGGAATGGCGCGGCTCTTCGCGCAGGGTGATGCGGGCGTGCATCGCCGCCACGCGCGGGTCGTGCAGCGCCTCACCGGTGATCTCATCCGGTCCGATGCGGCCATGCACGAGATAGGCCGCGAGCGCGAAGCCGAGCGAATACTGCGCCTCGCTCGTGGTCGCGGGCATCCCCGGAAAGAGGGCGGCGGATTGCGCGAAGGTGGCCACCTCCAGCGTCTCGATCTGATCCGGGCTGACGCCCTTCTCCTCCACCAGAACCCGCAGGCACTCGAGCGCCCCATGCGCCCAGCGGCAGATCGGGTAGGGCTTGATATAGTTGCGCATCACTGTCCAGTCGCGACCGAGATCAGCCCAGACATGCGCCACCTCTTCCCCCTCGACGGTGATCGCCGGTGCACCGGTGAAGCCCCTTTCGGCCTGTAACAGGGACGAAATTCCGACAAACGCCCCCATGCCAGAGCCGTCATGCAGCATCGTGGGGCTTGCAATCTCGCGCATCATCTGGCTGCGCGGCCCGTGATATTCCGCGATACCCAGCGCGTGGCGCAGCACCCCCGCGTCACAGCCCCGCAGATGCGCCCCGAGCGCGGCCACGCCCAGCGCGTTCCAAGCCCCCGAGGTGTGGTAGTCGCTCACCGTGGCATGCAGCGCGACAGCAGCGCGCGCCGCCACCTCGTAGCCCATGGCAAGAGCACTCAGCGCCTGCCGCCCGGTCAGATCGGGGCGCGCTTCGGCAAAGGCGAATAGCGCGGGCACCAGTGCGCAGCCGATATGCCCCTTGGTCGCGTTCAGCCCGTCATGGGCGTCAAGATTGTCGATCTGCGTCGCCAGTGCCCAGGCCGCTCCCGGCATGGCACAGCGACGCCCGTCGAAAAGCAGCGTCGCGCTGTGATCCTCACGCGCCGCGCCATGAAAATCGCAGGCGAAATCGCGCGCGATCCGCCCCACATCGAGCGACGCTGCCCCTGCCGCGACCCCCAATGTGTCAATAAGTAAGGTCGCAGTCTGCGTCAGCACCTCTTCGGGCAAGGCCAAGGCGGGATCGAGCGCGAAGCGCGCGATCGGATCGAACTGTAACGGATTGGCAGCGTAGGACATGATCGCACCTTTCAGGATCGGCTCATCTCCATCGTGACGCAGGCCGCTCGTGTCTTGCGGGTGGTTTGCGACATTTCCTGTCCCGCTTTCCCCCCTTGCGAGCGCCCATTCTGACTGTTACCTATTTGGCAACTCCGTTGGGGTGCCCGGAATGCACGGGCTGAGAGGCGATGCGCCAACCCATCGAACCTGATCCGGCTAACACCGGCGTAGGGAACGGACCGTCGCACGCCTCGCGCGCCCCCCGTCCGTTCCCCGCATAGACTGAGAGGAACGGCAGATGGTTGCCACAGCTTTGACAATCGCAGGCTCCGACAGCGGTGGCGGCGCGGGCATTCAGGCCGATCTCAAGACCTTTTCGGCGCTTGGCGTCTACGGTGCGAGCGTGATCACCGCCGTGACCGCGCAGAACACACGGGCCGTGACCGATGTGCACCCGGTGCCCAACGCCACGGTCGCCGCGCAAATTGCGGCGGTTTTGGGCGATATCAGGGTCGATTGCATAAAGATCGGCATGCTGGGCGATGCCGCGCTGATCGAGACGGTGGCGCAGGCACTTGAGGGGTATCACGGCCCCGTGGTGCTCGACCCGGTGATGGTGGCGAAATCCGGTGCCCGGCTCTTGCCTGATGCGGCGCGGGCGGCGCTGATCGCGCATCTGCTGCCGCGTGCCGACCTGTTGACTCCGAACCTGCCCGAGGCGGCGGCATTGCTGGGCCGTGCCGAGGCCAAAACCGACGCTGATATGCAGGACCAAGGCGCGCGGCTGCGCGAGATGGGGGCCGCAGCCGTGTTGATGAAGGGCGGACACGGGCAGGGTGAAACCTGCACCGACTGGCTGATCGCCGAGGAGGTAACGCGCCTCGACGCGCCTCGCATCGCCACCCGCAACACGCATGGCACCGGCTGCACGCTCTCGTCGGCCATCGCGGCGGGGCTGGCGAAGGGGCTGACGCTAGCGCAGGCGGTTGAGGCCGCCCATGACTGGCTGCACCGCGCGATCCTGGTGGCAGACGCGCTGGGGATCGGGCAGGGGCACGGGCCTGTACATCATTTTCACGAGGTATGGAGATGACCGAAGCTGTCACAATCCGCGGCGCGGGCATTGTCGGACTGTGCGTGGCCACCGAACTCATGAACCGGGGCATCGCCGTCACCCTGCGCGATCCCGCGCCCGAGCCCGGTGCGCATGGCTGTTCGTGGTGGGCGGGTGGCATGCTCGCGCCCTTCTGCGAGGGATTCACCGCCGAAGAACCGGTGGTGCGGCTGGGCCAACAGGCCGCCGATTGGTGGCAGGCGCAGGGTGTCGAGGTGATCCGGCGTGGATCGCTGGTGGTGACCTTGCAGCGCGATCGCCGCGAACTCGACCAATTCGCCCGTCGCACTACCGGGCATCGGCTGGTCACCGGGGAGGACCTGGCTGAGTTAGAGCCGCATCTTGCCGACCGCCACGACCGCGCGCTCTTTTTCGCAGACGAGGCGCATATCGACCCGCGCGCGGCGCTGATGCATCTGCGCAAGCGGCTGGAGGACACGGGTGCGCGGTTCGAGCAAGACGATGCTGCCCCCACCGGCCCGGTGATCGACTGTCGCGGGCTGGCGGCACAAGACAGCCTGCCCGATCTGCGCGGCGTCAAGGGTGAGATGGTGGTGCTTCGTTCGGCGGATGTGACCCTGACACGGCCGGTGCGCCTTCTGCATCCGCGTTTTCCGCTTTATATCGTGCCGCGCGGCGACGGCGTTTTCATGCTGGGCGCGACGCAGATCGAAAGCGAGGAACGCAACCGCGCATCGGCCCGGTCGGTGATGGAATTGCTCTCTGCCGCCTATGCCCTGCACCCGGCCTTTGGCGAAGCCGAAGTGCTGGAGATCGGAGCCGACGCGCGCCCCGCCTTTCCCGACAACCTGCCGCGCGTCACCCGCAGGGGCGACACGATCCACGTCAACGGCCTCTTCCGCCACGGCTTTCTGTTGTCACCTGCAGTGGCACGGATGACCGCCGGGCTGATGACACGCGAGAATGAAAAATCGGAGTTTGTCCATGAAGATCACGGTTAACGGAACCGCACAGGAGACCGCCGCCGAGACACTCGACGCGCTGCTGATCGAGCAGGGCTATGGCGAGGCCAAGGTCGCGACGGCGGTGAATGAGACTTTCGTTCCCGCCGCTCTCAGGCTGGAACAGAGACTGAATGACGGGGACCGCGTGGAGATCGTGGCCCCGCGGCAAGGGGGCTGACATGCCGACATATTACGACACCGAGGTCACATCGCGCCTGATGCTGGGCACCGCGCAATACCCCTCGCCCAAGATCCTTGCCGAGGCGTTCAAACGCTCCGGCGCGGGCATTGCGACCGTTTCGGTGCGCCGCGAGGCAGGGGGCGAACGCGCGGGGCAGGCGTTCTGGGACATGATCGGTGACTTGGGCGTTCATGTCCTGCCCAACACTGCGGGCTGCCATTCGGTGCGCGAGGCGGTGACGACGGCGCAGATGGCGCGGGAACTCTTTGACACCAACTGGATCAAGCTGGAGGTGATCGGCCATGCCGACACGTTGCAGCCCGACCCGTTCGGGCTGGTCGAGGCGGCGCGCATCCTGACCGATGACGGATTTCAGGTCTTTCCCTATTGCACCGAGGATCTGGTGCTCTGCGAACGGCTGGTCGAGGCCGGGTGCCGGGTGCTGATGCCCTGGGGCGCGCCAATCGGCACGGGGCTGGGGCTCAACAATATCTACGGGCTGCGCAGTTTGCGCGCGCATTTCCCCGACCTGCCGCTGGTGATCGATGCGGGGCTGGGCGTGCCGTCGCAGGCCGCCCATGCGATGGAGTTGGGCTATGACGCGGTGCTGCTCAACACCGCCGTGGCCAAGGCGGGCGATCCGGCGGCGATGGCCGAGGGGTTTGCCCGCGCGCTGGAGGCCGGGCGTCTTGGCTATGAGGCCGATCCGATGGAGCCGCGCGACATGGCCGCGCCTTCGACGCCGGTGCTGGGGAGGGCGTTTACCTGATGGCCTTGCCGCGTTTCTACCCGATAGTCGACAATACCGAGTGGCTGCGGCGTCTGCTGCCACTTGGCGTTGGGCTGGTGCAGTTGCGGATCAAGGACCTGACCGGCGAAGCACTGAAACAGCAGATTGAGCAGGCGCAGAGCCTGTGTCGGGACGCGGGCGCGATCCTTGTGGTCAACGATCACTGGCAGATCGCCATCGACCTTGGCTGCGACTGGGTGCACCTCGGGCAGGAGGACTTGGACATCGCCGACATCCCCGCCATCCGCCGCGCCGGGATCAAGCTGGGCCTCAGCACCCATGACCATGCCGAACTCGATCGCGCGCTGTCGCATGACCCGGACTACGTGGCCCTCGGCCCGGTTTACCCGACCATTCTCAAGAAGATGAAATGGCACGAACAGGGGCTGGAGAAGCTAACCGAGTGGAAGCGGCTGATCGGTGACATCCCCCTCATCGCCATCGGCGGCATGTCGGTAGAGCGGGCGCAGGGCGCGTTCGACGCCGGTGCCGATGTGGTTTCGGCGGTGACGGATATCACGCTGAACGCCGATCCAGAGGCACGGGTGCGGCAATGGATCGAGGCCACGAAATGAACCGCTATGCTCGCCAGATCGCCCTGCCGGAGTTCGGGCCAGCCGGTCAGGATCGGCTGGCGGCGGCGCATGTGCTCGTTGTTGGCGCAGGCGGGCTTGCTGCGCCCGTGTTGCAATACCTCGTGGGCGCAGGCGTGGGCCGGATCACCCTGATGGATGGCGACCGGGTATCCCTGAGCAACCTGCACCGGCAGACGCTGTTTCGTACGGAGGATATCGGCCTGCCCAAGGCGCAGATCGCCGCCGTTCATATGGCAACACTCAACCCGGACTGCGCAATTTCAGCCGTGTTAGAGCCGCTTGATCCGTTGAATGCATCGGACCACGTGGCCGTTGCTGATCTGGTTCTGGACTGCGCCGACAGTTTCGCCGCAAGCTATGTGCTCTCTGACACCTGCCTTGAACAGGGTAAGCCGCTGATAAGCGCCTCGGTCGTGGGCACCTCCGGCTATTGCGGCGGGTTCTGCGGCGGCGCGCCGTCATTGCGCGCGATATTCCCCGACTTGCCGGACCGTCTCGGCAGTTGCGATGCAGATGGCGTGCTGGGTCCGGCCGTCGGCGTCATCGGTAGCCTTCAGGCACAGATGGCCATGTCCGTTCTGGCTGGAATAGAGCCACAACCCCTCGGGCAGCTCGTCAGTTTCGAGGCCATTGGCCACCGCTTCGGCGGCTTCCGCTTCGACGGCGCGCCCGAACCTGACCGCGGCTTCGGATTTATTGCGCCTGCGCAGATTGCGCCCGATGACTGGCTCGTCGATCTGCGGGCGGAGGACGAATCCGGCCCTGCCCTGCCGGACGCGACCCGGCGGACGGTTACCGATTTCGATCACCCCGACACGACGCCCCAAGGCGCGCGCGCCGTGCTGGCCTGCCGGTCCGGCCTGCGTTCGTGGCAGGCCGCGACGCGACTGCGCGGTCATTGGGACGGAGAGATTGCATTGATCGCCCTCGGCGATGCTCAACAGGAGAACGACACATGAGATACATCACCCTGATCCTCGCACTACTGGCCGCCCCGGCCCTGGCGCAGGACAAGATGACCCTGATTCTCGACTGGTTCGTGAATCCCGATCACGGGCCGATCATCCTGGCCGAGGAGCTGGGCTATTTCGAAGAGGCCGGGCTGGAGGTCGAGGTGGTGGCACCCGCCGATCCCTCAGATCCGCCCAAGATGGTCGCGGCCGGGCAGGCGGATCTGGCGATTTCCTATCAGCCGCAATTGCATATGCAGATCGAGAATGGGCTGCCGCTGCGCCGGGTGGGCACGCTGGTCGCCACGCCGCTCAACTGCCTGCTGGTGCTAAAGGACGGCCCGGTAAAATCCACCGCCGATCTCAAGGGCCGCAAGGTGGGCTTTTCCGTGGCGGGCGTCGAGGAGGTGCTGCTCTCGACCATTCTCGCCCAGCACGGGCATAGCCTCGATGATATCGAACTGGTGAGCGTCAACTGGTCGCTCTCACCCTCGCTGATGTCGGGGCAGGTGGATGCGGTGATCGGGGCCTATCGCAATTTCGAGCTCAACCAGATGGAGATCGAAGGCGTGCCGGGACGCTGTTTCTATATCGAGGAAGAGGGCGTGCCCGCCTATGACGAGCTGATCTATGTGGCCAATCCCGAGACCATGGATACCGACATGATCCGCCGTTTCCTGCATGCCACCGAGCGGGCGACGCAATACATCATGAACCATCCGCAGGAAAGCTGGGAGATCTTCGCGGGAACGTCGCGCGAGTTGCAGGACGAGCTGAACAAGAAAGCCTGGGTCGATACCTTCCCGCGCTTCGCCACCCGGCCCGCCGCCCTCGATCACGCGCGCTACAAACGGTTCGAGCAATTCCTGCTGGAGGCGGGGATGATCGAGACTGACACGCCCGTTTCGGGCCTTGCCATGGACCTGAACGCAGAATGACACATGAGTACGGAGTGACCTTTCCCCGCCTGCGCGATGCGGCGGGCACGGTCTGGCAGGACTACACCCATCACGCCTTTGTCGAGGGGCTGCGCGAGGGCACGCTGCCGCGCAAGGCATTCCTCGGCTACCTGGTGCAGGATTATGTCTTTCTAATCCATTTCGCCCGCGCCTGGGCGCTGGCCGTGACCAAGGCTGACGCGCTGGAGGAAATGCGCGCCTGTGCCTCCACGGTGGACGCACTCGTCAATCACGAACTCAGCCTGCACGTGAAGACCTGCGCCGAGGCGGGGTTAAGCGAGGACGACCTCTACAGCGCCGAGGAACACCCCGCCAATCTCGCCTATACGCGCTACGTGCTCGATGCCGGGCATTCGGGGAATTTCCTCGACCTGCTGGCGGCACTGGCACCCTGCGTCATGGGCTATGGCGAGATCGGCGCGCGATTGGGGCCGGTGCCTGATGATCACCCTTATGCCGATTGGATCGCCACCTATGCAGGCGACGACTATCAGCAGGTCTGCCGCGATGCGGGCGCGCTTTTCGACGGGGCGGTGTCGCGACGTCTGGGCGATGACCCGACGACGACCCCCGGATGGGACCGGCTCTGCCACCGCTTCACCACTGCCACACGGCTCGAGGTGGCGTTCTGGGATATGGGGCTCAGCTTCGGGCGCTAGCCCCTTGCCCCCTTGGCCCCTGCCGCGTAGAACGCGGGCCAAGTCAGAGCATGGAGCCGCGTGATGCTGGATCTCACCTACGAATCCCCGAAGCCCAAGGTCATCGCCGGGGCGAAACACGACTGGGAACTTGTCATCGGGATGGAGGTGCACGCACAGGTGGCCTCCAACGCCAAGCTCTTCTCCGGCGCCTCCACCCGCTTTGGCGCCGAGCCCAATTCCAACGTCGCCTTTGTCGACGCGGCGATGCCCGGCATGCTGCCGGTTATCAACGAGTTTTGCGTCGAGCAGGCGGTGCGCACCGGGCTGGGCCTCAAGGCGCAGATCAACCTCTGGTCGGCGTTTGACCGCAAGAATTATTTCTACCCCGATCTGCCGCAGGGCTACCAGATCAGCCAGCTTTATCATCCGCTGGTGGGCGAGGGCGAGATTCTCGTCGACATGGAACCGGGCATCGCACGGCTGGTGCGCATCGAACGCATCCACATGGAACAGGACGCGGGCAAATCCATTCACGACATGGACCCGGCGATGTCCTTCGTGGACCTGAACCGCACCGGCGTCTGCCTGATGGAGATCGTCAGCCGCCCAGATATCCGCGGCCCAGAAGAGGCCGCCGCCTATGTCACCAAACTGCGCCAGATCCTGCGGTATCTGGGCACCTGCGACGGCAACATGCAGAACGGCAACCTGCGCGCCGACGTCAACGTGTCGGTCTGCCGTCCGGGGCAGTACGAGAAATACCAGGAGACACAGGATTTCTCGCATCTGGGCACCCGCTGCGAGATCAAGAACATGAACTCCATGCGTTTCATCCAGATGGCGATCGACTACGAGGCTCGCCGCCAGATCGCGATTGTCGAGGCGGGCGGCGAGGTGGTGCAGGAAACCCGCCTCTATGACCCGGACAAGAACGAGACCCGCTCCATGCGTTCCAAGGAAGAGGCGCATGATTACCGGTACTTCCCCGATCCCGACCTGCTGCCGCTGGAAATCGAGCAGGAATGGGTGGATGAGATCGCGGCCAACCTGCCCGAGCTGCCCGACGCCAAGAAGGCCCGCTTCGTGCTGGAATTCGGGCTCAGCGAATATGACGCCAGCGTGCTGACCGCCGATCTCGCCAATGCCGGCTATTTCGAGCAGGTCGCGGCGGGCGTGGGCGACGGCAAACTGGCGGCGAACTGGGTGATAAACGAACTCTTTGGCCGGTTGAAGAAGGAAGACCATTCCATCGAGGACAGCCCGGTCAGCCCGGCGCAACTGGCCGCCATCGTGCGGCTGATCAAGTCCGACGCCATTTCCGGCAAGATCGCCAAGGACCTCTTCGAGATCGTCTATACCGAAGGCGGCGACCCCGAGACCATCGTCGAGGCGCGCGGCATGAAGCAGGTGACGGACACCGGCGCGATTGAGCAAGCCGTGGACGAGATCATCGCCGCCAACCCCGCACAGGTGGAAAAGGCGAGAGGAAACCCCAAGCTGGCGGGCTGGTTCGTGGGGCAGGTGATGAAGGCCACCGGCGGCAAGGCCAATCCCAAGGCGGTGAACGAGATCGTGACGGCGAAGCTGGGGCTGTAAATGCCCCACTCCCCGGGGCTGATCGGCGGGCACTTATATTCGCGCGGACGAATTACTGTTTATTTCTCTCGATCAACCGCCTTGGCGGAAAAATTGCTTGGAAAACAATACAGAATTGTTTGAATGAGGCAGGTTTCACGTAACGCGTGGTTTGTCGAGAATGCTCCGTCTAACTCAGGTTTCCTTACGTGGCGTGCTGGCTTTGGCGAGTTTTATCGCCTTGCAGCCGGGCCTTGCCCTTTCTGATGCCAATTCGCCCTATTGTTGGCCCGAGGAACGCTTTGCTCCTAACGGGCGCATTGTCGAGCTTGGAGGACGGTTCTTTCACCTGTGCGGCGCCCCGGGTAATGGGTTTCCCTACACCAACGATCCGCAAGCGGATTACAGGCATGTGTCAATTGGATCAAAAGGATCAAAGGCAAGCGAAGTAGAAGCCGAGACAGATGCTCCGAGTTTCCTATGGGGAATGGTAGAATACCACGAAAATTGGTACAGCACCACTTTGGCTAATAAAAAGCGCCAATTTCCCAAACGCATAGGCGATATTCGACTTGGCAGCGCCGACTACCAGATCTGGGTCAATGACAGAATTTTTAGAAACCACCCAGGCTCTGCAGAAAAGGGAAATATTCCTGACAATGCATTGTATGTTTTCGACCGACCAGAAGGTTCGGATATTCCCGACCACCGCATGACCTGTCGAGGCGACCCTACGGTAGAACCACGCGAACGCTATCACTGCAATATCTATCTGAAGTATCGGGAAAGTAACAGCTTCACGATTGATCATAGTCTAATGTGGTCTTCGATCTTTGAAGGCGGGCCGATGGATTTCGAGCGGCTGACAGATCTCGTGCGCGCGGTGCATGCCCTTTTCGACCATGCGGATGTCACCGACCGGCTGGACACGCTTGAGGGCGTTCCCGTCGTGCGCGCGCCGAAATAGCCCTGCGCAGCCCTGCACATCCGATCTTGCCCATTTGAAAGCGCCCTGAACTTGCCTAATCTCTCCGGACCCGCGAGGGAGAATCAGGGAGGGTTCGATGGGCTGGATGAAGGACGAGACCGGGTTGGACCGCTGTGCCGCGAATTTCGTGGCGCTGACGCCGTTGTCGCATCTGCGGCGCGCGGCGCATCTCTTTCCGGATCGCGAGGCGCTGGTCTATCACGGGTTTCGCAAGACCTATGCCGAGTATCACGCCCGCGTCTCGCGGCTCGCTTCGGCGCTGGCGGGTCTCGGGATCGAGCCGGGCGATGTGGTGGCCACGCTGCTGCCCAACATCCCCGCCCATTGCGAGGCGCATTTCGGCGTGCCGGCGGCGGGGGCAGTGCTCAACGCGATCAACACCCGGCTCGAGGCGGACACCATCGCCTATATCCTCGATCACGGCGAGGCGCGGCTGGTGCTCTGCGATCCGCAATTCCTGCCCACGCTCATGCAGGCCACCGAACTGATGGAGCGCCCCGCCCCCGGCATCATCGAGGTGGCCGACGATCAGGCGGGCGTGCATGGCCACGGGCACTACATGGAATACGAGGAATTGCTGGCCACCGGCGACCCCGAGTTCGAGTGGATCATGCCTCAGGACGAATGGGAGAGCCTCGCGCTCAACTATACCTCGGGCACCACGGGGCGCCCCAAGGGCGTGGTTTACCATCATCGCGGCGCGTACCTCATGACCATGGGCACCGTCGTGAGTTGGGACATGCGGCGCTATCCGCGGTATCTGACCATCGTGCCGCTCTTTCATTGCAACAACTGGAACCATGTCTGGATGATGCCGGTGCTGGGCGGCACCACCGTGTGCTGCCGCGACATCACCGCCAAGGCGATCTATGACGCCATCGCCGATGAGGGCGTCACCCATTTCGGGGCCGCGCCCATCGTGCTCAACACCATCGTCAACGCCAAGGCCGAGGACCGGCGGGCGTTCGATCATATCGTCGATGTATTCACCGCCGGTGCCCCGCCCCCCGCCGCGACGCTGGCCGCGATCGAGCCGCTCGGGTTTCAGGTGACGCAGGTCTACGGGCTGACCGAGACCTATGGCCATGTCACCGAATGCCTGTGGCAGGAGGGCTGGAACGATCTGGGCGACGAAGACCGCTATGCGATCAAGGCGCGCACCGGTGTCCTGATGCCGATGATGGAGGACATCACCGCGATGGACCCCGAGACCATGCAGCAGACCCCGATGGACGGGCAGGCGCAGGGCGAGATCATGATCCGCGGCAATTCGGTAATGAAGGGTTATCTCAAGAACCCCAAGGCCACGCAGGAGGCATTCGAGGGCGGTTATTTCCATTCCGGCGACATCGCCGTGCAGCATCCCGACGGCTATTTGCAGATCGCCGACCGGGCCAAGGACATCATCATCTCGGGCGGTGAGAACATTTCCTCGGTCGAGGTGGAGGGGGTGCTGATGCGGCACCCGGCGGTGCTTTTATGTGCCGTGGTGGCGCGGCCGGACGAGAAATGGGGCGAGGTGCCCTGCGCCTTTGTCGAGTTGAAGGATGGCGCGACGGCGGAAGAGGCTGACCTCATCGCCTTTGCCCGCGAGCGTCTGGCCGGGTTCAAGACACCGAAATCGGTGGTCTTTCAGGAATTGCCCAAGACCTCGACCGGCAAGATCCAGAAGTTTGAGCTGCGCCAGATAGCGCGGGGTCTGTGACTGCAGACAATCGTCAGGCGGCCCGGCGTGTCAGCCCTCGGTCAGGATGCTGCTGACCTTGAGCGCGCGTTGCACGTTGCCCTCGACCTTCAGCTTGCCCGACATGTAGGCCATGACCGGGTTCTGCGCGCCTGACAGGATATTGCGGAACACCTCGTCGCTGGCCGATAGGACCACATCTGCCGCCTCGTCGCCCGGCGCGGCCCCGTCTTCGGTCAGCATGACGGTGCCGTGATCGGCGATGATCAGCTTGGCCACCCCCTTGATTCGCCCGCGCGCCTTGGGGGTAAGGGTGGTGATGTAATCGTCGATGATCGTGGTCATGTAAGGGCTCCTTTTAGCCCGGATCATCGCCGTCGCGCGCGCCGCTTCAAGCGAAACCTCGCGTCACATCGCGGGCACGGCAAGAATACGACCACGCGGCATGTCGCAATCGGGCGCGCCACGCGCGCGGCGCATGGCACTCTTGTCACATGGGCAGTAGGAGGGCCGCCGATGAACACCCATTGCCGCGACACCCGCAAGATCGATCCGACGCGCGGGGCCACCCTCGGTGACAACACGCCCAACGATGCCGACCGGATCGAGATCGGGCCGACGCAACTGGCCTTTGCCGAATGGGCGGCGGCGGGGCTGGACCTGCCCGACCTTCAGGAAATGCGCCGCTATCGGTGGGCGCGGCTGACGCAGCATATCGTGGATCGCGATTACGCGGGCCTTCTGATGTTCGACCCTCTGAATATCCGTTACGCCACAGACAGCACCAACATGCAGCTTTGGAACGCGCATAACCCGTTCCGCGCCGTGCTCTTGTGCGCCGATGGGCACATGGTGATGTGGGATTACAAGAACGCGCCGTTCCTGTCGTCGTTCAACCCGCTGGTGCGCGAGGTGCGCTCTGGCGCGGATCTGTTTTATTTCGACCGGGGCGACAAGGTGGATGTGGCCGCCGATGTCTTTGCGAATGACGTGCGCGCGATCCTGGCTGAGCATGCGCCGGGGAACCGGCGGCTGGCGGTGGACAAGCCGATGCTGCATGGATTGCGCGCGCTCGAGGCGCAGGGGTTCACGGTGATGGAGGGCGAGGAAGTCACCGAGAAGGCGCGCAGCGTCAAGGGACCGGATGAAATTCGCGCCATGCGCTGCGCAAGCCATGCCTGTGAGGCCTCGGTCGCGGCGATGGAGGCGTTTGCGCGGGCCAATGTGCCGCTCGGCCAGACCAGCGAGGACGACATCTGGGCGGTGCTGCATGCCGAGAACATCCGGCGCGGCGGTGAATGGATCGAGACCCGGCTGCTGGCCTCGGGCGCGCGCACCAACCCGTGGTTTCAGGAATGCGGGCCGCGCATTGCGCAAAACAACGAGATCGTCAGTTTCGACACCGACCTCATTGGCAGCTACGGCATCTGCGTCGACATCTCGCGCAGTTGGTGGATCGGCGATGCACGACCCCGCCCCGACATGATCCACGCCATGCGCCATGCGGTCGAGCATATCCGGACCAATATGGAGATGCTCAAACCCGGCGTGATGATCCCCGAGTTGAGCGCCAATACCCATGTTCTGGAGGAGCGCTACCAGGCGCAGAAATACGGCTGTCTGATGCATGGCGTCGGGCTCTGTGATGAGTGGCCGCTGGTGGCCTATCCGGATCACGCGGTGCCCGGCGCCTTCGATTATCCGCTGGAGGCGGGCATGGTGCTCTGCGTCGAGGCGCTGGTGGGCGAGGTAGGGGGCGATTTCTCGATCAAGCTGGAAGATCAGGTTCTCATCACCGAGGACGGGTATGAGAACCTGACGCGCTATCCATTCGATCCGGCGCTGATGGGCGAGTGACCCCGGTCAGTTCGAGCGGCGCACATTGCCGTGCCAATCCTCATGGACGGCCGCGGCCGCGCCTGTGTTGAGCGGTTCCGGCGCGGGGCTTGAGGCGAGGATCGCCACCAGCAGTGCCAGAAGGCCAAGCCCCAGAGCAAAGCGGGGAATACGACCGGGGCGAGAGGCGGGGGTGAGATGGATATCGTGGGGCATCGTGCTGTCCTTTGTTTGGCGGGTACAGGACAAGAGGTAGGCACGCCTCTTCCATTATGAAAACGAATGTTTATGATTTATGGCATCATTTTTCGTGATTATACTGTTGCGTTGGGTCAACTCACCTCCCGGAGCGTTGCCGGTCCCTTCAGCCCGGTGTGATAGCGACACACGCGGTCACGTCCGGCATGCTTGGCCTGATACAGCGCCCGGTCGGCCTGCTCGATCGCCTGATCCATGTTGCCACCCGCTGGCAGCGGCGCGACACCGAAACTCGCGGTCAGCGACAGGCTGCGTTCTCCGACGTAGATCGCGCTCGAGCGTACGCGTTCGGCGAGGCGGTCTGCGACCGTGAACCCCTGTTCCATGCCCGCCCCCGGCAGCACGATCACGAATTCCTCGCCCCCGAACCGCGCGACAAGGTCCGTGCCCCGGCAATTGCTGGCCAGGATGGTCGCGAATTGGCGCAGGGCCTGATCGCCCGCGAAATGGCCATGGCAATCGTTGAACCCTTTGAAATGGTCAATATCCGCAACGATCACGACACAAGGCTGACCCTCCAGTGCGCGCACGGCGTCGTAAAAACTGGCCCGTGTGCGCACGCCGGTCAGCAGATCGTGATGCAGCGCATGTTCCAGCCGTGCGCTGAGATCATGCACAGCCCGCAGGCGCCATGCGGTGATCCAGCCAATCGGCGCAGCGATCATCACGGCCATTGCGGCCCCCGGCACAAGCGTCGGTGCAACAAGCTCGGGCGGCAGCATCAAGGGGCGCAACGCCGCGCTGATCACCAGAACGATCAGCGACATCGCCAGCGTAAAGCGGATCTGGTCCATTCGCGTTCGGACCTGCCAAGGCATGGACACCCCTCTCCTTCAACCCCGGTCAAGCATGGCGCGCAACCGTTAACGACCGGTGGCTGCTGCCCTGCGAAATGCGCGGGATTTGAGGAAATTGCGACAAAGCCTCACCTTCGCGTGACGCGTTCCGGCGGGGGGTGGCGATGCGTCGGGCGGCTGCCTAGTCTCAGGACAACGCGATTTGCAAGAGGACCTGCCATGCCCACCGAACGCCTCACCTTCACCGGACATTCCGGCGACGATCTCGTCGCGCGGCTCGATCTGCCGGAGGGGCCGCATCTGGCCACCGCACTTTTTGCGCATTGCTTTACCTGCTCCAAGGACATTCCCGCCGCTCGGCGCATCGCCGCGCGACTGGCCGGTGCAGGCATCGCCGTGTTGCGCTTCGATTTCACCGGGCTGGGCCATTCGGGGGGCGAGTTCGAGAACACCTCCTTCACCTCGAATGTGCGCGATCTGGAGCTTGCCGCCGAGGCGCTTTCCGCGCGCGACATGGCCCCGCGCCTGTTGATCGGTCACAGTCTGGGTGGTGCGGCGGTGCTCGCGGCGGCGGGCAGCATCGACAGCGTGCGCGCCGTCGCCACCATCGGCGCGCCCTTCGATCCCAGCCATGTGACGCATAATTTCGAAGGTGCGCTTGAGCAGATCGAGGCAGATGGCGTGGCCGAGGTGACGCTGGGCGGTCGTCCCATCCGGATCAGCAAATCCTTTGTCGAGGATGTGCGCGCCGAGAACCTTGCCGAGCGGCTCGCCCATCTGAACCGGGCGCTTCTGGTGATGCACGCGCCGCGCGACGCCACCGTGGGGGTCGAGAACGCCGCCGAGATCTTCAAGGCGGCCAAGCACCCCAAGAGCTTTGTCACGCTTGATGATGCCGATCACCTGATCACCGATCCCGACGATGCCGAATATGCCGCACAGGTGATTGCCGCATGGGCCACGCGCTATCTAGATCTCACACCGCCTGCCCCGCCGCCCGGCGCGCCCGAGGGCGTTGTGCGCGTCTCCGAGGCCGATGCAGACGGCTTCTTGCAGGATGTGAACGCGGGACCCGGCCATCACATGCTCGCGGACGAGCCCTCGGCCTATGGCGGCACCGATCGCGGCATGTCGCCCTATGGCTTTCTCGCGGCCGGGCTTGGGGCCTGCACCTCGATGACGATCCGCATGTATGCCCGGCGCAAGGGCTGGCCGCTCGATCACGTGAGCGTCGATGTCTGCCATGACAAAGTGCATGCGCAGGATGCCGACAGCCGCAGCGATGCCAAGGCCGACAAGTTCACCCGCGTGGTGCGGCTTGAGGGCGATCTGAGCGACGAACAGCGCGACAAGCTGATGGAGATCGCCGACAAATGCCCGGTGCACCGCACATTGGAGCGGTCCTCGATCGTCGAGACCCGCGCGGCATGACCTGATCAATTCTTGCGCAAAACCGGCGTTCGGCGGCCTGTATTACCCGGTCGCGCGCCCGCTCTGCGCCGCAAAAGGCTGACGCGACGTAAAACCGTGCTATCCTCCTTGAGACAAAAAGGAGGACTGACGATGATCCGACTGCTTCTTGTCATGTTGGTGCTTGGCCTGCCCGCCACGGCGCAGGACCGCCGCCCAAGCCATTGCATTGCGCTGGCGGACGCGACGCCCGGGCTGGACTATCTGCACAAGGCCGGGTTTCGCGATCCCCTGCCAGAGTTTACCGCACGCATCCGCTATATCGCGCATGCCTCGTTTCTCATTCAGGCGGGGGGATACAACGCGGTGACGGATTTCACCGGCTTTGTCGGTAATGTTGATTTCATCCCCGATATCGTCACCATGAACCACGCCCACTCCACCCATTGGACAGCCAATCCCGACCCGGCGATCCCGCATATTTTGCCCGGCTGGGGCGACTTCGGGCAAGGCATTGACCATCACCTGGATCTCGGCGGCATGCTGGTGCGCAACATCCCGACGGATATCCGCTCGGGCGGCGGGGTGGAGCCCAACGGCAACTCGATCTTCGTCTTCGAGGCCGAAGGGCTGTGCATCGCACATCTGGGCCACCTGCATCACGAGCCGTCGGACGATCAATATGCCGCGCTTGGCCGGATGGATGTGGTGATGGCCCCGGTCGATGGCGGCTTTACCATGAATATCGAGAACATGATGAACGTGCTGCGCCGGGTGCGCGCCAGCGTGGTGATCCCGATGCACTGGTTCACCGACAGCTCACTGGAGCGGTTTCTGGCGGGGATGGAGGGCGATTTCGCAATCCTGCGCCCCGGGGTGAACGAAATCGAGGTCTCATTGCGCAGCCTGCCGGACCGGCCCAGCATAATCGTGCTGCGCCCGGCCTATCTGCGAGAAGGAGAGTAAGGCGCGGGAGCAATGCGCAGCGCCATCATCGGCCTTTACACGTGAACGTCGGAACTGCGCCTACATCGTTTCCAGGCAATGCCGCCGGAATGCACGCTTCAACAGGTCCAGCTCTTCGCGCAGCAGCGCCATTTCCGCGCGGATATCATAGCTCAACACATCCCCCGCCAGAAGCGCGAAACTGTCGAGCACCGCCCCCGTCGCGCGATCACGGATCACGAATGTCTGAACGCCGTCGGCGATCTTCTCGGGCGGGACCGGCACGCGCACCACCCAATCACCCGCATCCGGGCGGGCGATCACCTCGACGCCTGCAATCGGGTCCTGATGGTGCGTCACCTCGATCTCCGGTTTGGTCCCGGTCATGGGCTCACCCGAGAGCACGCCTTCCCACACCCCCTCGAAAAGCCGTGTCTTGGTCAGTGTCAGATCGGACATGATCGCTCCTTTCCTAGAGGTCGGCGCGCGGGCGGCGGCTGAAGGTGACGTCGCGCAGCACGACCTGGCTCATTTGCGGATTCTCGAAGATCAGGTCGATCCAGGCGCGTTCCACCCGCTTTTCATTGAGGTTGGAATAGGCCAGATCGAACTCGACCATGATTTCTTCCTCGTTGAGCGGCAATTCGCGGACGATCTGTTCGGTGTTCGGCCCGTGCTTGATGTTCAGCCGGGCAAAGATCTCGAGCGGCTTTTCCAGTTCAACGATGGTGTCCATGCGGATCAGGTGCCGCCGCGTGAGCCCGTCGACCGCCTGTTGCGGAAAATCCAGCACCAGCGACAGGAACGAGCCGTCGAAGGCAAAAACATCCATACGCAGGCCATAGGGGGCAAGATCGGCCTCGCGGCTGTTGCGCAGCTGGCGCAGGGACAGTTCCGAATGGCCGCAGTCGTGAAACAGCGTCACCTCGCGCCCCAGCATGGATTTCGATTGCACCGACGCCATACCGGGCACCGGCAGCGGTTCACGCCAGACTTCGGGGCGCCAGGCCCAATCGGTGCCGTGCGGGCGCGGAAAGGCGTTGGAGCCGATCATCGGCAACGCAAGACGGTTGTCAGCGACCGAGATCACCTCGTTGAGGGAATACATCAGCTTGCGTGCCTGCGCCCGTGCCCGACGCAGGGCACTGATATTCATCATCGACGCGTTGCGCGCAGCACCCCGCCATTTTCGCAGGCTGCGCTGGTGCATCACGACATCGAGAATTTTCATGCAGAACGCACCTTTGCCAAGCCTCTCAGGCGGGAAGGCCCCATGCTATAAAGTCACCGCCTCTGAATAACATTAATTCGAAACAGGAAACAATCCGCGGAATAACCCGCCTGCCCGGCCCTGTTTGGCGGTCTTCGTCACATTCCGGGTGACACTGTCCGGTCCCGGGCTGGCGGCGCGAAGGGTTTCAGCAAGATCGCGCAGCAAATCGCGCCCGCCCGTTCCCGCGATGGCCCCGTCCTTGGGGCCGTAGGCGGCGAGCCCCACCAGATGGCCGTTGATCACCATGCTCGCCCGCCAATAGGATGGATCACCCCCGGGCAACACCGTGTCGCCACCCTGTGCAATGTGCACGATGGCGATACCGTCGCCATCCTCGGTCTCGCGCACGGCATCGGCACCAAGTGCTGCGGTCATCGCCGCTGTGTCGGGCTGCCGGGCGTCAGCGGCACGCGGCAGCACCGCGACAGTCAGCACCGCCGGCTCCACCGCAATGCCTGGCTGATCCGTCAGGCTCTCGCAACTGGCCAGCAGGGCGAACCGCCCGGCCGGGCCGCGCTTGATACTGCTGCGGTCGATACAATAGCCGCGCGGGCCGGTCACGGTAACATTACCGTCGTAAAACGCCACGGCGCGCAACGCATCATCCGGCCCGGCCTCACCCACCCCTTCGAGACAGGCGGCAAGCGGCAGGCAGACAAGCAACAGCCCGGCGCGCAGCGTCATTCCGCGCCGGGCCACAGCCGTCTCAGAGATCCATGTAGACATGCCGCTCAGCCTTGCCGCCCGGATGGGTGACAGCGCCCTTGTAGGTCTCGCCCACCAATTGCGCGAATTTCCAGATCGCGCCGGAGGCATAAATCGTCTCACGCGGGCCGGGCCACGCGTCCTTGCGCTTGGCCAATTCCTCGTCCAAGAGAGCCACCGACAATTCGCCCTTGATCGCGTCGATGGTGATCACGTCGCCCGTTTCGATCAGGGCAATCGGCCCGCCATGCGCCGCCTCGGGGCCGACATGGCCGACGCAGAACCCGCGCGTCGCACCCGAGAAACGGCCATCGGTGATCAGCGCCACCTTCTTGCCCATGCCCTGCCCCGAGAGCGCGGCCGTGGTCGACAGCATCTCACGCATGCCGGGGCCGCCTGCGGGGCCCTCGTTGCGAATGACGATCACCTCGCCCTCCTCATATTGCCGCGCCTTCACGGCCTCAAAGGCATCCTCCTCGCACTCGAACACGCGCGCGGGGCCGGTAAAGACCTGATGTTCGGGGGCAATGCCCGCCACCTTCACGATGGCCCCCTGCGGTGCGAGATTGCCCTTGAGGCCAACCACGCCGCCGGTCTTGGTAATCGGGGCGTCGATGGGATAGATGACCTTGCCGTCCGCCTCGCGCTCGATCAGGTCGAGTTCCTCGCCAATGCTGCGCCCGGTCGCGGTCATGCAATCCTCGTGAATGAGGCCCGCCTTGCGCAGCTCCTTCATCACCACGGGGATACCGCCCGCGTCATAAAGATCCTTGGCGACATAGGCCCCGCCCGGTTTCAGATCCACGAAATAGGGCGTGTCGCGGAAAATCTCGCAGACATCCTCGAGGAAGAAATCGATCCCCGCCTCATGCGCAATCGCAGGCAGGTGCAGCCCGGCATTGGTGCTGCCGCCGGTGCAGGCCACGACGCGGGCGGCGTTCTGAAGCGATTTCAGCGTCACCACATCGCGGGCGCGGATGTTCTTTTCAAGCAGGTCCATTACCGCGCGGCCAGACGCCTCGGCATATTGGTCGCGGCTCTCATACGGGGCAGGCATGCCCGACGAATTCATCAGTGCAAGGCCGATCGCCTCTGACACACAGGCCATGGTGTTGGCGGTGAATTGCCCGCCGCAGGCCCCCGCCGATGGACATGCCACACGCTCGAGCGCATCAAGCGCCTTGTCGGACATGGTGCCGTTCTGGTTCCAGCCGACGGCCTCGAACATGTCCTGCACCGTCAGGTCGCGGGTGCGGAATTCCTCGGGGATCTCATCGATCTGAGGTGCCTTGCCCGGCAGGATCGAACCGCCATAGATAAAGACCGAGGGCACATTCAGACGCACCATCGCCATCATCATCCCCGGCAAGCTCTTGTCGCAGCCCGCAAGCCCCACCAGCGCGTCATAGCAATGGCCGCGCATCGTCAGTTCCACCGTGTCGGCAATTGCCTCGCGCGAGGCGAGCGACGAGCGCATGCCCTCATGCCCCATGGCGATGCCGTCGGTGACGGTGATGGTCGTGAACTCGCGCGGGGTGCCGTGGGCCTCCTTGACGCCACCCTTGACCGCCTGCGCCTGACGGCTCAGCGCGATATTGCAGGGCGCGGCCTCGTTCCAGCAGGTCGCCACACCGACGAGCGGTTGATGAATCTCCGCCTCGGTCATCCCCATGGCATAGTAATAGGACCGGTGCGGCGCGCGTGCCGGGCCTTCTGTTACGTAACGGCTGGGCAATTTGGCTTTGTCGAACTTGGTCATTTGGGGCCTCCCGGAATTAGCTGGAATTCGGTCTAGGCCAGAGCCGCGGGCGGGGCAAGCCGATTGCAACACCAGGCCCGCCGGGATAGCGTCGCACCTATGCGATACGACGCCCATGAATGGCTTGTTGCCCCCGCCCGCACCACTGCCACCCTGCCGCGTCTCGTGGGCGGGATCGCACTTCTGGTGCCGCTCTTCCTGGCACTGAGTTTCGGCTATGCCTCGATCCTGCCGATCATCTTTGGCCCGGACGCATGGGCCCGCATGTCACCGGGGATCAGCGCCGCCACCACCCCGGCGGGCGTGCTGATCAACCTGCTGACCTTCGCCTTTCTGATCGTGGCCCTCGACATGACCGTGCGGATCGTCCACCGGCGGAGCCTCGCCTCGCTGATCGGCCCCTTGCCGCTGGCGGTACGGCAATTCGGACGGGCGCTTGCGGCGATGCTGCTGCTCTACGCGGTGGTCATGCTCATCCCGATGCCCGAGGCGGTCGCCCCCCTGCCCAATCTCGATGCGGGCACTTGGATGCTGTTTCTTCTGCCTGCGCTCTTTGCCCTCTTCTGTCAGGTCTTCGCCGAGGAACTGATCTTTCGCGGCTACCTGCAAAGCCAGCTTGCGGCACGCTTTGCCTCGCCCCTCATCTGGCTGGTGCTGCCCTCAGCGGCCTTCGCGTTGCTGCATTTCGACGCGATGAGCTATGGCGGCACGGCCTGGATCGTCGTGCTCTGGGCGGGGGCCTTCGGCCTCGCGGCGGCGGATCTGACAGCGCGGTTCGGCACGCTGGGACCTGCCACGGCCCTGCACTTCATAAATAATTTCAGCGCCATCCTGATTGCCGCACCCGAGGGCCAGTTCGACGGCATGGCGCTTTATGCCTATCCGTTCGCGATGGATGACACGGCGATGATCCTGACCATGATGCCGGTTGATCTGATGGTGCTGATCTGCGGCTGGCTGGCCATTCGTCTTGCGCTGCGCGGCTGATTGCATTTCCCGCACGCCCCGCTTATGTGGTGGCGCAACGTCAAGGCAGGGGCCCGCCCGATGAACTGGATCACCAATTACGTGCGTCCGCGGATCAATTCGATCTTCTCGCGCCGCGAAATTCCGGAAAACCTCTGGTCCAAATGCGACGAGTGCGGGACCATGCTGTTTCACCGTGAACTCTCGGGCAATCTCAACGTCTGCACCAATTGCGGGCACCATATGGGCATCACCCCGCGCGCGAGGTTCGCTGCGCTCTTCGATGGCGGGCTCTTCACTGAGGTCGAGGTGCCCGCACCCACGCCGGACCCCCTGCAGTTCCGCGACCAGAAGAAATATCCCGACCGTTTGCGCGCGGCGCAAAAGGAAACCGGCGAGAAAGAGGCGATGCTGGTCGCCACCGGTGAGATGGGTCGTACCCCCATCGTCGCCGCCGCGCAGGATTTCAGTTTCATGGCAGGCTCCATGGGCATGTATGTCGGCAACGCCATCATCGCCGCCGCAGAAGAGGCAGTGAAGCTCAAGCGCCCGCTGATCCTGTTTTCCGCCGCTGGCGGCGCACGCATGCAGGAGGGGATTCTCAGCCTGATGCAGATGCCGCGCACCACCGTCGCGGTGCAGATGCTCAAGGAGGCGGGTCTGCCTTACATCGTGGTGCTGACCCATCCCACGACTGGCGGCGTTACCGCCTCTTATGCGATGCTGGGCGATGTGCAGATCGCCGAGCCGGGCGCGCTGATCTGCTTTGCCGGGCCGCGGGTGATCGAGCAGACCATCCGCGAGAAACTGCCCGAGGGCTTTCAGCGGGCCGAGTACCTGCTCGAACACGGCATGCTGGATCGGGTGACACCGCGCACGCAGATGCGCGATGAGCTGATCACCATCACCCGCATGCTGATGGATATGCCGCCCGCCGTGAAAGGCGACCTGCCCGCGCCCGCAGCCCCCGAGCCGGTCGTGCCTGAGACCCCGACCAAGGACGAGTCCAAGGAATGAGCGCGCCCACATCCGACCTCATCCTTGAGCGGATGATGGCGCTGCATCCCAAGATCATCGATCTCACGCTCGACCGGGTCTGGCGCCTGCTCGGTGCCCTGGGCAATCCGCAGAACGACCTGCCCCCGGTAATCCATATCGCGGGCACCAATGGCAAGGGCTCGACCCTCGCTATGATCCGCGCGGGTCTCGAAGCGGCGGGCAAGACCTGCCACGCTTATACCTCGCCGCATCTGGCGCGGTTTCACGAGCGTATCCGGCTGGTCGGAGAACTGATTTCCGAAGATCACCTGACCGCCATTCTCGATGAATGCTATGCCGCCAATGGCAGTGAGGCGATTACCTATTTCGAGATCACCACCTGTGCCGCGATCCTTGCCATGGCGCGGACGCCTGCGGATTACACCCTGCTCGAGGTCGGGCTTGGCGGGCGACTCGATGCCACCAACGTCGTGGACCGGCCCGCGCTGACGGTGATTACCCCCGTCTCCATCGACCATGAACAATATCTCGGCAACACGCTCGCCAGAATCGCGGGCGAGAAGGCCGGGATCCTCAAGCGCGGTGTCCCCTGCGTGGTCGCCCCGCAGCATGATGACGCGCTGGCGGTGATCGAGGCGCGCGCCACGGCTCTTGGTGCGCCGCTTCTGGCCCACGGCCAGCACTGGCACGCCTTCGAGGAACGCGGGCGGCTGGTCTATCAGGACGAAACCGGGCTGTGCGATCTGCCGCTGCCAAACCTGCCCGGTGCGCATCAGATCGAGAATGCGGGCGCAGCTCTCGCTGCGTTGCGCCACCTTGGGACGGGTGATGCGGGATATGAGGCGGCAGTTACCCACGCCCATTGGCCCGCACGCATGCAACGGCTCGTGCGCGGCCCCTTGGTCGAGGCCGCGCCGGAGGCGGAAATCTGGCTCGATGGCGGGCATAATGCCGCCGCCGGGCAGGCGCTCGGGCGTCATTTGGCGGGATTGCCCAAACGTCCCACGCATCTCATCTGCGGCATGCTCAACACCAAGGATATCGGCGGCTATCTCGGCCCGCTGGCGGCGCAGGCGGATCGGCTTATCGCGCTCTCGATTCCGGGTGAGGCCAACACCCTGCCCGCCAACGCCACCGCAGAGGCCGCGCAGAGCGTGGGGCTGCGCGCCGAGACCGCCGAGACCGCGCTACAGGCGGTTCAGCTCGTCGCCGCGGAAAACCCGCAGGCGCGCATCCTGATTTGCGGCTCGCTCTATCTCGCGGGCGGCATCCTGCGCGAGAACGGCTGAACCTCACCCGGTGGCCGTCGCGCGACAAAGCGAAAACTTCGTCCGCTTTCGTTCCGGTATCGAGCAACCTTCCGGAAAATTGTCCTGATTTCAGCCCATCTGCCTCTAACTTGCAGAACGATCCTTTTCCAAGCCCCGGTCAAATCATAGTCTTCAGGGTGAACCGAAAGGGAGACGCATGATGACCGACAGCAGCATTCGCAGCACCAAGGGGCGCGGCAAGCGCTTTGACAGCGTTCTGGACACCATTGGCGACACGCCGGTGATCCGCGTCAACAATCTCGGGCCTGACCACGTCACCATCTATGTCAAGGCCGAGGCATTCAACCCGGCGGCCTCGGTCAAGGACCGGCTGGCCGTCAACATCATCGAGGCGGCCGAGCGCGACGGACGGCTCAAGCCCGGGCAGACGGTGGTCGAGGCGACCAGCGGAAATACCGGCATTGGCCTCGCCATGGTCTGTGCACAAAAGGGCTATCCGCTGGTGGTGACCATGGCCGAAAGCTTCTCCATCGAGCGCCGTCGCCTGATGCGGATGCTGGGGGCCAAGGTGGTGCTGACACCCAAGGCCGAGAAAGGCTTTGGCATGTACAAGAAGGCCGAGGAACTGGCCGAGGCGAATGGCTGGTTCCTCGCCCACCAGTTCGAGACCAAGGACAATGCCGACATTCACGCCGCCACCACGGCGCAGGAAATTCTCGGTGATTTCGAGGGCGACAGGCTCGATTACGTGGTCACCGGCTATGGTACCGGCGGCACCGTGACCGGGCTGGGCCGGGTGCTGCGCGAGGCGCGACCCGAGACGAAGATCGTCCTGTCGGAGCCCGCCAATGCCGCCCTTCTCGGCAGCGGCCACGCGCAGGAACGCAACGCGCAAGGCGAGCCCACCGTGAGCCATCCGGCGTTTGAGCCACATCCGATTCAGGGCTGGACCCCGGATTTCATCCCGCTGGTCCTGCAAGAGGCGGTGGACAAGAGCTATTACGACGACCTGATCCCCGTTTCCGGCCCCGACGGCATCAAGGCGGCGCGCGATCTAGCGGCGAAAGAGGGGATCTTCACCGGCGTCTCGGGCGGTGCCACCTTTGCGATCTCTTTGCAGATCGCTGAAACCGCCGCGCCCGGATCGGTGATCCTGTGCATGCTGCCAGATACCGGCGAGCGTTACATGACGACGCCGCTGTTCGAGGGGATCGGCGAGGATATGAACGAGGAAGAACAGGCGATCTCGGCCTCGACCCCGGGCTACCGGTTGGGCTGACGGCTCTTTGCACATTTGCACACAACTTTGTGCAATCGCGCCGCTTGTGTGCGCGCCTGCAAGGCTTAGCTTACCGGCCAGACAATCGTAGAGGATTCATGACATGAGTGACGACAGTTACACCCCGCCCGACGTCTGGAGATGGGAGGCAGCCTCGGGCGGGCAATTCGCCTCGATCAACCGGCCCATCGCAGGCCCCACCAATGACAAGGACCTGCCAGTCGGAAAGCATCCCTTTCAGCTTTATTCGCTCGCCACGCCGAACGGCGTCAAGGCGACGGTGATGCTTGAGGAACTGCTCGCCACCGGTCACGAGGCCGAATATGACGCATGGATGATCAAGATCGGCGACGGCGATCAGTTCGGCAGCGGATTTGTCGAGATCAACCCCAATTCCAAGATCCCCGCGCTGGTCGACCATACTGGCGACACACCCCTTCGCGTGTTCGAGAGCGGCTCGATCCTGATGCACCTCGCGGAGAAATTCGGCGCGTTCCTGCCCGCCTCTGGCCCCGCGCGCACCGAGGTCATCAACTGGCTGATGTGGCAGATGGGCAGCGCGCCCTATCTGGGCGGCGGGTTCGGCCATGTCTACGCCTACGCGCCCGAGAAATGGCAATATCCCATCGACCGTTTCGCAATGGAGGCCAAGCGCCAGCTTGACGTGCTCGACCGGCAACTGGCCGAGCGCCCCTATATCGCAGGCGATGATTATACCATCGCCGATATCGCGATCTGGCCTTGGTATGGGCAATTGTGCCTCGGGCGGCTCTATAGCGCGGGCACCTTCCTCGACGTTGCCAGCTACAAGCATGTCACGGCCTGGGCGGAAAAGATTGACGCGCGCGCCGCTGTCCAGCGTGGCCGCATGGTCAACCGCAGCTTCGGCGAGCCGCATATGCAACTGCACGAGCGACACTCGGCCGAAGATTTCGAGACCAGCACGCAGGACAAGATCGGCGAAGACGCCTAATCGCTTTCGCCCCGCCGCAGGATCGGGCATGAAGGGGCAAAGGAGCCTCTTCATGCCCAACCGCGATACCCAACTCCTCGCCGTTCTGATCGACGCCGATAACGTGCCGGCGAAATATGCCGATGCGATCCTGCGCGAGGTCACCACCTACGGCGAGCCGGGGCTACGCCGGGTCTATGGCGACTGGTCGAGCCAGCAGCTTTCGGGCTGGACGCGGACGGCGCAGAATCTCGGCCTTGTCCAGCACCAGCAGACCGCCAACACCAAGGGCAAGAACGCCAGCGATATCGGGCTGGTGATCGACGCGATGGATATCCTGCATGCGGGCCATTTCGACGGCTTCGTGCTGGTCTCCTCGGATAGCGATTTCACCCGGCTGGCCAGCCGCATCCGCGAACAGGGGCTCACGGTGATCGGCATCGGCGAGGCCAAGGCCCCGGACGCGCTCAAGAACGCCTGCAACCGCTTCGTGGCGATCGAGAACATCTATGAAGATGTGACCGACGCGCCCCGCACCGCCCCCAAAACCAAACTCGACAGCCAGCATATCGCCGATGCGCGGCGGCTGATCTTCGAGGCGATGGAGAAGATCGACAGCGACGACGAATGGTATCCGCTGGGGCGCATCGGCCAGCAGATTCAGGCTGACAAGCCGGATTTCGACACCCGCAGCTACGGCAAGAAGAAACTGAGCGACCTGATCAAGGAATTGAAGGTGTTTGAAACCCAATCGGGGCCGGGCAATCAGCTTCTGGTGCGGCGGGTGGATTGAGCGGCGGGGAGTTTGGGCCTGTTGCTACCGTTAAATCCTGCCCGCGCGAAACGCACCGAAGGTGCCGCGCGATCGCCGGGCCGTCCCGCGGCCTGGCGATTTGAGGGGTGGCGCAACGTGTCGAGTTTAGAATGACTTGGCTGAGATAAAGTACCCGCCACGAGCGTTGCATCGCCAGTCCCCGGCCCCGCGATCACGCGGCACCTTCTGGAGGTGTCCAAGGTCCGCAAAAGGCCAAAACCGACCCACCCTCACATTCCAAGTTCCGCCCGGATCGCCGCGCTATCCGCACCGCGTGCAGGCGGATTCGGGACCTGAGACACCACCCCGTCAAAGCGGGGAGCGGGCGCAGGCGCCAGAGTATCGCCTTCACTCTGCCAGACCCCGCGCGCCACCATATGCGGGTCGGCTGCGGCTGCATCGGGACGCAGCACCGGGGCCACGCAGGCATCGGACCCGGCAAAGACCTCTGCCCAATGCGCAAGCGGGTACTCGGCGATGATCGCGGCCAGCGCCCCGGTCTGCGCAGGCCATTGCGCAGGGTCGTGCTGCGCGGCGAAGCGCGGATCATTACCAAGCCCTATCAACTCCAGAAACGTGGCGTAGAACTGCGGCTCCAGACATTGCACCGACAACCAGCCACCACAGCCGCAGGCATAGACCCGGCTCCAATGCGGGCCGTCCAGAAGGCTCTGACCACGCACCATCGACAGATTACCCGACGGCCCCATCGACATCAGCAACGCCATCATATGCGCCGAACCGTCGACGATGGCGGCATCCACCACCGTGCCCTGCCCGGTGCGGGCCGCCTGCACCAGCCCTGCCAGAATCCCGGCCACGAGATAGAGCGCGCCGCCCCCCACATCGCCCAGCATCGTCGGCGGTGTCAGTGGCGGCGTGTCCGGCGCGCCCGCATACCAGAGCGCACCCGAGGTCGCGATGTAATTGAGGTCATGCCCGGCCTGCCGGGCGCGCGGCCCATCCTGCCCCCAGCCGGTCATCCGCCCATAAACGAGGCGCGGATTGGCGGCGCGCATCTCATCGGGCCCCAGCCCCAGCCGCTCCATCACGCCGGGGCGCAGCCCCTCGATCAGCGCATCACTGCGGCCAACCAGCGCACGGGCCACGGCAATATCGGCGGTCTCCTTGAGGTCAAGCACGATCGACCGCTTGCCCCGGTCAAGCAGGTTGCGATCCCCCGCCACCGGGTTGGCGGCACCGGGGCGGTGGATCACCACCACCTCCGCACCCATCTCGGCCAGCATCATCGCCGCAAAGGGCGCAGGCCCCAGCCCCTCGAATTCCACCACGCGCAGCCCTGTCAGCATTCGGTCCCTCCCCGATCCTTGACCGGCACTATGGCCGCACCCGCGCGCCATGCCAAGGATGTGACCGGTGCCGACTTTCTGCTCTCTTGGCTGGGCCGCGGGGCTGGGCTAGGCTTTGCGCAAGGAACAGGGAGGGACAGCCAGATGAAGATGAGCGACACGCGTGATATCAAGGCCGACCGCGCCACCGTCTGGGCGGCGCTGCTCAGCCCCGAGGTGCTCAAGGAATGCGTGCCGGGCGCGCAGGAAGTGACCGGCACGCCCCAAGAGGGGTTCGAGGCGACGGTGACGCAGAAGGTCGGGCCGGTGAAGGCCACGTTCAAGGGCGGCGTGACCGTGTCGAACATGGTCGAACTCGAAAGCCTGACCCTGACCGGCGAGGGCAAGGGCGGGGCGGCTGGCTATGCCAAGGGCTCTGCCGATGTCCGGCTGGAAGAGATCGAGGACGGCACCCGGCTGAGCTATGACGTGGAGGCCAATGTCGGCGGCAAGCTGGCACAGCTTGGCAGCCGCATCGTGGATGGCTTTGCCAAGCGGATGGCGGATCAGTTCTTCACCCAGCTGGAAGAGGTGATCGAAGGCCCGTCCGAGGACGACCCGGAACCCGAGGCCGAGAAAAAAGGTTGGCTGAAGCGGCTGATTAGCTAGGGGGTTCGTTGGGGCTGATATAGTTGGTCAGGAGTGGCCTGCAGCGGGTATCGAGCGACGGGATTCTGAAAAAAGTCCGCTCAAGAAAGCTTCAAACTATCCTGGCCTCTGCCTCAATCGCCGTCCATCCGCGCCCCGCTCATCGCATCGAACAGGTGCATGTGCTCTGCCGCCACCGACAGGCGCAGCGCCTCGCCGCCATGGCCCACGCTGTGCACGCCTGAAAGGCTGGCGGTGAACGCCGACCCGTCCGGCAATTTTCCATGTAAGAGCGTGTTGGCGCCCAACGGCTCGGCCAGTTGCACCTGCATGGTGATCGGGCCGTCGGGATCGGGCACCAGATGCTCGGGGCGCAGCCCGAGCATGACGGGGCCATGCGTTCCGGTCGGGTTGGGCAGAACCATATCCCCCACATGCAGCGCACCGTCGCGCCCCTCGGCCCGGACCACGTTCATCGACGGACTGCCGATGAACTGCGCTGCGAATAGGCTCGCGGGGCGTTCATAGACATCGAGCGGCGTGCCGATCTGTTCGGCGATCCCTTCGTTCATCACGATCATCCGGTCGGCCATGGTCATCGCCTCGACCTGATCGTGTGTCACGTAGAGCGCGGTGATCCCCAGCTTCGCCTGCAACTCCCGGATTTCCAGCCGCATCTGCACCCGGAGTTTGGCATCGAGGTTCGACAACGGCTCGTCAAACAGGAACACCTTGGGCGCGCGCACGATGGCGCGGCCCATGGCGACGCGCTGCCGCTGCCCGCCCGAAAGCTGTTTCGGCTTGCGGTCAAGCAGTTCGGTCAGTTGCAACAACTCCGCCGCGCCCTGCACCTTGGCCGCGATTTCCGCCTTGGGCAGCCCGGCGATCCGCAGGCCGTAGCCCATGTTCTGCGCCACGCTCATATGCGGGTAGAGCGCGTAGTTCTGGAACACCATGGCAATGTCGCGGTCCATCGGCTCAAGGTCATTGGCGCGGGTGCCGCCGATGCGCAATTCGCCCTCGGTGATCGTCTCCAGCCCCGCCACCATGCGCAAGAGGGTGGATTTGCCGCAGCCCGAGGGGCCAACGATGACGATAAACTCGCCATCCGCCACATCGACGCTCACGCCCTTGATCACCTCGGTCGGGCCAAAGCGTTTCTTGATATTGTCGAGCGTTACGGTTGCCATGTCGCCTATTTCTCGCTGTCCACAAGGCCGCGGATAAAGAGTTTCTGCATCGAGATGACCACCACCACCGGCGGGATCATTGCAAGGATCGAGGTGGCCATGATCACCGGCCAGTCGGCCACGTCATCGCCCGACGGGAACATCTGCTTGATGCCCATGACGATGGTGTTCATCGACGGGTCCGTGGTGATCAGGAGCGGCCAGAGGTATTGATTCCAGCCATAGATGAACAGGATCACAAAGAGGGCCGCGATGTTTGTCCGGCTCATCGGCAAGAGGATATCCCAGAAAAACCGCATCGGGCGCGCGCCGTCCACGCGCGCCGCCTCGGCCAATTCGTCCGGCACGGTGAGGAAGAACTGCCGGAAGAGGAAGGTGGCCGTGGCCGAGGCGATCAGCGGAAAGATCAGGCCTGAATAGCTGTTGAGCATGCCGAAGCCCGCGATCACCTCATAGGTGGGCACGATTCGCACCTCCACGGGCAGCATCAGCGTCAGAAAGATCAGCCAGAAGAACAGGTTGCGCGCCGGAAAGCGGAAATAGACGATGGCAAAGGCCGACAGGAGCGAGATGATGATCTTGCCCACCGCGATCCCCACCGCCATGATCAACGAGTTGCCCAGCATGACCGCCACCGGCACGTTGACGCCCGAGACGAGCGCGGCGGTGTAATTCTCGATGAACCTGTCGCCGGGCCAGACCGGCATCGGCGGCTGTACGATCTCGGGCTGGGAAACGGTCGAGGCGACGAAGGCCAGCCAGATCGGGAAAAAGATCACCAGCACGCCCGCAATCATCGCCAGATGCGTCAGCCACAGGCCCATCCCGCGCTTTTCGACCATGCCTGTAATCTCGGTTGCCATCAGTAATGCACCCGCTTTTCGATATACTTGAATTGCAGCACCGTGAGCAGCCCCACGACGATCAGCAGGATAACCGATTGCGCTGCTGATGATCCCAGATCCTGCCCCACGAACCCGTCAGAAAACACCTTGTAGACGAGGATCGTCGTGGCCTGTTGCGGCCCGCCGGAGGTGATGGTGTGGATGACGCCGAAGGTCTCGAAGAAGGCGTAGACGATGTTGACCACCAGCAGGAAGAAGGTGGTCGGCGACAGGAGGGGAAGCACGATGGTAAAGAACCGCCGCCAGAACCGCGCGCCGTCGATCGCCGCCGCCTCGATGATCGACCGGGGGACGGCCTGCAACGCGGCGAAGAAAAACAGGAAGTTGTAGCTGATCCGCCCCCAGGCGGAGGCGACGACGACCAATCCCATCGCCTCGCCCTCATTGAGGACATGGTTCCAGTCATAGCCCAACTGCCCCAGATACCACGCCACCACCCCCACCCGCGTGTTGAACATGAAGAGCCACAGAACACCTGCCACCGCCGGGGCCACCGCATAGGGCCAGATCAGCAGGGTCCGGTAGACGCCCGCCGATTTTACCAGCCGGTCGGCCATCACCGCCAAAAACAGAGCCGGGATCATCGCCGCGAGTGTCACCAGCGTGGAAAAGATCGCGGTGGTGATGAAGGAGGAGCGGTAATAGGGATCGCCGAGCAGATATTCGAAATTTTCCAGCCCGACGAATTCCGACGACAGGCCGAACGGATCGGGGATGAATAGCGACTGCCACACCGCCTGACCGGCGGGATAGAAAAAGAACACCGCAGAGATGAACACCTGCGGCGCGATCAGGCAGAGCGGCAGAAGCCAGCCCTTGAAGGTGACGCGCTTTTCCATGTGGGAGTAAAGGGGCGGTCACCCGCCCCCTTTTCTGCCTTTAGTTGCTGGCGCGCTCGAAGCGGCGCAGCAGTTGATTGCCGCGTTCAACCGCCGAATCAAGCGCCGCCTGCGCGTCCTTGTCCCCGGACCAGACCGCCTCCAATTCCTCGTCGATGATGCCCCTGATCTGATCGAAGGAGCCAAGCCGCAGGCCCTTGGAATTGGCCGTGGGCGCGTTGGCGGTCATCTGTTCTACAGCCACCTCGGTGCCGGGGTTCTCCTCATAGAAGCCCTGCTCGCGGGTCAATTCGCCGGCCGCTTTGGTGATCGGCAAATAGCCCGTGTTCTGATGCCATTTGGCCTGGATCTCGGGTGACGACAGGAAATTGAGAAACGCCCCCGCCGCCTCGTATTCGGCAGGCTCATGCCCCTCCATCACCCAGAGCGACGCGCCGCCGATGATGGTGTTCTGCGGCGCACCCTCGACACCATCCCAATAGGGCAGTTGGCGCACGTCGAAATCGAACTGCGCCTCGGCCTTGATGCCCGCGTAACCGGCGGAGCTTTCGGTGAAGAGCGCGCATTCGCCGGCGCGGAAATTGGCCCCGCCCTCGTTGCGGCGACCAGCATAGATGAACTTGCCCTCATCGGCCCATTCGCCCATCTGCGCGATATGCTTCACCTGCACTGGCCCATTGAAGGCCAGCTCGGTATCGAGCCCGGCAAAGCCGTTGTCTTTCGTGGCAAATGGTACGTCGTGATAGGCCGAGAGATTCTCGAGGTGAATCCAGCTCTGCCAGGCGGTCGTGAGCGGGCAGTCGTGGCCTGCCTCGGCCAGTTGATCCAGAACCGCATCGACATTCTGCCAGGTGCTCAGATCGGTATCAGGGTCGATGCCCGCCCCCTCAAGCGCGTCGCGGTTGACCCACAGCACCGGGGTGGAGGAGTTGAACGGCAGCGACAGCATCTGCCCGTCGGTGGTGGTGTAATAACCCTTGACCGCGCCGATATAGGCGTCGGGGTCGAACTCGTCCCCTGCCATCACCTCGTGGACCGGCCTGATCGCGCCCTTGGCACCCATCATGGTCGCGGTGCCCACTTCGAACACCATCAGGATATGCGGTTGCTCGCCCGCGCGAAACGCGGCAATCCCGGCATTGAGGGTCTCGGAATAATTGCCCTTGTGGGTGGCATTCACAGTATAGTCGCTGTGGCTTTCGTTGAACGTTTCGACCTGCTCGGCCACCAATTCGCCCAAACGCCCGGTAAAGGCGTGCCAGAACTGGATTTCGGTTTCGGCCAGTGCGGCCAGCGGTGTCAGCGTCGTGGTGGCGACGAGTGTCGCGCCAAGTGCAAGGCTGCGCATGGTGATCTCTCCCTGAAGTAATGGCACATCGCCCATCCCCGGGCGACGGCAGACCACGACAGGCTACACGGAAAACGCGAACAGGCAACCACATGCGCGGCTGCCTGCCCAAAAAATCATCAAAGTTTTACACGGCCCCGGATCAGAGGCTGACAGGTGTCACCAGCCCCCGCTCCCGCGCGATCCTTGCCGCGACCGAAGCGACGGCGAGATCCTGCAAACCCACGCCGGTGCCATCGAACAACGTGATCTCTTCGGCGCTGCTGCGCCCGGCATGGGTGCCGTTGATCACAGCGCCAACGGGGGTGATGTCGCCCTCGGCAATCAGCCCCTGCGCGACCGCATGCTGCGCCTCGCCGATGCTGATCGACTGCGCGATCTCGTCGGCAAAGACGGTGGCCCGCTGAAAGAGTGCCGGATCGACCTCCTGCTTGCCCTTGGTGTCGGTGCCCATGCAGGCGATATGCGTGCCGGGCTTGATCCAATCGGCCATGAGCAGCGGCTCGAAGGCCGAGGTGATCGTGATGATCACATCCGCTGTCGCGCCCAACTCCTCTTGGCTCACGCCTTCGAACTCCAGCCCCAGCTCCTCGGCCACCGCTTGCAGACGCGGCAGCATGTCGGGATGCGGGTTCCAGGCCACGACCTTTTCAAAGTCGCGCTGCTCGGCGGCAGCGCGCAATTGAAAGGCGGATTGGTGGCCCGCACCGACCATGCCCAGCACCTTGGAATCCTTGCGCGCCAGATGCGCGATGGAGACCGAGGACGAGGCCGCCGTGCGCAACGCGGTGAGGTAATTGCCCCCCACCAGCGCAGACAACTGCCCGGTATCGGGATCGAAGAGGCAGACCGTGGATTGGTGATTGGTCAGCCCCTTCGCCATGTTGCCCGGCCAATAGCCGCCCGCCTTGAGCCCGAGGGTCAGGCCGGATTTGTCAAACCCGCCCTTGAAGCCATAGAGCGCATCGGCATGGCCGATGGCCTCGCGCACCACGGGGAAATTATAGGCATCGCCCTTGGCCATCGCGCCGAACACGGCCTCGACGGCCGAAAACGCGTCGGCGCGGCTGATTACCTCTTGGCAGATCGCCTCGCCGACGATGACGATACCCTGGGCCTCTACTTTCTGATCCATCATGCCCGCCCTCAATAGGCCCGGCCACGGGCCGAGACCGGCCAGACGGTTTCGACCTTCCCGTTGCGGACACCGACATACCAGTCATGCACGTTGCAGGTGGGGTCGCAATGCCCCGGCACGAGGCGCAGTTTCTCGTTCACCTTGAGCACGCCATCGGGGTCTGCGACCACGCCATGCTCGTCCGAGCATTTGACGTATTCCACGTCCTTTCGTCCAAAGATGAAGGGCAGGCCACTATCCACCGATTGCGCCTTGAGGCCCGCATCGACGATGGCCTTGTCGGCTTTGGCGTGGCTCATCACAGAGGTCAGGATGAACAGCGCATTTTCCCATTCGCCCTGATCGATCCGGTTGCCGTCCTTGTCCAGAATGCGACCGTAATCGGCATCCATGAAGGCGTAAGAGCCGCACTGAAGTTCGTTATAGACCCCCGAATTGCCCTCGAAATAATAGCTGCCGGTGCCGCCGCCGCCGACGATGTCACACTCCAGCCCCTCGGCCTTCAGCCCCTCGACAGCATCGCGCACTTGCGCCACCGCGAGGTCGATCTTGGCCTTGCGGTCCTCGTACTTGTCCATGTGCTGCATCGCGCCCTGATAAGCCTGAATGCCCGCAAACTTGAGGCCCGGCGCGCCGTCAATCGCTTTGGCGATCTCGACCACCTCTGGCGTCGTCGTCACGCCGCAGCGACCCGCGCCGCAGTCAATCTCCACCAGACATTCGATCTGCGTGCCGTGCTTTTGCGCACCCGCCGACAGGTCCACCACATTGGCCAGATCATCGACACAGCAGATCGTGCGCGCGCCCAGCTTGGGCATCCGCGCCAGACGGTCGATCTTGGCGGGGTCGCGCACCTGATTGGACACCAGCACGTCCTTGATCCCGCCACGGGCAAAGACCTCGGCCTCGCTCACTTTCTGACAGCAGACACCGCAGGCGCCACCAAGGCTTTCCTGCAGCTTCGCCACATCCACCGACTTGTGCATCTTGCCATGCACCCGGTGGCGCATGCCATGTTCGCGGGCCCAATCGCCCATCTTCTTGATATTGCGCTCCAGCGCGTCGAGATCGAGCACGAGGCAGGGCGTCTGAATGTCGGTCTCGTCCATGCCCGGCAGGGCGGGGATGTCAAAGCCCACTTCGTATTCGTCGAGATTGATCACGTCTTTCATGGTATCCTCCGGTTTATCCTACGGCCGGGCGTAGCCCGGCCTGTGCTCATTTGATCCAGGGCAGTTTGTCGAGATCGACATTGCCGCCGGTGATGATGACGCCCACCCGCCTGCCCGCGAACACCTCGCGGTTTTTCAGGATCACCGCCAGCGGCACGGCGCAGCTCGCCTCGATCACGATCTTCATCCGCGCCCATGTCAGCTTCATCGCGTCGATGATCTCGTCCTCGCTCGCGGTCAGGATGTCGGTCACGTTATGGCTGACGAAATGCCAGGTGTTGCCCTTGAGCGGCACCTTGAGCCCGTCGGCCACCGTCTCGGGCGCGTCATCGGCGATGATATGCCCGGCCTTGAAGCTGCGATAGGCGTCGTCGGCCTGTTCGGGCTCGGCGGCATAGATCTGCACATCGGGTGCGATGTTCGACAGCGTCAGGCACGTGCCCGAGATCATCCCGCCGCCGCCGATGGGGGCGATCACGGCATCGAGCCCCTCGGTCTGCTCCATCATCTCCAGCGAACAGGTCGCCTGTCCGGTGATGACGCGCAGATCGTTGTAGGGGTGCACGAATTCCGCGCCGGTCTCGGCCTGCACCTTTGCAAAGACCTCCTCGCGGCTGGTTGTCGAGGGCTCGCATTCGGTGATGATGCCGCCATAGCCGCGCACCGCATCCTTTTTCGCCTGCGGCGCGGTGCGGGGCATGACCACATGGCACGGAATGCCCCGCCGCCCGGCCGCATAGCTCAGGCTGAGCGCGTGATTGCCTGAACTGTGCGTCGCCACGCCCAGTTTGGCCACCTCGTCCGTCAGCCCAAAGACCGCGTTCGACGCGCCGCGCACCTTGAATGCGCCCGCCTTCTGGAAATTCTCGCATTTGAAGAACAGCTCTGCACCAGTTAGCTCGTTCAGGAAGGACGAGGTCAGAACGGGCGTGCGGTGGATATAGGGCTTGATCCGTTCATGCGCGTTGCGCACGTCTTCAATCGTCAGATCGCCCGGGCTTCGTTGGTCCAGCATGCTCTCTCCTTTCACGCGGCTTGTTCGGTCAGAACGGGCTTGGCTGTTGTGCGGTAGTACTCCTGCGCCGCGATCACGCCCGAGCCGAGCTTAACCGGGTAGTTCAGGTCGGCCATCGCCATTTCGATGGTGGCCAAGCCCGACAGCATCATCGCATCCGTCAGGCTTCCCAAATGGCCGATCCGGAAGGCGCGACCGTTCATCTCTCCCAGACCGACGCCGAAACTCATGCCATAGGTGGCAAAGGCGTGCTCGGTCAGGGCGTTGCTGTCATAGCCATCAGGCACATAAATGGCGCTAACCGTGTCAGAGTAAAGCTCCGGCGATTGCGCCACGAGACGCAGCCCCCAGGCGTCAACCGCGCGCCGCACCCCTTCGGCAAGGCGTGTGTGACGGGCATAGACATTTTCCAGCCCCTCCTCGAACAGCATGTTCAGGCTCTCAGCCATGCCGTAGATCAGTTGCAGCGGCGGGGTGTAGGGATATCCACCCTTGGCGTTGGTCGTGAGCATATCACGAAAATCAAAGAAGGTGCGCGGCAGCGTGGCGCTGTCCATCGCCGCAAGCGCCTTGCCGCTCACCGCGAGGATGGCCATGCCGGTATTCAGCATGAACCCCTTTTGCGAGCCGGAGACCGCGATATCGACACCCCAGGCATCCATCTCGAAGGGCATCGACGCGAGGGAACTGACGCAATCGACCATCAGAAGGGCGGGATGTGCGGCGGCATCCATCGCGCCCCGCACCGCGCCGATGTCAGAGCGCACGCCGGTCGCGGTTTCGTTATGGGTGACCAGCACGGCCTTGATCTCATGTACGGTATCGGTACGCAGCGCCTCTTCGAACTTGTCGGCCGGCGCGCCGCTGCCCCAGGGGCATTCGATGATCTGCACGTTCAGCCCATGCCGCTCGCACATGTCGATCCAGCGATGGCTGAACATGCCGTAGCGCGCGACCAGGACGGTATCGCCGGGCGACAGCGTGTTGGCGATCGCCGCTTCCCAGCCGCCGGTGCCCGATGCCGGGAAGGTGATGATCTCGGCCTCCGATGCACCGAACACCGTCAGGCACCCAGCCAGCACGGGAGTCAGCGTGTTGACGAAAGCGGGCGAGCGGTGGTCCTGCGTCTGCACCTGCATCGCGCGGCGCAGCCGGTCGGGAATATTGGTCGGGCCGGGAATGAAAACCGGGTTCTGATCTGACATGACACCATCCTCCTTGGGTGTTGTCGTTAATATGACGGATGCCTACCTTTTCATCAATTTTCTTGAAATCGTTTTCCATTTAATAATTTAAATATGCAAAGTACTGATATTATGTGTTTTTCATTTTCCCATCTTTGCCCTATGTAATTTCATGGAAAATATTTTTATTCCGTATGCAACCGCCCACCAAGGGAATCGCAGATCATGACCCAGACCAAGCGCCCCCGGGGCCGCCCCAAATCCCAATTCACCGAAAGCAGCGCCGGCACTATGCAGTCGCTCGACCGCGCACTTGGCGTGCTGACCACGGTCGCCCGGCAAGAAGGGGTGAATCTCACCGATCTGTCGCTCTCGCTCGGCATTCCCACTGCCACAACGCACCGCATCCTGACCACCCTGCAAAAGCGCGATTTCGTGCGCTTCGACGAGGAACGTCAGGACTGGACCATCGGGATCGAGGCCTACCGCACCGGCGTCGCCTATCTCAAGCGCACGAACCTGTCGGATGCCGGTCGCCCGGTGATGCGCCGCCTGATGGAGCAGACCGGCGAGACCGCCAATCTCGCGGTGCCGGACGGGGCCGAGGTGGTTTTCATCGGGCAGGTCGAGACCGGCAACCCGATCCGCGCCTTCTTTCCGCCGGGGTCGCGCACACCGATGCATGCCTCGGGCACCGGCAAGGCGATTCTCGCGGCGCTGTCAGAGGAGCGTCGTCTCGCGCTTCTGACAGGGGCCGGGCTGCAGGGCTTTACCGCAAACACCCATGTCACGCCGCGCGCGCTCTTCGATGATCTGGAAGAGACGACGGCGCGCGGCTGGTCGTTTGACCGCAACGAACGCTACGACGGCATGTCCTGCATCGGGGCCGCAATCTTCAACGACCGTGGAGAGCCCTGTGCCGGCGTGTCGATTTCGGGCCCCTCCTCGCGGTTCTCCGATGCACGCCTCCCCGAATTCGGCCGTGCCGTGGCGCAGGCGGCGGCACAGATCACCCATCTGATCGCCGGGCACGGCGCCGAGGTGACGGAATAGCCCGGTGACCAATCCTGAGACCGAAAAATTTGCCCCCGCGAATCCCGGTCTGCCCCCTTTTCTCGGAGGGGTCATAGGTTATATAGAGAGGCCAAAGCGATGGACCTCATGCGCAACAAGGGTGCGACAGCAAAGTGATGACAGTGCAGTTTCCCCAACTGGCCGGTCCGGGCAAGGACGAGGATGGCGACGATGACGTCTCCGTCGCGATCAAGACGCGGCCAAAGACGCAGCGGCCGCCGCTCTACAAGGTGCAGCTGCTGAATGACGATTATACCCCGATGGAGTTCGTCGTCGCGGTGCTGGAGCGATTTTTCGGCATGTCGCACGCGCAGGCCTTCGAGATCATGCTGACGGTGCATAAAAAGGGCGTCGCGGTCGTCGGCGTGTTCAGCCACGAGATTGCCGAGACCAAGGTTGCGCAGGTGATGGATTTCGCCCGCCGTCATCAACACCCGCTGCAATGCACCATGGAAAAGGAATAGCGTGAGCACGCCCTCACGCCTGTCGCTTGCCATCGAATCCGGCACCATAACTCTGCCCGAGGCGGGGCGTATCGCCGTGTTAGCACCGCGCGCCGGGGCGGACATCACGGCGCTGCCCGCCGAGCGGGTACAGATTATCACCACGATGAAACCTGATTTCGACGCCTTCGCCGCGCGCGGCTATGATTGTGCGGTGGCCCCCGACGGGCGCTATGGGGCGGCCCTCGTCTGCCTGCCCCGCGCCAAGCCGCTGGCACGCGCGCTGATCGCGCAGGCGGCGGATGTGACCGACGGTCCGGTGATCGTCGATGGTGACAAGACCGACGGGGTCGAATCGATCCTCAAGGACTGCCGCAGGCGGGTTGAGACCGGCGCGCCGCTCTCCAAGGCGCATGGCAAAATCTTCACTCTGCCCGAAGAGGCCGAATTTGCCGATTGGCGCGGCACCGAGAGCGAAATCGCGGGCGACTATATCACCGCACCCGGTGTGTTTTCCGCCGACGGCATCGACCCGGGCTCCGACTGGCTGGCGCGCGCGCTGCCCGACAAGCTGGGCGCGCATGTGATCGACCTTGGCGCAGGCTGGGGATACCTGGCGGCGCAGGTGCTGGGCCGCGAGGCGATCACCCGGCTCGATCTGGTGGAGGCCGATCACGCCGCCCTCATCTGTGCGCAGCGCAACGTGCTCGATCCGCGCGCCGCGTTCCATTGGGCCGATGCCACTCAGTGGCAACCCGACAGCCGCGCCGACAGCGTGATCATGAACCCGCCCTTTCACACCGGGCGCAGCGCCACCCCCGATCTGGGCCGCGCCTTCATCGCCTCGGCGGCGCGCGCGCTCAAGCCCTCGGGCACGCTCTGGCTGGTCGCCAACCGCCATCTGCCCTACGAGGCGGCGCTGGAGCAACGCTTCAAACATGTCGAAGAGATCGCGGGCGACAACCGCTTCAAGATCCTTCAGGCGCGTCACCCGTCTCGTCAGACGCGGTAGAATCGCCTAACCTCCCCCCAAAGCTCAGCTCGAAAGGCGCTTTCATGTCATTCTCCATCGCGGGCAAGACCGCCATCGTGACCGGCGGTGCCAACGGCATCGGCCTCGCCATCGGGCGGCATTTCGCGGACAAGGGCGCCAATGTCATGTTCGCCGACATGGACGAGAAACGTCTGAAGGATGAATTGGGCAAGGCCGCCGAGGCCGATAACGTGCGCTATTTCGCGGGCGACCTGCGGCAGAAACTGGCGCAGGCCAATCTGCTCTCGGCCACAATCGACGCCTTCGACCAGATCGACATTCTCGTGAATGCCTGCCGTCAGGTGGTACCGTCGGACGCGCTCAACCCCGAGGATGATGCCGTCGAGATGCTGTTGCAGCAGAACCTGATGACCTCGCTGCGGATGAGCCAGCAGGTCGCCAAGCGGATGATCAAGCAGGCCGAAGGCCAGACCGAGGGCGTCGCGGGCACCATTGTGAACCTTTCCTCGATCGCCGCGCGCCGCACCCATCCCGACCTGATGGCCTATTCGATCTCTTCAGCGGCGCTCGACCAGATGACGCGCAGCCTCGCCGTGGCGCTCGCCCCGTATCGCATCCGCGTCAACGCGCTGGCGTTCGGTTCGGTGATGAGCGCCTCGCTCAAGGACACGCTGCGCGAGCACAGCGATTACCGCGACGATATCGAGTGTCACACCCCGCTTGGCCGCATCGCGTCGGCCACGGAACTGGCAGAAGCGGTGCAATATCTCTCCTGCGACGGCTCCAGCTTCATGACAGGGCAGATCATGACCATGGATGGCGGGCGCACCCTGCTTGATCCCGTCGCCGCCCCGGCGCATTAATGGGTCAAAGAGCCCGAGGATGACCCGATGAGTGATGATTTTACCGAGAAGAAAGCCCGCGCCGCGGCGTGGTTTCGCCAGTTGCGCGACCAGATCGTCGCCGCCTTCGAGGGGTTGGAAGAGAGCCACGTCGAAGGGCCGTTCGCGGATGCAGCGCCGGGCCGCTTCGAGGTATCTGAGACCAGCCGCGCCAGCGACGACGGATCAGACGCCGGCGGCGGGCTGATGAGCGTGATGCGCGGCGGCCGCGTCTTCGAGAAGGTCGGCGTAAACGTCTCCGAGGTTTACGGCACCTTGGGCGAGGCCGCGCAAAAGGCGATGGCCGCGCGTGGCGTGCCGGGGATGGAGCATGACCCGCGCTTCTGGGCCTCCGGCATCAGCCTCGTCGCCCATATGCAGAACCCGCATTGCCCGGCCGTTCACATGAACACCCGGATGTTCTGGACACCCGGCGCGTGGTGGTTCGGCGGCGGATCGGATCTCAACCCCTGCATCGAGTATGCCGAGGATACCGCGCATTTCCACGACCAGCAAAAGGCGCATCTCGCCCCGCATGGCGAAGATCTTTACGCGCGGCTCAAGGACTGGGCTGACGAATATTTCTACATTCCCCATCGCCACCGGGCGCGCGGCGTCGGCGGCATCTTCATGGATGACCGCAACACCGGCGATTGGGAGGCGGATTTCGCCCTGACGCAGGATATCGGGCGGGCGTTTTTACCCGCGTTCCTGCCATTGACCGAACGGCGCCGGGTGCAGCCCTTCACCGACGCCGACAAGGACACCCAGCTTGTGCATCGCGGGCTCTATGCGGAATACAACCTCGTTTATGACCGGGGCACCAAGTTCGGGCTGGCCACCGGGCATGACGCCAATGCCGTGCTGATGAGCCTGCCGCCGCTGGCCAAGTGGCACTAGAGATTTAACGCGCCGGCAACGGCCCGGTCAGTGAACCGTCACCGGCTCCATGTTGTTCTGGCGCGCCAGAAGAAACGCCAGCTTGCGGTCACGCACCAACGCCAGCCGCTCGCCTTCGGTGCTGTGCACAGCATACAGCGTGGTCAAATCGCCGACCTGCTCGCGCATGTCTTCGGGCAGATCCTCGACATTGACGGGACGCACATAGACGATGGCCCGCTCTTCGATATCTCCGAAATCATATTTGGTATCCATGATGGCTTACCCCTTGTTGATCCTGATTTTCTGCACCACCGGCTCGGGCTGTGCGCGGGTGAGGTCCACATGCAAAAGCCCGTTCTCCATGATCGCCTCGCCCACCTCTACCCCGTCGGCCAGCACGAAAGAGCGCTGGAACTGTCGCGCAGCGATGCCGCGATGCAGGTAGATACGGCCTTCGGCGTCGTCGCCCTGTCGGCCCCGGATGACCAGTTGCCGGTCCTCCACGGTGATCGCCAGATCATCCTCGGCAAACCCGGCCACGGCCAGTGTGATGCGATAGGAATTCTGCGAGGTCTGTTCGATGTTAAAGGGCGGATACCCTTCGTTACCCGATTTGGCGCTGCGTTCCAGCATCCGTTCGAGTTGCTCGAACCCCAGCATGTAGGGGTGCGACCCCAGAGTAAGCTTTGTCATCGACACGTCCTTGAGCTTAAGCGACCGTCCGTTGTGCAAGGCCCCGTTATGGCGACCTGCGTCCGAAATATGGGCATTGCCCCGGATGCGCGCAAGGGCTTTGCGAATGGGCGCAGATTGACTATCTTCTAAGCCCACGGCCCCCTTGGAGGAATCGCTTGCCATGAACGCCTATAGCGACCTTTCGATGAAATCAGAGGATGTGCTGCGCGTGGAACTGGAAGAGTTCCGCCGCGAGCATGGCGATCTCGACGCGGCCATTCGCGCGCTGCAGGAGAAAAGCACTGCCGATCAGCTGACCCTGCAACGGCTCAAGAAGAAAAAACTCTGGCTGCGCGACATGATCGCCCGGATCGAGGACCGGCTCTATCCCGACATCATTGCGTAACCCCCCTTGATGGGTATAGTGCGCGCTTCAAAACGTGAGGCGTGACATGACAGGCGTGAAAATCGGCATCATCATGGGCAGTCAGTCCGACTGGTCCACCATGCGCGAAGCAGCGACCATTCTCGACGAGTTGGGCCTGGGATACGAGACGCGCATCGTCTCGGCGCACCGCACGCCGGACCGGCTGTGGGACTACGGAAAGACCGCCGTTGAGCGAGGCTTGCAGGTGATCATCGCCGGTGCGGGCGGAGCGGCGCATCTGCCGGGCATGATGGCGTCGAAAACCCGCGTGCCGGTGATCGGCGTGCCGGTGCAGACCCGCGCGCTTTCGGGTGTCGACAGCCTCTATTCCATCGTGCAGATGCCAAAGGGCTTTCCCGTGGCGACCATGGCGATCGGGGCGGCGGGGGCCGCTAATGCCGGTCTGATGGCCGCCGCGATCCTCGCCAATTCCGATGCGGCACTTGCGCAGCGTCTCGATGATTGGCGCGCCGCGCTTTCTGCCTCCATCCCAGACGAGCCAAGCGATGACTGATCCTCTCTCTCCCGGCGCGACCATCGGCATTCTGGGCGGCGGCCAGTTGGGCCGCATGCTCTCGGTCGCCGCGGCGCGCCTCGGGTTCAAGACCTGCATCTTCGAGCCGGGCGGCGATTGCCCGGCCAGCCATGTGGCGAATTTCCATTTCAAGGCCGAGTATACCGACGAGGACGCGTTGCGACGGTTTGCAGAAAGCGTCGATGTCATCACCTACGAGTTCGAAAACATCCCCGCCTCGGCTCTTGATGTGCTCGAGCGGATCACGCCTGTCCACCCGGGGCGCCGCGCGCTCAAGGTCAGCCAGGACCGACTGACGGAAAAGGCGTTCCTGTCGGATCTGGGGCTGGCAACGGCTCCCTTTGCCGCCGTCGATGACGCCGAGGATCTGGCCGAGGCCTTGGCCGAGATCGGCCTGCCCGCGATCCTCAAGACCCGCCGCTTCGGCTATGATGGCAAGGGGCAGGCGCGGATCATGGTTGCAACCGAGGCCGAGCAGGCCTTGTCCGATATGAACGGGGTCGAGGCGATCTATGAGGGATTCGTCGAGTTCAGCCACGAAGTGTCAGTCATAGCCGCGCGCAATGCCGCCGGTGACGTGGCCTGCTTTGACCCCGGCGAGAACGTCCACGACGACGGCATCCTGCGCACCACCATCGTGCCCGCGCGCCTCACGGCGGCGCAGCGTACCGACGCTGTTCTGCTGGCGGCCAAGATCGTCAACCGTTTGAAGTATGTGGGCGTCATGGGGGTGGAACTGTTCGTGACAGCCAAGGGCCTCGTGGTCAACGAGATCGCACCGCGCGTCCACAATTCCGGCCACTGGACACAATCCGGCTGCGCCATCGACCAGTTCGAACAGCATATCCGCGCCGTGGCGGGCTGGCCGCTGGGCGACGGGTCGCGCTACGCCGATGTGGTGATGGAGAACCTCATCGGCGATGACATGAACCGCCTGCCGCGGATCATGCAGGAGGCCGATGCGTCGCTGCATCTTTATGGCAAGGCCGAGGTCAAACCCGGTCGCAAGATGGGCCATGTCAACCGGGTGACGCGCAAGCCGGGCTAGAGCCCGTCAGTTCCCGGTTAGCGCGTTGCGGGAAACCGTGCCTTGCGTATGGGATGCGATGATGCGCGCGATCCGGGCACCGATATGGCGGCTTGCCTTAACCGAGGGGTGAATGCGGTCCAGCGCGTGATAGCTCAGATCGCCATGCGGAACCATGTCGGCCAAGGGCACGAAATGCAGGCCACTGTCCAGCGCCGCGAGACGCGCCATACGACGGTCGAATTCGTCACCCTCGTCGGCGCAATGCTCGATCGGCGAGTTGACGCCCGGCGAGCGCAGATAGCCCACGTAAATCACCTGCGCCCCATCCTGACGCAGCCGCGAAAGAAAGCCGGGGATCACACCACGGCGACCGTCACGCGAAATCAGCTGGTTCATGCGCCTTTGACAGCGGGTGCACCCGCAACCGAGCCACAGATCGTTGCCGCCCCCATTGAGCACCACCCAATCCCAGTTCCCGCGATGATATTGCTGCTTGATATTGAGCCCGAGTGCCCCGCTGATCGGCAACCGGTAGAAATACCGCGCCCCGCCAATGGCGCGGTCGGTCACCTGCGCCCCGGTCATCCGTCGCACCGTCGCCGACACCGACAGGCCGCCCAGCTTGTGCATCGCCATGAGCGAATCGCCCATCACCAAGACACGAAACCCGTCCCGCCCCTGTGCCGTGGCCTGTGGCCCTGTCGAAACAAGGGTCAGCAGCGCGATTGCGAGTATCTGTCGTATCATTCTTAGCCTCGTCACCATGATCGGATCGGACCCCCCCAAGACGTCCGTTCTATCAGACTGGCATCGAAGGTTTAACAAATTCCCAAAAACACTCTGTTGCCCGGAGGCGACCTGTCTTTCGCACAGAATGGCCTGCGGCAACGAACATTGCACTCCCGCCTCAAACCTCTAGGTTCGCGCTCAGACAGAAGGAATGGGCAGATGCGCGCGATCGTCACCGTGGACCGGCTGAGCAAGACCTACAAGGACGGCTTTCGGGCGCTCCGCGACGTCTCGCTCGATATCGAGGAGGGCGAGATCCTTGCCCTGCTCGGCCCCAATGGCGCAGGCAAGACGACGCTCATTTCGGCGCTCTGCGGCATTACCACGCCGACCGCCGGGCAGGCCCGTGTCGGAGGGCATGACATCGTTACTGGCTACCGCGCCGCGCGCGCGATGATCGGTCTCGTGCCGCAGGAAATCGCGCTGGAGCCGTTCGAGAAGGTGATCAACACCGTGCAGTTCTCGCGCGGACTCTTTGGCAAATCGCGCGATGACGCGCTGGTCGAGCGGGTGCTGCGGCAACTCTCGCTCTGGGACAAGCGCAACAACCGCATCCGGGAGTTGTCGGGCGGCATGAAACGCCGCGTGCTCATTGCCAAGGCGCTGTGTCACGAGCCGCGCGTGCTGTTCCTCGATGAGCCGACGGCAGGCGTCGACGTGGAGCTGCGCCGCGACATGTGGGAGGTTGTGCGCGGCCTCAAGGAAAGCGGCGTCACGATCATTCTGACCACGCATTACCTCGAAGAGGCCGAGGCCATGGCCGACCGCATCGCCGTCATCAATCGTGGCGAAATCCTGCTGGTCGAGAACAAGGCGGATCTCATGCGCCGGATGGGCCGCAAGACTCTGCAGATCGACCTTGTGCAGCCGGTCGAGGCGGTGCCAGAAACGCTCGCACAATACGCACTCGAACTGGCCGATGACGGGCATGCGCTGCACTATCACTACGACACCAGCGGCGAGCGCACGGGCATCACCCGACTGTTGCAGGCGCTGGCAGAAGAAGGGCTGAACGTGCGCGATATCGAGACCCGGCAGAGCAGCCTCGAAGAGATTTTCGTGGGCCTTGTGCGAGAGGATGCGGCATGAACCTCCACGCCATCAAGGCCATATATGTCTATGAAATGAAGCGGTTTTTCCGCACCATCTTCGAATCACTCCTGTCCCCGGTAATTTCCACCACGCTCTATTTCGTGGTCTTCGGCGCCGCAATCGGCAGCCGCATCGAAGAGGTCGAGGGCGTCAGCTACGGGGCCTTCATCGTGCCGGGCCTGATCATGCTCAGCGTCATGACGCAGGCGATCTCCAACGCCTCTTTCGGCATCTACTTTCCGAAATTCATCGGCACGATATTCGAGCTGCTCTCGGCCCCCATCAACTTTTTCGAAATCGTTCTTGGCTATGTCGGGGCGGCGGCGACGAAATCGCTGCTCATCGGCGGGGTGATCCTGATCACCGCCGGGTTCTTTGTCGATCTCGACATTCAGCACCCGGTGATGATGCTGGTCTTTCTGCTGATGATCTGCATAAGCTTCGCGCTCTTCGGCTTCATCATCGGCATCTGGTCGGAAAATTTCCAGCAGTTGCAGCTGATCCCGCTTCTGGTGATCACGCCGCTCGTGTTCCTTGGCGGTGCCTTCTACTCGGTCTCGATGCTACCCGAGGGCTGGCAGACGGTGACACTGTTCAACCCGGTGGTCTATCTCATCTCGGGCTTTCGCTGGTCATTCTTCGGCGTGGCAGACGTGAGCGTGGGCCTGAGCCTCGCGGCGATCGGGATATTTTTCGCGCTCTGTCTCGGAATCGTCTGGTGGATCTTCAAGACCGGCTACCGGATCAAGTCCTGAGCCCTTCACGTGATCTTTTTCACGCTGGGCGCTCTGAGTTGGTCCATGCTCCTTGTTTGTCTGCCGCTCGCACTCTACATCGGGCCGCATGAAGCATCTGATCCCCTTCCTCAACCGTAAGCCCACAGTGGCGGTCATACGCCTGCAGGGCGTGATCGGCGCAGGCGGGCGGGCGCAACTCAGTGACGAGGCGCTTGGTCCGGTGATCGAAAAGGCGTTCTCGCGGGGTAAGCCCAAGGCGGTGGCGCTGGTGATCAACTCGCCCGGCGGCTCGCCGGTGCAAAGCTCGCTCATCGCCGCGCGCATCCGCAGGCTGGCGGCGGAAAAAGAAATCCCCGTGCATGCCTTCGTCGAGGACGTGGCCGCCTCGGGTGGCTACTGGCTGGCGGTTGCGGCTGACAATATCTGGGTCGATGACAGCTCGATCCTCGGCTCCATCGGGGTGATCTCGGCGGGCTTTGGCGCGCAGGTTTTCCTGTCGCGGCAGGGGATCGAACGGCGCGTCTACACCGCCGGCAAATCCAAGAGCACGCTTGACCCGTTCCTGCCGGAAAAGCCCGAAGACGTGACCCGGCTGAAATCGCTGCTTGGGCAGATTCACGAGGCGTTCATCGCCCATGTGAAGGCCCGGCGCGGTACCAAGCTGGCCGACGATCCGGATATATTTACCGGGGAGTTCTGGCTGGGGCAGCGCAGCATCGAACTGGGCCTTGCCGACGGTGTCGGGCACTTGGTGCCCAAGATGAAGGAACTTTACGGCGACAGGGTGCGCTTTGCCAAATACGGTCGCAAGCGCGGGCTGCTCTCACGTTTCGGCGCTACACTTGCACAGGATGCGCTGTCAGCGGTCGAGGAGCGGGCCAGCTATGCCCGGTTCGGGCTCTGACATGGTAGTCAAGATCGTCGTTCTCTTCCTCGTGGCCATGGGCGTGCTCGCCATGTTCGGCAAGCTGCGGTTTCCCGGACAGAAACGACTTGCGGCAGCCAAGTGCCGCAAATGCGGACGCTATCGCATCGGCAAGGAGCCATGTTCCTGCGAAAAGGGACGCAAGTCATGATGCCATGGATCATGGTGGCACTTGGCCTCGTTATCTTGCTTCTGGCGGGCGATGCGCTGGTCAAGGGCGCGGTCAATCTCAGCTTGCGGCTGGGTATTCCGGCGCTGATCGTCAGCCTCACCGTGGTGGCCTTCGGCACTTCGGCCCCGGAATTGCTGATCTCTGTCAACGCTGTGCTCAGCGACAAGGCGGGGCTGGCATTGGGCAACGTGGTGGGCTCAAACACCGCCAATGTGCTGTTGGTGCTGGGCATTCCGGCGATTCTGTCGGTGCTGCACACGAGCGGCTGCAAATGCGGCAAGTCCTACCTGCAAATGCTGGGGGCAAGCGTTCTTTTCATTGCACTGGCCTTTCGTGGATCGTTCGACTGGATCGCGGGGCTGATCTTGCTGGCGGCACTCATGCTCATGCTGGGCGACGCGCTGCGTGACGCGCTCAGCCATCGGCGCGATGCGGCGGTCAAGGCGCTCTCGGAGGCCGATTTCATCGAGGATGTCGAAGGTGCCGATCCGGACATGCCGTGGTGGCAGATCGTGACTTTTCTGCTGCTTGGCCTCGTGGGCCTGCCGCTTGGCGCGGATATCCTCGTCGACAACGCCTCCATCCTCGCGATGCGCTACGGCATCAGCGAGGCGGCGATCGGGCTGACACTGGTCGCCCTCGGCACGTCGCTGCCGGAACTGGCGACCACGGTGATGGCGGCGCTGCGCAAGCAGGCCGACGTGGCGCTCGGCAACGTGATCGGGTCGAACATGTTTAACCTGCTTGCCATCATCGGGATCACCGCGCTGGTCGGCGAGGTACCGGTCAATGCGGAATTCCTCAGCTTCGATCTCTGGGTGATGCTGGCGGCCTCGCTCATTCTCATCCCGTTCGTGTTTCTCGGGCGGGATATCGGCAGGGTCTGGGGTATCCTGTTGACCTCGGCCTATGTGGGCTATGTTGCAATCGTGTTGACTTAAGCGAGGGCAGGGCATGACACGAGGGCTGGTGACCGGGGCAGGCAAGCGGCTGGGCCGCGCGATGGCGCTGGAACTGGCGCGGCAAGGGCAGGATGTAGCGATCCACTACGCCACCTCGGCGCAGGCCGCCGAGGATGTCGCCGCAGAGGTCCGCGCGCTCGGGCGGCAGGCGGTGACGTTGCAGGCCGACCTGCTGGACGAGGCACAGGTGACGCCGCTGATCACACGCGCCGCAGAGGCACTCGGCGGGCCGCTGACCACCCTGATCAACAACGCCTCGATCTTTGAATATGACAATATCGACAGCGCGACCCGGCAGGGCTGGGACCGGCATATGGAAAGCAATCTGCGCGCGCCCTTCGTGCTGACACAGGAACTGGCGCGGCAGGTTCCCGACCCGCTTACCGACGAGAATGGCGAGCCGCGCGCACAGGGCCTTGTCGTCAACATGATCGACCAGCGTGTGCGCAAGCTGACACCGGAATTCATGAGTTACACCATCGCCAAGATGGGCCTGTGGGCATTTACCCAGACGGCGGCACAGGCGCTCGCCCCCCGGCTTCGGGTCAACGCGATCGGGCCTGGCCCCACCTTGCAGGGCCATCGCCAGAGCGACACGCATTTCGCGAACCAGCGAAAAGCAACGATTTTGCAGCGCGGAGCCAACGAGACGGACATCACCGGGGCGCTCTCCTACCTGCTGCATGCCCCCGGCGTGACCGGCCAATTGATCTGCGTGGATGGCGGCCAGCACCTAGGTTGGCAGACCCCGGATGTCCTAGGAGTTGAGTAGAAAACATGACCCTCGCAGAGAAGTTTTGCACCGGTCACACTGCCGTTACGTAAGCGTCACAAAAATACTAACGTTTTCAATGGTATGATCAGGGCAGAGTTTTTTATCTTTTTAAATCAATGGGATATTATACTGCCTATATTTTGAGCATTTCGGCGAAGCTGGCTTGATTCAAGGAAAATTTCCCGCTCACGAAAACTTATAGGCAGAGTTATCCACAGCAATGGTGGAAACCTTATCCCTTGCCCTCGGCCCCGGATCATTGCAGCACAACACGAGAATCATATCTGAAAGCATATGCCCGACACTGACCAGCACTCCCCCCCCGCCACCGGCCCCGACGTGATCCGGGGCTACCTGCGCACGCTTGATGCCTCGCCGGGTGTCTACCGCATGCTCGATGCGCAGGCGCGGGTGCTCTATGTCGGAAAGGCGCGCAATCTGCGGGCGCGGGTGTCAAACTACGCGCGGCCCACCGGGCATACCGCGCGGATCGCGCGAATGATCTCGGAAACCGCGTCGATGATGTTTCTCACGACGGCGACCGAGACCGAGGCGCTGCTGCTCGAACAGAACCTCATCAAGCAGCTCAAGCCGCGCTACAACGTGCTCTTGCGCGACGACAAGAGCTTTCCGAACATCCTCGTGACGTCGCATGACTATCCGATGATCAAGAAGCATCGCGGCGCCAAGCGCGACAAGGGCAGCTATTACGGCCCCTTCGCCAGCGCCGGCGCGGTCAACCGCACGCTGGCGCAGTTGCAGCGCGTGTTTCAGCTGCGCAACTGCAACGACACCATGTTCGAAAGCCGCACCCGCCCCTGCCTGCAATACCAGATCAAGCGCTGCACCGCGCCCTGCGTCGGCAAAATCTCCAAGGCCGAGTATGCCACACAGGTGCGCGACGCCGAACGCTACCTCTCGGGCCGCTCGACCGAGATACAGGAGAAACTCGCCGCCGAGATGTCGGAGGCCGCAGAGGCCATGGAATACGAGCGCGCCGCCGCCCTGCGCGACCGGATCAAGGCGTTGACGCAGGTGCAGACCGCGCAGGGCATCAACCCCCGCACCGTGACCGAGGCCGACGTGATCGCGCTGCATCTCGAAAAGGGGCAGGCCTGCGTGCAGGTGTTCTTCATCCGCGCCGGGCAGAACTGGGGCAACCGCGATTTCTATCCGCGCGTCGGCCCGGATGTCGAGGAACCCGAGGTGCTCGAGGCCTTCATTGGTCAGTTCTACGACAGCAAGGAACCGCCCCGCGCGCTGATCCTGTCACATGATCTGGAAAACCCCGACCTGATGAGCCAAGCCCTGACCGAAAAACTCGGCCGCAAGGTGACGCTGACCGTGCCCCTGCGCGGCGAAAAGGCCGAACTCATTGACGCCGCCCTGCGCAACGCCCGCGAAAGCCTCGCCCGCAAGATGGCCGAGAGCGCGACCCAAGGAAAGCTGCTCAAAGGCTTGGCCGAGGCATTCGATTTGCCCAGCCCACCGCAGCGGATCGAGGTCTATGACAACAGCCACATCCAGGGCACCAACGCCGTCGGCGCGATGATCGTGGCGGGGCCCGAGGGGATGATGAAGAACCACTATCGCAAGTTCAACATCAAGGGCGACGACCTGACCCCCGGTGACGATTTCGGCATGATGAAAGAGGTGCTGACCCGCCGTTTCAAACGCCTTCTGAAAGAAGACCCCGACCGCAGCAACGGCCAATGGCCCGACCTGCTGCTGATTGACGGCGGCGCGGGACAGGTCAGCGCGGTGGCCGGCATCATGCGAGAGATGGGCGTCGAGGACATCCCGATGGTGGGCGTCGCCAAGGGCGTGGACCGCGACCACGGCAAGGAGGAGTTTCACCGCACCGGTAAGCGTCCAATGGCGCTGCGCCACAACGACCCGGTGCTCTATTTCATCCAGCGCCTGCGAGACGAGGCGCACCGCTTCGCCATCGGCACGCATCGCGCCAAGCGCGCCAAATCCATATCCGCCACCCCGCTCGACGAAGTGCCAGGCGTCGGTGCCGCCCGCAAGCGCGCGATGCTTGCGCATTTCGGATCGGCCAAAGCCGTGAGCCGCGCCAACCTCGCCGACCTGCGCGCGGTCGACGGGGTCAGCAAGGGCCTCGCACAGAAGATCTACGACTATTTCAACGAGGGCTGAACCAATCGAACATTATGCGGGAAAGAAAACAGACCCGGATGCGGGGCATCACCGGTGACTCGACCTCACACGCCACTCTCCCGCATGATTACCAAGCGCTGTGCGCTCCATTCGATCAAGCCGTTCCTCGCGAGACTGATAACTCGACGCGATGCGCGCCACGACAGCATGACGCCGGTCGTTTTCGGCGAGCTTCGACAAGCCGGCGATGACCCTTGCAAAGCGATAAGGTTCCCGACCCTCATCGAATCCAGCCGCCTCGGCGGCCTGAAGAACATCCTCCAACGGCTCAATCTGCTCGATCAAATCCTCTCCGAACTCCGCAACCAGCAAAGGGCGATGAAAGATGATCCATCCGGACTGCTGCGCCTGTGCGAAGGCGGCAAACTGAGATTTCCCGAACCTAAGCATCTGAAGACAGTATCCCGCGAGGCGCGCATGGTGGGGTTTTGTCCGCCACGTCCAGAAGGACCGCCGCCATCACTGGGTCATCTGCCCCGGCGTCGAGGCCAGCGGCACCATTGCGCTTCCACGCAACCAATGCTTCCTGCTCGGCGGCAGAGAAATGCGGGCCGAAATGGCGCCACAGGCTCGTGATACGCCGGTGGTTCAGGAAACTCTGCCAATCAACCCAGATGTTGCCATCTGCCACATCCCATCCATAGGCTTCGGCGAGCAACAGATCCCAATCGGAAAACGGCCCCCTCTGCCAATCCAGAAGGTCAATTTGCAGCTCTTCGACCGGCTTCGTCTCGTCGATATAGCCCGTATGCGCAGCCAAATACGCCTCTGGCCCGTCATGATTCTCCCGTCGTATCGCCGCGACGAATGCATGCCAGAGCGCGTCGTTTACGCCTTCGGGCCGAGGGGCATTGGGCGACAGCGTGGAAAAGAACACGTCGTACCAGTAAAATGCGCAGGCGTGCCGCCCGGCACCGCCTTCGACCGGCAAGGCCCGGAACCAGTCCACGATGTCACCCGCCATTTTCGGGTCACCGATCTTCAAGGCGATCTCAGCACGAATGGTCGCCCGCTCCAGCGGCTCTCGCCTATCGGGCGCGCCCCCCGCTGGCAACAACGCGGAACGATAGACATGGACGAGCGCAGCTTGAACGGCCTGCAACTGCCCGGGCCAGGGAAACGCGACACGCGAGAGAAATTCCGCACCGCGCGATGTTGCGAACTCCGCGAGCGACGCCTCGAAACGCCACCGCTCGACCGCAGTAAAATCCACCGGTGATCCAGATTCCATGTGCGTCCCCTAAATCGGCGCGAGATTGCGAGGCGGAAACAGCCGCGACCCCTGCCAGACAATCAGTAGCAGAACAAGCGCTACACCCGTAAGGCCTGTCGCTTCTTCCCAGTACTCCCAATCGAAAACTCCCGGATCAGTCTCAACCATAGGTGCCGCCTGTGAACCTTTCCAATCCGAGGCCGCAGGATTGGGAGCGTTGATGATCTCCGTAACCGGGCGCGCGATTGGCGTGAGATCAGGGCAATTGTTGTCGTTGAAATCACGCAAGAGACGGCGCAAAGACTTCTTGATCAGCGTGATGGCCTGATCGTGGCCTTGCCATCCCGTCGGTCCGGGCGGGCTCCGGCCGTAAATCTGATCATGTCTCCATTCTGCAAGACCTCGCACCCCGGTCTCCGACTTCTGCTGCAACACAAGCCGGTGGGCCTGACGCCGCGATTCCTCGCAGTACCCCTCGGGGTCGCATTGCGGACAGTCTGATGTCAGACTTCCCATTGCTCACGCACCGTAACTCATGCGTTGATCCGTCGATAGACTGTATCACCCGATCGGCGAGTGGCGACAATCAAGGGGCGTGAATCTTCAACTGAACAGTGCATCGCTTACATGGGCAGACATTAAAGCGGGTGCTGATCCAGCACGGAATGGACGAAACGAAAACCGAAGAGGCACACATCGCCGCCCACAGGTTTCTCGTCATCGGCGAAGATCCTGGCCGTATAAACCTCCTTGTCGATCCCGCCTCAGGATGCGGGTGCCGTCTATCCGTGGTGTCACACCTGGGCGGCGTGGCAAGAACCGGGTAAAAGCGCCTCAGGTCTCGTGCCGCAAGCGTCTGATTTCGCTGCCTTGATCCGCTCTCTGTGAGATGCCGCCGAGGACATGGGCTGGGATTACTGGGATATTCCGATCCACCACAGCCCCGCGGTGCCACTGATCGTGGAATAGGTCGCACCGGTTCCGATCGCTGTCTCGTGCCCTGCCGCCTGATCCGCCTCGCATCAAGGCCGCGTTCAGACGCGCCTCACCCCTGCGGCTTGACCGGCGCGAACCGGATCAGCACGCGCCCCTCCGGCGTCGTGTCTCGGTAGACCACGGTCTCGGGCAGGCGCAGCGCCAACGGACTGTGGGTCATGTCAGAGCGCCACGCTTGGCCGGTTTCGAGACAGGTCGCATCCACCCCCGTGTAATCGATCCGCGCCCGCGCGCGGCGCAACTCGCCCAGATCATCACGCATCACGCGCCCGTCCAGCACCGCCTGCGTGCGCCTCAGGATCGCGCGCCCCAAAGCCTCGGTGCGCACGTCTTGCTCCGGCAGATCCGACCACAGGCCACAGACATGCGCACGCCTGTTGACCGAGACCAGTTCCGCGGCGACACGCACACCCCCGCCAGAGGAATAGCGACCCTCGGCAATCGTCGCGGCGGGGCTCAGATCGAGCAGACGGCTCAGACGGCGCAGGAACGGCACCACCTCCAGCCCCGCGCCCATGGCCCCCGGCCCCGATTGACGAAAGATGATGTTGGGGTCGCTGCCACCGCCACCAGATCGGCTGATCTGCTGTCTTGGCAGGAAGACCTCTGGCACGCGCCCCGCGCGCCACGGCAGATCGGTCGGGATGCAGCCCGCGGGGGCGCCCGCATAATCCAGCCGCGGCGCGATCTGCGGCAAGGCCCCCAGATCCTGCGCCACGCGCTGCCCCTGCACATAGACGCTGGCCAGTTGCACGATGCGCCGCGCCTCGCCGGTGGTGTAACTCGCCTGGCTCTCGCTCTCGGCCCACGCGCCACACAGGGCAGTGCCGCCTTGCGCGGTGCGACGGAACTCGGTCGCGACGGTCAGCCCGCCGCCGGAGGAAAACGTGCCAAGGGCAAGGCTCACCCCGTCGCTCAGCCGGGTCTCGGCCTGCGCGGCCGTGGCAAGGCCAAGGGCAAGGATCAGGGGCAGACGCATGGCGGCACTCCAGGACTGTTTCGCCCAGCCTAGCAAGCCCCGTGGCCCCGCACAAATCAAGACCGGCGTCAGACCGCCTGCGCCAGAAGTTGCTCCTCGACCATCCGGTCGGCGATCACGGCGGGGCTTACGCCCTCAGCAGCTGCACGGGTGAGGATATGGGCCATGTTGGCCTGCATCGCAGACAGTCGGTCAGCAACCCAGCCATCCCGATCCGCGATCTGCAGGATCTCGGCGGCGACATTGATGATCCCACCGCCATTGGCCACGTAATCCGGCAGATAGAGAATGCCGTGCGCCTCCAGCAATTCGGCGGCCTCGGGCGTCGCCAGCTGATTGTTCGCCGCGCCACAGATCAGCGCCGCCCTGATTTCGGGAATGCTGCGCGCATTCAGCACGCCGCCAATCGCGCAGGGCGCGAAGATATCCGCCTCCGCCGCGTGAATTGCCCCGGTCGCCACCGGCTCCGCCCCGAATTCCTTGACGGTCGAGGCGACGCGCGCCGCGTCCATATCCGCCACGATCAGCCGCGCCCCCGCCTCGTGCAGCATCAGGCACAGGTGCCAACCGACATGGCCCAGCCCCTGCACCGCCACCCGGCGACCGGCCAGATCGGCCTTGCCCCAGACCCGCATCGCGCCCGCCTGCATCGCGCCCATCACGCCGCGCGCCGTCACCGGCGAGGGATCACCGCTGGCATGCATGCCCTGATCTCGCCCCGCCACGAACCGCGTCTCGCGCGCGATCTCGGCCATGTCATCGGGGCTCATCCCCATATCTTCGGCGGTCCAGTAGCGGCCCCCAAGGCTGTCGATGGCGCGTCCCATGGCGCGCAACAGCGGGGGCGTCTTGTCGTGGCCGGGGTCGCCCATGATCACCGCCTTGCCACCGCCCAATGGCAGGCCGGCGGCGGCGTTCTTGTAGCTCATGCCGCGTGACAGGTTCAGCACATCCTCAATCGCCGCATCATCGCCCTCGTAGACCCGCATCCGCAAGCCCCCCGCCGCCGGGCCAAGCCGCGTGGAATGCAGCGCGATATAGCCGCGCAGGCCGCTCTCGCGATCCTCGACGCGGTAAAGGTCCTCGTGGCCGGGCGATGAAAGACGTGTCAGCATGGTAGAATCCTCCTTGTCGTCAGGGTAAGACCACGCAGACGCGAAAAAACAGCAAACTTTTGTCACTTGGGCGTGACAAATGGGGATTATCCCCAAAAGTGAAAGGGGTTTTGGGGATTATGGACAGTATCGACCGCCGCATCATCGCCGCCCTGCAACGCGACGGGCGTCAAAAACTCGCCGACCTTTCGGCCACGGTCGGCCTCTCGCCCACCCCGCTTGCGCGCCGCATAACCCGGCTGGAAGGCGCGGGCGTTATCACCGGCTATGCCGCCCGCGTCGATCAGGAAAAACTCGGCCTGCCGCTCAACGCCTTCATATTCGTCGAGCTGGAGCATCACACCCGCGACGCCATCAAGACCTTCGAGACACGCCTGCGCCGGTTTGACGAGGTGATGGAATGCTACCTGATGACCGGCACGCGCGACGTGCTCATTCGCGTCGTGGCCGCCGATCTCGCGGGCTTTGACCGGTTCCTCGAAGACGGGCTGATGCAGACACCCGGCATCCGCTCCATGCGGTCGAGTTTCGCATTGCGCACGATGATCCGGCGCGACGCGCTGCCCGAGGTCTAATGGAGCAGTTCGACGTGATCGTGATCGGAGCCGGGCCCGCAGGTGGCGCAGCGGCGTTTTGGGCCGCGCGCGCGGGCCTCACCGTGGCGCTCATCGATCGCAAGACCTTTCCGCGTGACAAGCTCTGCGGCGGCCTCGTCACCGGGCGCGCGCGGCGGCACTACGCCGAGATTTTCGGCCACGACATGCCGTTCGACCCAGAGGACTGCAAGACGAGCGTCGAGTTTCGCTATCGCGGCCAGCCGGTCGGGCTGATCGAAAACGCACCGCCGCTCTGCGCCACCATGCGGTGGGACATGGATGCGATGATCTGCGGCCATGCGCTCGGCGCCGGAGCGCGGGATTTCACCGGGCAAGACCTGGCAACCATAGACGTGGACACCACGATCCTGACGCTCAAGGACGGTCGCAGCCTGAGATATCGCGTGCTCATCGGCGCGGACGGGGTCAACAGCCAGGTGGCCAGGCACCTCTTCGGCCAGAGTTTCGAGCGCGCGCGCATCGGCTTCGGGCTGGAGATCGAGGCGACCGATCCGCACCTTGTTCCCGACGCACCGATCCGCATCGACCTTGCAGCGGCACATTGGGGCTATGGCTGGACCTTTCCGAAACGCCGCTCGACCACTATCGGCGTCGGTGGCCTACTGTCGAAGAACCCCGGGATGAAACGCGCGATGGCCGCCTATTGCGACATGCTCGGGATCGACGCCCCCGAGGCTCGCATCAAGGGCCAGTTCCTGCCCTTCGGCCATTTCCGGAGATCCCCCGGTCGCGGTGCCGTGCTGCTCGCGGGCGATGCCGCCGGGCTGGTCGATCCGATCACCGGCGAGGGGATCGGCCACGCGCTCCACAGCGGCCAACTGGCCGCACAGGCGGCAATCGACGCGCTCTCCGCGCATCGTCCCGACACGGCACTGCACCGCTACCGGCGCGCCCTGCGCCCCTTGCACCGCAGCCTCCGGATGGCACGGCTGATCCGTCCGGTGATCTTCGCCCCGGCGCTCGAGCCGTCCTTCGCCCGCGCCTTTGCCCGCTCCACCACGCTGCGGTGGCAGTTCCTCGACCTGATGGCAGGCGACACGGACTATCGCGACATCCTTTGGCAAGTGGTGCTGCGCCTGCCGCGCCTCGGCCTGATGCTGCTTCAGCGCCGCAGGATCGAGGAATAGACCAGCAGCCCGTAATCGCTCAAATCCCGCTCGACCCTGGACCAGAGCGCACCCATCCCGATCGGATCGGTCCCGGTCGCCGTCGCAATCTCTTGCAGGCTGCGCCGCCCGTCCACCGCCGCGATCAGCCGGGCCGCCTCTTTCGGCAGGTTCAGCCGCGCGGTAACGCTTCCAAAGCTCAGCTTGGGGCTTTGCCCCTGCCCTACGGCCCGCGCCAGATCGGCGGCGCGCAGCCCCTTGAGATGCGGCACCAGCGCGCGATTGCGCCCGGTGGCCGGACCCCGCGCCTCGCTGCCACGCACGGCATATCCCACATGTGTCTTGATCGTGCCATTGAGCTTTTCGGCCAGTGCCATCCGCTCCACCACGCCCAGATGCTCCGGCACCTCTGTTAGCCGCGACAGGTCATAGAGCGCGGGCATGGTAAAGCCCGACAGGTGCCAGCCCGTCGCCTCCAGCATGTCGTTGAGCGATGTCACGTCAAAGGCGCGGTCCTGCGAATGCAGCAACAGGTCATAGAACCCCGCATCGCTGTCCTTGTGATCGCCGAGATTCACATTGGCCTTGAACGGATGCCCCTCGGGCAGGCCAGCCACGACCTTGCGCGCCGCCTTCAGCCGCGCCTCGGGCGCCATCCCCTCGAAGAGCGCGCCGAACGCTTCCTGCAGCGGATAGACACCTGATCGGCCATAGGGCGCATAGACCATGAAACCCATGCCGCAACCGGGGGCCAGGGAGGCCAGCAAGGCCCGAAATCCCTCGGCCGGGTCGGGCAGGTGATGCAAAACGCCGCAGCAGTCGATGTAATCGAACCGCCCGTGCTGCGCGGCCTCCAGCAGGCTGCCAGTGACAAAGCGGATCCCCTCCAGCCCGCGCACCCGCGCCCGCTCCTCGGCAATCGCGCGCGAGGCGGTCGAGAGGTCGAGATAGGTGATTTCCGCCACGCGGCCCGCATCCTGCATCTGCTGCGCAAGTTGAATAAGCGCGTCGCCGGTGCCGCCTCCCGCGACCAGCACGCGCAGCGGCTTTGACCAGTCGCGCGCGCCGCCAAACACGAAATGATCCAACTCCAGCACATGCGACGGCGATCCGGTGATCAGCCGCTTTTTCTCCTCCGCCGGGTCGCGCGCCGGATAGGGATAGGCCTCGTATTGCGCCCTGACCTCGCTCACCGCCGCGCCCCCTGTTTCTGCTTGGTGAAAATACCCAAATCCGACGCCGCCTCAGTCGAACAGCTTGCGCAGCTTGCGCTCGGCCTTGTCCTTGAGCTTGTCCTTCAGCGCATCCTCGACGCTCTGGCCTTCCTGCGGTGTCACGTCAAGCCGCTTTTGCACCTCGCGCTCCAGACGCTCCTCGGCCTTCTTCTCCAACTCCTCACGCTCCGCCTTGAGGTTGAGATCGAGCGCCTTCTCCAGATCGGGTTTGATGCGCGGGCTGGCCCAGGGGCCCTCGATCCGCACCGGAATGGCAAGGCCGCGCGAATTCTCGCCCTCCAGCAGCACCGGCGTGAAGAGATAGTCGATATCGCGCGTGCCCAGACCCACGCGGCCCGTTCCCTCGGCCCGCGCCAGCGGCAGCTTCATCGCCAGATCGCGGTTGTAGAGATTGCCCTGGTCCATGGTGAAACTGGCGCTCATCGTGTCGAAAACCGTGGTCCCACCAGACACATCGCCCGCCCGCATCAGCCGGTCCAGATCGATGCCCGAGATCACCCCGCTGCCGGTGCGCAACGCGCCCTTGCCCGAGAGCGAATTCATGATCGCATGCACCGAATTGCCGACGCCTAGAAACTCCACCTCGCCGCTCGCCGAGGCGGCGAACCGGGTGATGTCCATCGCATCGGCAAGGAACCGTTCGAGGTTGATACCCTCTGCATTCATATTGCCACCCACCGACAGGCCCGCGCGGTTGTTGGCGACGAACTCGCCGGTGATCAGCCCGTCATAGGCGCGCAACTGGCGCAAGGAGAATACTGCGCGCGACCGGTCCAGCGTCATCAGCGTCCGGGTCGTGCCCAGCTTCAGGTCGCCAAGGTCAATGCTGTCGGCCACCAACGCCACCTCGCCATTGGCAAGCGCCAGACCGCTCGCATCAATCGGCGCGCGCGACCAGCCGGTATCGGCCTTGGTCGCGTCACTTTCATTGCTGTCGGCCCCGGCCAGCTTCGACAGGTCAAGTGCGCCTGCATTGAGCTGCGCATTGATGCGCGGCACATCGCCCGCAAGGTCGATATCCGCCGCCCCCGACAGCGCGTTGCCCCCCAGATCAAGCGTCATGTCGCGCAAGCTGAGCCGCATGTCCTGTGTCAGCGTCACATCCGCCCCGCCCTTGACGCCCGCGCCAAAGCCCTTAGGCAGGTCCACCGCGCCCAGATCCAGCGCCGCGACAAAGGCACCCGTATCGGACATGTCGATATCAAACCGCCCCTGCACCTGCGGCTGAAGACCTGCGCGCCCGTCAAACCCGATGCGCCCGCCCGGCCCCTCGATATTGGCCACCACATCCGTCACCGCGCCGTCGATGAACTTGCCCACCTGCTCCAGATAGCCCGACACGGTCACCGGATCGCCCGCCTGCCGCAGCACCACGTCAAACGTCGCCCGCCCATCGTAATCGGGCCAGCGCAGGTCAAAATCCATGTCGCGGATCGCCTGTGTCTCGCCGGTGCCGTGATCGGAATAGGTCAGATAGGCGCCCTCGATCAGCGCCCGGTCCAGCGTCAGCGACAGCCGGTTCGCGGTGGCGGGCGCGCCGCCCTCGGATTGGCCAGAGGGCGCCACGCCCTCGACCCCCAATTCCCAGTTCACCCGCCCGTCGGCAGCCCGCTCCAGCCGGATCTGCGGCCCCACCGCCTCCAGCCCGGTGATGCGAATATCGCCGCCAAAGAGCGCCGCCGGCTCCACCCCGATCTTGAGACTGTCGGCGGTGAACATCGGCCCGGCCTCGGACCAGTCGGCATTGGCGACTTCGACCGCCCCGGTCGCGACGCCCAGAACGGGGTAAAAGCTGATCCGCGTGTCCCCGGACATCGTCACCTGACGGCCCGTCGCCTTGGTGATCTGCTCGGCCGCGATCTTGGCGATCCGATCGCCCGGCAGAAAGAACAGCGCGCCCAGCACGATCGCCACCATCACCACCACCAGCCCGATCAGCCGAAACACCCACCGCATGGCACAATCCCCTCTTGCAACGCTCAGCACAACTCTAGGCGTGCAGCGCAGGCTTGGGCAACCGCTTTTGCCCCTTCCCGCGGGACCGGGCAAAGGCTATATCGCGGCCATGTCACAGAACCCGCCCAGCCTTCGCCCCGACCTCGCCCCGCGCGCCCGCCTGACCGAACCGCCCCGCCACGGCCAGCCGACCATCGGCATGGTCTCCTTGGGCTGTCCCAAGGCGCTGGTGGACAGCGAGCGTATCCTCACCCGGCTGCGCGCCGAGGGCTACGGCATCTCGCCCGACTATACCGGCGCGGACGCGGTGATCGTGAACACCTGCGGCTTTCTCGACAGCGCCAAGGCCGAAAGCCTGGAGGCCATCGGCGAGGCGCTGACGGAAAATGGCCGGGTGATCGTGACAGGGTGCCTGGGGGCAGAGCCCGACTATATCACCGGTGTGCATCCGCGCGTTCTGGCCGTCACCGGGCCGCATCAATACGAACAGGTGCTCGACGCGGTCCATGCCGCCGTGCCGCCTGCGCCCGACCCGTTCATTGATCTGCTGCCTGCCTCGGGCGTAAGTCTCACGCCGCGCCATTACAGCTATCTCAAGATTTCCGAGGGCTGTAACCACAAATGCAAATTCTGCATCATCCCTGACATGCGCGGACGTCTCGCCAGCCGCCCCGCCCATGCGGTGATCCGCGAGGCTGAAAAGCTGGTCGAAAGCGGCGTGCGCGAACTCTTGGTGATCTCTCAGGACACCTCGGCCTACGGTGTCGATATCAAGCACGCCGAGGCGAACGGCCACCGCGCCCATATCACCGATCTCGCGCGTGATCTGGGGTCGCTCGGCGCATGGGTCCGGCTGCATTACGTCTACCCCTACCCGCATGTGCGCGACCTCATTCCGCTGATGGCAGAGGGGCTGGTGCTGCCCTATCTCGACATTCCCTTTCAGCACGCACATCCCGACACGCTCAAACGCATGGCCCGGCCTGCCGCCGCCGCGCGCACGCTTGACGAGATCGCCGCCTGGCGCGCCATCTGCCCCGACATCGCCCTGCGCTCCACCTTCATCGTCGGCTATCCCGGCGAGACCGAGGCCGAATTCCAGACGCTTCTGGATTGGCTCGACGAGGCGCAACTCGACCGGGTCGGCTGCTTCCAATACGAGAATGTCGCAGGGGCCCGCTCCAACGCCCTGCCGGATCATGTCGAGCCGGAGGTCAAACAGGACCGCTGGGACCGGTTCATGGCCAAGGCGCAGGCAATCTCGGAGGCGAAACTCGCCGCCAAGGTCGGCCAGCATCTGGACGTGATCATCGACGATATCGACGAGGACGGCATCGCCACTTGCCGCACCAAGGCCGACGCCCCCGAGATCGACGGGAACCTGTTTATCGACGAGGGCACGCAGGACCTCTCGGTCGGCGATATCGTCACCGTCGAGGTGGACGAGGCAGGGGAGTATGATTTGTGGGGGCGCATCCCCCCTCATCCTCGGGCTTGACCCGAGGATCTCTCGTCACGGCATATTGCGGGCGCAAAACCGGGCTGGAATTATTCTTCCAAACCCTCCTCGGCCTCATCCTGTAAAGCTGCAACGCTTACATCCGACGACGACGCGCGATCAGGTTTTATGCGCGGTGCAGGCTTGCGCCATTCCGCCAAATTCTGGCCCACTTCCTTGTAGAAGAACGGCACTGCATCCTCCAACTCCTTGATAAAATTCGTTTGCTGGGTAAATTTCGCCCCAACTCGCCTAGCCATGAACACATGGAAACTAAGCACTTGAAGTCCCTCCTTGTCTTTCTCGCAGAGACTTGGATCAGCAAGCAATTCCGTCACAGAAAACTGCGTTGAGTCACTTCTGCCCGGCCAATTCAGCCTCACAAACAACTCGTCCCGGCTATCCGTCTTCAGCTGCCGCAACAGCCAGTTAACTCGCGCTTTGGACGAAACTTTGTCCTCCGGTGCGCGCAGCGTCATGCCAATGTCTATGGTTCGACGGGCAATATCCGCGACAACTTCAAGCGGAGCCGCCGCTCCGGGGATATCCAAAACAGACCTCAGTTGCGCAACGTCTCTTAGTGTCGCGAGTTCATCCTTGCGGCGTTCCGCTGGCGCATTACGATGTTTTCTAGGTAGCTTTTCATCTACCGCGGTCTCTGTTTGGCGGCTCAGAATTAAGGACAAGTCACGTGTTTCCTGATGCCATGCCTCAAGAACTGATACGGCTTCATTGGATTTTGCCGGTATTTTGCCCCCGGCTGAAACCAACCGGTTCACTTCGGTCCACTCGGGCGGCATGCGGTCAAATCCTTTAACACCCGCGCTTTCATGCGTCAGAAAACGCCGCAACTCGTGGAGAAGCAATTGTTGATCTTCGTCCGCGACATCATCGCGGTTCAACAAAAGGTCAATGATTGTGAGGATCGACATCCAGGACCAGTGATAGACAGGTATCTTGGATCGGCTCTTTCGGACTTCGTCTAGAGGATGGTTGGCAGGTGTCGTCGCGAATTGGTTAGAGATCGTAATAACGCAATCAACGCTCTGCTCTTTGGCGATTTCGCGATATTTCTCGACCTGTTCGGAGCCTAACTCCGCGTTTCCCACTTTGGCTTCTACCAAGGCACGCCACTCCTTGGCTCCATTGCGCATTACGATCAGACCATCTGGGCGGTCCTTGATCTTTATTTTCTCATTCTTGAAAACGATCTCGGTGAAGGTCTCGAGTTTGGCTCGTTTTCCAAGTCGCTGACCGACTGACGCCATGAGTTCGGCACCGAATTCGTCTACCTTGGACATGCAGGCAAGCACGATTGAGGTCGTGCGACCTTCCTTGGATGTTGTCGCCAGCACAGGAAAAAGCCGGGCGACCTCTCCCTGAACGAGGTAATCGGGACGCTCCATCAAAAAATTCCTTTTTAGTCTTAGAAGACGGTAGACGAACGAACCGTCGCCATTCAACTAAAAATGGTGCGTCCCCTCCCCCGTCATCCTCGGGCTTGACCCGAGGATCTCCGGTCAATCTCGCGCCAGTCCCCAGCTTTCGCGGGCATGACTGTAAAAACTCAGAGCGCCCGCATCCAGAACTGCAAGTCGTGGTCGGTCTCGGTCTCGCGGTCGATATCCTTCCAGCGGAACTGCGCCACCGCGCCCACCACAGGCGCATAGCCACGCTTGCGCCAGAACGCATCGAGCGTGCGGTGCCCCTCGGGGCGCAGGGGGTGGTCCGCCGGGCGCACCACGCCGCAAAAGGCGCAATGCGTCCGGCCCAGCGCCCGCGCATGCGCCTCGCGCGCATCGAAAAAGCTGTGGCCGATGCCCCGCCCGCGATATTCGGGTAAAAGCACGCTTTCGGCACAATAGAAGATCTGCTCGAGCGCCAGCCCCGTGCCCGCAAACGCCGCACCGAAATCATCGGCGTGATCCTCCATCGGGGTGCCGGTGGCGGCCCCGATCAGGCGGTCCCCGTCATAGGCCCCGACAAGGATCGCATCGTCGCTGTCGCGATAGACCTGAAGATAGCGTTCCTCATAGGCCAGATCGCCGTCGTAGAGATAGGGAAAGGCGCGAAACACCTCGATCCGGAGTCGCGCGACATCGGGCAATGCCCGGCCAAGCGCGTCGCCGGTCAACCGCTCGACCGCGATCATGCCGAGACCTGACGCGTCCAGTCGGCAAGGTTGTAATAGGTCACGACCCGGGTGATCAGCCCGTTTTCCAGCGAAAAGAACGAGCCCGCAGGCAGGCGGTAGGTCTGCCCCTTAGCCTCGGGCAGCCCCTCGTCGGTTTCCAGATAGGTGCCGTTCACGATATATTCGGCCGCCGCCCGCGTGCCGCCCTCGGCGTCGAAGATCACCATGTCGGTCAGCTCTTCTCGGTAGCAGCGGCTCATGTGATCGCAAAAGGCGCGAAAGGCATCCTTGCCCTCGCGCACCTGTCCTTCGTTGACGAAATGCCGGATATCATCGCTCAGGCAAGCCAGCATGGCAGGCGTGTCGCCATGGTTGAAAGCGTTGAAATAGGCGCGGACGGTTTCGTTCATGTTTCCTCCCGGGGTGGGCCCCATCTGTCCTGCAAATGACCGATGATCTGATCACGGGTCTTGCGATATGCAACCAATCGCGCGCCGCGCTCCTGCGCAAGCCCGGTCGGGTCCATGATCGGCCAATAAACGACATCGAGGTGAAAATAGCGGGTAAGGTCGAGCGCCCGACGCTGGCTTGCCGGGCTGAGCGCGACGATCAGGTCAAACGACGACAGATCGTCACCCCATTGCTCCATCTCGTCGAAGCTGCGCGTGCGGTGGCGCTCGAGTTCCACCCCGATCTCGCGGCAGACGGCGATGGAAAAGCCGTCGATCTCCATGTCGCTCTTGACGCCCGCCGATTGCACATAGGTGCCCGCGCCGTAGAACTTCTTCATGATGCCTTCCGCCATGGGCGAGCGCACCGCGTTGTGATCGCAGCAAAACAACACCGATTGCGGCAACGCCTCGGGCATCGCTCAGCCCCCGAAATGCAGCACGCAAATCAGCGTGAAGAGCCGACGCGCGGTGTCATTGTCGATCTCGGCCTTGCCCTCCAGCCGCTCGGACAGCACGCGCGCGCCCTCGTTATGGATGCCACGCCGGGCCATGTCGATGGTTTCGATCTGGCTGGGCGGCATGTTCTTGACCGCGTCGAAATATCTCTCGCAGATCGCCCAGTAATCCTTGACCACCTGCCGGAACGGGCTGAGCGACAGGTGAAACTCGGCCGCCGGGTCGCCATCCTCGGTGCGGATATCGAAGACCAGCCGCTTTTCGCGGATCGACAGGCCGACGCGGTAAGGCCCGTCGGGCGCCACGCGATCGTCGCGCGCGGGCAGGGCAAAGCTGTTCTCCTCGATGAGATCATACATCGCCACCTTGCGCTCCTGCTCGATCTCGGGCGTGGGGGGCGGCAGGTTGGCATCATCCAACTCGATATGGCAAATCCGGCTCATGGCGATCACTCGTGCAGCTTTATCCGCCTCGTGCCTAGCGCAGGCGACGCGCTTGGGCAATCGCCACCGTGCCGCACGGGTGGCGCTACGCACCTTTCGTGCCCGATGCGCCACGCCCGAATGGCACACGCCGCAGTCAAGACCGGGTGTCGCGGCAGACCGGAGACGCGGGCTTTGCCGCCGGTGACCGCGTTCATCGTGACAGTTGGGATGGGCCTGAAGGGGTCAGTAGCGGTTTCAGGGATGAGCCGCGCAGTGCCCGACCGCCGGGTGGGCGCAGCAACCTCGGTGGTCCACACTTTATGCCAGCCAAACACGTGCGCATTATCAATGGCTTGAAACGTTGCAAAAGCGCCCGCCCGAGGGGGCGGTCGGGCGCTGCGCGGCGGTGCCTACGGCACCTTGATCCCGCGCATGGCTGCTGGACGTCAAAGGCAGCTTCAAGCCATTGGTGGCGACAGCTCCTGAAGTGGACATCCACGTGCCGGTGCTGCGCAACAGCCCGGGCAACCGCCCGCAACCGCACTCGAAATACCTGCGCGCTGACTGCACAGACCGGGCGTGGCCACGCCCAGATCGCACCCTAAAGGTTGTTTTCGACAAGCGGCGGCATGCTCAGGATCAGGAAATTGCCACGATTTACGTCGCCAAGCGCATAATATTGCCTTGTTCCAATGGCATATTGTCGTCAGATCGGCAATAATGACGCGATGAGGCTAAGCCGACCTTAAGAGTACCCCGTTAAAACGGGAGAGCAGTAGTATCGGGGCCAACGGATGCTCGAATTCGAGAATGTCAGCAAGTCCTTCTGGACGGGCACACAGCGCAAGGTCATCCTTGACCGTGTGTCCTTTCGGGTGGATTTGGGTCGCAGCCTCGGCATTCTCGCCCCCAACGGCACCGGCAAGACCACCGTGATCAACATGATCGCCGGGCTTGAGAAACCCGATGAAGGGGTGATCCGGCGGGACTGCCGCATCTCGTTTCCACTGGGCTTCATGGGCGGGGTGATCAGCCGCCTATCTGCGCATGAGAATGCCCGCTACATCGCGCGGCTCTACGGGCTCGACCCCGATTACATCGAATCCTACTGCCGCTGGCTCTGCGGGCTCGGCGAATATTTCGACCAACCCATCGGCACCTATTCCTCGGGCATGCGCGCGCGGTTCAGTTTTGCGCTGATGCTGGCGCTTGATTTCGACATGTATCTCATCGACGAGGGCATGCCCGGCTCCACCGATGTGGAATTCAACCGCAAGGCGGGCGACATCCTGCGCGAACGCCTACGCACCACCACCATCGTCATCGTGTCGCACGATCCCAAAGTGCTGGAGAAATTCGCCACCTCGGCGGCCGTCCTGATGGGCGGTAAACTCTACATGTTCGACACCTTGGAAGAGGCAAGAGAGCTTTATGACTACGAAACCCAAGGTTAGAAAATTCCGCATCCGGCGCAGCACGCCGACCGGCTCCGCCATGGGCGAGACCGGTAACGCCGCGCGCGCCTATGACGACACACCGCAACCAGAGGCTTCACCGGGCGAAGAACAGGCGCAGACCGGCGAATTGACCTCCGCCCGCGAAACCGACACAGCCCAGAGCATCGACGAGATCCGCCGCGAAGGTCTGACCGGACGGCAACTGCGCATGGCGCGGCGCATGGCCCAGAAACACGGTCTGGCCCCGACCTCGGATTTCGACGCCGTCCGCCTGTTGCGGGCACGCGGAATAGATCCGTTCCAGCGCGCCAATATCCTCGAACTGGTCGCGACCAAGGGCACCGGTGCCGGCCAGACCACAGACGCACCCGATGACGCCAAGGCCGAAACGCGGGTGCAATTGCCGCAAACCGTGCCAGCGGGGCGTCACCCCAACCTGCCCGCGACAGACATCAGCCCGGCGGATCGCCGCGCACGGGAAATCCAGGAAATCCAGCGCGACATCGGGCGGCGGCGGCGACGCAAGCTGGCCCTGCTGTTCTCGCGGCTGATGGCCTTTGTCATCCTGCCGACTGTGATCGTCGGGTACTACTACATCGCCGTCGCCACGCCGATGTATGCCACAAAATCCGCCTTCCTGATCCTCTCGGCCGATAATGGCGGCGGCGGCCGTGGCGGGCTTGGCGGCTTGCTGCCAAGCCAGTTCGCCACCGGGCAGGATGCCATCGCCACGCAGGAATATCTTGAATCAAAGGATGCGATGCTGCGTCTCGACGCCGATGTCGGCTTTCGCGCGCATTTCAGCCAGCCGCATATCGACCCGCTGCAACGGCTCGACCCTGACGCCTCCAACGAAGAGGCCTACAGTCTCTACCGAAAATACGTGAAACTGGGCTACGATCCGACCGAGGGCGTGATCCGGATGGAGGTCTCTACCGCCGATCCCGAGGCAAGCGCCGAGTTCTCGGAACATCTTATCGCCTATGCCGAAGAGCGGGTCGATGAACTCAGTCAGGAAAAGCGGCAGGACGCGGTCAAGACCGCCATCGAAAGCTTGGACCAGGCCAAGGCAGAGCGGCGGACCGCGCAGGAACAACTCGTGGCCCTGCAAGAGGGCAGCATCCTTGATCCCGAGGGCGAGATCGCGGGCATTCGCAGCCTCGTCAACACCGTCGAGTTGCAGCTTCAGGAGAAAGAGCTCGATCTCAGCATTCAGTTGAACAACGCCCGCCCCAACAACGCCCGGGTCGCGGCCCTTCGCAGCGAGATCGAAGTGCTCCGCGCCGAGCTGAACCGGCAAAAGGGGCGCCTGACCGAGGCAACAGAGGGCGAAACCTCGCTCGCCTCCAAGACCGCTGCAATCCAGATGGCGCAGGCCGATCTCGCCACCGCCGACATGGTTCTGCAATCCGCCCTCGAAACCAAGCGCCAATCCGAGGTCGAGGCCAACAAGCAGGTCCGCTATCTCACCGTCAGCGTGCGCCCCCTGCCCTCGCAGGATTCCTCCTATCCGCGCGTGTTCGAGAACACGGTCCTGGCGTTCCTGATCTTCTCGGGCATCTACCTGATGATCTCGCTCACCGCCTCGATCCTGCGCGAACAGGTCTCATCGTAACCGGCCGCCATGCGGGCGCTTTACCCCCGCGTGGCTTTTTGCCAAAACGCTCGCAGTGATCGGAAACCCCTTGATAAAGAGCCATTCCATGACCACACCTTTGCCCACCGTCACCCCCAACACCTGGGAATTCCTGCGCGACGCGATGATCGTGCCGACGGGCTTTCGCGAATATGACGCGCGCTGGAAATATCCGGATGAGATCAACCTTCCGGGCATCACCGCGCTCGGTCTTGGCCTCGGCACGCAGATCCGCGCACGCGGGATCGCGCCAGTGATCGCCGTGGGCAACGACTATCGCGACTATTCGCTCAGCATCAAAAATGCGCTCATCCTCGGGCTGATGCAGGCCGGGATTACGGTCAAGGATATCGGGCCGTGTCTCTCGCCAATGGCCTATTTCGCACAGTTCCATCTCGACGTGCCGGCCGTGGCGATGGTCACCGCGTCGCACAATCCCAACGGCTGGACCGGGGTCAAGATGGGGTTCGAGCGCCCCCTGACCCATGGCCCCGACGAGATGGCCGAACTCAAGGGTATCGTGCTGGAGGGACGCGGTCGGGCGCATCCGGGCGGTGCCTATGAATTCGTCCGCGGTGTGCGCGAGGCCTATCTCGACGACCTCGCCGGTGACTTCAAGATGACCCGCAAGCTGCGAGTGGTCTGCGCCACGGGTAACGGCACCGCCTCGGCCTTCGCGCCCGAGCTGTTCGAGCGCATCGGGGTCGAGGTGATCCCCTCGCACAACCGGCTCGACTATACCTTCCCGCATTACAATCCGAACCCCGAAGCGATGGAAATGCTGCACGACATGGCCGACACCGTGCGCGCCACGGGTGCTGATTTCGCGCTCGGGTTTGATGGCGACGGCGACCGCTGCGGCGTGGTCGATGACGAGGGCGAAGAGATTTTCGCCGACAAGGTCGGCGTAATCATGGCACGAGATCTCTCCAAGCTTTACCCCAACTCCACCTTCGTCGCGGATGTGAAATCCACCGGGCTCTTCGCCTCGGACCCCGAGTTGAAAAAGAACGGCGTCACGGCGGATTACTGGAAAACCGGCCACAGCCACATGAAGCGCCGGGTCAAGGAACTGGGCGCATTGGCCGGGTTCGAGAAATCGGGGCACTACTTCCTCGCCGAACCGGTGGGCCGTGGTTATGACTGCGGCATGCGCGTCGCCGTCGAAATCTGCAAACTGATGGACCGTAATCCCGACATGTCCATGTCCGACCTGCGCCGCGCCCTGCCGGTGACCTACGCGACGCCCACCATGTCGCCCCATTGCGCAGATACCGAAAAATACGCGGTGCTAGACCGGATCGTGGAACGACTGGTCGCCAAGCACGAGGCGGGCGAGACACTCGCGGGCCGCCCAATCAAGGAAGTGGTGACGGTCAACGGCGCGCGCGTCATTCTCGACAACGGCTCCTGGGGGCTGGTGCGGGCGTCCTCGAACACCCCAAACCTCGTGGTGGTCTGCGAAAGCAGCGACAGCGAGGCCGAGATGCGCGCGATCTTCGCCGATATCGACGCAGTAATCCGCACCGAACCCGTGGTGGGCGACTACGATCAGACGATCTGACGCGCGTTTCCGGCACGTCAATGCGCGGCGGCCTGCGACCGCGTATCGCGCGGGTGCCTCGATCAAGTGGTCCGCTAAAGGCCAGCCCTGACCTACCGCCCGCATCCTCGCCGCTAGCGCCGGATATCGAAATGCGTCGCGCCCTCGGGTGCCGCGTCATCCACTGTCACCGACCGCACCACCGCCGCCGGCGGCCCCTTGTGCAGCGCCGCCAGCATCGCATCAACTTCCGCGTCCGGCCCTTCCAGATGCGCGAGAACAGAGCCGTCCGCCGCGTTGCGCACCCAGCCCGACAGCCCGCGCCCCTGCGCCTCAACCTGTGTCCAGGCGCGAAAGCTCACCCCTTGCACCCGGCCCTCGACACGCACCGAAACCGCCTTGACCTCTGCCATGATCGCCTCCTTGTCTGCCTGATCCGATCCTATCACATCCCACCCCGCCAAAGCCCGCAGAATCCACGCAGCCCAAAGGCCGCATTCCCGCAATCCACCTTGACCACCCCCCCATTCCCATACATATGCGAGAGCCATGACACCGCTCTCGCACATCCGCAATTTCTCCATCGTGGCGCATATCGACCACGGTAAATCCACCCTTGCCGACCGGCTGATCCAGATGACGGACACGGTCGCCGAACGGGACATGAAAGAGCAGTTGCTTGACTCCATGGATATCGAGCGCGAGCGCGGCATCACCATCAAGGCCAACACCGTCCGCATCGACTATACCTCCGACGATGGCCAGCAATACGTGCTCAACCTGATCGACACGCCGGGCCATGTGGATTTCTCCTACGAGGTCAGCCGCTCGATGCGCGCGGTCGAGGGCTCGCTCCTGGTGGTGGACAGCACGCAGGGTGTCGAGGCGCAGACGCTGGCCAATGTCTACCAGGCCATCGACGCGGGTCACGAGCTTGTACCGGTGCTCAACAAGATCGACCTGCCCGCCTCGGATCTCGACCGGGTGGCGGAGCAGATCGAAGAGGTGATCGGCATCGATGCCTCGGGCGCGATCCCGGTCTCGGCCAAGACCGGCCAGGGCATCCGCGAGGTGCTGGAGGCGATCATCGCCCACCTGCCGCCGCCCGCAGGCGACCGCGATGCCCCCCTCAAGGCGATGCTGGTGGACAGCAAATACGACCTCTATCTCGGGGTCGTGGTGCTGGTGCGGATCATGGACGGGGTGATGAAAAAGGGCGACCGCATCCGCATGATGCAGACCGGCGCCACCTACAATGTCGAGCGGATCGGCGTGTTCCGCCCCGCGATGACCGTGGTCGACGAGCTTGGCCCGGGCGAGATCGGATTCATCACCGCCTCGATCAAGCAGGTCCGCGACACAAGGGTGGGCGACACGATCACCCATATCAAGCGCCCCTGCGACAAGGCCCTGCCCGGCTTCAAGCCCTCGGTGCCGGTGGTGTTCTGCGGCCTCTTCCCGGTCGATTCCGCGCAATTCGAAGACCTGCGCGACGCGATCGAGAAACTGGCATTGAACGACGCCTCCTTCAGCTACGAGATGGAAAGCTCCGCCGCGCTCGGCTTCGGCTTTCGCTGCGGCTTTCTGGGGCTCCTGCATCTCGAGGTGATCCGCGACAGGGTCGAGCGGGAATACGATATCGAACTGATCACCACCGCACCCTCGGTGGTCTATCACCTCTTCATGAAGGATGGCGAGCAGCGCGAGCTGCACAACCCCGCCGACATGCCCGACCCCAGCCATGTCGATCACATCGAGGAGCCGCGCATCAAGGCGACAATCCTCGTGCCCGACGAGTATCTCGGCGACGTGCTCAAGCTCTGCCAGGACCGGCGCGGCATCCAGCTTGATATGACCTATGCCGGGGCCCGCGCGATGGTGGTCTACGACCTGCCGCTCAACGAGGTGGTGTTCGACTTCTACGACCGGCTGAAATCGGTGACCAAGGGCTATGCCTCCTTCGACTACCAGCTGGAAGGCTACCGCGAGGACAATCTCGTGAAGATGTCCATCCTCGTCAATGACGAGTCGGTCGACGCGCTGTCGATGATGGTCCACCGCGACCGCGCCGAACAGCGCGGCCGGGCGATGTGCGAGAAACTCAAGGACCTGATCCCCCGCCACATGTTCAAGATCCCCATTCAGGCGGCCATCGGCGGCAAGGTCATCGCCCGCGAAACCCTCTCGGCGCTGCGCAAGGACGTGACGGCGAAATGCTATGGCGGCGATGCGACCCGGAAAAAGAAGCTGCTGGAGAAGCAAAAGGCCGGCAAGAAGAAGATGCGCCAGTTCGGGCGGGTGGAAATCCCTCAGGAAGCGTTCATCTCGGCGTTGAAGATGGATGATTGAGGGTTGGGATGCGCAAGGTCAAACGCCCGCGCGCCTGTCTGACGGCATCAGCACATCCATCCCGCCGCGATCGCGCGCATCGCGATGCACCGAGGAATAGAGCCAATCCTGTGGTGCCGCGACCAGCCCGTGCTTCACCGGATTGAGCCAGCAATAGCGCACATGCCTCCAGAAATCCGCCTCGTCGCGCAGATGATGTTCCCAGAACCGGCGCTGCCAGATACCGGCATCGCCCTTGCGCAGCTTGCTTGGCGATCGCCTTAGGGTAGAATTCCATCCCACCCCGTGCCCTGACCGTTGGGCCATGGTGGGGTTGAACCCCACCCTACACTCGTCGCGCAAACTCCGGGTAAAGCGTGACTTGATGGCACCCCAGCGGGTCGAGAAATCCGCATCCCCCGGCGGCAATGTCCAGACCGCGTGCAGATGGTCCGGCAGGACCACCCAGGCGTCGATGGCAAAGGGCCGCTCAGCCTGTGTCATCCGTACCGCCGTGCGCAATCGCACGACCTCCTCCACCAGAAGGCTTCCGCCACGCTGCGCGAGGGCCACGGAAAAGAAGACACATGCGCCAGGCACCTTGGGTCTGCGATACATCGACATGCCAGGATCATATCGGAGCACATGTTAAGAAGGACTGAACGACATCTCGAAGACGGAGGCGTAGGGTGGGATTCCATCCCACCCATTGCAACAATGCAAGATATCAACCCGACGCCACCCATGCGACACCCCTTCCCCCGCCACCGCATTGCGCCTATAGCCAGGCCAAACGCCCCATATCCCGGACCCCTTTCCCATGACCTGTGCGCTTTGCTCTGCCGATGCTCCGCTGACCGACACCCCCGTGACCGGCGGCCCGGACGGGGCGAGTGCCGCGCTCTGCGGCACCTGTACCGACCAGATCACCGGACAAAGCCCGCTCGACCCCGATCACTGGCGCTGTCTGGCCGCCGCGATGTGGTCCGAAGACCCAGCCACGCAGGTCCTCGCCGCGCGCATGCTGACCCGCCTTTCGGAGCACGACTGGGCGCGCGATCTCTCCGCGCAACTCTGGCTCGATGACGAGACCCGCACCTGGGTCGAGAACATCGCCCGCGACACCGGCCATCGCGACAGCAACGGCGTGCCGCTGATGCAGGGCGACACCGTGGTGCTGATCAAGGACCTTCCCGTGAAGGGTGCCAGTTTCACCGCCAAGCGCGGCACGGCGGTGCGCGGCATCTCGCTGGTGCCCGATAATCCGGCCCATATCGAAGGCCGCGTCGAGGGCCAGCGCATCGTGATCCTGACGGAGTTCGTCAAGAAGCGCATCTAGCGCCCCCCTTGACACGGCCCCTCCCCGGTCCCCACCTTTAGGGGACAGCGAAAGGAGGACCATCATGGACCGTCTGAGCCTGTATCTCACCCTCGCCACCGGGCCCGTCACCGTCGGCGGGCTTCTCATCGCAGTCATGGCACTTGGCTACTACAACTGGCCCGCCATCGGCGGGGCCGCCGCCGTGGGCGCGCTCGCCGCCTGGCCGCTGGCCTATCTGATCTCGCGCCGGGTCAAGCGCAAGGACCCGAATTTCGATCACACCCGTGAGGGCGGCCTGATCCCAGATCCGTCGAAACCCGAGGTCTGAGACCGGCTTAATCTGCGGCCTGTTCCACCGCGCGACCCGCCTTTTGCAGGTCGCGCCCGGCCCCCTGCACCGTCTCGCAACCCGCCAGCCCCATGCAGGCCACAAGGCCCATCATCGCCCATTTCATCTTGCGTTTCTCCTGTTCGTCCTGTGGTGTTTATAGCCCGCAGAACGAGCGTGCACACCCCCTTCGACGCAGACGAAAAAAGGCCGCCGGATGCCTCCGGCGGCCTGCACTCGTTACCCGGACAACTCAGAAAAAGCCAAGCTTGTTGGGATTGTAGCTGACCAGCATGTTCTTGGTCTGCTGATAGTGGTCGAGCATCATCTTGTGGTTCTCACGCCCGACGCCCGATTGCTTGTAGCCGCCAAAGGCCGCATGCGCCGGATAGGCGTGATAGTTGTTGACCCAGACACGCCCCGCCTCGATTGCGCGGCCAAAGCGGTAGGCGCGGCTGCCGTCGCGGGTCCAGACCCCGGCACCAAGCCCGTACATCGTATCATTGGCGATGGCCAATGCCTCGGCCTCATCCTTGAAGGTGGTGACACTGACCACGGGGCCAAAGATTTCTTCCTGAAACACCCGCATCTTGTTGTGCCCCTTCAGGATCGTGGGCTGCACGTAATAGCCCCCCGAGAGGTCGCCATCAAAACGCGCAGCCTCCCCGCCGACCAGCACCTCGGCCCCCTCTTCGACACCGATGGTCAGATAGGACATGATCTTGTCCTGCTGTTCGGCGCTTGCCTGCGCACCCACCATCGTCTCGGGGTCGCGCGGATCGCCCTGTTTGATCGCCATCACGCGGGCGATGCAGCGGGTGATGAACTCCTCGTAGATATCCTCTTGGATGAGTGCGCGGCTCGGGCAGGTGCAGACTTCGCCTTGGTTGAAGGCGAAAAGCACGAAGCCCTCGACCGCCTTGTCAAGGAATGCGTCGTCCTGCGCCATCACGTCGGAAAAGAAGATGTTGGGCGACTTGCCCCCCAGTTCCAGCGTGACGGGAATGAGGTTCTCGGTCGCGGCCTGCATGATCTTGCGCCCCGTCTCGGTCGAGCCGGTAAAGGCAATCTTGGCGATACGCGGCGATCTCGCCAGCGGCGCCCCCACCTCGGCCCCCAGACCGTTGACGATGTTCAGCACGCCGGGCGGCAGCAGGTCGTCGATCAGTTCGGCCAGCACCATGATCGCGGCAGGCGTCTGTTCCGCCGGTTTTAGCACGATGCAATTGCCCGCCGCCAGCGCCGGCGCGAGCTTCCACGCCGCCATCAGGATCGAGAAGTTCCACGGGATGATCTGCCCCACGACGCCAAGCGGCTCGTGGAAATGGTAGGCGACCGTATCATGGTCGATCTCGGACATGCTGCCTTCCTGACCGCGCAGCACGCCCGCGAAATAGCGGAAATGATCGACCGCCAGCGGAATATCGGCGGCCATCGTCTCGCGGATGGGCTTGCCGTTGTCCCATGTCTCGGCCAGCGCGATAAGCTCCAGATTGGCCTCCATCACATCGGCGACCTTCAGCAGGATGTTCGACCGCTCAGCGGCGGATGTCCGTCCCCAGGCCTCTTTCGCGGCGTGGGCGGCATCAAGCGCCAGCTCCACATCCGCCGCGTCCGAGCGGGCCACCTTGCACACCACCGCACCGGTGATCGGGGTGACGTTCTCGAAATAGCGCCCGTTCACGGGGGGCACGAATGCGCCGCCGATGAAATTGTCGTAATGGGATTTGAAGGGCGCGCCCTGCTGGCCCGCCACCTGTGTCATCTCGTTCATTGGTTTCCTCCGGTTGTCCCCGGTCCTCCGCCGGGGAATGAGGCCACCCTGCGCACCCCTGCACCCCGCGTCACCCCATGCGCTGGGGGCGGGCGGGCGAACCTGTCTCAATCCTGAGACAGGTCGCCAGTGCTTTCGTTGACACCCAGCCGTTTCATCCGCCGATAGAGCGTCGCGCGTCCGATCCCGAGCGCGCGCGCGGCCTCCGAGACATTACCCCCGGCCCGCGCCAGCGCCCGAATCACTGCCGCGCGCTCGGCCTTCTCAAAGCCGCGCGGCCCGTCCTCACGACCGAAAATGTCGCCTGCGGGCACCGGGCGGATCGCCGCCGCCTGCCCCAGACCGAATGCCTTGCGCGCCGCGCGCGTGGCCCCAACGACGATATCGTCGCCATCGACGGCCAGCAGCATCGCCGCCTCGCTGTCGTCATGGTCGGCATAGAGGATGCGGGCGCGCGGATAGGCGGCGCGGAAATTGTCGGCCTCGATCTGCCGCGCGGTCTGCGCCACCATTGCGCCGATCAGCCGGTTGAACGCCTCGGTCTGATCCGACCGCGCCGAGGACACGTCAAGCGCCGCCATGATCCGCCCGTCCGCCCCGTAGATCGGCGCGTCCATGCAGCTCATCGCGGTGTTGCGCGCCAGGAAATGCTCGTCGCGATGGATGATGACGCGGCGATCCTCGGCAATGCAGGTGCCGATCCCGTTGGTGCCCTCGGCGGCCTCGGACCAGTCGGCCCCCTGCCACAGCCCCCAATCCTCGAAGATCGACGCATCTCCCTCGGCACAGCGCTGATCCAGCACCACCCCCTCGGCATCGGTCAGCAGCACCGCACAGCCAGAATGCCCCAGCAACCCGAAGAGTTGATCCAGCTTCGGCGCGGCCACTTGCAGGAACTGCTCCAGCCCGGCCTGCCGCTGCCGCAACTCGGCCGCCTCTACCCGCTCGGGCGCGCGCCGCTCTGCGGGGTCCAGCCCGTGCTGCACCATCGAGCGCCGCCACGACGCCACCACCCGCGACCGCGCCGGGGCTGAGGCGGATTGCGACTGTTCGAGGACCTTGTCCACATGGCTGCGTTTATCGGTGATGGGGCCTCTCCCGCATGTCGCTATCCGAAAAGGATACCCCGCTCGACCCACGCCTGTAAATCCGGACAATCGTGACCCAGATCAAAGCGCGCACCCAAAACTGCGCCTAAAAATCGCCGCAACGATCCTCAGACCCGGAGACCCCCATGCTGCGCCTTGGCTTTATCCTGCATCTTTTCATCGGCTCCACACTCGCGGGGTCCGCCGTCATCGCGGCTCTCGTGATCGGACAGGACACGCTGATCCCGATCCTGATCGCCGCAGCACTCGGCTTCGTCGCGGCCTTTCCGGTGACTTACGTGGTGACGAAAATGCTCTACGAGGACGGCTGATCAGCGCATTCAGCCGTCCAGCCACACACGCACCGCCGCCTCGAATTCCCGCGGCTTCTCAGCATGCAGCCAATGCCCCGCGCCGGGGATTTTGGCGAACTGCGCCGCCGGGAACAGCGCCTTGATCCGGTCGCGATGCGCGTGCCCGACATAATCCGACTCCGCGCCGCTCAGGAACAGGGTGCGCCCGTCGTAAGCACCTGATATCTCGGGAAAGCTCAGGATTTTCGGCATCTCGCGCGCCAGCGTGTCGAGGTTCAGCAGCCAGCGTTTCTCGGTCACGTCGATTGCCTGCAAGAAGAATGGCACAAGCGCGGGGTTGTCCACCGTCTCGCGCAATTGCTCGGCGGCGTCAGAGCGCCGCTCGACCCGTGACAGGTCCACCGCTTTCATCGCCTCGATATACTGCATCTGGGTGTGCTCATAGGCAACAGGCGCAATATCTGCCACGATCAGGCTGTTTACCAGATCGGGCCGGCTCAGCGCCAGCACCATCGCCGCCTTTCCCCCCATCGAATGCCCCAGCACGTCGCAGGGCGCGCCGGTATCCTGGATCACCTCGGCCAGATCGGCGGCCATGTCCTCGTAAGACTGCGTGTCAAACCAGGGGCTTGCCCCGTGATTGCGTTGATCGACCGCGACCACATGCCGTTTGTCCGACAGGCGTTTCGCGATCACGCCCCAGTTCCGCCCCGAGCCATAAAGCCCGTGAACGATCACCAATCCCGGCCCGTCGGTCGGCGCGCCATGTTCGATCCGGTTCAACATCGCCCTTGAATATCGCCCCACCCGCTCAATGACCAGCCCCCTTGAGCGGCCAGCACCGGACCGCTACACTACTGTCAAAGGGGCGTCCAAGTGATTGATACAGAAGAGTTTCAGACAAAGGTAACACGGCTGCAAACCGCGCTGTCGGACAGGATGCGCCTGCGCGGCGCGACGCTTGAGCGGCAATTGCGCCGCGCCGGGCGGCGTCTGCCCCGCCGCCAGCGGCGCGCCGGTCAGATCATTCTTGGCGCGCAGGATTGGATGGCCCACCCCAAGCTCGCCCGGGTGCTGGACATGTCGGGCGTAAACAACGCCTTCACCGACATGCATCGCCATCTCGACACGCTTGACCCGGCCGAGGCGCGCAAGACTGCGATCCTGCGCCTCTTGGGGGGGATCGTGCTCAACCTGCTGGTTCTGGGCGGGTTGATCTATGCCCTCATCCGCTGGCAAGGCGCAGGGTAAGCAATAGACAAAACACCTGATCCGAAAAGAAAAACCCGCGCGACGGGCTGGTCGCGCGGGTCTGATCATAAGGCGTTACGCCTCAGAGGCTGGGGTAGAGCGGGAAGCGCGCGCAAAGTTCCGCGACCTCGGCCTTCACCTTGGACTCGACCGCCGCATTTCCCTCTTCGCCATTCGCGGCAAGGCCATCGACCACCTCGATGATCCAATCTGCGATCTGGCGGAACTCCGCCTCGCCGAAGCCGCGTGTCGTGCCCGCCGGAGACCCGAGGCGGATGCCGCTGGTGACAGTCGGTTTTTCCGGGTCGAACGGCACCCCGTTCTTGTTGCAGGTGATATGCGCCCGGCCCAGCGCCTTGTCGACGATATTGCCGGTGACGCCCTTGGGACGCAGATCGACCAGCACGACATGGGTGTCGGTGCCATGGGTGATGGTATCCAGCCCACCCTTGATCAACTGATCCGACAGTGCCTGCGCGTTCTTGACGACCTGTTGAATGTAGCTCTTGAATTCCGGTCGCAGCGCCTCGCCAAAGGCCACGGCCTTGGCCGCGATCACATGCATCAGCGGCCCGCCCTGAATACCCGGAAAGATCGCCGAGTTGAATTTCTTGGCCAGCGCCTCGTCATTCGTCAGGATCATGCCGCCACGCGGTCCGCGCAACGTCTTGTGCGTCGTCGTGGTCGCCACATGCGCGTGCGGGAACGGGCTGGGATGCTCGCCCGCCGCCACCAGACCGGCAAAATGCGCCATGTCCACATGCAGATACGCCCCAACGGAATCAGCGATTTCCCGCATCTTGGCAAAGTCGATCCGGCGCGGGATCGCCGAACCACCGGCGATGATCAGCTTGGGCTGATGCTCGGTGGCAAGTGCCTGCACCTGGTCATAGTCGATCAGGTTGTCCTCGCGGCGCACGCCGTACTGAATGGCGTTGAACCACTTGCCCGACTGGGTGGGGGCGGCACCGTGCGTCAGGTGCCCACCGGCATCGAGGCTCATGCCTAGAATGGTATCGCCCGGCTGCAACAGCGCGGTGAACACGCCCTGATTGGCTTGGCTGCCCGAATTGGGCTGCACGTTGGCAAAGCCGCAGCCGAACAGTTCGCAGGCGCGCTCGATGGCGAGATTCTCTGCGATATCGACATATTGACAGCCACCGTAATAGCGCCGCCCGGGGTATCCTTCGGCGTATTTGTTGGTCATCACGCTGCCCTGCGCCTCCATCACGGCGGCAGAGACGATGTTCTCGCTGGCAATCAGCTCGATCTCGTCGCGCTGACGACCCAGTTCCTGACGGATCGCGCCAAAGAGATCGGGATCGCGCGAGGCGAGAGATTCAGTGAAAAAGCCTTGATCCGCTACAGGCTGATTTCCGTCATGGGGCATTTGAACAACTCCGGCAGAGGGTGAATTTTCGATTTCCTAAAGGAAACTCGTCCGTTTTGAAAGAATGTAAAGCGACGAATTCAATTGCAGGACCGGCACGGCTGGTCTTGGCGCGGGAATTGTGGTTCGATCCGCGCCAGTGCATCGCCTTTGGGAAACAGGACTTTGGCATGAGCCGCAAGATCGCTTTTGTTGCCAGCGACATGCCCGTAGCGCAGACAGCCCGCGCGGCGCTTGTTGCGCGCTTTGGGCATGTCTCTGAGGAGGACGCGGATGTCATCGTGGCGCTTGGCGGTGACGGGTTCATGCTGCACACGCTGCACCGCACCCAAGGTCTCGACGCACCGGTTTACGGCATGAACCGCGGCACCGTTGGCTTTTTGATGAATGAATACAGCGAAACTGACCTGATCGAGCGGCTCTCGGCTGCAGAAGAAGAGGTCATCAACCCTCTGAGCATGAAGGCGGAATCCCCTGACGGCACGATACACGAGGCGCTGGCGATCAACGAGGTGTCCTTGTTGCGCGCAGGCCCGCAAGCGGCCAAGCTGCGGATCAGCATCGACGGTCGTCTGCGGCTGGAAGAGCTGGTCTGCGATGGTGCGCTCGTCGCCACACCCGCCGGATCTACGGCCTATAACAACAGCGCGCACGGTCCGATCCTGCCAATCGGTTCGGACGTGCTTGCCCTGACGGCGGTGGCGGCGTTTCGCCCGCGTCGCTGGCGCGGGGCGCTGTTGCCGAAAACAGCGCAGGTTCGTTTCGATGTGATCGACCCCGAAAAGCGTCCGGTCATGGCGGATGCCGACAGCCGATGGGTCGAAAATGTGCTTTGGGTGGAAATCCGATCAGAGACCCGTGTCGCACACCGAATTATGTTCGATCCAGGCCATGGTCTGGAGGAAAGGCTGCTGCGCGAGCAATTCACCTGACGTCTGCAGAGCCCCGCCGGAGCACATCGCTCAATAGACCCCGACCCATCGGAACGACAGATCTGCCTGATGATCGCGGCCATAGGCCACTGCCGCAAGGCTGGTGACGCTCGCGGGGTCCGGCGTATCCCGCAAGAGCGCCCCCGACGGCACGAAGGCGGTAAAGGGAACGCGGAGTTCCTGCCAGTCGGATGTCACCTCGAACCCGGCCTGATAATATTGCTAGGGCAGCACGGTGCCCCGCGTCCGCAGATGGACGAAATAGCGCCCGCCCGTCCCCCGGACCCGCAGCACAACACCCTGTGCATCCTCGGGAAATGCGGTGTCGAGATCGACGCGCGCCTGGATGAAGCCACCGCGATTTGCGGTGCTGACCGTGCCGGTCAGGCGCAGATAGCGCGTCTCGCCCGATCGTTCGATGCGGGCCTCGCCCTCGGACACGCCGCCCATCACCTGATCGGTGAAGAAGCGATACCCGTCAAGCGGCGGCGGTGCATAGCCGTCGGGATCATCGGCAAGGGACGGCGTGGACATGACAAGGACCAGACAGGCGGCACGGACAAACGGGTGAAGGCGCATGATACATCTCATGAGCTTCAAATAAACCGTCTGCCGGCGAAAAACAGGCCGTGTTATCGGATATCACCGCCGCGTTATTGCCTGTCTTGGTGCTCCGGGTCCAGCGTGATGTCATCTGCCGCGCGCAGGTCTGTCACGTCACATCAAACAGGAGCACGGTCATGCAGTTTGCGAATAGCCTCCGGTTGGTCCTTCTCGGAGGGCTGATCATCACGGGGATCGTTGTGTATCAGGATCGCGAGGCGCGCGTGCAGGGTGATCCGAACGCGTTGACCAGTCTGCGCCCCAGCCCCGTCACGGTAACGGTTTTGACCGAACAGAACTCCTGAAACGTGCAGCGCCATGCCCGGCTTGCCGGGTTCTCGGCCCCGCGCGGACATTCCGTGCGGGGTATTTCACAATAACCGAACCAGCTCGGCTGGCGGGTTGATCCAGTAACAGCCTGATCAGCGCATATTCGCTCCACGTCTGCCCCGGGGTTTAAAGACCTGCGTACCTTCTTACGTGGCGGGGGATGGCACAGAGCTACACAGCACTCGACACGATCCTGCAAAGCCCATGGTTTCTGGTGGCATGGGCCGCGCTGATGCTGCCCAGCCTCGCCCTCGTGATCCGGGATCTGAGAACGCGCAACGCGCATCTCATGCCCCTGATGAAATGGGTCTGGGCGCTCACGGTGGTCTATTCGGGGCCTCTGGGCCTCGCCGTCTACTGGTGGTCGGGCCGCAAGGAGATCGCCGCCGACGGCCAATGGCGCCGCGCCGCGCGCTCGGTGGCGCATTGCTATTCCGGCTGCGGGCTGGGCGAGATCGTGGGCCTTACGCTCGCGGTCGGAATCCTGGCCACGCCAACCACGGCGACCGCGCTCATCACCTTTGCCTTTGCCTACTCTGCGGGTTTCGCGCTCACCGTCGGCCCGCTGATGCAAGAGGGCACAGGCTTTGGTCAGGCCGCCCGCGATGCGATCTATTCGGAGACCCCGAGCATCGCCGTCATGGAGATCGTGGCGATTGGCGTGGACCTGACGCTTGCAGGCAGCGCGGGCCCAACCCAAGTGTTGTTCTGGTCCTCGATGATCGTGTCGCTGAGTTGCGGGCTGCTCGCCGCCTATCCGGTCAACCTCGTCCTGATCCGTCATGGCATCAAGGCGGGCATGATGGACCCGCGCAACACCGATCACGCCCATGGCTAGGCCCCGGGTGCTGCACTACCAACCGAACTGAAAAGGAGTGTTCATATGACACGTATACTGATGATCCTCACATCCTGCGACCGCATGGGAGAGGACGGTGCGCCGACCGGGTTCTTCTGGGAAGAGATGGCGGTGCCCTACTGGGCGTTCCGCGATGCTGGCTATGAGGTCGATCTGGCCAGCCCGCTTGGCGGTCGCCCCCCGGCAGACCCGTCCTCGGACGACGACCCGAGCGCCCGACCCGAGGCCGTGACGCGCTTCATGCAGGACACGCAGGCCATGAACGATCTGGACGACACCGCCGCCGTCACCAAGGTGGACGCGTCGCGTTATGACGCGGTGTTCCTGCCCGGCGGGCATGGCACCATGTGGGACCTGCGCCAGACTCCTGCCGTCGCCAAGGCGATCGCGGCTGTCTATGAACAGGGGGGCGTTGTCGGGGCCGTCTGCCACGGCCCGGCCGGTCTGATCGACGCCACGCTGAGCGACGGCACACCGCTGATCAAGGGGCGGCGCGTCAACGGCTTCACCAATTCCGAAGAACGTGCGGCGGGCCTCTCCGATGTCGTGCCCTACCTGCTCGAAGACGCCCTGCGCGCGCAAGGCGCTGAGTTCGAATGCGGGGTCGAGGATTTCTGCGGCTTTGCTGTGCGCGACGACCGGATCGTCACCGGGCAGAACCCAGATTCCTCTGCGGCAGTGGCCGAACACATGCTCTCCGCCTTGCGCGACATGGACCGCGCAGCGGCCTGATGACACGACGCGCGCCGGGCATTCCCGGCGCGCGTCCGCTTATTTCGCGAGGCCGATGCCCTGCAATGCCTCGCGGATCTCGTCCAGAATGGCCGGATCGTCGATCGTCGCAGGCATCTTGTAATCCTGGCTGTCGGCGATCTTGACCATGATCGCGCGCAGAATCTTGCCCGAGCGCGTCTTGGGCAGACGATCCACCACCACGGCCATCTTGAACGCAGCCACGGGCCCGATCTGATCGCGGATCAGCTTGACGCATTCGGCGGTGACCTCGGCATAGGGGCGGTTCACGCCCTTGGTCAGGCAGACAAAGCCAACCGGGGCCTGCCCCTTGAGCGTATCGCTGACCCCGATCACGGCGCATTCGGCCACATCCGGGTGGCTTGCCAGAACCTCTTCCATCGCGCCGGTGCTGAGGCGGTGACCGGCGACGTTGATCACGTCATCGGTGCGCGCCATGATCCACAGATATCCGTCTTCATCCTTCATCCCCGCATCGCCGGTCTCGTAATATCCGGGGAAGGTGTTGAGATAGGATTTGCGGTAGCGGTCTTCGGCGTTCCACAGGGTCGGCAGCGTGCCGGGAGGCAGCGGCAGCCTGACCGCGATGGCGCCGAGCGTTCCGGGCGGCACCTCGTGCCCGCCCTCATCGAGGATCTGCACGTCATAGCCCGGCATCGCCACGGTGGGTGAGCCGACCTTGACGGGCAGCGCCTCTATCCCGACCGGGTTACCGGCGATGGTCCAGCCGGTTTCGGTCTGCCACCAGTGGTCATAGACTGGCACGCCCATCTTTTCGGCGGCCCAGTTGATCGTATCGGGATCGGCGCGTTCCCCGGCCAGATAGAGCGCGCGCAGGCAGGAAATGTCGTAGTTTGCCAGTTCCTTCGCCTCAGGGTCATCGCGCTTGATCGCGCGCAGGGCCGTGGGGGCGGTGAAGAAACTCTTCACCTTATGCTCGGAAATCACCCGCCAGAAGGTACCTGCATCCGGCGTGCCAACAGGCTTGCCCTCGAAGACGATGGTGGTGTTGCCATGGATCAGCGGCGCGTAGCAGATATAGCTGTGGCCGACGACCCAACCCACGTCAGAGGCCGCCCAGAACACCTCGCCCGGATCGACATTGTAGATGTTCTTCATCGTCCAGTTGAGCGCCACCAGGTGCCCGCCGGTGGGGCGCACCACGCCCTTGGGCGCGCCGGTGGTGCCGGAGGTGTAGAGGATATAGGCCGGGTGGTTGCCCTCGACCGGCACACAGTCTGCAGGCTCGACCCCGTATTGGAAGGCGTGCCAGTCATAGTCGCGGCCGTCGATAAGCTTGGCCACCTCTTCCTCGCGCTGGAAGATGACGCAGAATTCAGGCTTGTGCGCGGCCTGCTCGATGGCACCGTCCAGCAGCGGTTTGTAATGCACCACGCGCCCCGGCTCGATCCCGCAGGAGGCCGCTATGATCGCCTTAGGCGCGCAATCGTCGATGCGCACCGCCAACTCGTGCGCGGCGAACCCGCCGAACACCACGGAATGCACCGCGCCGATCCGCGCGCAGGCCAGCATCGCCTCAAGCGCCTCGGGCACCATCGGCATGTAGATGATGACCCGGTCGCCCTTTTCCACGCCCTTGGCGCGCAGCGCGCCTGCCAAGCGCGCCACGCGGCTGCGCAGCTGCGCATAGCTGATCCGATGCTTGGTGCCGGTGACCGGGCTGTCGTGGATGATCGCCGCCTGCGCACCGTGCCCGGCCTCGACATGCCGGTCGACCGCGTTCCAGCAGGTATTCACCAGCCCGTCGCTGAACCATTCATAAATCGGGGCATTGTCGTCGAAGAGCGCCTTGGAGGGTTTCTGAACCCAGTCAATCTTGTCGGCCTCGCCCATCCAGAAGCCTTCGGGGTCCGCTATAGAGCGGTCATAAACCTCATTGTATCCCATCGTATCCTCCTCCGATCCGTTGCACATGTGTTACGGATCACCCTGCCGTCGGGCAAGCGTCATGGATGACCTCGGGACACAAGGCCGCAGAAATTTTGCAGAAATCTGGGTTTAGGGTCTGCAAATTTTTGCAAACCTCAAGATTTTATGCGCACAGCTCAAACGCTGAGACGGATTTGCAAATGTGCAAATATTTTACTGCAAATCCGCGATTCTATCCGTAGTGCGCCACCGGAGTTCCCGCGATCGCCGCCATGTTCAGCAGCCCCCGCGCGGTGATTGACGGCGTCACGATATGCGCGCGGTTGCCCATCCCCATCAGGATCGGCCCAACCTCAAGCCCGCCGGCCTTCATCTTGAGGATGTTGCGCACCCCGGACGCGGCATCAGAATTGGCGAAGATCAGTACATTCGCCGCCCCCTCCATCCGGTTGCCGGGCAAAAGCCGCTCGCGCAACTCGGGGTCAAGGGCCGCGTCGATGTTCATCTCGCCCTCATAGCTGAAATCGCGCGGCGCTTCGTCAAGCAGGGCCAAGGCCGCGCGCAGACGCTTACCGCCTTCATCCTGCTGATTGCCGAATTGCGATTGCGAGCAGAACGCGACCTTGGGCGCAATCCCAAAGCGTCGGACATGGCGCGCAGCGCCGATCGCCGTCTCCGCCAGATCGGCCGGCTCAGGGCGCACTCGAACATGTGTATCGGCGATAAAGAGCGGCCCATCCTCGAGAATGACCATGCTTAGCGCACCATGCGGGTGATACATCTCGTTGCCCAGCACCTGATTGACGTAATTCATGTGCCAGCGGAATTCCCCGAACGTCCCGCAGATCAGGCAATCGGCCTCATCGCGCTGCACCATGACCGCGCCGATTGCGGTTGTGTTGGTGCGCATGATCGCGCGGGCCAGATCGGGGGTGACACCGCGCCGTGCCATGACGCGGTGATAGGTTTCCCAGTAGTCGCGGTAGCGCGGGTCGTTTTCCGGGTTCACGATGTTGAAGTCGCGCTCGGGACGGATCGAGAGCCCTGCCCGCTCGCAGCGCCGGGCGATCACCTCGGGGCGACCGATCAGGATCGGCTGCTCGGTGGTCTCCTCGATAATCGCCTGCGCAGCGCGCAACACGCGCTCATCCTCGCCCTCGGCAAAGACGATGCGCCGGGCGGCGGTGCGGGCAGCCTCGAAGACCGGGCGCATCAGCAGGGCCGACTTGAACACGCTGGCATCCAGATCGGCCTTGTATTGCTCCAGATCGGCAATCGGACGCGCGGCCACACCCGTCTCCATCGCAGCGCGGGCCACCGCCGAGGACACAATGCCCGACAGGCGCGGATCGAACGGCTTGGGGATCAGGTAATCCGCGCCAAAGGTCATCTGCTCGCCACGATAGGCCGCCGCCGCTTCGGCGCTTGTCGAGGCGCGGGCCAGTTCGGCGATCCCCTGCACGCAGGCCACCTGCATCGAGTCGTTGATCTCGGTCGCGCCCACGTCGAGCGCCCCGCGAAAGATGAACGGGAAACACAGCACGTTGTTGACCTGATTGGGAAAATCCGACCGCCCCGTAGCGATGATGGCATCCGGCACCGCCGCGCGCGCGGCATCGGGCATGATCTCGGGGTTCGGATTGGCAAGCGCAAAGACAATCGGCTGCTTGGCCATGCTGCGCACCATCTCGGGGGTCACGACATTGGGGCCGGACAGCCCGAGGAACAGATCCGCGTCGGCGATCACGTCCTCCAACGTGCGCAGATCACTGTTCTGCGCGAATGCCGCCTTTTCGGGGTTCATGTCCTCGGCTCGGCCCTCATAGACGAGCCCGTGAATATCGCAGAGCCAGATATTCTCGCGCTTCACCCCAAGCTTGAGAAGCATGTTGAGGCAGGCGATCCCCGCCGCGCCGCCGCCTGCCGACGCGATCTTGATATCCTCGAACCGCTTGCCCGCAACATGCAGCGCGTTGGTTGCCGCCGCCCCCACGACAATGGCCGTGCCGTGCTGGTCATCATGAAAAACGGGGATGTCCATCCGCTCTCGGCAAATTCGTTCAACGATGAAACAATCCGGGGCCTTTATGTCTTCTAGGTTGATCGCGCCGAATGTGGGGCCGAGAGCGCAGACGATTTCAGCCAGTTTTTCGGGGTCGGTTTCATCCAGCTCGATGTCGAAACAGTCGATATTGGCGAATTTCTTGAAGAGCACGGCCTTGCCCTCCATCACCGGCTTGGAGGCGAGTGCGCCTATGTTTCCAAGACCCAGAACCGCACTGCCATTGGTGACGACCCCCACAAGATTGCCCCGCGCGGTGTAGCGGCTGGCGGTTTTGGGGTCTGTCTTGATCTCGAGACAAGCCTCGGCGACGCCCGGAGAATAGGCACGCGCGAGATCGCGGCCATTGGCCATTGGCTTGGTGGCGCGGATCTCCAGCTTTCCGGGCTTGGGGAATTCATGGTAGTCGAGCGCCGCCTGACGCGGGGCATCGTTCTGGTTGTCGGTCATGGCCACCCTCCCTGCCGCGAATTTAGTTTAATGCTAAACTATATCGGCTTCATCCATATCACGCGGCGTCAATCATGCAAGGGCAGCTTGCACCTTGCCGCGCCTCGCCGCAATCCCGGCGTTGCCCTGCGCGTTCTTTTCTGGAACACAGGAGAGCACGCCCCCGCAGACCGGAGCCCGCCGCATGTCCGATCACCTGACCATCGTCACCCACCCGCTGGTGCAGCACAAGCTGACCCTGATGCGTAAGGCAGACACGCCAACCGCGCCATTTCGGCAATTGTTGCGCGAGATCAGCCAGCTTCTGGCCTACGAGGTGACGCGCGACCTAGAACTCACGACCGCGCGCATAACGACCCCGCTGGTCGGGATGGACGCCCCGGTGCTGGCCGGACCGAAACTGGCGCTCGTGTCGATATTGAGGGCGGGCAACGGGCTTTTGGACGGGATGCTCGATCTCATCCCATCGGCCCGCGTCGGTTTTATCGGACTATACCGTGACGAGGCGACGCTCAAACCTGTCGAGTATTACGCCAAGCTGCCGGCTGGCATGGAAAAGCGCCGGACCATCGTAGTCGACCCGATGCTGGCAACTGGCAATTCCTCTGCGGCGGCGGTGGCGATGCTCAAGGCGAAGGGCGCACGAGATATCCGCTTTCTGTGCCTGCTCGCGTCCCCGGAAGGTGTCGCGCGGATGAACCAAGCGCATCCCGACGTGCCGATCACAACAGCCGCACTCGACGAACGGCTGAACGACAAAGGATATATCGTGCCGGGACTAGGGGATGCGGGTGACAGGATGTTCGGCACAAAATAAGCCAATAACTGTTTACTAGGCGGCAAAAATAAGGCACGATCCGAAGGATTGAACCGGGGGTTACATGTCTTTGAAAAAGTTTGTCTTGTTGACCTTCGCCGTCAGCGCTCTGTGGGGGGGGCATGCGGGCGCACAATCGTTGCGCGACACGCCGATACCTGCGGAATTTCCGCCCAGTTCCTATGACGGTCGGCAATATGTCGACAGCAATGGCTGCGTCTTTGTGCGTGCGGGGGTTGCGGGCAATGTAAGCTGGGTGCCGCGCATGACGCGCGACCGGGAGCCACTCTGCGGGTTCCAACCGACCCTGACGGCCCGCGCCGCGCCTGAAGCCGCGCCGAAACCGCGTGAGCAGTCGACCACGCAGGCCCCGCGCCAGCAGGCGGCCACCGCCACGCCCGCGCCCCGCGCCGTGCCGCAGGCCCAACGCCCGCGCACGACCGCAACTCCGGTGCGCACGGTGCGCCGCGCGCCTGCCCCGGCGGCAGCCGCACCCACCCCGGCATCAACACCGCGGCCGGTTGCGGCCCCTGCCCCCGCGGCACCGCCCCAGGCAAAACGCGCCCGGGTCATCACGCCGCCCGATCCAAGCCGTACCGCCTGCGCCAACGCGACCGGGGTTTCGGCGGCCTACATGGTGCAGCATAGCGGCTCTCCGGTCCGCTGCGGACCGCAGCGAACGGCGCACGTCACCTATGTCTCCCGTGCCCCCGGGCGGGTTGCCGCCTTGCCTGCGGTCGGCAGCGTCGCGACGCCGGACATCGTTCCGCCGGGCACCCGGGTCGCGCCGCGCAGTGTATACGAATCGCAGCAGCGCAGCCGCGCCGGTGTCTATGTGCCACAAGGCATGAAGCCGGTTTGGGAGGATGACCGTCTCAACCCGCAGCGCGCGCATCAAACCTTTGAGGGCAAGGCCCGGATGGAGGTGATGTGGACCAACACCGTGCCGCGTCGCCTGATCGACAGGCGCACGGGCGGGGACGTGATCCACAAATATCCAGGCCTGCAGCCGCCGTTCACCAGCTTCGAGGAACAGCGTGCCGCAGGCGTCCGGGTCGCCACGCAGGGCCGCGTGCTGTCCGATCCGCAAACCGCGCGGCGCGGCGCGGCGGTGACCCGCACCGCCGCCGCGCAGTCGACCGACAACGCCACGGTATCGACGCGCTCTGCCCCCGAAGCCGTACCATCCGCCAGCCACAGATACGCACAGGCCGGGATCTTTGCCGATGCGACGCAAGGCAAAGCGGCAGCGCAAAAGATCGCCCGATCGGGCCTGCCCGCGCGGCGCGGGACACTGACCCGGGACGGCCGCGAACTTACGCTGGTCCTCGCCGGGCCCTTCCAGACGCAGACTCAGTTGGATCGTGGGGTTGCGCGGCTTCAGGGTCTCGGGTTTTCCAATGTGAGACTGCGCAAATGACGGCGCGCGGCGGGCTCAGTCCCGCCGCCCGATCCGCCGGACCATATCGAGCATCCGGCACGAAAACCCCCATTCATTGTCATACCAGCCAAAGACCCTGAGCAGTCCGCCAGTCGAGACTGAGGTCTGCGGGCCGCTCACGATCACGCTTTCGGGTCGTCCGCGCAGGTCAGACGAGACCAGTGGCGCGTCGGTCCATCCCAGCCAGTGATGGGTCTGCGCGGCGCTGTGCAGCATCGCGTTGACGGCCTCCACGCTCACAGCATCGCGTGTCTGGAGCGTCAGGTCGATGCAAGAGACGCTAGCCGTCGGCACACGGATCGCCCGGGCCTCGATCCGGTCTTTCAGGCCGGGCAGAACAAGGCCGGTCTGGTGTTGCGCACTTGTGGTGGTTGGCACCATCGAGAGCGCGGCGGCGCGACTGCGCTCGGGCCGGTCGCGGGGTTTGTCCACCGTCGGCTGGCTGCCGGTATAGCAATGCACCGTGGTCATCTGGCCGCTGACGATGCCATAAGCCTCGTCCAGCAACCGCGCCAGCGGGGCGAGCGCGTTGGTGGTGCAGGACGCGTTGGAGATAATCCGCTGATCAGCCAGATCGTCGTCATTCGCCCCCATCACCAGTGTGACGTCCGCCTCCGCCGACGGGCCCGATACCAGCACAGCGCGCGCGCCTGCCTCAATCCCGCGCTCGGCCATCGCCCGTTTGCCACCCATGCCGGTGCATTCCAGCACCAGGTCGACATCCGACAGATCCAGCACACGCAAGTCGCGTTCGGCGTGAAAGGGAATTTCCTGGCCATCGACGACCAAGACACCGTCGCGCGTGCTGACCTGTCCCGGCCATGGCCCGAAAACGCTGTCGTATTGAAACAGGTAGGCGCAGGTGGCGAGCGGCTCAATGTCGTTGATACAGACGAGTTCGAAATCGCTGCCCTCACGCATGAGAATGCGCAGCAATGTCCGGCCGATCCGGCCAAACCCGTTTATGGCGATGCGAATAGGTCGGTTCGGCATGAGTCCTCCGACTTGACAGGTCAATGAGGCTGACATTGATGCGCGACCGCCGGGTTGACCAGAGGCGAAACAATATTTGATCAAATAACGGCTGACAGCGGGTCACGCCCCATCCAGCCCCTCCACGGGCGACGGTATGGCCCCAGCCCCGTCAATCGCGGCAATCAGGCGCTGCGCGTCGGCCGGAGACAAAATTTCGTAAACGTCGTCGGGTGCCGCGCCAAGCGCGTAATCCAGCAGATTCCGTGTTGCCGGACAAAGAAACATCATACCGTGATCGGCAAAGACCACCTGCGTTTCTTCGAAATGCAGCAAAACGACTTCGGCCCCATCGGGCGGCGGGCGGCGGTCCACCGCTGTCATCTGCGTGAGCGCAAGTGCCGGCAAGAGCGCGAAGGGATCGCCATACATGGCTTCGGCCAGGTCGCTTTCGATCATGACCGCCTGCCCCGGCATGATCCGGAAATGCCCACGATTGCCCAGAACGCCCCTCGCGACCTCCAACGGCCAAAAGCGTTGCGGGCAGACTGTGCTCCCGGTCCAGACCAAGCGCCGGGTCACATCCGCGAGCGGTTGCAGGCCGTGGTCGAAGGTCAGCACGCGATCCCCGGCCGCAAGCGCCTGAACCGGACGCCAGCCAAACGCCGTTGCGACCCGCGTCCCGGACAACAGCCCGCTCTGAGCGGCCTGCGGTGCGCCGGTCACATCCGTTGCCCCCGCCTCGCGGTTTGGTTCAAGATCACTCCAACCCAGCATTCACTTGTCCACTCATTGGCCAAACGTGCCCGCCTGACGGATGCCCCAACACCACGAACACAACCCTTAATAATGGTTAACGTGTTCGGTTGTTGCTTGCTTTGTGGCGAGAATTGGGCAGCGTTTTCGACATGTGAACAGCCGGATACAACGCTCCGTATTGGGCCGGATTGCGGATGCAATCACACACAGGCGTGATCAAAACCGATAGCCAAATCGCGTGATATCTTCGGCTGCGATTCGCGCCACGATGGCGGCCTGATCGTCAGAATAATAGCTGCGATACGCCCCACGCGCCGACATGTTCGTACGCGGCAGATCAAGTCGAAAACCCAGATGCGACCAGAGTGGCCCGGCCTCCTCGGCAACATGCTCCAACCGCAGATAGAGCGTGCAGCGTTCCACCCCGTCCGCCGTGGTCATGTAATGCCGGGCGGGTTGTGCGGCCCAGGCGATCTGCGTCTCGGGGGCCTCGAGAAATCCGCCGAAATCACATGAAGCGGCAAGTCGCACCGCCGGGTGATCAAAGCTTTGCCCGCGCAGCCAATGGTAATAGCTGACCATGCGATCCCACGGGTTGCGCACCAGCGTGAAGGTGAACGCATCAGCAATTTCAGGGGGCGAGAGAAGCCCGTCGATATCGCTGAGTGTCGCATGTTTCCAAAGGCGTCCCTGCGCGACAAGCCCCTTGAGCCGCGCTCGCCTGCGCCGGGCCTTGGGCGTATCACCGATCAGAATGTCATCCGCCATGGCACGGCTTTCCAGCGCCTGGGCCATGGACGTGCCACCGGTCTTGGGGATGTGGACAAAGATGTAGTTTCGGCCAGGCGAGATGATCATGCGGTCACTTTACCCGGTGGCGCACCGGCGCACAGCCCCTTTCACGGATGCACGGCGATGCTCTCCAAAGGGATTGCCCCCAGCAGCGCTCGCGCCTCAAAACTGCGCAAGGTATAACGCGCGGTCTGGCCATAGGTCTCTGGGCCGGTCTCGAACAACTCGGGAAACAGGCGCTGCAACTCGGCCTCCGTCTCGGTGTCAAAGCTCTGAAGGGTCTGCTCGCCAGGGTGATAGCTCTCGCTTGGCAAGCCATTGCCACGAATGATCTCGTGGCGGTCAAACAGCAGGTGTACGTAATGCACCGGCGCGCCGTCGGTCCGCCGCCGGATGGTCCGCCCGTTGACCAGATCCTTGGCTTTGACCAGAACCTGATGGCTCGCGAAATATAACTCCGCCAGCGGGGACGACACCAGTACACGATGATTTGGCGACAATTCCAGCGCGTCATGCCGGCCGCAAGCATTCCGGTCAAAGACGACCGGCGCGTCGTCGCCCGCCGCGCGGCGTTCCGTTTGCCCGACCCAGCGCACGCGCTGCGCGCCGTTGTCACAGGTCAGCACTTCGTCACCGGGTTTCAGAGCGTCAATCGCCACCTTACCGTTGGGCGTGTCAATCAACGTCCCGGCAGTAAAGCAGGGGGCGGTCGTGATCAGCGTGACAAAGGCGACGTCCGTGTTTCCCGCCGCGTCCTGTACCGTGTAGGACAGACTGTTGCTGCCGACATTCTGTGTCGCGGTGGCCAGAATCATGCCGGTGTCGGTCAGTAGGATGCTCTCGCCCGTCGAAAGGCCGACAGTGTCACCGATGCCGACAGGTTGGCCGTTGATTTCCACGATGGTGAGTGTGCCGCCAATGGTGCTTTGATCATTGGCAAGCAAGTCCGCGAAAATCGTATCCCCAGCCACCCCTTCAACAGTATCATCACCGGCCACAATGGCCGTCTGCACCGAGTTGCCCGCGATCAGTAGATTGCTGTCCAGAATTCCGTCACCGGCATCCGCGATCGCGATCTTGATGGTGTTTGCCTGATCGGGAATGACCAGTGCCTTCAGCGAAAGCGTTACCGTAAACCCGTCCATCTCGGTATTGTATGCATTGGTTTCGACGGGGTTATTGATATAGAGGTTCTCGTTGGTCGTAGAATTGATGTTGTTGACGGTGATGTCACCGGTCCCGACTTTCAGTTCGGCCTGCGCCCCATTGACCCATATGCCGACCGCATCGTTGAAGCCGTCGCCTACATATTCGAGATATTCCTCGGACGAGAACACGACCTGCATGGTCAGAACGCTGCCGTCTGGCACGAACTCCGCCTCAAGCACGGCGGCGTCGAAAGTGGACTGCCCCGAAATGGCGTCAAGGTCAGCATCCCCCGCGCGATAGAAATTCGTCGACGTGTCGTGCGAGACGTTGGTCAGGCCCAAAAGATTGTCGAGCCCGAAATCACTGGTCACGCTCGTTGCCCTGCCGGTGGATAGGATCACACCGCTATCTGCGGGTGTGAGCGTCGGCGTGATACTGTCCCCGTTGCTGTAGATCCCTGACGCGCTGGTCGCCCCCGTGTAGCTGGCACCGAGCACTGTGATCCCATTTCCAAACATCGCCTGCGCCATGTCCAGCGCCGTGGCGGATGTATTGATCGTCAATTCCGAAGCCGTGGCCATGACCGGTTTCCTCGCGCATGCGTCTGGGACCGATCTCTTGCAAGGAGCGTACCAAGTGCCATATCTGACGAACCGAACGAGAGGGTGAGACATGGGATATCTGCGCACCGCCATATTGATGGCTGCTATGACCGCGCTGTTTCTGGGCCTAGGGGCGCTGCTGGGCGGCATGGGCGGGGCCCTGATCGCACTCGTCATCGCCGTGGCAATGAACGCCTATACCTGGTGGAATTCCGACCGGATGGTGTTGAAAATGCACGGCGCACGCCTCGCCTCGGGGCAAGCAGGCAGCGCGCTGACGCAGATGGTTCACGAGATGGCGGATCGTACCGCGATGCCGCGCCCCGCTGTCTATATCATCGAGAACCCGCAGCCCAACGCCTTCGCCACCGGGCGCAACCCCGAGAATGCCACCGTCGCCGCCACCACCGGCCTGTTGCAGAACCTGAGCCGCGAAGAGATAGTCGCCGTAATGGCGCATGAGCTGGCGCATATCCGCAATCATGACACCACGATCATGACGATCACCGCGACCTTCGCGGGTGCGATCTCGATGCTGGCGAATTTCGCGCTGTTCTTTGGTGGCAACCGGAACAACCCCCTTGGGTTGATCGGCACGCTGGCGCTGATGATTCTGGCCCCCCTCGGCGCCGCACTGGTGCAGATGGCGATCAGCCGCGGCCGCGAATACGAAGCCGACCGCGTGGGGGCCGAGATCTGCGGCAACCCGCTCTGGCTCGCCTCGGCGCTGGAAAAGATCTCCGGCCTCGCGTCACGAATCGACAACGAGAGCGCCGAGCGCAACCCGGCCACCGCGCATATGTTTATCATCAATCCGCTGCACGCCCATGCGCGGGACAAGCTCTTTTCGACCCATCCCGCCGCCGAGAACCGTATCCGCGCGCTGCGCGAGATGGCCGGTGCCGGCAATGGCAACGGGCCGTGGGGCTAAGTCAGACCCCTTCGCGCAGAATCTTTGGCCAGCGTTCGTCACCCTGCGCGATAAACCCAGGAATATCGTCTTGCCAGCGGGACTGAATGTCGTCGTTGTAGTTCAGATAGAGCTTGCCATCGACGATTTTCCAGTTGTCGGGCTGGGTGGAATAGAGCTTACCCTTTTCCGCCACTGCCCAGGCACAAAAGCCGCCATATTGCGGGGCGTAGCGATCAGGGTCGTCGGCAAAGGCCGCGCGATTGTCGGCGCTGGCAAAATGCCATGTCGCGCCATTCCAATCGAGGCTGTGGGCCTGTGCGCCCGGCACAGCCCGGCCTTCTGTGAAATAGGCCACCGGATCGGTGCCCCGGATCGCGACGCCCTGCGGCGCATAGACCGGTGCCGTGGCGAGTTCCTCGAACCCGCCAAAAAACCGCTGAGACGCAAACGCGGCAATCGCCACCATGCCCACAGCCCCCGCTGCAATAAAAAGGCCCCGTCGTGTCAAGTTTGGCATGATACCCTCCTCAGATACGTCTCGCCTTGATTTAGGCACGCAACCCGCAAGTCCAAATCACGAAAACGCGGGGTGCATGTCATCCGTGCCACGCAACCATTGCCATCATGCCATGAAACCTCCTAAAACGCCCGCGATATTCCGGTCTTTAAAAGGTCTTTCCAATGTCCGACGACGCGCCATTTCTCTCCAGCTATCACGCGATCGAGGAGGCATGGATCGATTTCAATGGGCACATGAACATGGGCTATTACACAGTGCTGTTCGACCGTTGCGCCGACGAGGCCTTTGCCGAGATGGGATTCGGCCCCGATTACGTGGCCACCCGCAACCTCACCACCTTCAGCGCCGAGTTTCACATCCGCTATCTGCGCGAGGTCAAGCTGGGCGACCGGGTGCGCAGCACGTTCTACCTTCTGGATCACGACGAGAAACGATTTCATTCGTTTCAGGAACTCTACCACGAGGATGGATGGCTGGCCGCCACCGGCGAAGGGCTGACATTGCACGTCGATCTCGGCGGCCCGCGCGTGACGCCCATGCCCGAGGATGTCCGCAGCCGGGTCGAGGCGATGGCACAGGCCCATGCGACGCTTCCCCGTCCCGACGGCGTAGGACGCAAGATCGGTATTCGGCGCAAGGGCTGAGCGGCGTCAGACCGGCTTGGCCTCGGGCTGCGGGGTCAACACACCAAGCGGTTTTCGCACCTTGTCGCGCAATCCCGGCCCGCTCGGAGCCTGGACGCGCTTGGTCGCCTCGACCATCAGAACACCGCCCGCCGCGACCATCGACAGCCGTATCCCCATCTTCTCCCACATCCCCGCAGTCTTGCGCCAGAAGGGCTTGTCCGAAGGTGGTTGATAGAGGGCAGTGGCATGCCGTTCGGGCAGGAAATTGTGCAGCTTCAACTGGTTTTCCAGCTGTGTCTGGCTATAGGGCCGCCCGAAGCCGAATGGCGTGCGGTCTGATCGCGACCACAGCCCAGCCCGGTTAGGCACCACGAAAAGCGCTGATCCTCCCGGCCCCAGCACGCGCCAGCATTCCTCCAGCAATGCGCCGGGCTGTTCGGATGTCTCGAGCCCGTGCACAACAAGCAGTTTATCCACGTGACCGGTCTCCAGCGGCCAAAGGGTCTCTTCGCACAGGACCGAGATATTGGGCATGCCCTGCGGCCAGCCGATCACCCCCTGCGGGCCGGGCATCAGCCCCACCACGCGCCGCGCATCGGCCAGATAAGGGCGCAGGAATGGCACGGCAAATCCGAACCCCGCGACTGTCTGGCCCTGCGCCTCGGGCCAGAAGGTGGCAAGCTGAGCGCGCAACGTCTTCTGCACCGCGCGGCCCAAGGGGCTGCGGTAGTAGAAATTTCGCAAGTCCTGCACGTCCAGATGCATTGCAGAGCATTCCGTTATCGGTCACTCTGACGGTATCACCAACTGGCAACCGGGAAAATACCATGACTTTGCAAATCGTTACCATTCCCTGCCTGTCGGACAATTATGCCTATCTTGCCCATGACCCGGCAACAGGGGCGACGGCGGCGGTGGATGTGCCCGAGGCGGCCCCCATTATCGCCGAGTTGAAGGCCCAAGACTGGACGCTCTCGGACGTGCTGTTGACCCACCATCATGCGGATCACGTGCAGGGTCTTCCAGATCTCCTCGCCTTTGCACCCGCGCGCGTCATCGGGGCTGCGGCAGATGCGCATCGCCTGCCACCTCTCGACATCGCGATAGGTGAAGGCGACACCGTGCATATCGGCCAGGAAGAAGGTCGCGTGATCGACGTCTCGGGGCATACTGTCGGCCATGTCGCATTTCACTTTCCAAAGAGCGACGCTATATTTACTGCGGACAGCCTGATGGCCCTCGGCTGTGGCCGGGTGTTCGAGGGCACGATGGAACAAATGCATGAGAGCCTTGAAAAACTTGCCACCTTACCGCCCGAAACCGTGGTATATTCGGGTCATGAATACACACTGAACAATGCAAAATTCGCCCTGACCGTTGATCCCGACAATCCAAGGCTTAAATCAAGGAGCAAAGAGATCGATGCAAAGCGTGCAACCGGCAAACCCACCGTTCCCTCTACCCTCGCGGAGGAACTCGCAACCAACCCGTTCCTGCGTGCCTCTGATCCGGATATTCAGAGCCGCCTCGGCATGACCGGAGCAGCGCCGGGCACGGTCTTTGCAGAAATCCGTGCAAGAAAGGATCGGTTCTGAGGCGGATGTGATCGAAATCGCGACCCGTATCACGAAAAGTGACCCGGTTTTACGAAAAAATCCTTGAAGCATGGCCGGTATCGACCAAACTTTAAGACTATGAGGCCAAGGTTCGTGGGCGTCCCGCCCCGGCCAAGATCAGAAGGAGCACAACCGTGCCTTCATTCTCGAACACACTCGAACAGGCAATCCATGCGGCATTGGCGCTAGCCAATGCACGGCGGCACGAGTTCGCTACCCTTGAACACTTGTTGCTCGCCCTCGTGGACGAGCCTGACGCCGCCCGCGTGATGAAGGCGTGCAGCGTAGATACCGAGGAATTGCGCACCACGCTTGTGGAATATATCGACGATGACCTCGCCAATCTGGTGACAGATATCGACGGGTCCGAGGCGGTGCCGACCGCAGCGTTCCAGCGGGTGATCCAGCGTGCCGCGATCCATGTGCAATCCTCGGGCCGGACAGAGGTGACGGGGGCCAACGTGCTCGTTGCAATCTTTGCCGAACGTGAATCGAACGCGGCCTATTTCCTGCAAGAACAAGACATGACCCGCTATGACGCGGTGAACTTCATCGCCCATGGCGTGGCCAAGGACCCGGCTTACGGTGAATCGCGGCCCGTAACCGGCGCGACCGACCTCGACGATGACGGCACTGCCAAACAGGCCGAAACCGACGCCGTCGAGGCGGGCGATTCGGCGCTTGCGAAATATTGCGTCGATCTCAACGAAAAGGCGCGCACCGGCGATGTTGATCCGCTGATCGGGCGCGATTCAGAGGTCGAGCGTTGCATTCAGGTGCTGTGTCGCCGCCGCAAGAACAACCCGATCCTCGTCGGCGACCCCGGCGTCGGCAAGACCGCCATCGCCGAGGGCCTCGCGCACAAGATCGTCAATGGCTCGACGCCCAAGGTTCTCTCGGGGACAACCATCTATTCGCTCGACATGGGCGCACTTCTCGCAGGCACGCGCTATCGCGGTGATTTCGAGGAGCGGCTCAAGGCCGTGGTCACCGAACTTGAAAAGCATGCCGACGCGGTGCTCTTCATCGACGAGATTCACACGGTGATCGGCGCGGGGGCGACCTCGGGCGGGGCGATGGATGCCTCCAACCTGCTCAAACCCGCGCTACAGGGCGGCAAGCTGCGCTGCATGGGTTCGACCACCTACAAGGAATATCGTCAGCATTTCGAAAAGGATCGCGCCCTGTCGCGCCGGTTCCAGAAAATCGACGTGGCGGAGCCGACGGTCGAGGATGCGGTCAAGATCCTCAAGGGTCTCAAGCCCTATTTCGAGGACCACCACAGCGTCAAATACACCAATGACGCGATCCGCACCGCCGTTGACCTCTCGGCGCGCTATATCAACGACCGCAAGCTGCCCGACAAGGCGATCGACGTGATCGACGAGGCCGGTGCCGCGCAGCATCTGGTCGCGGCCTCCAAGCGGTGCAAGTCGATCGGGGTCAAGGAGATCGAGGATGTCGTGGCCAAGATCGCACGCATCCCGCCCAAGAACGTGTCCAAGAACGACGCCGAGGTGCTCAAGGATCTCGAAGGCGCGCTCAAGCGCACGGTGTTTGGTCAGGACGACGCCATCGTCGCGCTCAGTTCCGCGATCAAGCTGGCGCGTGCTGGTCTGCGCGAGCCGGAAAAACCGATCGGCAACTATCTCTTTGCCGGGCCCACGGGCGTGGGCAAGACCGAGGTGGCCAAGCAGTTGGCCGATTCCCTTGGCGTGGAACTGCTCCGGTTCGACATGTCGGAATACATGGAGAAACACGCGGTCTCGCGCCTGATCGGCGCGCCTCCGGGCTATGTCGGTTTCGATCAGGGCGGGCTCTTAACCGATGGCGTCGATCAGCATCCGCATTGCGTGCTGCTGCTCGACGAGATCGAAAAGGCGCATCCGGACGTGTTCAACATCCTGTTGCAGGTGATGGATCACGGCACGCTGACCGATCACAACGGGCGCAGCGTGGATTTCCGCAACGTGGTGCTGATCATGACCTCGAACGCCGGTGCAACCGAACTGGCGAAATCCGCCATCGGCTTTGGCCGCGACCGGCGCGAGGGCGAGGATACAGCCGCCATCGAGCGGACCTTCACACCCGAGTTCCGCAACCGTCTGGATGCGGTCATCTCCTTCGGCCCGCTGCCGAAATCGGTGATCCTCAAGGTGGTCGAGAAGTTCGTGCTTCAGCTTGAGGCACAACTGATGGATCGCGACGTGACCATCGAGCTGACCGAACCGGCCGCCGAATGGCTCGCCGACAAGGGCTACGACGACAAGATGGGCGCGCGCCCCTTGGGTCGCGTCATTCAGGAGCATATCAAGAAGCCGCTGGCAGAAGAGCTGCTCTTTGGACGCCTGTCCAAGGGCGGCGTCGTCAAGGTGAGCGTCAAGGACGGCAAGATCGATCTGGAGATCGAAGGCCCCGCCGCGCGTCGCCTGACCGGCAAGAAAAAGCCGCCGTTACTCACGGCGGAATGATGCGGCGGGCTTTTGCCCTAGCCGCGATACTGACACTGGCGGCGGCCCAAACGGCCGCCGCCGACGCGCCTCGCCTCGCCGTGCCCATCGACTGCACCTTGGGCGAGACCTGCTATATCGAGGATTACGTCGATACCGATCCCGGCCCCGGTCAGCGCGATTACATGTGTGGCCTCAAGAGCCGCGAGGATCACCGCGGCACCGATTTCATGCTCCCGTCTTTCGAGGCTATGCTGACCGGCGTCGATGTTCTGGCCGCCGCACCCGGCACCGTCGCTGCCACCCGCGACGGCATGGCAGATACCCCCGTCACCACCGCGACACGCGAGGCAATCCGCGGCCGCGAATGCGGCAATGCGGTGCGTGTCGATCACGGCGAAGGCTGGCAAACGCTCTATTGCCACCTCAAGCGCGGGTCGATCCGCGTGCGCCAGGGCGACCGGGTGACGACCGGCGATGTCTTGGGCCAGGTCGGGTTGAGCGGGATGACCAATGCCCCGCATGTCCATCTCGGTGTGCGGAAGAATGGCGCAATCGTCGATCCGTTCCATCCCGACGACGTCACGCAATGCGGCCAGCAAACCGATGGCGGTTTGTGGCAGGACAGGCCGGATTATACCCGCGCGGGCCTCTTTACTGCCGGCTTCTCCACCGCTGTACCCGCCTTCGACGCGGTGCAATCCGGCGCGGCGCGCGTGCGCGAAACCACATCCGATCAGCCGCTGGTGCTCTATGGCCACGTCTTTCACGCCCAGCCCGGGGACCGCCTGACCCTGACGGCCCAAGGCCCCGAAGGCGAGATTTTCCGCCACGTGCTCACCCTCGACGATCCCAAGGCGCAGCTCTTTCGCGCCTTCGGGCGCAAGGCCCCGGCGACCGGATGGCCCGGCGGGGCTTACCGCGGCTATGTGCGGCTGATGCGCGGCGCCACGCTCTTGGCCGCGCGCCACGCCGATATCACCGTGACGCCCTGACGCGCGCTTATCGCGTGGTCAGCTTCAACTCGATCCGCCGGTTTTGCGCGCGCGCCTCGGGCGTGTCGGCGGGATTGACCGGCTGATACTCGCCGTAACCATTGGCCGAGAGCCGCTCTGGCGGGAAGCCGAGGAAATTCGTCAGATAGCGCACCACCGACAGCGCCCGCGCCTGACTAAGCGCCCAGTTGTCGGCAAAGCGCGCGCCCTCCACGATCGGCACATCGTCGGTATGGCCGTCCACCTGCAACACCCACTCGATGCCCTCGGGGATCTCGTCGATCACGCCACGCAGGATGTCGGCGACCTTGGCAATCTCCAATTGCCCGGCGCGTGAAAGCTCGGCTTCACCGGGGGCAAAGAGCACCTCGGAGGAAAACACGAACCGGTCGCCCACAATCTGCACGCCCTCCTCGTCGCCCAGCACATCCCGCAGCCGGCCAAAGAATTCCGACCGGTATTTCTCCAGATCCTCCTTCTCGGTCTCCAACCGCTCGCGCTCGGCCTCCAGAAGGCGCGCGCGTTCCTCTTCGGCCTGTCGGCGACGCCGTTCCTCGGCCGCCACGCGAGCCAGCGCGGTATTGAGTTCATTGCCAAGCGACTGCAACTGCACCTCGGCCTCGGCTTCGCTTTCGCGGGCCTCATCCAGCAACCCCTGCAACTGCGACAGCTGATCGCGCAGCGCCGCCACCTGCTGATTGAGCAGCACCTGTCGCCGCTGCGCCGCGCTTACCGCCGCCTGCTCCGCGGTCAGCGCGTCGCGCGTGTCGGCCAGACGGTCGCGCGCCTCCGACAGCAAGGCGGCGCGCTCCTCGGCGGCACTCATCTGCTCTTGGGCCTGCGCCTCGGCGGCGCGCTGTGCCGCAAGTGCCTGCACAAGCTGCGCCCGCACTTCCTCTTCGGTCGCCTGCGCCTCGCTCTCCACGGTCTGCCTCTCGGCCACCGCCTGCGCCAGTTGCCCCTCCAGCCTGCGTATCTGCGCCTGTGCCTCGGCAAGCTCCGCACGGGTGTCCTCCAGTGTGCCGGTTGCCTCCGCCTCGCCGCTTTGGGCAGCATCGAGCGCCGCCTCCAGCCGGGTGATCTCGGCCTCGCGCGCCTCAGCACCCTGTTCGGCCTGCAAGAGTGCTTGCGCCAACTGGCTGTTGAGATCCTCGCGGGCGGTCTCGGCGGCGGCCAGCAGGGTGAGGGTTTCCTCGGCCCGCTGGCGCTGTTCCTCAAGCGCGAGGGTCATGGAGGTCAATTCTGCCTGCGATGTCTCCAGCCGCTCGCGCAGCGCCTCGGCAGCGGCGGCCTCGGCCAGCCGCGCCTGTTCCTCCTCGCTCAACTGTGCTTGCAAATCGTCAACCTCGGCGCTCAGGGCCGCCTGCGCCTCTCCGGCCTCGGCATTGCGCGCGCGCAGGTCCGCGACCAGCGCATCGAGCGCCTCACGCCGGGCGGCGGCAAGGCGGGCGGCCTCGGTCTGTGCGTCCACTTCATCGCGTAGGCTTGCAAGGGTGAGGTTGAGCTGTTCGGCTTCGCTCAGCAATTCATCGCGGCGGCCCTCCAGATCGGCGATGCGGTCCCGTGCCGTCTCACGATCCGACAACAGGCCCGCCACCTGCTCCTCGAAACTGGCGATGCGGCCCTGCGCGGTCTGCAAGGCCTCGGCCTGCTCGGCATTCTGGGCGCGCAGACCCTGGATCAGGGCGGCCTGCTGTTCCTGCCGCTCCCGGGCGTCGCCCAGGGTCGCGGTGAGCGCGCCAACGCGGTCCTGCAACGTCGCATTGCGGTCCTGCTCAAGCCCGAGGGCGCGTGACAGGGCCGATACTTCGGCAGAGAGCGCATCGAGCTGGGTCTCCTGTCCGCTGATTTCCTCGCGGAGAACGAATTGCACCATCATGAAGATGGTCAGCACGAACATCAGCACGAGCAACAACCCGGTCATCGCATCGACGAAACCGGGCCATATCGCGCCTTGAAACCGGGCCCCTGTGCGCCGCGAGAGCGCCATCCTCAGCCCTCCCCGTCGCTATCCATGTCAGGGCGGAGCGATCTCGGACGCATCCGACGCGGGCCCGCCTCGCGCGCCTGGCCCAGCAACTTTGTGAGCGCGGCAAGATCGGTGCGCAACTCTGTCATGGTCTCTTGCCGTCCGGCGCTGATTTCTTCGAGAATGCGCAACATCTGCACGTCGATGGAGCGCAGGCGCATGCGGCTCTCGGCATCGAGCCCCTCATTCGGGGCCACTTCTCGGTTCTCCAGCGTCTCGATCAGCCGCTCCTGCCCCTCGGCCATCCGCATCAGAGCCACCTGCACCGGGTTCTGGTCGCTCATCCGGTGGGTGAGGCGCTCGATGGAATCCGCCAGAACGCCCAGTTTCTGATCGACCATCGCGCGGCTCATGTCGGATTGGCTGAGCATGTTCTGCAGCGCGTCCATCTGCTCGGACATATGGTCGAGCACATGCGCGACGGCGTCCTGTTCGCCACCGCCTTCGCCGTCACCGCTGGCAAAGCCGACGCGGGTGATGGTGGACATCCATTCTTCCAACTCGCGGTAAAACCGGTTCTGCCCGTGGCTGGCAAACAGTTCCAGCAGGCCCACCACCAGCGATCCGGCCAGGCCGAGCAGCGACGAGGCAAAGGCCACACCCATGCCGCCGAGTTGCGCCTCGAGTCCGGACATCAGGCGGTTGAAGACGTCGATCCCCTCTTCGCCCGCCTGTGGGGCAAGGCTGCGGATCGTGTCGACCACCGCTGGCACCGTCGTGGCAAGGCCGTAGAAGGTGCCCAGAAGACCCAAGAATATCAGCAGGCTGACGATATAGCGGGTGATCTCGCGCGCCTCGTCGATGCGCTGCGCGACCGAGTCGAGGATCGAGCGCGCCGAGGTCGAGGCGATCTGCATGCGCTTGCCACGCGAGCGCAGCATGGTGGCTAGCGGGGCCAGCATCGAAGGCGCGCGCGTCAGTTCGTGGCCCGGCACCTGCGCGGCGAACCCCTCAATCCAGCGGGCCGAACCGATGAGTTGAAACACCTGCCAGAAGGTCGCGATCACCCCGATGACGAAGACAAGGAAGATAAAACCGTTCAGCCAGGGGTTGGCCTCGAACACTGGAAGCACGCGCGGCAGCGCCACGAACGAGCCGAGCCCGGTAAGCACCAGAACGATCACCATCAGCACGATCTGGCGATAGGGGTATGAGAATTGCGGCTCGACCTCGCGGTCCGGCTGGTCCATCTGGACGCTCCCGACACGTTGATTTATGGGCTCAACCCTACGCGTCTTGGCCCGTCAAGCCAAGGACTTATCCACACAGGTGCCGCACCCGGCGGACCAGCCAATCCAGTTCCTTGTCGTGAATGCCGAGCTGTTTGAGATGCGCGGTGGTGTTGAAGAGATACTCGGTATTCGGCCCGCGCCCGCCGACGGCGCGGGCGATGACCTGCGCCTGCTCTTCAAGGTCGAGGCCGCCACAATACTGCACATGTTCGGCATCGACCACATAGGTCAGCGCCTCGACCTGCCGCCCGTCGTCAAGCGCGATCTCCAGACGCTTTTCCAGATAGGCGGAAGACACCAATTCACGCTCGCGCAAGTATGCGAGCACGCTCTCGGCCTCCTCCGGCTTGGCCCGCAAGGCGACCCCGTGACAGAGCGCGCCGGGCGCGGCATCAAGCGCCAGAACGAGGCCGGGGTTGTCATCCGTTCCACGGTGATGGACAGAGCGCATGCAAAAGCTGCGGTGATACTCGGGCAGCCGCGCGATCACGCGTTCCGCAACCTCGAAGCCCGGATTCCACACCAGCGATCCATAACCGAACACCCACATATTGATTATCCCTGTTCCTCGCGCATGGCCCCCTATAAACACGTTTCCGAACAGGCATGAAAGGGGCGTGCGCATGCGATTTCTGCTGGCCGTCATCGTGATCGCGACACTGGGCTGGTCGGGCTACTGGTTCGTCGGCCAGCGCGGGCTGGAACAGGGCTTTGCCGATTGGTTCGAGAGCCGCCGCGCCGAAGGATGGGTTGCGGAAACCTCCGATCTCGACGTGCAGGGCTTTCCCAACCGGTTTGACACCGGCTTTACCAACCTGATGCTGGCCGATCCCGCGACAGGGCTGGCCTGGGAGGCCCCCTATTTCCAGTTGAGCGCGCTCAGCTATCAGCCCAATCACGTGATCGCGGTCTGGCCCGAAACGCAGTTGATCGCCACCCCGCAGGAAAAATTCCGCGTCGAGGCACGCGATATGCGCGCCAGCCTGCGCATCGCACCCGACACGCGGCTTGCGCCGGAAAGCACAACGCTGACAGCCGAATTTCTGCAAATCACCCCCGAGGCCCGCCCCGAGGAGACGACCGCGCTGACCGCGCTGACCCTTGCTGCCGAACGTCAGGCAGAGCGCGACTACCGCCTTGGTCTCGCCGCCGAAGGGCTGACGCTCGCCCCACCCTGGCGCGACCTGCTCGACCCGGATGGCAGCCTGCCCGCGCAGATATCCAATCTCAACGCCGATCTGACGGTCACCTTCGACAAGGTATGGGACCGCACCGCGATCGAGGTCGCGCGCCCACAGCCCACCCATATCAAGGTCGCGCTGGTCGATGGCAAATGGGGGCAATTGCATCTTCAGGCAGCGGGTGAGGTCGACGTTACAGCCGAGGGTATCCCCGAAGGGGAAATCACCCTCAAGGCGCGCAACTGGCGCGACATGATCGCGCTTGCGCAATCGGCTGGTGCCCTGCCCGAAAGCATGGCGCAGACGGTGGAGAACGGTCTGGAATTGCTGGCCCGGATGAACGGCAACCGCGAGACGCTGGATGTCCCGCTGACCTTTCGGGGCGGGCGTATCCTGCTTGGCCCGATCCCGATTGGCCCGGCCCCGGTGCTGCGGCTGCGCTGAGCGCTTAGAACGCCTCGGGCTTGGCCTCGCGCGCCATGTGGTCGAGCACGGCGTTGACGAATTTCGATTCCTTGCCCTCGGGATAGAACGCCTTGGCCACGTCCACGAATTCCATGATCACCACGCGGGGCGGCGTGTCGGACTGGATCATCTCGGCCCCGGCCGCGCGAAAGAGCGCGCGCAGCGTGGGATCAATCCGGGCAATCGGCCATTTGGCGACCAGCGCGCGGTCGGTCATCTGGTCGATCTTCGCCTGCCAGTTCACCGCGTCGTCAATCAGCTTGCAAAACAGATCGGCATCGCCCTCGACCATGTCGACACCCTCGTCGAACTCGGCCCCGAAGCGGTGGTCGAGAAACTCCTGCCGCACGGCAGTCGAGCTTTGCTGCGAATGCTCCATCTGAAACAGCGCCTGCACGGCATACATGCGCGCGGCGGATCTCATCTGACGTTTACGATTGCCGGAAAGGGCGTGGTCGGTGCTCATACTTTGGGCGTGTCCTTCGCATCGCCCGCGAGGCGGATTTCCTCGGTCGCGGGCTTGAACCCCACGCCTTTGCGCGGGCCGCCCCATTTACGGGCCAATGCCACCAGATGCAAGGCCGCAGCGGCAGCCCCCGCGCCCTTGTTCATGGCCTCGGGATCGGCGCGCACCTCGGCCTGTGCGCGGTTTTCGACCGTCAGGATGCCGTTACCGATGCACAGCCCCTGAAGGCCCAACAGCGTGAGGCCGCGCGAGCTGTCGTTGCAGACCGTTTCGTAATGCGTGGTCTCGCCCCGGATCACGCAGCCAAGCGCCACGTAGCCGTCAAAGTTGGACATCCGCTCGGCGATGCCGATGGCGGTGGGCAGTTCCAGCGCGCCGGGCACCTCGGCGATCTCGTAGCTGCCGCCTGCGGCCTCGATCTCGGCACAAGCCCCCTTGATCAGGTTGTCAGCGATGTCGCGATAGAACGGGGCCACCACGATCAACACTTTCACAGGCTTGTCGAACTCGGCGCGCGGCAGGGTGTATTCATGCTCGGCCATGCTTCACTCCTCGGTCAGGGGACGGGTGCCGGTGATCGAAATCCCGTAGGCATCAAGGCCCAGATAGCGCGTGTTCGGACTGTCGGTCAAAAGGATAAGCTCGTGAATGCCCATGGTCGCCATGATCTGCGCGCCAAGGCCGGTCTGCTTGACGGTGCGCGGCGTGTCGTCATCCTCCATCTCGCCCGCCAGCTTGGGACGCGGCTGACGAAAGAGGAAGACCGCACCGCGCCCCTCGCGCGCGATGATCTCCATCGCGCGGGGCAGTTTTCCGGTCGGCGCACCCTCGCGCGCCGCAAGCCCGATGCCCAACACATCCTCGAGCGCGTTGAGCGCATGGGCGCGGGCCAGAACAGGGCGGCCATCGGACACATCGCCCTTGCTCAGCACCACATGCTCCGTGCCGGTGATCTGGTCGGCGAAAATGCGCATCTGCCATTCGCCGCCATGGCTCGACTGCACGGTCTCGCGCCCGGTCTCTGTGATCAGGTTGTCATGCTTGTGGCGATAGGCGATCAGGTCGGAAATCGTGCCGATCTTCAGATCATGCGCCTTGGCGAACTCGATCAGATCGGGCAGCCGCGCCATCGAGCCATCCTCTTTCATGATCTCGCAGATCACGCCCGATGGGTTCAACCCCGCCAGCCGCGCGATATCGACCGCCGCCTCGGTATGCCCTGCGCGCACCAGCACCCCGCCGCGCCGCGCGCGCAGGGGAAAGACATGGCCGGGCGTGGCAATCGCCGCCATGGTGTTCTGCTCGTTGATCGCGGTGGCGATGGTCAGCGCGCGGTCCCCGGCAGAAATGCCGGTGCTCACCCCCTCGCGCGCCTCGATCGACACGGTAAATGCCGTCTCATGCCGTGAGGAATTGTTCACCGCCATCATCGGCAGGCCCAGCCGGTCGATCCGCTCTGCGGTCATCGGCAGGCAAATCAGCCCGCGCCCATGCACGGCCATGAAATTCACCGCTTCGGGCGTGGCGAATTCGGCGGCGATGACCAGATCGCCCTCGTTTTCACGGTCCTCGTGATCGACGAGGATGAACATCCGGCCCTTGCGCGCCTCTGCGATGATCTCTTCGGTGGGCGCGATGGCATGGCGCAGATCGGCCTCGACGGGGCCGGGTTTCTCGAACGGGACGGTCTCGGACATAAGCGTGTCCTCCGGGGTGTTTCAACCCGGCCCGGATATCGTAGGCGCGGCGCAATGGCCAGAGGGGAAAGGGCGGTGACGCGGCGGCCCGCTCAGACAGGCGCGCGGCGGATCGTCACCTGCCCCGGATCGGATAGCGGTCCGGCTCGGCAAACACATCGATCACCCGGGTGCCCGCCTTGATGAGCGCACCATGCTCGACCCCTGCGGGAATGGAATAGCTGTCACCGGGGCGGTATATCCGCGTCTCGCCGCCGATGGTGAATTCAATCTCGCCCTCCACCACGCTGCCCCACTGCGCGCCATGCGAGTGAGCAGGCAGCTCCATATCCTGCAGGAAGGTGAAAAACACGCATAGCCCCTCATCCGAGCAGATCGCGCGCGACTGTACGACCTCTTCGGGGAAGGGCAGGTCAAGCGCGGGCAGGCTCATGATGAAATCTGGGAAGGGCATCGGCATCGGCTCCATTTGATGCCGCAATGATGCCCCGCGCAGGCCCGCCCCGCAAGTTCGATCAATGCAGCTTGTTGCGGATGCGCTGCACCATCCACCAGACGATACCCACCACCGGCAGGGTCACGGCGGCGGTCACCATGCCCTTGCTCACTTCCGTCGCCTCGGCAACGGGATAGAGCAGATAACCCGCAAGCGAGACCGCGTAATAGCTGATCGCCACCACCGACAGCCCCTCGACCGTGCGCTGCAGGCGCAATTGCAGATCGGCGCGCTTGTCCATGCTCTCCAATAGCGCCTGGTTCTGCGCGCTACGCTCCACATCGACGCGCGTCTGCAACAACTCGCCCGCCCGCATCGCCCGGTCCGCCATCGCCGAGAGCCGGTCCTTGGTGGCGCGCACGGTGCGCATCGCCGGGTCATAGCGCCGCATCATGAACTCGGCAAAGGTCTGGCGACCCTCGAACCGCTCTTCGCGCAGCACGGTGATCCGCTGGTTGACGATCTGCTCATAGGCCGCCGTCGCACCAAAGCGGAACGAGGATTGCGCGACCAGCGATTCCAGCTCTGCCGAGACGCGCAAGAGGCTCTGCAAGGTCTCCTCGGCGGGCTGCGTACCGCCGGTCATGTCGTCGATCAGGCGGCTCAACTGACTGTCGGTCTCGCCCATCTGGCGGCCCATCTCGCGGACCCGCGCAAAGCCCAGCATCGACATCGCCTTGTAGGTCTCGATCTCGCAGATACGCTGCACCACGCGCCCGATCCGCCGCTCCCCGGTGGCGGGCGCGACATGCAGGGAAAACCGCAGATGCCCCGCCGGGTCGACACGGAAGTCCCCCGCCATAACGGCGGCATCATCAAGCACGCGCGCCATGGCGACGCTTTCATCCACAAACCATTTGTCGATATCGGCGCGTGTGGCGTCCTTGCTCTCCCATGGCACCACCCGGATCATCGCAGAGGTGATGCGCACCCCCGGGGCCTTGCCGAGCCAGTCCTCCGGGAACACCTCGAAATCCACCGGATCGAAGGGGCGCGAACTGACCCCGTCGGTAAAGACGGTGTAGGTCACCATCTCGGTATGGCTTTCCCATTTCAGGCTGTGCCGCCCGATCTGGCCGAAATAATGCGTGGCGCCGGGCTGCGGGTGCTTGGCCCCGTAGCGGTCGAGCAGCGCCGTGAGATGCGCCAGATCCGCCGCACGGTCGCGCTTGGCGGCGTCACTCGGCTGCTTGATCGCGAGAAAAACTGCCGTACACGGCGCCTTGAGCGACGGAAAGGGGCGCGCGTGCAGCTCGTTCGCCAAGTCATAGCGCAGCGGATGATCTTCGATTGGGGGCATACGCCGGTCTCCTGATCCTAGCCGCTGCTTAACCCGCCCGGATCGCGGGTAAAAGCATTTTTTCCTTCATCCCCAGTGATTTAGCGGGACACAATCGTATACTGCACATCGCTTGGGCGTCTTCTTGGTGAAAATACTCCAAATCCGCCCGCCGCCAAAGACGAAACCCACGCAAAAGGGGCGCAGCCTTGCGACCACGCCCCTCTCGCACCTGCGCTCAGGCTCACTCGACCTTGCTCAAGAGGCTCGAGATACTGTCCTTGGCATCGCCATAGAACATCCGTGTGTTTTCCTTGAAGAACAGCGGGTTCTCGATACCCGAATAGCCGGTGCCCTGACCACGTTTGGAGACAAACACCTGCTTGGCCTTCCACACTTCCAGCACCGGCATGCCGGCGATGGGCGAGTTGGGATCGTCCTGCGCCGCCGGGTTGACGATATCGTTGGAGCCGATGACGATCACCACATCCGTATCCGGGAAATCCTCGTTGATCTCGTCCATCTCCATGACGATGTCGTAAGGCACCTTGGCCTCGGCCAAGAGCACGTTCATATGCCCCGGCAGACGGCCCGCGACCGGGTGGATGGCAAAGCGCACGTTCTTGCCCTTGGCGCGCAGCTTGTTGGTGATCTCGCTCACCGCACCCTGCGCCTGGGCCACCGCCATGCCGTAGCCCGGCACGATGATGACTGAATCAGCCTCGTTGAGCGCATTGGCCACGCCGTCGGCGTCGATGGCGACCTGCTCGCCCTCGATCTCCGCCGCCGGGCCCTGCGATCCGCCAAACCCGCCGAGGATCACGCTGACGAACTGACGGTTCATCGCCTTGCACATGAAGTAGCTCAGGATGGCACCCGAGGAGCCCACGAGCGCGCCGACCACGATCAGGAGGTCATTGCCGAGGCTGAAGCCGATCGCCGCTGCCGCCCAGCCAGAGTAGCTGTTGAGCATCGAGACGACCACCGGCATGTCCGCGCCGCCGATCCCCATGATCAGGTGATAGCCGATGAAGAGCGCCAGCAGCGTCAGCGCCACCAGCGTCCAGATGCCGGCCCCGCCCAGATACATCGCGGCAAAGAGCAGCGAGAGGCCCGCAGCGGCAGCATTGAGCATATGCCCGCCCGGCAGCTTCTTGGCAGCCGAGTCGACCTTGCCCGCCAGCTTGCCATAGGCGATCACCGAGCCGGTGAAGGTCACCGCACCGATCCACACGCCAAGCACCAGCTCGACCCGCAGGATGCTGACCTCGACCGCCGTCTTCTTGGCCACGATGGCGGCAAAGCCGGAGAAGGTCTTGGCAAAGGCAGTGGCCTCGGCCACTGCCGTCTCAGGACGCGGGAAGGCAAAACCTTCATCGGCAAAGGCCGCCGCCACCCGGCCAAGTTCGATATCGGCATTGAAGCCCACGAAGACCGCAGCGAGGCCGACAAGGCTGTGCATGATCGCCACCAGTTCGGGCATCTGCGTCATCTGCACCCGCGTCGCCAGCTGATAGCCGATCAGGCCGCCGCCCGCGATCAGGATCAGCGACAAGAGCCACAGCCCCTGCCCCGGCCCGATCATAGTGGCGATGACCGCGATGGCCATGCCGGTGATGCCGTACCAGACGGCGCGCTTGGCGCTTTCCTGCCCGCTCAGACCGCCGAGGCTGAGGATGAAGAGAATCGCCGCGACCACGTAGGCCGCAATGGTAAATCCGTAATCCATTGTCGCCTCCGATCAGGATTTCTGGAACATGGCGAGCATGCGCCGTGTCACGAGGAAGCCGCCGATGATGTTGATCGAGGCCATGAACACCGCTGCGGCGGCAAGGATCGTGATCAGGATCGAGCTCGATCCGATCTGCATCAGCGCGCCCAGGATGATGATCGACGAGATCGCGTTCGTCACCGCCATCAGCGGCGTGTGCAGGCTGTGGCTGACGCCCCAGATCACCTGGAAGCCAACAAAGACAGACAGCACGAAGACGATGAAATGCTGCATGAAGCTGGCAGGGGCCACCAGACCCACGGCCAGCAGCAGCACCGCCCCGACCGTGAGCAGCGTGACCTGGTTCTTTGTCTGCGCCTTGAAGGCTGCGATTTCCTGCGCGCGCTTCTCCTCCGGCGTCAGTTCCTTGGCCTTTTCCTTGGGCTTTTGCGCGGCGATGGCCGCAACCTTGGGCGGTGGTGGCGGGAAGGTCACCTCGCCCGCATGGGTCACCGTCGCGCCCCGGATCACGTCATCCTCCATGTTGTGATTGACCTGACCGTCCTTCTCGGGCGTGAGGTCCGTCATCATGTGGCGGATGTTGGTGGCGTAAAGCGTCGAAGACTGCGTCGCCATCCGGCTCGGGAAATCGGTATAGCCGATGATCGTCACGCCATTGTCGGTGACGATCTTGTCGTCCATCACCGTCAGCTTGCAGTTGCCGCCCTTTTCGGCGGCCAGATCGACGATCACCGAACCGCGCTTCATCGCCTTGACCATGTCCTCGGTCCAGAGCTCGGGCGCTTCACGGTTGGGGATGAGGGCGGTGGTGATCACGATATCGACCTCGGGGGCCAGTTCGCGGAACTTGGCAAGCTGCGCCTCGCGGAATTCGGGGCTGGAGACCGACGCATAGCCACCCGAAGCCGAGCCGTCCTGCTGCTCTTCCTCGAAATCGAGATAGACAAATTCGGCGCCCATCGATTCGACCTGCTCGGCCACTTCGGGGCGCACGTCGAACGCATAGGTGATCGCGCCGAGGCTCGTGGAGGTGCCGATGGCGGCCAGACCCGCCACGCCCGCGCCCACGATCAGCACTTTCGCAGGGGGCACCTTGCCCGCCGCAGTGATCTGTCCGGTGAAGAAGCGGCCAAAGTTGTTCCCGGCCTCGATCACGGCGCGATAGCCCGCGATATTGGCCATGGAGCTGAGCGCGTCCATCTTCTGCGCGCGGCTGATGCGCGGCACCATGTCCATCGCGATGACAGACGTGCCCTTGTCGGCAATCGTCTTCATCTGCTCTTCATTCTGCGCAGGCCAGAAGAAGGAGATCAGCAATTGCCCCTCGCGCAGGCGCTTGGCCTCGGTCTCGGTGGGCGGGCGCACCTTGGCCACCACATCGGCGGCCTTGTAAAGCTGCGCGGCGCTCTTGATCACCTCGACACCGGCCTCCTTGTAGGCGGCGTCCGAAAACCCTGCAGCAGTCCCGGCCCCGGCCTCGATGGCGCAGTCATAGCCGAGTTTTTGCAATTGCAGGGCGGAGTCGGGCGTCATCGCCACCCGGTTCTCACCCTCGAGCACTTCCTTTGGCGTTCCGATCTTCAAATCTGTGTCCCCCCTTGGCAGATCACGTGTTCTTGTGGCAGCGCCGAAGCTGCATGCCGGTTTCGTTTTCCCGAAGGTCGTTATTTCACACTATTTCATGACTGACGAGATCAAGATTGTCGCGGTTCCTACACCCATCGTCGGGTTTTTTCGCAATATTGCGCGAAATCCATGCGGAATTTGCGGCGCAGGCGGTCTTCTTCGGGCAATATAAAGCGTTTTTCGATCACCCAGACGAATACGGGAATCAAGGGCAGGGACAAAACCGCGTCCCATCTCAGGATCAGCCCCGCGAGGATCAGCGCATCGCCCAGATAGATCGGATTGCGCGAGCGCTTGAAGATTCCGGACTGGATCAGACGCTCGGGCGTCTCATGCGGCACGATGGTCGTCTTGTAGCGCCGGAATTCCATCGCCGCCATCACGATGAGCAGCAGACCGCCCCCCACCAAGAGCCCCCCGAGAAGATCGGCCCATGTGTCGCCGAAGCCAAGCCCCATAGGATACTGCGTGGCCTGCACCCACGCGACGACGAGAAACGCCAATAGCCAGACCGGCGGCATGTCGACCCATTTGAACATTCGCATGGCATCCTTTTCTCTGCGGTTGTCACCCTCGGGCGCGTTGCTACAGTAGCGCCTGAGATTAGGGAGGCAACATGGCACTTGGTGGTAAACACGCGCTGATCACCGGCGGTGGCAGCGGCATCGGTCTGGCGATTGCCCGCGCACTCGCGGCAGAGGGGGCAGAGGTCACGATCACCGGGCGGCGCGCGGGCGTGCTCGACGCGGTGGCAGGCGGCGGCCTGCATCCGCTGGTAATGGATGTCACCGTTGAGGCGCAGGTTGTCGAAGGTGTCGCCGCCGCCGTGAAGGCGCGCGGCCCGGTGCAGATCTGCATCCCCAATGCCGGCATCGCTGAGGGTCGCGCCCTGCACAAGACCGATGCGGCGTTCTGGCGGCAGATGATGGCGACCAATCTCGACGGGGCCTTCTACACGGTGCGCGAATGCCTGACAGGGATGCGACAGACCGACTGGGGCCGGGTGATCGCGATCTCCTCGATTGCCGGGCTCAAAGGGCTGAAAGGCGCCTCGGCCTACAGCGCCAGCAAGCACGGCATGATCGGGCTGATCCGGGCGCTGAGCGAAGATTATCTGGGCACGCCGCTGACCTTCAACGCGATCTGTCCCGGCTATGTCGATACCGAAATCGTCAGCCGCAACGTCGCCGCCATCTCGGAGCGTGCGGGCGTCTCAACCGATGACGCCCGCGCCATGATGATCAGCGCAAACCGCCATAACCGCCTGATCGCGCCCGAAGAGGTGGCCCGCGCCGTGCTCTGGCTTTGCGGGCCGGGCTCGGAAAGCGTCAACGGCCAGGCCATCGAGATCGCGGGCGGGCAGGTCTGAGCGGCTCAGCCCTGCGCCAGCCACACATAGGCGCCATAGCCCGCCAGCATCATCGCACCGACCGCGCGCCCGATGACCGGTCGCATCAGCAGCAGGCCAGCCAGCAACAGCGACACCGCGATCATCACCGGCAGGTCGAACGCCAGAAAGCGCCCGGCCACCGGGATCGGTGTGATGACCGCCGTTGCCCCGAGAATTCCGAGGATATTGAAGATGTTGGACCCCACGATATTGCCGATGGCGATCTCCGACTGCCGGCGCAGCGCCGCAATCAGCGATGTGGCGAGTTCCGGCAGAGAGGTGCCGACGGCGACGATGGTTAGCCCGATGAAGGCCTCCGAGATGCCGTAGCCCCGCGCGATGGAAACCGCGCCATCCACCAGAAACCGCGCGCCCAGCATCAGTGCCACCAGCCCGCCCAGAACCGTCAGCTCCGACATCAGCCCCGAGGGCATGGTGCCTGGCAAGTCGGGCACCGCCTCGCCCGGTTGGCGATACGCCCAGACCAGATAGGTCACCAGACCGGCGAACAGGATCAGACCGGCGGGCCGCCCCATCTGCCCCAGTGCAAAGATCGGCACCAGCGCAAGCGCCGCCGCCAGCATCACGGCAAGGTCGCGCCGCAGGCTTTTGCCGGTGACCCTGATCGGCCAGACCAGCGCCGAGACCCCGACGATCAGCAGGATATTGGCGATGTTCGAGCCCAGCACATTTCCGAGCGCAATATCCGGCACGCCGCGCCATGCGGCATCCACCGACACCAGCAATTCCGGCGTCGAGGTGCCGAAGCCGACCACGGTCAAACCGATCAGCAAAGGCGGCATTGCGAGCCGCCGGGCAATCCCAACGCTGCCCCGCACGAGCGCTTCACCACCGATCAAGAGACCGGTAAGACCGGCCAGAAGATAGAGATAGTCCAATCCGTTAACTCCCATGGGCGACACCACGCCGTGACGGGGCAAGTGGGCATGCCTGAGGCGGCCCGCAAGATACGTGGCAGGTTTATTTGATCAACCCATCGCAGGGGCGTGGTGCAGGATCCACTCTCGACTGCAGCGGGCGGACGCAGCATGGTGTTGACTGTCGGGCCTTCTCAGTTTTCCATCGGTCTGCGGGCAGACGTGACCAGAAAACGGACGACGATGATGACAGATTTCACTGCGACGCGCGCGATGTTCCACCTGCCAGAGGGCGTGATCTATCTCGACGGAAACTCGCTCGGGCCGCTGCCACGCGCGGCAATGGATCGGATGCACGGCACCCTGCGCGACGAATGGGGCGAAATGCTGATCACCGGATGGAATCGCGCCGGTTGGATGACGCAGCCGCGGCGTCTTGGGGACAGGATCGGGCGGCTGATCGGGGCCGAGGCGGGCCAAGTGGTGCTGGGCGATACGCTGTCGATCAAGGTCTATCAGGCGCTTGCGGCGGCGCTCGACCTGCGCCCCGACCGGCGCGTGATCCTAACCGACAGCGGCAATTTCCCATCAGATCTCTACATGGCCGAGGGGCTGATCCGCGCGCTCGACCGGGGTCATGAATTGCGCATCGTCGCGCCCGAGGAGGTGGCTGGCGCGATCACCGACGAGGTCGCGGTGACGTTGATCACGGAGGTCGATTACCGCAACGGTCGGCTGCATGACATGGCTGACCTGACCGCGCGCGCCCATGCCGCCGGGGCGGTCACGGTCTGGGATCTGGCGCATAGCGCCGGGGCGCTGCCGGTCGATGTGGCGGGCGCGGGCGCGGATTTTGCCGTGGGCTGCACCTACAAGTATCTCAACGGCGGCCCCGGTGCGCCCGCCTTCATTTATGTCGCCCCTCGTCACGCAGAGACAGCCTTTCCCGCGCTCTCGGGCTGGCTTGGCCATGAAGCGCCTTTCGCGTTCGAACCCGCCTATCGCCCCGGCGCGGGTATCGAACGGATGCGCGTCGGCACGCCACCGGTGCTGGCCATGGCCGCACTCGAGGCGGCGCTCGATGTCTGGGACGGTGTCGACATGGACGATCTGCGCGCCCGCTCCATCGAACTGAGCGAGATGTTCATCAAAGGGGTCGAGGCCGCCTGCCCGATGCTGCAACTGGCCAGCCCGCGCGACCCGGCTCAGCGCGGCTCTCAGGTGTCGTTCCGCTTTGACGACGGCTATGCCGCCATGCAGGCCTTGATCGCGCGCGGGGTGATCGGCGATTTTCGCGCTCCGGATATTATGCGCTTCGGCTTTACCCCCCTCTACATTTCGGAGGCCGAGGTCGAGATCGCCATTCGCATCGTGACAGACGTGATGCAGAACCGGCTCTGGGACGTTCCAGAGCACCGGACACGCCACGCGGTCACCTGAGACAGGTCGACACAACCCAGAGCTTGAAAAGCCAGGGTTTCGCCTCAATCTGTCGCAAATTCACCAAAAACCCCGCCAATTGCCGCCCCAGACGCTGTGTATCCATTTTGGAAACAACGGGATGCAAAAGAGCATGAAGCGCATCCCGTCCTAGCGAAGCAAGGCCATCAAAGAGCCTTGGCGCGTCTGAGGCAGCGGCGGGGGGCACGCCCCCCGCGAGGCAGGAGTGACGGGTATGCCCGACGGGTATCTGGTACAATTGGGCGATGGGTCGCTCGACACGAACGACGGCATTGTCGACCCGCTTGTGACATTCACCACCGACACCGAACTTGGTGCGGGGGACTGGATCTGGTCCGGCACCTGGAACGGGCAGAACTTCAACAACACGTCCGAACCAGGCGTCTTTTTCCTCGCGACCGATGGCAATGTCTATTTCGTGCCGGATTTCGGCCCGGTGGACACGATCAGCAGCGCCACGGTGCAGAGCGCGCCGACCTTCTCGCTCTCAAATGGCCCCATCGATGGAACCACCGGGGCGGATGTGATCGACGACACCTATACTGACGGGGATGGCGACTCTGTCGATACCGGGCTGGGCGGCGGCGCGGACGGCAATGACGATACGATCGACGCAGGCGCAGGTGATGACAGCGTTGCCTCGGGGCTGGGCAACGATCAGGTTCAGGCTGGCCCCGGCAATGACACCGTGGATGCGGGCGATGGCGATGATCTGGTGGTCGGCGGCAGTGGCCAGGATTCGATCCTCGGTGGTGTCGGCAACGACACGCTCTATGGCGGCAACGACCCAGCGCAGTTCACCGGCACCGGCGGCACAGGCACGCTCAGCACATCTTTCCAGGTGATCGACCTGGGGAATTTCGCTGATATCGATCCTGACGAGACCAACGGCATCTCCGAGAACATGGCCGATCTTTTCGGCACTTACGGCTCGCTCGACGAACCGCTTTATGAAAATCTTCTCGACATGACGACCGCCGATCCCAACGGATCGGGCAATGTCGACGACAATGACAATGGCAACACGCCCGAAACCGTGACCATCGGCGGGCAAAGTGTCACGCTCGACAGCGTACAGGTCTACAACGCCACCCTCACCTATGCCGATGGCAGCACGGCGAACATCACCGCTGTGGTGTTCCAGACCACCACCGGTGACACCTTCCTTGCCCCCGAACTTGCGACCAACGCCGATAACGCGGCGCTCTCGGCCCAACCTATCGTGTCGATCTCACTCAACTCGACCAGCGCCGACAACGGCTCGCTTGCCGCGACCCGTGTTGATACCGATTTCAAGGTGCCGATCGCTGACGAAACCGGCGATATTATCGACGGCGGCGCGGGCGATGACCAGATCTTCGGCAATGAAGGCAACGACACGCTGACCGGCGGCACCGGGGCGGATACGGTCTATGGCGGCACCGGGAACGATACGTTCTTTCTGGCCGAGGGCGACGTGGCGTTCGGTAGTGACGGCGACGACCTCTTCGTAATTGGCGACCTCGGCGAGGCGGGCGCGGGCACGATCAACATCGTGGGTGGCGAGGGGGACGAGGCGACCGGCGATACGCTGCAACTCAATGCCGACGTGACACCGGACGACATCACCTTCACCAACACGGATGACGCGGCGGGCGGGCTTTCAGGCTCTTTCACCCTGACCGATGGCACACTGGTCACCTTCTCGGAAATCGAGAATATCATCTGCTTTACCCCCGGCGCACGCATCCTGACGCCGCGCGGCCTGCGCCGTGTCGAGAGCCTGAGGGCGGGCGATCTGGTCATCACCCGCGACAACGGCCCGCAACCGGTGCGCTGGACCGGCAGTCGCACTGTGCCGGGGATCGAGCGGTTTGCCCCGATCCGCGTGGCCGCGCATGTGCTTGACGGGGCGACCGCACCGCTTCTGGTCTCCCCGCAACACCGGTTTCTCTTTACCGGCTACAAGGCCGAACTGCTGTTCGGCTGCGACGAGGTGCTGGTCTCGGCCAAGCATCTGGTGGACGAGCGCGACGTGAGACCCATGTCGCAGGCAAACGTGACCTATATCCATATCATGTTCGACCGCCACGAGATCATCTATGCCGATGGCGCTGCGACCGAGAGCTTTCATGTCGGCGATATCGGGCTGGCCGCAATCTCCGATGCCGCGCGCGAAGAGTTGTTCAGCGTCTTTCCGGAATTGCGCAGTCACCCCGATACATATGGACCGACAGCGCGCCCCTGCCTGAAACGCCATGAGGCACGTCTCTTGCAACCCTGCACCTGAATGGCACTGAAATACACCCGTGCGCTGTCGTTAAGATGTCAAATTGCCACCACAGACCCGCCCGACAGACCGCTTAACCCGATCACCAGACATTTCGCCTAGCTTCTTGGTGGCTCCAGAGTGTCGCGTTCTTAGTACGAGGAAAAACAATTGGTTATGACATTCAAATCAGAACCGACCAGCAAAAGACACGCAATCCCGAGCCTTCGCTCGGGACCATCCCCGCTGCGCGGCACCGCCACACAGATTGGAGACGGGCCAACAAGGTGTATGCGCTGGTCAAGTCAGGCCGAGTCCAACCCAGATAATCCCGCAGGCAATAAACGGCTTTTGGACAAGGGCGAGATTTAGGATGGCGAACCACATCACGAACGGTGTCTTTGAAACCAACACGGCCACGACTGGGTCACAGACCCCATCTGGCTGGACCATCACCTCGGGCTCGCCGGATCTTCAGACCGACGGCAGTTTTGAATGGGCCAATCAGGGCTGGATGCCCACCGATCTCAACGCCGCGAGCGGTAGCGGTTACATCACCCTGTTCGGAAATGGTGGCACGGCGCGCGAGGCGCTGTCAACCACGCTCAATACAACCGTCGTGGCAGGTCAGGACTATACGTTTTCCTTCGATTTCTACGTCAACGATTCGGACGGCACCAGCAATCAGGCGGGGGCCACGAACCTGAGCGTCACCATCGGCACGCAAATACTGACAATCCCGATCGACAGCACCGGGCAAACGGCCCCCTACTGGCAGACTGCAACCTTCAACTTTACCGCGACCGAGACGACCAACAACCTGTCGCTCTCTACCACCAGCGACGCAGGTGCCTTCGGCAGCCTGACAGGAATTGCCCTCGACAATCTTGTCCTCGATGTCGCTCCGAACGGGATCGTCGAAGGTACCGCAGCAGGCGAACTCATCGATATCGACTATATCGGCGATCCCGAGGGCGACCGCATCGACGCCAATGACAACCTTGCCAAAAACAATGACGACAGCGTGGAGGCAGGGGCAGGCGATGACACGATCCTTGCCGGTATCGGCAATGACACGGTCAACGCAGGAGACGGCAACGACCTGCTTGATGGCGGCACAGGCAATGACATTCTGAACGGCGGTATCGGCGATGACACGCTGATCGGTGGGCTCGGGGCAGATACGCTCAATGGCGGCGCGGGGCTGGATGTGGTGGATTACGCCACCTCCGGCACGGCGGTGACTGTCGATCTGTCGACGATGACCGCTTCGGGCGGGGATGCGACCGGGGACGTGCTGTCTGGTGTGGATGGGATCACAGGCTCGGATTTCAACGATACGCTGACCGGCTTTGACGGGGTGTTTGATGGCGGCACCACCACCAACTTGATCGACGGCGGCGCAGGCGACGACTCGATCAGTGGGCTTGGCGGCGGCGACACATTGCTCGGGGGCGCGGGCAACGACACCCTGTCCGGCGATGCCGGGGACGACACGATCTTTGGCAGGGCCGACGACGACCTGATTTCCGGCGGCACCGGCAATGATCAGCTGTTCGGGCAAGACGGTAACGACACGATCAACGTGAGCCAGGGCGACAGTGCCGAGGGCGGCGACGGCGACGATGTCTTCATGGTGACGGATTTCGGTGAGACGAATACTGGTCCAATCACGATCATCGGCGGCGAGGGTGACGAGACGGCAGGTGACACGCTGGTCCTGACACCTGATATCGGGCGCGACGACATCACATTCACCAATACCGACGATGAGACGGGCGGCCTTTCCGGCACGTTCAGCCTGAATGGCGCGGTCGTGAATTTTTCGGAGATCGAGAACATCATCTGTTTCACCCCCGGCGCGCGCATCCTCACCCAATGGGGCGAGCGCCCGATCGAGATGCTGCGGCTGGGCGACATGGTGGTGACCCGCGACCATGGATTGCAGCCGGTGCGCTGGATCGGCGAGCGAACGGTCCATGCGACCGGGACTTTTGCCCCCATCTCCATCGCGTCAAGCGTGATGGGCGGGCATGAGGCGCTATTGGTCTCGCCCCAGCACCGCTTGCTGTTCACCGGCTATCGCGCCGAACTTCTCTTTGGCGAGAGCGAGGTGCTCGTCGCGGCCAAGCATCTGGTCAACGGGCGCGACGTGACGGTCTCGGAACGGGATGTGGTGACCTATATCCACATCATGTTCGACCGCCACGAGGTGATCTATGCCGGTGGCATCGCAACCGAGAGCTTTTACGCCGGAGACTCCGCACTTTCAGCCGTGGATGCCGCAGCACGCGAGGAATTATTCACGATCTTCCCGGAGTTGCGCAGCGCGCCGGGACGCCACCGCGAGATCGCGCGCCCCTGCCTCAAGCGGCACGAGGCGGCATTGCTGTGCAACGAGGACGAGGTTGCCCCGGCGTGGTCGCGCTAGGCCGCGTGTCGATCAGGCGCTGCGTAGCACCGGGGTCACCTGCCCCGCCGCCCAGGCCCGCACCGCATCGCCAAAGGCGGTGAACAGCGGGCGGCTGACGGGATCGTTGGTGGCGTTGTATTCCGGGTGCCACTGCACCGCGAGGGTAAAGCCCCGCGCGCCCTCGAGATAGAGCGCCTCGGGCGTGTCATCATGCGCCCAGCCGTCGATCACCACGCCATGTCCGGGCCGCACGATCCCCTGCCCGTGCAGGGTGTTCGTCATCACCTCCTCGGCCCCCATCAGCCGGTGAAACACGCCGCCCGGCGTGAACCGCACCTTGTGGCGCAGGGCGAATTGCTCGTCCATCGTGCCCTCGGGCGGCATGCGGTGATTGTCGCGCCCCGGCAGATCGCGGATTTCCGGATGCAGCGTGCCGCCCATCGCGACATTGACCTCCTGAAACCCGCGGCAGATGCCCAGAAACGGCTGCCCCCGCTCCAGACAGGCGCGCACCAGCGGCAGGGTGATCGCATCGCGCGCACGGTCGAACGCGCCATGCGCCTCGGTCGGCTCTTCGCCATATTCCTCGGGGTGGACATTGGGCCGCCCGCCGGTCAGCAGAAAGCCGTCGCACACCTCCATAAGCTCCGCCACCGAGACATAGCGCGGGTCGGCGGGAATGATCAGCGGCATGCAACCGGCAACATCGGCGACGGCAGAAGAATTCATCGTGCCACCTGCGTGGGTGGGGTAGCGATTGTCGATCTGATGCTGGTTTGCGATGATGCCGACGATCGGGCGAGTCATTTTGGTCCTTCTTGGTCAGGCGCGTTATGTTCCATTTGCCTTGAATATAACGCGCAATGGAATAACAAAACATCAATCAGCGCACATATTCTCGTGCGCTGATGCGGGTTTGCCCAATATCCCTGCACGGTTTCTTGACCTTTACGCGCCATGCTCCGTGCCGTGGGCGGGGGCTGCGTCACCGGTCAAACGCATCCCGGTCGGCCGTGGTTTTCCCGTCCACACCAGCCGCTTTGCGCCGCCTTCGGCAGCGGTCCGAGCAATGGCGCACCTCGTCCCAGACGCTGGCCCATTTGCGCCGCCACTGCATCGGGCGGCCACAGGTGGCGCAGGTCTTGACCGGCAGATCGGATTTGCGGCGGGCGCGCGGCATCAGAGGTCGAGGCTCAGCTGCGCATCGTTGCGCGGCTTGCGGCGCGGCCGCTTGCGGCTCGCGTGTTTTTGCACGATCCGCGCCGTCTCGGCATCGCCGCGATGCGCCGCGCGACAGGCATAGACCGCCTCTTTCGCCGCCTTCGCCGCCGCCACCGGATCGACAATCGGCGCGGGGTAGCCCTTGCCCAACAGCCCGCCTGCCCCGTCCCACGCCCATGGCCGCTGCAAATGCGCATCCGGCACGTCGTCCAGTTCCGGCACCCAAGCCCGCGTGAATGCGCCGGTCGGGTCCTGATCCTGCCCTTGCTTGACCGGGTTATAGATGCGGATCGTGTTCATCCCCGTTGTCCCCGATTGCATCTGCACCTGAGACCAGTGAATGCCGGGCTCGTAATCGGTGAAATACCGGGCCAGCACGGCCCCCGTCGCCCGCCAATCGAGCCACAGGTGATAGGACGCCACCGCCATCAGCATCGAGCGCATGCGGAAATTGAGCCAGCCGGTCGCGATCAGCGACCGCATGCAGGCATCGACAAAGGGCAGCCCGGTCTCGCCCCGCGTCCATGCCGCGAGCCGCACGGCGTCAGGCTCACTGGGGCGCAACCCTTCGTAGGCTGGGTGCAGGCAGCGATGCTCGATCGCCGGTTCATCCTCCAGCTTCTGCATGAAATGATCGCGCCACGCGAGGCGCGCCTGAAACGACCGCATCGCGCGCGCCCAATTCGCACCGCGCCTGGTGGGGGCCGCGCGCCCCGCCTGCACCGTCTCGCGGATCGAGAGCGTGCCGAAGGCCAGATGCGGGCTGAGCCGCGAACAAGCCCGCGCGCCGGTGAGCGGCGACGACATGGCGCGGGTATAGCTCTCTCCGCGCGTGGTCAGAAAGCTGTCGAGGGCACGCATGGCGGCTCGCCGCCCGCCGTGCTGCCGCCCTGAGCAATGATCCTCAAGGCCGAGCGCGCGCGCCTCGGGCATCAGGTCGCTCGTGATCCCGGCTACCGCCACAGCGCCTGAGATCGTCGGCTCCAAAGGCGCACGCATGAACGCATCTCGCGCCCCCTGCCAGCGATCGCGATTGTCTAGCCGCCGCATCACCCCGCATTGCGGCATCTCATGCCACATGACCGCCTGCCCGCGCGCCCAAGCCGTCACGCGCCGGTCGCGCGCAAAGCTCCAGCCGTTGCCGGTTTCCTCGTGGCTGACCAGATCGGTCACGCCATGCGCGGCGCGCAAGCTTTCCAGCACCGGCACCGCCTCGCCGGCGCGAACAATCAGCGGAAGGCCGATGCCGTTCAATTCGTGGCGCAAGCTGTCGAGTGCCTCGCCGAGAAACGCATATTGGCGCCCCGAGGCATCGCCTTGCGCCCATAAATCCGGTTCAACGATATAGAGCGGGATCACCGGGCCCAGCCGCGCGGCGTGGGCGAGTGCGGCATGATCCTGCACCCGCAGGTCGCGCTTGAACCAGCAGATCACCGGCGCGGTCATGTCAGGCGACCTCGATCATTCGACGACCACTTCCTCACCGGTGCGTCCGTCAATCTTGACATCCGGGTCGACCGGCGTCTGCCCCTGCGAGGCGACCCAGCCAATCAACCCCAAGAGCAACACCAGAGCAAAGAGCATCGCTCCTCGAATCCCGATCAGCGCGGGTTTGTGCTGTTTCTTCTGCTTTTCGACATTCGTGTCGGGTGCCGACATGGTGTCTCCTTTCATATACGTCTATCCGCGCGCATCTTGCATTGAAGCCGCGCGCGCATCGCCCTAACGTCCGCCGAAACCCTTTTGATCCAGCTGACGGAGACGCCCGCGATGAAAGACGCCTCACCCCAGACTATCTATCTCGCCGATTACACTCCGCCAGCCTTTCTGGTCGAAAAGGTACATCTGACCTTCCGCCTCTCACCGGAAAAAACCCGCGTTCTCAGCAAGATAGAGTTTCGCCCCAACCCCGCATCGTCAAGCCGCACATTCTTCCTGCATGGCGAAAACCTCCGCCTCATAAGTGCGAAAATCGACGGTGCGGCAATCACGCCCGAGGTCACCCCCGAAGGCCTGACCGCGAATGCGCCCGACGCGCCGTTCACCTTCGAGGCCGAGGTGGAGATCGACCCGGCCAACAATACAGCGCTTGAGGGCCTGTATATGTCGAACGGCATGTATTGCACCCAATGCGAGGCCGAGGGCTTTCGCAAGATCACCTATTACCCCGACCGCCCCGACGTGATGAGCGTCTTCACCGTCCGGGTCGAGGGCGACATGCCGGTGATGCTATCCAACGGCAACCCGGTGGCAGAGGGCGATGGCTGGGCCGAGTGGCACGATCCCTGGCCGAAACCGGCCTATCTCTTCGCCCTCGTGGCGGGCGATCTGATCGCCCATTCAGACCGCTTCACCACGCGCTCGGGCCGAAACGTCGATCTCAACATCTGGGTGCGCCCCGGCGACGAGGGCAAATGCGCCTTCGGCATGGAGGCGCTCAAGAAATCCATGACATGGGACGAGAAGGTCTACGAGCGGGAATACGATCTTGACCTGTTCAACATCGTCGCGGTCGATGATTTCAACATGGGCGCGATGGAGAACAAGGGGCTCAACATCTTCAATTCCTCCTGCGTTCTGGCCAGCCCCGAAACCAGCACCGACGCCAATTTCGAGCGCATCGAGGCGATCATCGCGCATGAATATTTCCACAACTGGACCGGCAACCGGATCACCTGCCGCGACTGGTTTCAGCTTTGCCTCAAGGAAGGCCTGACGGTCTATCGCGACTCAGAGTTCACCGCCGACATGCGCTCCGCCCCGGTGAAGCGCATCGGCGACGTGATCGCGCTCCGCGCCCGCCAATTCCGCGAGGATAACGGCCCGCTCGCCCACCCGGTGCGCCCCGAAAGCTTTGTCGAGATCAACAATTTCTACACCGCGACGGTGTATGAGAAGGGGGCCGAGTTGATCGGTATGCTCAAGCGGCTGGTGGGGGATGCGGCCTATGCCAAGGCGCTCGATCTCTACTTTGAACGCCATGACGGGCAGGCCTGCACAATCGAAGACTGGCTTCAGGTGTTCGAGGACGCGATCGGCCGCGATCTGGCGCAGTTCAAACGCTGGTATACGCAGGCCGGAACACCGCGCCTGCGGGTCAGCGAGGACTACGAGGGCGGCACCTACACCCTGCATTTCGAGCAACACACCCCGCCCACGCCGGGGCAGGAGGTGAAAGACCCCCGCGTGATCCCGATTGCCGTGGGGCTTCTGGGGCCCAACGGCGATGAGGTCAGAGAAACGCAACTGCTGAAGATGACCGAGGCGCGGCAGAGTTTCAGCTTCGACGGGCTGGCCGCCAAACCCGTCCCCTCCATCCTGCGCGATTTCTCCGCCCCGGTGATCGTCGAGCGTGAAACCACCAATGCCGAGCGCGCCTTCCTGCTCGCCCATGACACAGACCCGTTCAACAAATGGGAGGCTGGGCGCGCCCTCGCCCGCGACGGGCTTCTGGCGATGATCCGCAACGGCGCGGCCCCCGACGCCGCCTATCTCGACGCCGTCCACACCATGGCCCGCGACGAGACGCTCGACCCGGCCTTTCGCGCCCTCGCCCTCGGCTTGCCAAGCGAGGACGATCTCGCACAATCGCTGCATGACGCGGGCCACACCCCCGACCCGCAGGCCATCTGGGACGCGCTCGAGGCGCTGCGCGATGCCCGCGCGATCACGATGGAAGAGACCGCGCGCAGCCTCTACGACCAGCATCAGGTCCGCGCGCCCTACCGCCCAGACCCCGACCAGACCGGCGCACGAGCGCTCGCCAATGCGGCGCTTGCCATCCTCACCCGGCGCGATGGCGGCGCACAGGCGCAGGCGCAATATGACACCGCCGACAACATGACCCAGCAACTCGCCGGGCTCTCCTGCCTGCTCCAGGCGGGCAAGGGCAAGGGCAAGGCGGCGGTAGACGCCTTCTATCAGCAATGGCAGCACGACCGGCTGGTGATCGACAAATGGTTCAGCCTGCAAATCCTTCAGGCCGCACCGCAGGACACCGCCGACACCGCCGCGCGCCTGACCGAGCACCCGGATTTCACCATCCGCAACCCCAACCGCTTCCGCGCCACATTGGGCGCGCTCGCCATGTCACCGGCAGGCTTTCACCACGCCTCGGGCAAGGGCTATGCGCTCTTGGCGGATTGGCTGATCGCGCTCGACCCGCTCAACCCGCAGACCACGGCGCGGATGTGCACGGCGTTCGAGACTTGGCGGCGCTACGATACGGGCCGGCAGGCGCTGATCACCGCGGAACTCGACCGCATCCTCGCCACGCCGAACCTGAGCCGAGACACCACGGAAATGGTCAGCCGCATACGGGGGGTCTGAGCCAAACGCTCAGACCTTTTCCTGCGTGTGCTTGCGCAACTCGGCCCGGGCCACCTGTCGGCGATGCACGGCGTCGGGGCCATCGGCCAGCCGCAGCGTGCGCACATGAGTCCACATCGCGGCGAGCGGTACATCCTGCGAAATGCCCTGCGCGCCGAACATCTGAACCGCCTCGTCGATCACCTTGAGCGCCACGCGCGGGGCCACCACCTTGATCTGGCTGATCCAGGGGGCGGCGGCGCGGGCGTCGCCCTGATCCATCATCCACGCCGCCTTGAGACACAAGAGCCGCGCCTGCTCGATCTCCATCCGGCATTCGGCGATGATGTCGTAATTCGCCCCCAATTGCGCCAGCGGCTTGCCGAACGCCTCACGCGCGAGGCTGCGCTTGGACATCATCTCGAGCGCGGCCTCGGCCTGCCCGATGGCGCGCATGCAGTGATGAATGCGCCCGGGCCCGAGCCGTCCCTGCGCGATCTCGAACCCGCGCCCCTCGCCCAACAGCATGTTCTCGGCGGGCACACGCACATCCGTGAACCGGAAATGCATATGCCCGTGCGGCGCGTCATCGTGGCCGTACACCTCCATCGGGCGCAGCTTTTCGATGCCGGGCGTGTCCGCGGGCACCACGATCATCGAATGACGCTGGTGCTTGGGCAGGTCGCCGCCGCCCGTCCGCACCATCACGATATAGACCCGGCAACGCGGATCGCCCGCGCCGGTGGCCCACCATTTCTGGCCGTTCAGCACGTAGTGATCGCCGTCGCGCGCGCAGGACATGGCGATGTTTGTGGCATCCGAACTGGCAACCTCCGGCTCGGTCATCAGATAGGCGCTGCGGATCTCCCCCTCCAGCAGCGGGGCGAGCCATTCGGCCTTCATCGCCTCCGTGCCGTAGCGCTCAAAAACCTCCATGTTGCCGGTATCGGGGGCGTTGCAGTTGAACACCTCCGCCCCCATCGGCGTGCGCCCCATCGTTTCGGCGAAATAGGCATATTCGACGGTTGTCAGGCCAAAGCCACGCGCGCTGTCGGTCAGCCAAAAATTCCACAGCCCCTCCGCCTTGGCGCGCGCTTTCAGTCCTTCAAGGATCTCGGCTTGCCGTGGCGTGTATGTCCAACGGTCGCCCTTGCCGACTTCGGCGTGATACTCGGCTTCCAACGGCATTATCTCGTCGCGCACCATTGCCGCCACACGATCCAGCAAGTCCCGCATCTGCGGCCGCATGCCAAGGTTCATTTCCATGCCTCTCTCCTCTTTTTCTTACGTTCCGCAAGCCTGCGCTTGGCACTTTCAACCCCTGCGTGAAAGAGCGGCGCCTCAGCGCAACCTGAGATCCAGCACCCGGCCAAATGCCAAGACCTTACCCGCACAGACCCCAATTTCCGCCACATTGCACACGCCATATAAGCCTTGTGGGGGGCACGCTGCACGCATCCCATGCAGCGCGACCCGCACATTCAGTGACGTACCATATTCAAGAGTGATCTGTTTCCAGTACGGTATGCAACAGCAAATCAGGTGGCCGCCTCCGCGCGGTCACCTGGTCCTGTTTGCGACACGCGGCCGCTCATCCCATCTTCCCCCGCCCGGAACCGACTGCTATTGGGCCACATGCTGAGCTATCAACATCATTACCACGCGGGCAATGCGGCGGATGTCCACAAGCACGCGCTTCTGGCGTGGATGCTCGATTACCTCATGCACAAGGACAAGCCACTCAGCTATATCGAGACCCATGCCGGGCGCGGCCTTTATGATCTGGGCGACGCGGCGGCCACCAAGACCGGCGAGGCGGCGCAGGGCATCAACCGGCTCGAGGCGGCCTTCGCCCCCGACCACCCCTACCGCCTGCGCCTTGATGCCACGCGCGCGGCACACGGGGCCACCGCCTATCCCGGTTCGCCACTCATCGCGGCGCTTAGCCTGCGCGCGGATGACTGCCTGCACCTCGCCGAATTGCACCCGGGCGAACATGCCTTGCTCGCCTCGCATCTGACCCCCTATCGCCCGCGACTGCGTCAGGAGGACGGGTTCGCCATGGCGCACACCCTCTGCCCGCCCACCCCGCGGCGGGGGCTGCTGCTGGCCGATCCAAGCTATGAGATAAAGACGGAATATGACAGCATTCCCCGCCACTTCGCCCAGATCGCCCGGAAGTGGAACGTGGGTATTTTGATGCTCTGGTATCCGATCCTGACCAGTGGCACCCACACTGCGATGCTCACCCATCTCGGCGCGACCTTCCCCGACGCCCTGCGCCACGAGGTCCGCTTTCCACCGGTCCGCGAAGGACACCGTATGACAGGCTCTGGAATGTTCGTCGTGAACCCGCTCTACGGTCTGCGCGAGGAGGCGGCACGGCTCTCACGTATCTTCGCAGCTAAAGGGTAAGAACGGTCTATTGCTCGAGTCCGCCTCGGCTTCAACCTGACAGTGGTTGGCGGCTTTACTCGGGATATTTTCTGGAAGCGGTCGCGCGCCCCAGCACTTTGTTCCCGGCGCGTGCAGTCGCTGTCCACACATAAGTGTGTGATCCACCCGGTGGACATGGGCTTTTGTATTTGAACACTCCGAACGGCATCTGCGCATCCTGCCCAATCTTAACCTTGGCCCCGCCATGATTGTAATTCGGCGCGTCACGATCCTTGAGCCGGAAGTCAACAGACGTTGTGCCCGCTGGCAAATCTCTCAGGACGAAGGCGGGGCTTCCGACCGTGTTGGGTCGGCCTGAGTTGCAGGCCGGAATATCTCCCCACTCAAAATCAATGGCGAACTCGGCAGAGGCGGCTTGCGCGCTCAGAAAAAGCGCAGCGATGGTAGCTATAGACAAGATTGAACGCATAACATGATCTCTCGAAAACCGTTACCAGAAATAGGGTATCATCAAAGGTCGGACAAGAAGTATTTCTTGTTGCTTCTTGCGACGCATACCTTCGGATGCTCAATGATCAAATGTTGCCGGTGTCCCTCGCTCAAAATGGTCAAGCCCACCGAATGACCGCCGCCAACCGCGAGGGGGTGCGACAAAATTCTTTGATCTGCATCAAATTCGCGCATTGCCGCGCCGTGCGGGACATTCTAAAACCTTGGGGGATCACGGGCATGTGAGCCGAAGGGATTCCACGCGCCCGTCACAATCATCAGCAGGAGGCATCAAATGGCAGACGCAGCCATTCACGGCCACGAACACGAAGATCAGCGCGGGTTCTTTACCCGGTGGTTCATGTCCACGAACCACAAGGATATCGGTATCCTCTACCTGATCACCTCGGCGATCGTCGGTCTCATCTCGGTCATGTTCACCGTCTACATGCGGATGGAACTTATGGAACCGGGCGTTCAGTACATGTGCATGGAAGGCGCGCGATTCATCGCCTCCGACGTGGCGGAATGCACGCCCAACGGTCACCTGTGGAACGTGATGATCACCTATCACGGCGTCCTGATGATGTTCTTTGTGGTCATTCCTGCGCTCTTCGGCGGGTTCGGCAACTATTTCATGCCGTTGCAGATCGGCGCGCCGGACATGGCGTTTCCGCGGATGAACAACCTGTCGTTCTGGCTGTTCGTCGCAGGCACGGCACTTGGCGTCGCCTCGCTGCTCGCTCCGGGCGGCAACGGACAACTTGGCTCGGGCGTGGGCTGGGTGCTCTACCCGCCGCTTTCGACCAACGAGGCGGGCATGTCGATGGACCTTGCGATCTTCGCGGTTCACGTGTCGGGTGCGTCCTCGATCCTTGGCGCGATCAACATGATTACCACCTTCCTCAACATGCGCGCGCCGGGCATGACACTGTTCAAGGTGCCGCTCTTTGCATGGTCGATATTCGTCACGGCATGGCTGATCCTGCTGGCCTTGCCGGTGCTTGCAGGCGCGATCACCATGCTGCTCACCGACCGCAACTTCGGGACGACCTTCTTCGACCCGGCGGGTGGCGGCGACCCGATCCTCTACCAGCACATTCTGTGGTTCTTCGGCCACCCGGAAGTGTACATCATCATCCTGCCCGGGTTTGGCATCATCTCCCACGTGATCGCGACCTTCTCGCGCAAGCCGATCTTCGGCTACCTGCCGATGGTCTGGGCACTGATCGCGATCGGGGTTCTGGGCTTTGTCGTCTGGGCGCACCACATGTACACGGTCGGCATGTCGCTGACCCAGCAGAGCTACTTCATGCTGGCGACGATGGTGATCGCGGTGCCGACGGGTGTGAAGGTGTTCAGCTGGATCGCGACCATGTGGGGCGGCTCGATCGAGTTCAAGACACCGATGCTCTGGGCGTTCGGCTTCTTGTTCCTGTTCACCGTTGGCGGCGTCACCGGCATCGTGCTCAGCCAGGCATCGGTGGACCGGGCCTATCACGACACCTACTACGTCGTGGCCCACTTCCACTATGTGATGAGCCTTGGCGCGGTCTTCGCCATCTTCGCGGGGATCTATTTCTGCTTCCCCAAGATGACCGGCCGCATGATCCCCGAATGGGCGGGCAAGCTGCACTTCTGGGCGATGTTCATCGGCGCGAACCTGACCTTCTTCCCGCAGCACTTCCTGGGGCGTCAGGGCATGCCGCGCCGCTATATCGACTACCCCGAGGCCTTCGCGGTCTGGAACTGGTGGTCGTCGATCGGGGCCTTCATCTCCTTCGCGTCGTTCATCTTCTTCTTCGGCATCGTGATTTACACACTGATGCGCGGGGCGAAGTCGACCCAGGCCAACCCCTGGAACGAATACGCCGACACGCTGGAATGGACCCTGCCCTCGCCGCCGCCGGAGCACACGTTCGAACAACTCCCCAAGCGTGAGGACTGGGACAAGCAGCCCGCCCACTGATGGACACGACACGGACAAGAAACAGGCCCCGGATCATTCCGGGGCCTGTTTCATTTCAAGCCGGTATTTTCGATGAGTCATCCGTGATATCGGATCAGTATCCGCCAGGCTTCCACCCCATGAAGGCCTTTGTGACCGTCTGGGATACCTCCCACGTCACACGCATCCCATCCTTCACAAAAGCACAGTCACCGGGGCCGAGGCGCAGCACCTCGCCGCTTGCGTGATCCGTGATACGACAGTGCCCCTCGAGGATCACCATCATCTCGTCGCCCTGTTCGGTGCATGTGAACGCGCCTTGCGTACAGCGCCAGATACCGGAGCGTGTGTCATGCCCCGGCCCGCCCGCATCCAGCCGCCCGTGGCAAACAGGGCGCCCGGCCACGATCACGTAATCGCTCTCCGGCGCGTCAAAGGGCCAAAGCTCCAGCACGCCGACATCCTCTCCCGGTGTGTATCTCAGCATTCGTGTCTCCGCGTTCGTGATGCCGCGTCCTGCATTTTCATCATGCAGGTCCCCAATAGATGCTCGAAGCGTGCACCTCACTCAACATATATGCGTGTCGCAGGATCATGACCACGTATCAGAAGCGACACCGGGTTCCGGCGCAACATGTTTGAATATGTGGATCGGGTGTCGATCGCGTCCGAATATATTTATCCTTGCACGAATCCCGCATCACGATTATCCGAAGATTTACTTCGGTCCGGGAATGCAGATTTCCGGTGAAAAGGGAATACGGTGCGATCCTCGCCTTGGATCAATTCCGTAACTGCCCCCGCAACTGTAAGCGGCGAGCGATACCGGCATATGCCACTGTCACCCCATGTGACGGGAAGGCCCGGTAAAGCAGCGACCCGCGAGTCAGGAGACCTGCCGAGGTGATCACCCTATCCGGGCGCGGGGCGCGCCGTGGATAACGGTCTATTCCGTAGTGGTGGCGCTTTCACCGTCTGCGGAGGGGCCATGTCCTTTCCAATGACTTCGCACCTTGGAACACCGATGCCGGAGACCGGTATTGAAGGACACTAAATGACATATCTGCGAACCACCGCCTATGGCGCGCTCTGCGCGCTCTGCACCGCCCCCGCCCTCGCGCAGGACGCGTTTGAACTCGACACCATCACCGTCACCGCCAACCAGACCGACACCACACTCGAACGCAGCGGCTCCACCGTCGAGGTGCTACCCGCCGATGAGGTGCGCGACGCCCCAACTGCACGGCTTGGGGATTTCCTGACCTTTCAGCCGGGCATCTCGTCCTCAAGCAATGGCCCGCTCGGCACCACCTCGACGCTGCGCATTCGTGGCCTCGGCGGTGCCTATGTGCCGGTGCTGATCGACGGCATCGACGTGACTGATCCCGCAAGCAGCGGCGGCGGCTTCGATTTTGGCGGGCTGACAAATGCCGGACTTGGCCGCATCGAGGTGCTCAAGGGTTCGCAATCCGCGCGCTTCGGGCAGAACGCCGTCGCCGGCGTCGTCAATATCGAGAGCCTGCGCCCCACCGAGGACGGCGTACACGGATTTGCCGAGGTCGAGGCGGGCAGCTTTGACACCCGTCGCGGCGTGCTTGGCCTGACCGCGCGCACCGACCGCACCGATCTGGCCTTTTCCATCAGCCGCACCGAGAGTGACGGTTTTTCCGCCTCCGCCGCCGGGACAGAGGATGACGGCTTCGACTCGACCCAGGCCAATCTCTATCTGCGCCACCAGGTCACGGATATCTTCGCCGCAGGTCTCAGCGCTCTCTATATCGACAGCCGCGCGGAGTTTGACGAGTTCGGCGGCGACGGGGCCGCGCCGTTCGATGAATTCAACGAGCGCGAGGTCACAGGCGTGCGCTTCTTCACCGAACTCGAAACCGGGCCGGTCAGTCATGAACTGGCCTACTCAACCTTCGAGACCGACCGCGTCAGCTTCTCCAACGGCACCCCCACACCGTTCAAAGGCGAACGCGACCGCATCGAATATCGCGGCAGCTATGATACGGGCGGGATCTGGGCGCTCAGTTTCGGCGGCGATTACACCGAGGAGGAGGACCTCAACCAGAAGATCGACATCGCAGGGCTGCAAGCCGAACTTCTGCTGGCACCCACCGATGCGCTCGATCTCGCCCTCTCGGTGCGGCATGACGACCACTCTGAATTCTCGGCCGAGTTGTCCTCGCGTGCCGCCCTCGCATGGCGCATCCACGACGACCTGATCCTGCGCGCCTCGGCATCCGACGGCTTCCGCGCACCGACGCTGTCGCAACTCGATCCGTTCTTTGGCAATCCGGCCTTTCAGCCGGAAACCTCGATCAGCTACGATCTTGGGCTGGAAAAGCGCCTTGACGGAGAGGACTTCATCCGCGTGACCCTGTTTTCCACCGAGATCGACAATCAGATCTTCTTTGACGGGGCCTCGACCCGTTGCGGCAGCGGTTTCGGCTGTTTCGAGACAGCGGATTTCGAAGGTGAAGGCGTCGAACTGTCGGGTCGCGTCACGATCAACCAATTCCTGACGCTCAACGCCGCCTACACCTTCACCGACGCCAAGCAGAACGGCGTCGATGCCGCGCGCGTACCGCGTCACGATGTGGCTCTGGGGCTCGAGGCGCAGATCACACCGCGCCTTGATGGCCAGGTGACCATCCAGCGACTGTCGGGCATCACGCCCTCAACCTTTGCACCCGCCAACAACCTCGTTGGGGCGCACACGCTGGTCCATGTGAACGGCACCTATCAGGTAACCGACAGCGTCGATGCCTTCCTGCGTGTCGAGAACCTCTTTGACGAGGACTACGAGACCGCAGGCGGGTTCAATACCTCGGGCCGCGCCGCCTATGTGGGGCTGCGTGCGTCTTTCTAGGCTCATATCGCTTGGCATGGCCCTCGCCTTTGCGGGGGCCGTGACCGCAGCCGGGGCCGACCCGGCCCCGCGCCGGGTCGTGTCGATCAACCTGTGCACCGATCAGCTGGCGATGATGCTGGCGGCACCGGGGCAGTTGATCTCGGTTTCCGATCTGGCCGCCGATCCGCACAGTTCCGCCATGGCCGACGCCGCGCGCGGCTATCCGGTCAATCAGGGCCGCGCCGAAGAGGTTTACCTGCTGGCCCCCGATCTGGTGGTCGCCGGGGCCTATACCGATCCCGCCACCATCGGCATGCTGCGCCGGGTGGGTCTTCGGGTCGAGCAGTTCGACACCGCCAAGTCGCTCGAAGACACCCGCGCGCGCATCGCACAGATGGCCCGCGTTCTGGGGCGCGAGGACGAGGGCGCGGCCCTCATCGCCCGCTTCGACGCAAGCCTTGCCGCGCTGGAGGCCGAGGCTGGCCCCCGCCCGCGCGCCGCGCTCTACCATCCCAACGGCTACACGCTTGGCGGCGGCACGCTGGCCGACGACATCCTGCGCGCCGCAGGCTTTCGCAATCTTGCGACAGAGCTTGGCCATCGCGGCGGCGGCACGCTGCCGCTGGAACAGCTTGTCATGGCCGCGCCCGACCTGTTGATCAGCGCCGCCCCCCTGCCCGGTGCCTCGCGCTCCGAGGCGGTGCTGGGGCATCCCGCGCTCGATGCGCTGCGCAAGGGGCGCGCCGGGCTGCGGATCACCTCGCCCGACTGGATCTGCGGCACGCCACATGTGCTGAACGCCGTCGAGCGCCTGACCGACGCGCGCCGCGCAATGCCGGAGGGCGGGCAATGAGCCGCCTTGCCCTCGCCCTCTCGGCCCTCGTGGCGGTGCTCTTCGCGGCCTCGCTTACGACCGGGCCGTCGGATACCTCCGCCCTGTCGGACCTCTCCGCGCTGATCCTCGGCGGTGACGGCCCCCTGCCGCTGGTGATGCGCGAAATCCGCCTGCCGCGTGCCCTGTTGGGCCTGATGATCGGGGCAAGCCTCGGCCTTGCGGGTGCCGCGATGCAAGGCTACCTGCGCAACCCGCTGGCAGAGCCGGGGCTCATTGGCGTGTCGGGCTCTGCCGCCCTCGGCGCGGTGATCGCCATCCATACCGGGCTTGCCGCCGCCTTTACCCTCGGCCTGCCGCTCGCGGCGCTTGCGGGCGCGGGCACCGGCGTGTTGCTGGTGCTGATGCTGGCCGGGCCGCGCGGCGCATCGATCACGCTCATTCTCGCGGGTATCGCCATTTCGGCGCTTGCCGCCGCGCTCACCTCGCTGGTGCTCAACCTCTCGCCCAACCCCTATGCCGCCTCCGAGATCGTGTTCTGGATGATGGGCTCGCTCGCCGACCGCTCGATGACGCATGTCTGGCTGGCACTGCCGCTCATGGTGGTGGGCTGGGTCGGGCTCGCGACCCTCGGGCGCGGACTCGACGCGCTGACCTTGGGCGAGGACGCGGCAGAGGCCATGGGCATCCGTCTCACCCGCCTGCGCCTGACGCTGGTGATCGGCACCGCCTGCGTGGTCGGCGCGGCGACCGCCGTGGCCGGGGCCATCGGCTTTGTCGGCCTCGTGGTGCCGCACCTCTTGCGCCCGCTGGTGGGCGCGCGGCCCTCGCGGCTGCTCTGGGCCTCGGCGCTTGGCGGGGCCGCCATGGTGCTCGCCGCCGATCTCGCCGTGCGGCTGGTCCTGCCCGAGCGCGACCTGAAACTGGGGGTGCTCACAGCCCTCGTCGGCGCGCCGCTCTTCCTGCACCTGATCTACAAGACACGGGCGGAGATGGCATGACCCTGCTCAGCATCGATACCCTCTCGGTGCGGCTGCGCGCGCGTCCGGTCCTGAGCGATGTCAGCTTCAGCGTCGGACCACGGGAATGCGTCGGCCTCATTGGCCCCAACGGCGCGGGCAAGACGACGCTCTTGCGTGCGATCCTCGGGCTTGTCCCGCATAGCGGCCATAGCAGCCTTGCCGCCCTCACGCCCCGCGACCGTGGCCGCGCCGCTGCCTGGATGCCGCAGGCGCGCGATATCGCCTGGCCGGTGAGCGTCGAGACGCTGGTCGCTTTGGGCCGCACCCCGCACCTGTCGGGGCTACAGGGCATCAGCGCGGCCGACCGCGCCCATGTCGACGCGGCCCTCGCCACCATGGGGCTCGACGCCCTGCGCCACCGCACCGCCACGCGCCTGTCGGGCGGCGAACAGGCGATGGTGCTGATCGCGCGGGCGCTGGCACAGGACACCCCGCTCCTGATGGCCGATGAGCCGATCGCGGGGCTTGATCCGGCCAACCAGATTTCCACGATGGAGGTCTTTGCCGGGCTGGCAGAGGCAGGCCGCGCCGTCATCGTCTCGATCCACGATCTGGGGCTGGCCGCGCGCCATTGCACCCGGCTCATTCTGCTGGGCGAGGGCGGCATTGCCGCCGATGGCCCCCCCGATGCCGTTTTGACACCCGACAACCTCGCGCGCATCTTCCATGTCTCGGCGCATTACGCGCACACGGCGCAAGGCCCCGTCTTTCAACCGCTCGAGGTGACCCGATGAGCCGCCTGCACCTGGATCGCCCGTGGCTGTCGCTCGATCTGGGCCGCGACATGCCGGTGCTCAGCTGGGCCGTGAACCGCCCCGGTCAGGTGCTCGCCCGGCGCATCCTGTGGCGCGAGGTGCGCAATGCCGACCTTCCCGAAGATCTCGATGTCGAGGATTGGCTCGACCGTGATCTCGCCGCTCGGCAGGCCTGCGATGCGGTCTGTTTCCTCACCTCATGCGATATCGGCAGCTATTGCGAGGCGCGCGCCACGGCGGGTGCCGTCACCGCCCGCGCCGTGGCCACCGTCGGCCTGTCGAACGCCGAGCGCGTGGGCAGCCGCCTGCCCCCCTCGGCGCATGGCTGGGGCACGATCAACATCGCGGTGGTGCTGGAGACCGGCCTGACCGACGCCGCGCGGCTGGAGGCGATGAGCATCGCCACGCAGGCCCGCACCGTCGCCATTGCCGAGACCGGGCTGCGCCTTGCCACCGGCATCGCCACCGGCACCGGCACCGATTGCATCGCCATCGCCGCACCTGAAGGCCCGCCGCGCTACGCAGGCCTGCATACCGAGGCAGGCGAGGCCGTGGGCCGCGCGGTGCTTGACGCGGTGCGCCAAGGTGCGCAGGCATGGACCCGACCGGCAAAGGAGGTGGAGCATGGATAGCACCGCGCTCATCGGATTTCTGGATCGCGGCGGCCCGGCGCTCTGGGTGATCGCGGCGCTCTCGGTGCTGACGCTCGCACTCATCCTGTGGAAGATCTGGCGGCTGCTGCTGACCGGCGCGTGGTCCGGGGCGGTGACCGACCGCGCGGTGGCCCTCTGGCAGCATGGCCAAGGTGCCGAGGCCACAGCCCTCCTGCGCCCGCGCCGCAGCTTGCGCGCGCGCCTGGCCCTCGCAGCGATGGAGGCGGCAACGGCCCCCCACTGGGGCGAGCGCGAGGCGCGCGAGGACACCACCCGCATCGCCAAATCCCTGCTGAACGAGGCACGCTCCGGGCTGCGCGCGCTCGAACTCATCGCCACCATCGCGCCGCTCGTGGGCCTCCTGGGCACGGTCTTGGGCATGATCGCCGCCTTTCAGGCGTTGCAGGACAGCGGCAACAGCGCCGATCCCTCGATCCTCGCCGGTGGTATATGGGAGGCGCTGCTGACCACCGCCGCAGGCATGGCGGTGGCGATCCCCGCCTCGATGGCGCTGACCTGGTTCGAAAGCGTCGCCGACCACGTGCAGGCCGATATGGAAGACGCCGCCACCCGCATCTTCACCACCCCGCGCGAGCGAGGCCAGCCATGATGAGCTTTGGCCAGCCCCGCGCGCCCCGCCGCCCAAGCCTCACGCCGATGATCGACGTGGTGTTCCTGTTGCTGGTGTTCTTCATGCTGGCCGCACGTTTCGGCCATGACATGACGCTGCCCTTGTCCACCGGAGGCAGCGGCAACGCCACCTATGACGGCCCGCCCCGCCTGATCGGGATCGCGGCGGAGGGGCTCACGCTCAATGGAACCCCCGTGACGCTCGACGCCCTGCCCACAGCCCTCGCCCCGCTGATGGATGACACGGGCGATGCCGTGGTGCTGCGCCCCGCGCCCGGGGCCGACCTGCAATCGCTGATCGCGGTCACGGATGCGCTGCGCGCCGCCGGGCTCACGCGACTGATCGTGGTGGAGTAGGCCCATGGAGTTCGCCACCCCCAGACGCCGCCGCCCCTCCGAGGCCATCGTGCCGATGATCAACGTGGTCTTTCTGCTGCTGATCTTCTTTCTGATGAGCGCGCAGATCACCCCGCCCGCCCCCTTCGACGTGACCCTGCCCGAAAGTGCCAGCGACACCGCGGCCCGGTCCGCCGACACGCTCTATATGGATGCGCAGGGGCGGCTCGCCTTCAACGCCGCGCGGGGCGCGGCGGTCTATGACGCGATTGCCGCCCGCGCCGTGCCTGACACCCCTTTGCAAATCCGCGCCGACGCGCGGCTCGAGGCGCAGGCGCTTGCGCGGCTGCTGCCGGAACTCGCGGCACGCGGCATCCTTGAGATCGAACTCCTGACGGGGGCGCCATGATCCGCGGTCTGGAATTCACCGGCTTCCTCGCCCTTGCCGTCGCCGTGCATGCCGGGGTCTGGACCGCCGCCCCCGATGGTAACAGCGGTGCAGGCGGCGCACAGGGGGCCGAGAGCATGACGCTGGAGGCATCAAGCCCGCAGATGGCCGCGCTGGTCGAGGCCTGGCGGCAGCCGGTTGAACTGACGCGAGAAGCAGCACAACCCAAATCCCCTCCGCGCCCGGACGCAACCCCGGTCGGACTGCGCCCCGAGACCGCGCCACGTAGCGGTCCGGCCCCGACCGCACCGCAAATGGCCGCGCCCACACCCGACCTCCCAGATGTCGAGGCCGCCCCCCTTCCTACGCCAGAACTGACCGACCGCGCGCCCCAGCCAACGGCACCCAACCCGCAGGCGGATCACGCCCAGCCCGACGCCATGTCGGAACAGGCCCCCGCCCGCCCCGCGATGACCGCACGGCTCAGCAACCCCACGCAAACCGACGCGTTGCCGCAGGCCGATACCGCCCCTGCCCTACCCCGCAAACGGCCCACGGCACGCCCCGAGCGACCCACCCCCAAGCCCGCGCGATCCAGCCCCGCCCGTTCCAAGGAAGTGGCACGCGGCGATGGCGGAAAAAAAGCCGGCGGCGCGGCCAGAGCCGCTCCTGCAACGACGCTCGATCCGACCACCCGAAGCAGCCTCATGGCCGAATGGGGCGGCACCATCCGAAGCCGGATCGAAAGACAGAAGCGCTATCCGCGCGGCACCCGGTCAAGCGGCACGGTGCACCTGACGCTCACGGTGTCGGACACCGGACGACTGATGGCGGTGCGCGTGCGGCAATCTTCGGGTGATCGGGCGCTCGACACGGCAGCAGTCCAGGCGGTGCAAGGCGCACGCCTGCCCGCCAAGCCCGCCCCCCTGCCGGGCGATAGCCACAGCTTCAACCTGCCGGTGGCATTCCGTCGCTAGTGCGCCGCCGCATGGGTTGAGGTCATCCGGTCAATCGCGGTCTTTTCCCGATCTCCGAGCACGATAATCCTTGATCCGCGCCTCCAGACGGTCCGCATAGGCGGCGCGGTCTGCATCGCTCATCGCGGCCAGATGCGCGATCAGCACCTCTTGCCCCATCTCAAACCGGGCGGCAAATCCTTCGCGTTGCTCGCGCATGCGCTCGGCCACGCGGTCGGGATCGAAAGGCACTGCGCGCAGATCACCCACCAGCGCGTCGAAACTTGCCCCGAGGTCAGCCCGGTCGGCCCGCGTCTCGCGCCAGACCTCGCGCATGCGTCGCCCGATCTCGCGGCGGTCCTCGTCACTCAGCGCCCGGGTCAGCGGCCCGCCCGCCATATCAAGTCGTGAGGGATGGTGCCCGTGATGCCCGCCATGGCGCAGTGCCCATCCGGCGACGACCCCGACGACCGCAAGGTTCACAGCCAGCGAAACCACCAGCAGCACGCGCATCCATCGCCCGGTGCCGGACTTGTCCTGTCGCTCTTTCAGTTCTGCCATCAGAACTCCCCCCCGGCCAGATCAAAGGCCATTTCCGGCGTAATATCCACGAGGTAGGCCGCCTCGGCGGTGCCAATCAGCCCCTCGGGCAAGGCGGTGCCGATCCAGATACCGGTCAGCGCCGCCGTGGCCAGCCCCGCCATGGCAGGCCAGCCGCCAAGCAGACGATAGAGACGCACCACCAACCCTTCCGACGTAGAAGGCAAGCGGGCGGGCTGTTGCGTTGCCTCGGCATCTGCGAGAACCCGCGCCAGAAGGTCCGGCGAGGGTGTGGGCGCATGCCCACGCGCGGCCTCGAAAAAGCCACCGAGCCCGTCGCCTGTACGCTGCTTATCGCTCATCGACATATCCCAACTCCTCTTGCCGCCCGGCGAGGGCCGCGCTCAGCGCGCGTTTGCCCCGCGAGGTCAGACTTTCCACGGCCTCGATCGTGATTTCCATGATCTCGGCGATCTCGGGGTTCGCCAGCCCCTCGATATGGCGCAGCACCACCGCCTGACGCTGCCGTTCGGGCAGATCGTTCAGGGCGGCCTGCAACGCCTCGGCGCGGGCGCGCTCCTGCAAGGTCTCATCGGCGCTCGCGCGCCCGTCCGCAGGCTCGGGGATGGCATCGAGCGCGACCGACCCGCCCCGCGTCCGGCGTTGCCGGTCGATGCACAGATTGGCCACCACACGGTAGAGCCAGGTGGTCACCTTCGCCTCGCCTTGCCGCCAGTCGCGGGCCTGTTTCCACAGTCGTAGCATCGCCTCCTGCGCCACATCCTCGGCCTCAGCCCGGTTGCCCAACAGGCGATAGGCATGCGCCATCACACGCGGCGTCAGCCGCCGGGTCAGCGCGCGCGCCGCCGCGCTGTCGCCATTGGCGAAAAGCACGAGCAGCGCCTCATCGGGCACGTCGTCATTGGCGTCGAACGGCATCGTCATGGCCCTCAAGCGTATCCTTCAGCCCGGTCCCTGACCAGTGCGGCGGGCACGGCACGTGGCCCTGCCCGCCATCCCGGATGCTTACTCTGAGGCCTTGCCGCCCTGCTTCATGCCGTGATGCTTGCCCCGCATCTCACGCATCTTGGCAAATTCCTCGGCGCTGATCGCACCATCGCCATCGGCATCGACACGCTTGAACATCTTGCCCTGACGATCGGCGCGCATCTCGTCCATGCTCAGCTTGCCATCGCCGTTCTCATCATGCCGCTCGATCATGTGATCGGCGTATTTGGCCATCCGCTCGGCCCGGCGCTCCATCATCCGCGCAACCAACTCGTCACGCGAAAGAGCGCCGTCGCCGTCGCTGTCGGCCCCATCAAAACGCGCCTGCATGTGACCGGCCATTTCCTCCGGCGTGATCTTTCCATCGCCATCGGCGTCAAGATCCTCGAAGCTGTGCTTCATCTGCATGCCGCCGTGAGACTTTCCGCCCTTGTGGCTGCTTGCCTCGACGGCGCTCAGCCCACCAAGCGCCATCGTGGTGGCCAGACCTGCGATCAGAACCATATTTCTCATCGTGAATTCTCCTGTTCTCTTGTGACATGTTCAACCTCGTGAAACGCACCTGCATCCCGGCCGTTTCTGCAAGCTGATACGCGCGCAGCCCGGGCTTCCGTCGCGAGTGTTTGATTTTTTTGCATCGCTTTTCAGATGATTTGCGACATGGCGCCGCAAGGACAGGCTGTCACCTTTCATCCGGCCCACAACTTCTCCATGTTTGCGCCAACGCAACGAAAGGCCGCCCCATGCGCGACACCACCGCCGAACAGACCGACCGCCAACTTTGGCCCGCCCTGCGCAAAGGGTTTTCCCGCAAATGCCCCAATTGCGGCAGCGGCCCGATCCTTAAGAGCTACCTCAAGCTGCGCGACACCTGCCCCGTGTGCCGCGAAGATCTGAGCCATGCGCGCGCCGATGACGGCCCCGCCTATCTGACGATCCTGATCGTAGGGCACTTGATGGCACCGCTGCTGCATATCGCCTTCGTTCAGTTCCGGCCGGAACCACTGGTGCTGTTCACCATTTTCGCTATTGGCACGATCACGCTCTCGCTCTACCTTCTGCCCCGTCTGAAAGGGGCCATCGTGGCCTTTCAATGGGCGCGGCTGATGCACGGATTCAGCGACAGCCGCTAGGCCCTGCGCGCGAAAGGGCGGCGATGAGCGACATTGACAAGACCGCTATCCGCGATGCGGCGACGGTCATCGTTTTGCGCGATGAAGAGCGCCCGCATGTGCTTATGGGGCAGCGCGGCGCGCAGGCGGCCTTCATGCCCAACAAGTTCGTCTTTCCCGGCGGTGCCGTGGATGCGGGCGATGCCGATATCCCGCTTGTTCGGCCCTTGCCCACCCTCTGCACCGAGCGCCTGCGCGAGGATTGTGCGCGCGACTTGTCTCATGCTCTCGCCGCCGCAGCGGTGCGAGAGTTGTGGGAGGAAACCGGGCTTGCGCTCGGTCAGCCCGGGGACTGGCCGGGCGAGGTGCCGCCCGACTGGCAGGGCTTTGCCGCGCGCGGTCTGGTGCCGCGTGCCGACCCGCTTCAATTCGTGTTCCGAGCGATCACGCCACCGGGCCGCCCGCGCCGGTTTGACGCGCGGTTTTTCCTTGTGCACGCCGAAGCGCTGGCTGGTGACCCTGATGATTTCTCCGCCGCCTGCGAGGAGTTGAGCCACCTGCAATGGGTGCCGCTTGCCGACGCGCGCCGATTCGACCTGCCCTTCATCACCGAGGTGGTGCTGGCCGAAGTCACAGCCCGCGCACATGACCGCACCCCGCCTGTCTCGGTGCCATTTTTTCGCAATGACGATGAAGAAAGCCTGTTTCTGAGATTGAACGGGATGGGGGCTAGCTGAGGGCCATGGTGAATTTGGCCTGAAGCTGCCGTTGCCGCATCCCGCGCGAAACGCACCGAAGGTGCCGCGCGATCGCCGGACCGTCCCGCGGCACCTTCTGGCGGGGTGCTATGTCAGCTCCAAGCCAACCATGCCACCCCTCCTCACACGATCCAACACCCCTGTTGACACCCGCACGCACCCCTGTATAAGCGCGGCTTCATTGGTGTTGGTGGCCCCCGCAAGGGGATGCCTGTCGGGAGCAATCCAGAGGACAACGCCCTTCGACACATAAAGAAGGAGATCAGCCGTGACCAAACGCACGTCTGCCAAGTACAAGATCGACCGCCGCATGGGCGAAAACATCTGGGGCCGTCCGAAATCCCCGGTGAACCGCCGCGAATACGGCCCCGGCCAGCATGGCCAGCGCCGCAAGGCCAAGATTTCCGATTTCGGCCTGCAGTTGCGCGCCAAGCAGAAGCTCAAGGGCTATTACGGCGATCTGACCGAAAAGCAGTTCCGCCGCATCTTCGCCGAGGCCGAGCGTGTCCGCGGTGACACCGGCGAGCTTCTGATCGGCCTGCTCGAGCGTCGCCTTGACGCCGTGGTCTACCGCGCCAAGTTCGTCCCCACGATGTTCGCCGCGCGTCAGTTCGTGAACCACGGCCATGTCACGGTGAACGGCAAGCGCGTCAACATCCCCTCCTACCGCGTGAAAGAGGGTGACGTGATCGAGGTCCGCGACAAGTCCAAGCAGATTGCTGCCGTGCTCGAGGCCGTGCAACTCGCCGAGCGCGACGTGCCCGATTACATCGACGCCGATCATTCCAAGATGAAGGCCACTTTCGTGCGCCAGCCCGGCCTTTCGGACGTGCCCTATCCGGTGATGATGGAACCGAACCTCGTGATCGAATTCTACGCCCAGAACTAAACGTTCTGACCAGATGCGAAGAGGCCGCGACGGGGAACCGCCGCGGCCTTTTTCTTTTGATGCTGGTCAAGGCGGGATGTCAAAGCTAGAACCACCTGCGAGACACGAGGGATGACATGACCAAGATCACGCCACAGCCGGGCATCATGGATATTGCGCTCTACAAGAGTGGCGAGGCCGTGATCGCGGGCAAAACCGAGATTTTGAAACTCTCGGCCAATGAGAGCCCTTTTGGCCCGTCGGACAAGGCCAAGACGGCCTTTGCCCGCTCTGTCGCGACGCTGCACCGCTATCCTGGCACCGACCATGCCGACTTGCGCGCGGCGATTGCCGAGGTGCATGGGCTCGACCCCGAGCGGGTGATCTGTGGCGTGGGCTCGGATGAGGTGTTGCAATTCGTTGCGCAGGCCTATGCCGGGCCGGGCGACGAGGTGATCCATACCGAGCATGGCTTTGCCATGTATCCGATCCTCGCCCATGCGGTGGGGGCGACGCCGGTCCGTGTGGCCGAGCGGGAACGCGTGGTCGATGTGGACGCCATTTTGGCGGCTTGCACTGCGCGGACGCGCATCGTCTTTATCGCCAATCCCGGCAATCCCACGGGCACCATGCTGCCCGAAACGGAATTGGCTCGGTTGGCCGATGGTCTGCCCGAGGGGGCCATTCTGGTGCTGGACGGTGCCTATACCGAGTTTGCCGCAGGCTATGACGGCGGTGTGGCGCTGGTCGAGGCGCGCGACAACGTCATCATGACGCGCACCTTTTCCAAGGCCTATGGACTGGGCGGGCTGCGGATCGGCTGGGGCTATGCGCAAACCGCGATGATCGAGGTGCTGAACCGTATTCGCCAGCCCTTCAACCTTTCGCCCACTCAACTCGCTACCGCCGAGGCGGCGGTGCGGGATCGAGAGTGGCTGACACGCGTGGTCACTGACACGATGCGCAATCGCGCATGGCTGACCGAGGCGCTGCGCGAGAGCGGCGTGGCGGTGGACGAGAGCCATGCCAATTTCGTGCTGGCACGGTTCGCGTCAGAGGACGAGGCGGCGGCCTGTGATGCCGCGTTGCGCGCCGATGGGATCATCGTGCGCCGGGTGGGCGGCTATGGGTTTCCCCAAGGGTTGCGGATCACGGTGGGCGAGGAATCCGCCTGCCGCCGCGTGGCGCATGCCGTGGGGCAGTTCAAAGGCGGCGCCCGATGAGCGTGATCTATGACCGCGTGGCCCTGATCGGGCTGGGGCTCATTGCCTCGTCGATGTGGCATGCGATCCAGCGCGCCGGTGTCGCGCGCGAGGTGACGGGATATGCCCGCAGCCCCGAGACCCGTGCCATAGCGCGTGAGATCGGCCTGTGCGACAGGGTCTGCGACAGCGCCGCCGAGGCCGCGACAGGGGCCGATCTGGTGGTGCTCTGCGTGCCGGTCGGTGCCATGGGCGACGTCGCGGCCGAAATCGGCCCGGTGCTGAAGCCTGGGGCCACCGTCAGCGATGTGGGCTCGGTAAAGAAGGCGGTAATCGAGGCGGTCGCGCCGCATCTGCCCGAGGGCGTGCATTTCGTGCCCGCTCATCCGTTGGCCGGGACCGAGCATTCCGGGCCGCGCTCGGGCTTTGCCGAGCTTTTTGACAACCGCTGGTGCCTGATCGTGCCGCAGGCGGGCAGCGATCGTGCCGCCGTCGAGCGGCTGGAGACGTTCTGGCAGGCGCTTGGCAGCCATACCGACGAGATGGATGCCGATCATCACGATCTGGTGCTCGCCGTGACAAGCCATGCGCCGCATCTCATCGCCTACACGATGGTCGGCGTGGCCGACGATCTGCGCCGCATCACCGATAGCGAGGTGATCAAGTATTCCGCCGCCGGATTTCGCGATTTCACCCGCATCGCGGCCTCGGACCCAACCATGTGGCGCGACGTGTTCCTCAACAACAAGGAGGCGACCTTGGAGGTTCTGGGGCGCTTTACTGAAGAGCTTTTCGCGCTGCAACGCGCCATCCGAACCGGCGACGGCGATCATCTGCACGCCTATTTCACCCGCACCCGCGCGATACGGCGCGGTATCATCGAGGCTGGGCAGGACACCGACGCGCCGGATTTTGGTCGGGTGAAGAAAGCATGAGGCGCGCCGCGATCCTCGCCGCACTGGGCCTCAGCCTGTTGGCGACCGGCTGCGGGCGCGGCGATGACGCGGTGGCACGCGGTGGCGGGCTGTGTGGCGATCCGGGTCTGGTGGGCACGGTCTCGGGCCACGTGCCCGGCCGGATCACCGGCTGCGGCATAGAGCGCGCGGTGCGGCTCGAATCGGTGCATGGTGTCCGCCTCAGCCAACCCGCGACGCTGACATGCCCGACGGCGCGCACACTCGGGCAATGGGTGGACCGCAGTGCAAAGCCCGAAGTGGGGCGCATGGGCGGCGGACTCAGCGGGTTGCGGGTGGTCGCGCATTACGCCTGTCGCACCCGGAACAGCCAGGCCGGTGCGCTGATTTCCGAGCATGGCAAGGGCAAGGCGATCGACATCGCCGCCCTGCAACTGCGCGACGGATCTGAAATTTCGGTGCTCGACGATTGGGGACGAGCGTCAAAGGGGCGCGTGCTGCGCCGGGTGCACCGTCAGGCCTGCGGGCCATTCGGGACTGTGCTGGGTCCCGAGTCGGACCGGTTCCACCGTGATCACTTCCATTTCGACACCGCCAAGCACCGGGGCGGCCCGTATTGCCGCTGACCTACGGCGGCGGGATGTCGCGGACGGCATCACAACTTTGACCGGACGCTTGTAATTCTTTCTTAAGGCATTACGCTCACACTCAACGCAACGGAGGTTCGCAATGCCCAAGCTTATCCGCCTATACATTACCCAAGTTGCAATCGGCTTTGGTATCGCCGCGGCATTCGTGGGGATGCTGCTGTGGTTCAATATCGGCAATCTCTGGCATCTGGTGACGCATTCCGACAAAGGGCTTCTGGCCGTGGTAATCCTGTGGTTCGCCAACGGCATCGTTTTTGCCGGGGTGCAATTCGCCATCGCCGTGATGCGGCTCAAGGATGACGATGACGACGGGCCGCCTGGCGGCCATCGGCAGCATGTGATGCACCGCGAATACGCGACCATCCCGGCGCGCGCCGATGAGGGGGATGCCCGCGCCTTCTGGCAGAACAAGCGGTAGACCGCGCGCCCGAACAGCCATCCGGCAAAGGCCCCTGCGGGGGCCTTTTTCATGCGTCACGTTCGGGGCGTGAGTTACATATCGCAAAACACAGGCGGAGAAGGTGTGACGGGCCCGCACGCAGCCGTTTGGTTCTCTCATTCCCGAGGACCTGTGTGTACAGGTGGGCGCCGGGTAACCGGACCAAGGCCCGGACAGAGCCAGCTCCCTCGGAATTGCTTAAGGCCACCGGAATGCAACCGTTCACGAGAAGGGCAGCACCCGTCACGCATCTGAAGTAATGCTTTGTCGGGGCCGCGACAAGGGGTTGCGTGCGTTCGTGTTTTGTTCAAGATGTGGACATGGACCCGCTAAGCCCCCGCCCTCTGCAACCCGGCCAGATTCTGGCGCGGGGTGTCTGTCGCCACCTGCTAAGCTATGACTTTGTTCCGGTTGAGGAATTCTCACCAGAGCGCGGCAAGCGGGTGGATATCATGGCGCTTGGCCCCAAGGGCGAGATCTGGGTGATCGAGTGCAAGTCGAGCCGCGCCGATTTTCAGACGGATGCGAAATGGCAGGGCTATCTGGAGTGGTGCGATCGGTATTTCTGGGCGGTGGACGCGGAGTTTCCGACCGACTTGCTGCCGTCCGGGAGCGGCCTCATCATCGCCGATGGCTACGGTGCCGAGATCCTCCGCATGGGCGAGGAGGACAAACTGCCCGCCGCGCGCCGCGCTGCCGTTATCCGCAAATTCGCTCGCGATGCCGCGCGTCGCCTGCACTGGTTGCGCGACCCGCAGTCATGACTTACGCCCCGCCGCGGCCCGGGCGGCGGCCTGGATTTCCTGGGCGATCTCCTCGGCCTCTTCGGGGGTGAAATCCATGGGAATTTCAAGGCCCTGCGCCTCGACATAGAGGCGCACCATGCCCTGATCGGTCGGCCCGATCTGGAGATTGGCGGTGATGTCGGTTTCCGAGTTGATGCCCATTCCGGCCTCCTTGATCTGGGCGGTCTGCTACGCGTTTCCCTCTTGCTTGGCAAGCCTCATGGCGCTTTGCTGTGTGGTATGGAGACGCCCGTGATCCGCCCGTTCCACCCGGAGGACGCCGCCTGGCTGGTGGAGCGTCACGGCACGCTTTATGCCCGCGACGAGGGGTTCGACAATACATTCGCACCGCTGGTGGAGAGCATCCTCGACGGCTTTGTGACAGGTCACGATCCCACCTGCGAGGCGGGTTGGATCGCCGTGGCCGAGGGCGCACGGCTCGGCTCGATTTTCTGCGTGCGGCTCGATCAGCATACCGCCAAGCTGCGGCTCTTTCTTCTGGAGCCCGAGGCGCGCGGTCATGGGCTGGGCCAGCGTCTGCTGGAGACCTGCATGACATATGCCCGCAACCGTGGCTATTGCGGCATGCAACTCTGGACCCATGAAAGCCACCGCGCCGCCTGCGCGCTGTATGCGCGCAACGGCTGGCATCTTGTCTCGTCCCGCCCGGTGCACTCCTTTGGCCGCGATCTGGTCGAACAAAGCTGGGAAATCGCCTTTCATTAGGCTTGCATTCGGACGGAGGTAAAGTTAAATCGCCCCCCAGTGCCGCCTTAGCTCAGTTGGTTAGAGCGCTGGATTGTGGATCCAGAGGTCCCCTGTTCAAGCCAGGGAGGCGGTACCATCCTCCCGCAATGTGGATCGCGCTTCACATGCTACTGCGTGACAGTCGGTTCTTGGGGTGAGGTCGCTGGTTCGGCGCGACCTTCGAACAGGTTAGCGACCGTGATCGCAACAAGCACGAGAACCACTAGTCCGATCGCCAGAAGCCCCGGCACACGCGCCAGCCAGCGCTGCCAGCGGTGGTGCAGTCGCTGTCCCATGGCCCAGATGAAGACCCCCACAACCCCGGCCCCCAACTGGTATTGCACGAAAGCCGTCAATCGATTCATCCCGCGGGTGAAGCCGAAATCGGTCGGGGCCGTGAAATAGGGCACGAGAACCGATGTCGCATAGAGCGCGGCCCAGATACCGGAGAGCAGGACAAGCCAATGCGTGCGGGTCATGAACGTCATCCTACTCTATCGCAATGCTCTGCCGTATTTCGCCGGTGGTGCGATCATATATCAGGATGCGCCCATCCCCCGTAACCACCGCGATCCAGTCACCGCCAAAGGTGACCGCCTCAGTCCGCGCGCCTTCTGGCAGGGTTATGCTGTCGGGCAGGGTGAGGGGCTGTGTGCGCTCCTCGCCCGAGAAGCGGATGACAAGCAGTGCGACGATGACTACAACGCCGACAATCATCGTGGCGGTCAGCACCGTGACCAGCCGCGCGAGAAATTTCAATGTCGCCGGGCTGACCGGCGGGGGGCTATCATCCATGGGGCAAGACCCGCTTTCATTCCGGATCGGGGACGATCCGCCGTCCCGCCTTGATAAGGCGCTTTCGCGAGATGTGCCAGAGGCGGCGGCGCTGTCGCGCACTCGTCTGACGCGGTTGCTCGCAGAGGGCGCGGTGCGGGTCAACGGTGCGGTGATCTCCGAGGCCAAGGCACGGGTGGCGGCGGGCGACCTGATCGAGATCGACGTACCAGACGCGCGAGAGAGCCATATCGGGGCCGAGGAGATCGCGCTTGTCGTGGTGCATGAGGATGACGACCTGATCGTGATCGACAAGCCCGCCGGCATGGTCGTGCATCCCGCCCCCGGCAGCCCGGAAGGCACGCTGGTCAACGCGCTCCTGCATCATTGCGGCGACACGCTCTCTGGCGTGGGCGGCGCGCGGCGGCCCGGGATCGTGCACCGGATCGACAAGGACACCAGCGGTTTGCTGGTGGTGGCCAAGTCCGACGCCGCGCATCAGGGGCTGGCCGCGCAGTTCGAGGCGCATAGCGCCGAGCGTGCCTATCTTGCGGTGGTCCATGGCGTGCCCGAGGCCAGCGATCCACGCCTGAGGGGCGTGCGGGGCGCGTCCTTCGAGGCGGGGAATGTGCTGCGGGTCACCACGAGCCTCGCGCGGCACAAGACCGATCGGCAGCGGCAGGCGGTGACGTTTGAGGGAGGCCGCCACGCGGTCACGCGCGCGCGGGTGCTGGAGCGGTTCGGCCATCCCCCGGCGGCGGCGCTGCTGGAATGTCGTTTGGAAACCGGACGCACCCATCAGATAAGGGTGCATCTGGCGCATGTCGGGCACGGGCTCATTGGTGATCCGGTCTATGGCGGACGGCGCAAGCTGTCGCAAAAGGCGCTCTCGCCCCGGGCCATCGAGGCCGCAAGCGGGTTTTCCCGGCAGGCGCTGCATGCCGCCGTCCTGGGCTTTGTCCACCCGGTGAGCGGCGTGGCCCTGCGGTTCGAATCGCAGCTGCCGCCTGATATGGCGTCACTGCTCGCAGAGCTGAGAGGCGAGGCGTGACAGATACGCAAGATCACGTGAAATTCTGACATATTGGCGGAACCGCGACGGAAACCACATAGTTGATCGTTAACATATATGAGCCATCGCATCTTGAAAGGATGCGGTGGCGGTCCTAGGTCAATGTTAACGACCTAAACATCAGGAGGGACAACGGCATGGGCAATTTCGCGAATCTGCCAGCGCCGACACCGGAAGGCGGATTGAATCGCTACATGCAGGAGATCCGCAAGTTTCCGCTGCACGAGCCGGAAGAGGAATACATGCTCGCCAAGCGGTGGGTCGAGGAACAGGACACCGAAGCCGCGCATCGCATGGTCACCAGCCACCTGCGTCTCGCGGCCAAGATCGCCATGGGCTATCGCGGCTATGGGCTGCCGCAGGCCGAGGTGATCTCGGAGGCCAATGTCGGCCTTATGCAGGCGGTCAAGCGGTTCGACCCCGAGCGCGGCTTTCGCCTCGCGACCTATGCGATGTGGTGGATCCGGGCGAGCATTCAGGAATATATCCTGCGCTCGTGGAGCCTTGTGAAACTTGGCACCACTTCGGCGCAGAAGAAGCTGTTTTTCAACCTGCGCAAGGCCAAGGCCCGCATCGGCGCGCTTGAGGATGGCGATCTGCGCCCCGAGACTGTCAAGAAGATCGCCACCGACCTCGGCGTGACCGAGGACGAGGTGATCTCGATGAACCGGCGCATGGCCGGGTCCGACGCATCGCTCAACGCCACCGTCGGCACCGAGGGCGAAGGCACGATGCAATGGCAGGACTGGCTCGAGGATGAGGATGCCGATCAGGCCGGGGCCTATGAAGAGCAGGACGAACTCAAGGCGCGGCGCGAATTGCTGGGCCTCGCGATGGACGTTCTCAACGAGCGCGAGCGCGATATTCTCACACAGCGCCGTCTGAATGAGGAGACCATCACGCTGGAAGACCTCAGCGCGCAATATGACGTGAGCCGTGAGCGCATTCGTCAGATCGAGGTCCGCGCCTTTGAGAAGCTGCAAAAGCGGATGCGCGATCTGGCACAGGAAAAAGGTATGCTGACCTCGGCCTGACCCCTTGGCGCGGAAGCCGACATCGCCTATCTCTCGCGCTCAGGTGAGGGTGGGTGATGATGGCAAAACGCGGGACTGTAACGACCACTGCTGATCGGTCGGCCCGTTTCGGGCTGGCAGTTATCGTCCTGACATTGCTGGCCGCCTGCGCGCCGCGTGTCACTGCAGAGCGGGCTGCGCCGCACCCGGCAGCCGACATTCAGCCGATTTTCGTGGCGACGGGCCGTGAACTCGACCGGACCGGGCCGATTTTCGGGCTGGAACGGCCCGAGACCATGAACTATTTCCGCGCCGATATCTCGATCCCACCGACCCATGAGACGGGCCGCATCGAATGGCCCGAGGGGGTGCCCGACGCAGCCACCGATTTCGTGGTCACCGGGACGCAGGTGCACGACGGGCCACACGCGCTCATCCGCGACATGCGCGCGCGCACGACAGGGCGCGAGACGCTGCTCTTCGTGCATGGCTACAACAACACGCTCTCGGAGGCGATGTACCGACTGGCGCAGATCAGGGCGGATTTCAACGTGCCGATGCCGGGGCTGTTGTTCGCGTGGCCTTCTGCGGGGGATCCGCGTGGCTATATCTATGACCGTGACAGCGTGCTCTACGCCCGAGACGATCTCGAAAGGCTGCTGCGTGACCTGACCGCGCGCCCGAATGAGAAGGTATTTATCCTCGCGCACTCAATGGGCTCGCAGCTGACGATGGAGGCGCTGCGCCAGATCGCCCTGCGCGGCGACCGTCATCTGCTTGACAGGATCAGCGGCGTGGTGCTGATGTCGCCCGATATCGACCCTGACCTGTTCGACCGGCAGGCCGACACCATCGGAACCTTGCCGCAACCGTTCATGATCTTCATCACCAAGGCGGATCGCGCGCTTACGCTCTCGGGCTTTATCACCGGGCGCAAGCCACGCCTCGGCGTGATCGACGATGCAGGCCAGGTGCAGCGCGGCGATGTGCAGGTTGTGGATTTCTCGGATTTGGCCGATGGCGAGGGATATAACCACTTCGTACCCGTCACCTCGCCCGCCGCGATCCGCATGCTAAACGGCATTATCTCGCAGGCGGGCGGGGTCGGGGCCGCCTTTGTGCGCGACATGTCGCTTGCCTTGCCAGCCGCGAAACATGTGGAACCCTGAGTCGAGGTTTGACGGCTGTGGGCTTGGGGGCATAGACTGAGCCGCGTCGAGAAGGAGACCCCGATGGCCGGTGGATGGGCGCGCGATGGCGCGGTGAGCGAACAGATCGAAGCCTCGATTTCAGACGAGTTGGCGCGGCTCAAGACTCGGGCGCAACCCAAGGGCGAGAGCCTAACCCATTGTGCTGATTGCGAAGAACCGATTCCCGAGGCGCGCCGCTCAGCCATTCCCGGTGTGAAACTCTGCATCGACTGCGCGTCCGATCTGCAAGCGCAGAATCAGCCCCGCAGCGGCATCAACCGGCGCGGATCGAAGGACAGTCAGTTGAAGTGAGACCCGGCTGTATCGCGTCGGTATCACGTCGGTATTGCGTCGGTATGGACGTCGAAAGCCGCTGCGGCGACGGGACGTGCAGGCAACGATTTCTTCAAAAGAAATCGGGGCGGAATTTTTTGAAAATTCCGCCGCGCCCGGTCGGGCTGTGGCAGGTCGCTCACTCCTCCATCGCCTCCAACTCGTCGATCATGTCGGAGATGATGCTGAGCCCCTTGTCCCAGAACGCCGGATCGCTCGCATCGAGACCGAAGGGCGCGAGCAGGTCCTTGTGGTGCTTTGAGCCGCCCGCCTTGAGCATTTCGAAATACTTCTCCTGAAAGCCCTCCGGGTTCTCTTCGTAAACGGCATAAAGCGCGTTCACCAGCCCGTCACCGAAGGCATAGGCATAGACGTAAAACGGCGAATGCACGAAATGCGGGATATAGGCCCAAAAGGTCTCGTAGCCCTCCATGAAGTCGAATGCCGGCCCAAGGCTCTCGGCCTGCACGCTCATCCACAGCGCGTTGATGTCGTCAGGCGTCAACTCGCCCTCGCGGCGCGCGGCGTGCAGCTTGCATTCGAAATCGTAGAACGCGATCTGACGGACGACGGTGTTGATCATGTCCTCGACCTTGCCCGCCAGCAGAACCTTGCGCTCGGCTTGGTCCTTGGCACCGTCGAGCATCCGGCGGAAGGTCAGCATCTCGCCGAAGACGCTAGCGGTTTCCGCCAGCGTCAGCGGCGTTGAGGACAACAACTCGCCCTGTTCGGCCGCCAGCACCTGATGCACACCGTGGCCCAATTCATGCGCCAGCGTCATCACGTCGCGCGGTTTGCCCAGGTAGTTGAGCATCACGTAAGGATGCACATCCGTCACCGTGGGATGCGCAAACGCCCCCGGTGCCTTGCCCTGCTTCACGCCCGCGTCGATCCAGCCCTTCTCAAAGAACGGCTGCGCCAGATCGGCCATGCGCGGGTCGAACGCGCCATAGGCGTTCATCACCGTCTCGCGGGCATCTTCCCAGCCGACGATGCGGGTCTCCTCCATCGGCAGCGGTGCGTTGCGGTCCCAGACCTGCATCCGGTCGAGGCCGAGCCATTTGCGCTTCAACTCGTAATAGCGGTGCGAGAGCTTGGGATAGGCCGCGACGACCGCGTCGCGCAGCGCCTCGACCACTTCCGCCTCGACATCGTTGCTGAGGTGACGCCCGGTCTGCGGGGTGGGCATCTTGCGCCAGCGGTCGATCACCTCTTTTTCCTTGGCGGCGGTGTTATGGACGCGGGAAAATGTGCGGATATTTTCGCCAAAGACCCGCGCCAGTTCGCGCGCGGCGGCTTCGCGCTGATCGCGGTCCTGCTCGGTCAGCAGGTTGAGCGTGCCTTCGATGCCCATCTCCTCGCCGTCCAGGGTGAAGGTGAGCCCGGCAATGGTCTCGTCAAAGAGCCGCTCCCAGGCGTCGCCCACGACGCCCAGATCGTGCAGGAATTTTTCCAGCTCATCCGACAGCTGATGCGGTTTCATTGCCCGGATGCGGCGGATGACGGGGGCGTAGCGCGCGAGATCGGCGTTCTCGGCATACATCGCCTTGAGCGCGCCCTCGTCGAGCCGGTTCAGTTCCAGCGAGAAGAACACCAAAGGTGTGGTGTAATTGGTCACCTTTTCCTGACAGTCGGAGAGGAATTTCGCGCGCCCGCCATCAGTGGTCAGCTGGTAATAGCGCAGCCCGGCAAAGGACATGATCCGCCCCGCCGTGCGGCTGATCGCCTCGTCGCGGTGCAGACATTCGAGCAGTCCGGCAGCATCCAGCGAGTCAAGCTTGCCCTCGTAATCGGCAGCAAACTCGGCGCAGGCGGTTTGCAGCCAGTCGAGATCGCGTTGCAGTTCAGGCGCGTCCTCGCCGGCATAGAGATCGCTCAGATCCCATTCCGGCAGATCGCCGAGGTTCTTGTCGCCGGAGGGGGCATTGGCATCGCGGAGGACGGTGTCGGTCATGGGGCGCTCCTTGTATCGGTTCTGCGCAGAGGTAGCGCGCAGGATGGGCGAAGTATATGCACGCAGCCCGGTTCGGTCGAAAAAACTGTTCCGGATTTTGCGAATCCCCTTATCCTTAACCCTCTAAGGGGAGGATTTGAACATGTCAGAGATTTTGAAGAACCCGGTTGTGACCGGTGTCGGTGGCGGGATTGCCGGGCTTTTGGTGGGCTCATTGCTGTCGCTGTCGACGATCGAGAGCAAGGTCGGCAGCAGTATGGGCCGCGCGATGGAGGATCTGTCGGCGGCGGTGCAGGGCGACGATGCGGCGCTGTCGGGGGTGAGTGAGCGGCTGGCCGCGCTGGAAGCGAGCGTGTCGGGCAATGCCGAGGCTGTGGCCGGTCTGGGCACGCAGGTGGCGGGTGATCTTGGTGAACGGATTGCAGGACTGGAGGCGCGGATCGACGCGGTGGCCGAGGATATTGGCAGCCAGATTTCCCAGACTGCGGAGGCGCAGGCCGAAGCAGTGCGCGGCGCATTGGGCGCGCAGCCTGCCGCCGCCCGGCAACCCGAGGCAGCGACCGGGGCGGTGAGCGCGCCGCCTGTCGCCACACCCCCGGGGCTCTCGATGAGGGCCGAGGCGCGCAGGGTCGGTGAGACCTTCGTGCTGGCCGATGGCGCGGTGCGCGCCTTTGTTCAGCGTGTGGACGCCGAAGCTGGCACGGCGCTGTTGTCGGTGAATGGCGCGGCGGCGCAACTGTCGCCGGGCGAGGCGATCACCGTGCGCCATGATGCCGGGGCCTGTCGGCTGGCGCTGAGCGAGGTCGGCGCAGACGGCGTGCGGATCAGTTCGGATTGCGACATGCCTGCCGGGGATGGCGCGGCCTATGGCCCGGGCGAGATGGCGAGCTTGGGCGACGGGCAGTTGCGGGTCTTCGTCTCGGGCATTCTGGGCGACGCGGCGCGGCTGGCGATCAACGGGCTTGACACGCAGAGCCTGCGCGTCGGCGAGAGCCATTCGGTGGAGGACTGCACGGTCAGCGTGACCGGCATTCGGGGCAATCGGGTGCTGCTGGACGGCGGGTGTTCCTGAGCTAGCCGTATTGCGCCAGCATGGCGCGCAGGTCGGCGAGGGTGTTGGCCTCATGGGTCGGTTTGTCCTGCCGCCAGCGGGCCATGCGCGGAAAGCGCAGCGCCACGCCGGATTTGTGGCGCGGGCTGGCCTGGATGCCTTCGAAGGCGATCTCGAACACGTGTTCGGGGTGCACCTGGCGGACGGGGCCGAACCGCTCGGTCGTGTTGCGGCGCACCCAGGCGGTGATCTGGCGGAACTCGGCATCGGTGAGGCCGGAATAGGCCTTGGTGAAGGGCACGAGCGTATCGCCGTCCCAGACCGCGAAGGTAAAATCGGTGAACAGGTTGGCGCGGCGCCCGTGGCCCGCTTGGGCGTAGATCATCACCGCGTCGAGGGTCAGCGGATCGAGTTTCCATTTCCACCAGTCGCCCTTTTTGCGGCCCGCGTGATAGGGGCCGCTGCGACGCTTGAGCATCAGCCCCTCGGCGCGGTGGGTGCGGGCGGTTGTGCGGGTGGTTTCCAGATCGTCCCACGTGGTGAAGGGGATTGCCGGTGAGGGGCGCAGGGGGGCGGTGTCGGGCAGGTCTGCGATCAGTTGGTCGAGCCGGTCACGCCTTTCGGCGAAGGGGGTGTCGCGCAGGTCGCGGCCGCCCTGTTCCAAGAGGTCATAGGCCATCAGGATCACCGGGGCCTCGGTCAGCAGTTTCCTGGGCACGGTCTTGCGGGTGATCCGTTTTTGCAGCGCGGCGAAGGGCAGCGGGGCGTCGCCGTCATGGGCCAGCAATTCGCCGTCGATCACAGTGCCGTCGGGCAGGAGGTCGCGCAGGGGTGCGAGATCCGGGAAACGGTCGGTCATCAACTCCTCGCCTCGTGACCAGATGAAGATCTGCCCGCCGCGTGCGATCACCTGCCCGCGAATGCCGTCCCATTTCCATTCCGCCAGCCAGTCGGCGGGCGGCCCAAGGCTCTCGGGACCGTCCTCCAGCCCATAGGCAAGGCAGAAGGGATAGGGGCGCGAGAGGGTGTCGGTGGGGTCGTGGCTCTCGATCAGGGCGGCCCATGTGGTGCTGTCGGGGGTCCAGTCGCCCATCAGGCGGTGGGCGATTTCGGCCTCGTCGCGTTCAAGGGCTTGCGCCAGTGCGCGGGTCATCAGCTTGCGGCTGATGCCGATGCGAAAGCCGCCAGTCAGAAGCTTGTTGAAGACCAGCCGTTCCAGCGGGGTCAGCCCCTCCCATGCCCCCAGCACCTGTTCCTTGCGGGTGGCGTCTTCGGCGTCTTTCAAGGCGCGCAGATGGTCGATCCAGTCCGCGAGGCTGGCGTCGTGGGTGGTGGAGGGCGGTGGCAGCACCAGCGCGATGGTCTCGGCCAGATCGCCGACGATGGGGTAGCTTTCCTCGAACAGCCAAAGCGGGATGCCCGCGCGCTCGGCGGCCCATTCGCGCAGCCGGGTGGTGGTGATGGCGCGTTTCGGGCGGCGGCCCGAGAAGAGCGCGATGGTCCAGAGACGGTCGGATTCGGGGGCGGTGCGGAAATACTCGGCCAGCGCGGCGACCTTGGTGTTGGTGCGCGTGGTCTGGTCGAGCGTGGCGAAGAGCGCGGCAAAGTCCTTCATGTCTCGGCCCCGTCATCCAGCGTCTCGCCGGTGAACTCGGTGCGCAGCACGCGGGCATCATAGCCCTGCTCGGTCAGCCAGCGGGCGAAGATTTCGGTATAGCCGTGGGTGACGTGGACGGTCTCGGCCCCGGTCTCGGCAATGGCGCGGTTGAGGCCCGCCCAGTCGGCGTGATCCGACAGGACAAAGCCGCGATCCGCCGCGCGCCTGCGGCGCACGCCGCGCAGCCGCATCCAGCCGCTGGCATAGCCGGTTGAGGCCGGGCGAAAGCGCCGTGCCCATGGCCCTGCAAGCGCACCTGGAGGGGCGATGACCAGAGCGCCGCGCATCCCGCGCAGATCGGTCTCGGGGGTGACGTGGTGGGTCTCGGGCAGGGAGAGCCCCTGACCGCGCATCACCGCGTTGGTGGCCTCGATCGCGCCATGGGTCAGGATCGGGCCGATGCCGGGGTCGAGCATGCCGAGCACGCGCTGCGCCTTGCCGAGCGCATAGGCCCCGAGCAGCGAGAATCGCCCTTCGGCGGCGTTCGCGGCCCACCAGGCGTTGATCTCACCCGCCACATCCTCGGGGTCGGGCCAGTCGAAGACCGGGAGGCCGAAGGTGCATTCGGTCACGAACTGATGACAGCGCACTGGCTCGAACGGGGTCGAGAGCGGATCGGCCTCCAGCTTGTAGTCGCCCGAGACGACCCAGACCTCGCCCGCCACCTCGACGCGGATCTGCGCCGAGCCGGGGACGTGGCCTGCGGGGTGAAACGAGACGCGCGCATCACCGATCTGCCGCGCCTCGCCGTAGCGGATGGTGTCGAGCGCGATATCCCCCAGCCGATGGCGCATCACCGGGGCGGCCAAATCAGTTGCGAGATAGGCCCCGTGCCCGTCGCGGGCGTGATCGGCATGGCCGTGGGTGATCAGCGCCCGCGCGACAGGGCGCCACGGGTCGATGTGAAAATCGCCGGCGGGACAATAAAGCCCCTCTGGGGTGACATGCAGAACCATGCGCCGATGATAGGCCCCGCGCGGCCCGTGACCAGCCCCTTGCGAAGCGCCGCGCGCGGTCTATGCTGCGCATCAGGTCATTTCGAAACAGGGGGCAAACTATGCGGTTCGTGAGATATGGCGAGGCCGGTCAGGAACGGCCTGCCGTTCTGGACGCTGAGGGACAGTTGCGCGACCTCAGCGGCGTGGTGCCCGATCTGGCGGGGGATGTCCTGCGCGACCTGCCCCGGATCAATCCCCAAAGCCTGCCGCTGGTGCCGGGCAGCCCGCGCATCGGGCCGCCGGTCGGGCAGGTCGGCAAGCTGGTGTGCATCGGTCTGAACTATACCGATCATGCCGCCGAACTTGGCGTGGGGCCGCCCGAGGACCCGGTGGTCTTCCTCAAGGCGACCTCGGCGATCAACGGGCCGCACGATCCGGTGATCCTGCCGCGCGGGTCGCAAAAGGGCGACTGGGAGGTGGAGTTGGGCATCGTCATCGGTCGCCGCGCGAAATACGTGACCGAGGCACAGGCGCTGCGCCATGTGGCGGGCTATACCATCGTCAACGATGTGTCGGAGCGCGAGTTACAACTGGAACGCTCGGGGCAATGGACCAAGGGCAAGAGTTGCGACACCTTCGCGCCGATGGGACCGTGGCTGGTGACGCCGGATACCGCGGGCGACGTGCAGGCGCTCGATCTGTCGGTCGACGTGAACGGCGAGCGGATGCAGAGCGGCAATACCGGGCGGATGATCTTTTCGGTGGCGCGGATCGTGTCCTATCTCAGCGAATTGATGGTGCTGGAACCGGGCGATGTCATCGCCACCGGCACCCCGCCGGGCGTGGGTATGGGTCACACACCGCAGCGCTTTCTCAAGGAGGGTGACGAAATGGTGCTGCGCATCTCGGGGCTGGGCGAACAACGCTCACCGGTGCGCGCGGAACGGTAAATTCCCCTGCGGGCGCGGTGGTGGTGTTTGACCACCCGCCCCGCCTGCCGCGTCACGCCGCCTCATGCGCAAGGATCGCGGCCTCGGACCCGTTCAAGCACCGCCGGGCATAGCCGCCATAGACATGCGGCTCGTATTCGAGGTTCGGGTTGATCTCCAGCAGGCGTGTCCGGTCGTCATCGCTCAGCGTCGAGAGCGCCGTGCTGGCGGGGTGAAAGCTTTCGGTCTCCACGCCATTGGCCCAGATGATCTGATGGCTGGGCAGGAGCAGGTGGATATAGGTCACCTCGCGTGAGGCCAGATCGACCGATACCGTGTCGTTATTGACCAGATCGCGCGCCATCACCAACACCTCGGGCGTGTTGAAGAGCGCGCGCGCCACATCGCCGCGCACCAGCAGGCGATGCTCGGGGCTGACCAGCAGCGCGGCATCGGGACGGTCGATCCCGATTGCACCGGGGCCGAGACGGATCGGTCGCAGCTTGGGCATCGCAAAGAGCCGCGCCCCGGTCATCCGGCGACTGCCGATCCACTGGATATCCTGCGCGCCACTGTCGCGGGTCTGCACCCGGTCGCCCTCGCGCAGTTCTTCCACCAGGCGCGGGCCCTCGGGTGTCTCGATCCTTGTGCCGGGGGTGAAACAGATCACCCCGCCGCTCGCCGGGCCGGTCGAGGCCCCGCGCATCCCCTCAAGCGAGTGATGCACGACCCACATTTCGGTGTCTCGCGGTGGGATCTCGTCAAGGAACATCAGGAGCGGCGGCGCATCGCCCGCCACCTCGATAATCGTGACGGTGTAGCTGCGCAAGCCGTCGGTGACGACAAAGCCGGTGTCCATGATCGGCTCGGGCACGTCGACCGCGCCCAGATCGCGTGTGTTGCTTATCGCGGCCCCCACCAGGCGCCGCACCATCCGTGCCGCACGTTTGCGGTTCACGGCGTCTCCCTCCGCCACGTCCAGGCGCAAAAGCTCGTTTGGTCCGTCCACGCGCACCACATCGCCGCGCCAGAGCCACGTCTGCCCTACCGATAGCGACCGCACAGATGCGCCCGACACTCCATCCAGATCTGTTTGCGACCAGGAGATGACGAACGTGCCTTTATAGCCCGTTCCCATATCTCTGACTGCCTGCCTCTTGTCTTTTTTTATTATCGGCAGCGTAGCAAAGGCGAATCACCCTGAAAACCCCCCAGGGGAATTTTTATCAGAAGCGCAACCTGAACTGCACAGAACCGACGACCTGGCTTTCGGGTTGCTGATCGAATTCCTCGCTCAGCCATGTCACGCCGTAGAAGAGAGAGCCGCCCTTGGCCCCCTCCCAATGCACGCCGCCGCGCAGGCGGGTGCGGTCTTCGGTGATGGTCACGCCGCTGCGGGCGGGCAGAAACTCGCTGTCATCGACATAGGCGATGTCACCGCCCAGGATAAAGGCCGTGCCGGGCCGGTCCTGCCGCACCACGCGGTAGCGATGACCGGTCACCGGCTCTCGGATCATCAGCTCATCGCGGGTGAGCGAGCCGATAGTTATATCCGCCCCGGCGCGCACCAGATCCTCGATGCCGAGGCGCGCCTCGGCGAAGGGACGGATGCGCACTGCGCCGAGGGTGAACTCGCGCCCCATCTCGAACACGCCCGAGGGGCGGAACTTGTTGCCGATCTGGTTTTGTCGGGTGGCAGGCCCACGCTCTGTCGCGCCGACCACACCATGCAGGAAATCCTGAAAATCCCCCAGCCCGGTCTGCGAGCCAGTGATGACAAGATCACCGCCCAGCGCATATTCCAGCTGCGCTCGTTCGAAGTGGGTGTGCAGCCCGAAACTGAGCGCGCCGACGAATGGCCGGTCATTCGGCGCGGGCGTGCCGATGCTTTCGGGCGATATGATCTCGGCGTTGAAGCGGAACTCCAGCAGATCGCCGAAGCCGGTTGGTGCCTGACCCTCCCAGCCATCGGCCCAGACCCGGCTCGACGCGACCGACCCGGTGCGCCAGCGATCCTTGGTGTCGCCGATCAGGTCATTGGTGAGGATCAGGCCGTAGCCGATCTTGTAGCGGCCTTCGGCGTGCGCCGCAGTGACCAGCCCGATGCAAAGCCCAAGGGCAATGGCAAAAACACGCGTCATTCCGCACGCTCCCGATGTGATGCCCCCCGGCCTCAAGAGCCTTAGCAAAGGCTCATGACGATTTGCCAGCGAAAGTTTGTTAAAACTCGGAAATGTGACGCAACGCCCGCCTGCGATGCCGTGGTGCCCCCGGCCGCTGGCCAGATGACCACCGGGCCCTAGATCGTCGCTGAGAAAGGGAGGGTCCATGCCACCGCTCACCGAAGTTCTCTACAATGCGCGTTGCCCGGTCTGCCGGGCGGAGATAGATCACTACGCAGGCTATGCCCGCGCTCGCCACCTGCCGGTGACGTTCCACGACCTCAACAGCCGCGATCTGGCGGATTGGGGGGTCGGCGCGGACGAGGCCGCACGCCGCCTGCATGTGCGCAAGGCGGGGCAGGTTCTGTCAGGCGTCGATGCGTTCATCGCGCTCTGGTGGGCCCTGCCGCGTTATCGCTGGATTGCCCGGGTCGTGGCGCTGCCGGGGCTGCGGCAGGCGGCTCATCTGGTTTATGAGCGCATCCTCGCCCCGCGCCTCTATGCGCGGCATCTGGCACGCGAGCGCCGCAATTGCCCCGACGTCACCCTATGATTGACGAAATTCCCGGGCATTCTTGAAGTGTTAAGGTTTGGGGCTCATTATGGAGGCATGATCGACATGTCCTATCCCGATTATTCAAAGGCCGAGCGCGTCGCCGATGGCGCGGTTCATGTCGCGGGGGTCATCACCGCGATCACCGGGGTCTCATTGCTGTTCGCGATGTGGGCGCTGCGGATGGACGGGGTGACGCTGGCCTCGACGATTGTCTATTCGGGCACGCTCCTGCTGATGCTGATGGCCTCGGCGGCCTATCACCTCTATGCCCATACCGCCGCGCGACCGATCCTGCGCCGCCTTGATCATGCGGCGATCTACGTCAAGATCGCGGGCACCTTCACCCCGCTCAGCGTGCTGTTGGGGACCGCCTTCGGCTATGTCATCCTGGCGCTGGTCTGGGTGCTGGCGCTCTTCGGCGCGGTGACCAAGATCCGGGCGAAACCCGGTCAGATGACCACCGGCTGGCTGCCCTATGTGGCGCTTGGCTGGATCGGTGTGGCACTGTTCATCCCGCTCTACGCGGTGCTGCCGGGCCAAAGCCTCGGGCTTCTTCTGGCGGGCGGGCTACTTTATACGGGCGGTGTGGTGTTCTACGCTTGGGAAAGCCTGCGCTTTGCCAATGCAATCTGGCACCTCTTCGTCGCCGTGGCCAGCGCGTGCTTTTTCTTTGGCATTGCAACGGCCCTCGCCGCCGGGATGTGATCCGGCGGGGCGATGTCGCATCCGTGACTTTCGTGCCAAATCCCGACGGGTCAGGCGTGTCCGCCCAGCTTCAACCGTGCAAACAGATCAGCGTTGCGGCAGTAGTCAGGCGTCTGCTCGGCCGTCTCGTTGCGCGCAAGCCAGTGCTCGCAGGCCTCGGGATTGGCGCAGCCGGTGCAGGCCAGAACCGCATCGCTCAGATCATCGGGCAGAACCTTGCCCGCCATCATTCTCTCTTCAAGATCAACGCCTTGCGTGTTCGCCATCCGATCCACCAGATCGGCGTGCCGCTTGAGTGTGCTGGTGCCTTGCATGCCATATCTCCTTTTTCTCTCGGAGACAGCCTGCCTGACACAGCGCCTGCATGCCTTGATCTGCGTCAAACGCTCGCCGCGTCGAGATAGGCGCGCACGCAGTCCTGCACATGACGGAACCGGTCGCCGCCGAGCTTTTTTCCGCCATACCAGCGCGTGACCACGATGACGTGATCGTACAGCCCCTCGCGTTCCAGCATCCGCAGGATCACCTGCCCTGCCCCGGCCTCGCCATCATCGCCCTTGAGCGGGGTGCCGTCCGAGAGCAGCACCGCCCAGGTGTTATGCGTGGCGCGGGCGAATTTCTTGTCACGCTTGAGCGCCTTGAGAAAACCGTCGACCTCAGTCCGGTCGCGCGCCTCGCCGCCCGAGACCGCGTAACTTGATCCCCGGTCGCTCAGCACCGCCTTCAATTGCCGCATGGATCAGAGCCCGGCCGCCACCCGGCGCACCGTCGCCACGCGCTGCGCGTTGGGCGGATGGGTGCCGAGGAACCGGTTGCCCGGATCGGGGATCTGCGAAAAGAACTCCACCCCGCGCAGTGGGTTGTAGCCTGCGCGATGCGTGATCACCGTGCCCATCGCATCGGCCTCCAGCTCGAATTCCTTGGAGAAGGTGCGCGAGCCCACGCCCGCGCCGATATCCACCGCCTGATCGACGATCCCCTGGCTGGCCCCGGTCAGCGCCGCAAGCCCGCCGAGGATGATCGCCCCCGCCGCCGCATTCTGCTGCTGGCGCGGAATGTGACCTGCGATGTGATGCGCCGCCTCATGCCCCATGACAAAGGCCAGCTCATCGGCGTTGCGCACCGAGGCGATCATCGGCAGCGTGAAGGCCAGGATCGGGCGACCGCTCCGGTCGAGCGTCTGGTAGGCGTTGACCGGCTGACCGGGGCGGTCATCCACCACGATGCGAAAATCGCAATTGCTGCGCGGCGCGCGGGCGCGGCATTCGCGCTCCGCAATCGGCTCGACCCGCTGCACGACGGTCATGAATTGCTGCACCTTCGCGCGTGTCGGGGTCGCGGGCGGCTGCGCCGCGGCCTGTTGCGGGGCAGGCCGTGAGGTCTGGCCCGGCTCGACCGTGGCCACACAGCCGATCAGCATCACAAGGCCCAGAACGGAAATCCAACGCATCACTTACCTCTGTCATTCACATGGCGTATCACCCTCGTGTTCTAGCAGGGTTTGGGCAGCGGCAAAGCCTTTTTGGCCACACACCTGCCCCCTTGCAAAGACCCGCCAAGCGGCTAGGGTGAGGCTATGTTTTCCATCGAACACGACTTTGACGCCACGGTGATCACCCTTGTCGACGAGGGGCCCGCCCCCCTGGGCGAGGATGTGATCGTCAACGCCTTCGAGGAATGCGTCACGGTCGAGCAATACGACCCGCGCACCGACCGGGTGCACAAGATCACCCTCTCGATGAGCCAGCTGCGCGATCTGGGCGCGGCGCTCGACCTGCCTGAGGGGGTCTATATCCGGGCCGCCGACAAAGGGTAATATCGGGGCAGGGGGGCTATGAAAGTGGCCTGAAGCGGTCTTTGACGGTTTTAGAGATAAGCCGCGCAGTGCCCGACCGCCGGGTGGGCGCACCAACCTCGGTGGACCGCACTTTATGTCAGCCAAACACTCCCGCGTTTTCAATAGCTTGAAACGTTGCAAAAGCGCCCGCCCGGTGGGGCGGTCGGGCGCTGCGCGGCGGTGCCTGCGGCACCTCGATTCCGCGCATTGGTCCCAGATGTCGACGGCAGCAACAGGCCAGTCGCTCCCTGCCCCTACACCCGGTCCAGCACCTGCGCCGCCGCCACCGTCGGGGTCAGGTCGCCCCGCGCCACTCGGGCGGCAAAGTCCTCCATCACAGCGCGCGCCTCGGCGGTCTCCAGCCGGGCGAGCAGCGCGTGACGCACCTCCTCGCCGAACCAGTAGCGTGCCTGCGCGGCACGGCGGGCGGCGAAATGCCCCTCGGCGCGGCGCCAGTCGACCAGTGCCTGCATCTCCTCCCAGGCCGTTTGCAACCCGTCTTCCTGCAAGGCCGAGACGGTCATCGCCTTGGGAAAGCCCTCGGGGTCTTGCGGGCGCTTGCGCAACAGCCGCAGCGCGCCCGCGTAATCCGAACAGGTCCGCGTCGCCGCCGGTTTCAGATCGCTGTCCGCCTTGTTGACGAGGATGATATCGGCCATTTCCATGATGCCGCGCTTGACGCCCTGCAATTCGTCGCCACCGCCCGGGGCGAGCAGCAGGATGAAGAGATCCGACATCTCGGCCACCACCGTCACGGACTGGCCCACGCCCACCGTCACGATCAGCACCACGTCGAAACCCGCCGCCTCGCAGAGCGCCACGGTCTCGCGGGTACGCCGGGCAACGCCGCCCAGATGGCTGCGGCTGGGAGAGGGGCGGATAAAGGCATTGGGATCGCGGCTCAGACGTTCCATCCGGGTCTTGTCGCCGAGGATCGAGCCGCCCGAGCGCGCCGAGGAGGGATCGACCGCCAGCACCGCCACGCGCAGGCCCTGCCCGGTCAGCATCATCCCGAAACTCTCGATGAAGGTCGATTTGCCCACCCCCGGCGTGCCCGACAGGCCGATGCGCATCGCCTCGCGCCCGGTATCCTTCAGCGCCTCCATCAGGTCGGCGGCCTGCGCGCGGTGATCGGCGCGGCCGCTTTCGATCAGGGTGATCGCCCGCGCCAGCGCGCGCCGGTCGCCCGCGATGATCTTGTCGCTCAGTTCGGTGATATCCATGCGCCCGGCCAGAGAGGTTGTTTGCGTTGCGCCTTCATGCCTTGCCCGGGGCGCGAATGTCCAGACCGGGCACGCCCCTCTGGCCAATCGCGCGCGGCTGTCGGATAAGCGGGGCATGACCCGAACCCTGCCCATCCATGACGCGATCCCCGCCCTGATCGACGCGCTGCGCGGGCGGGGCCGTGCGGTGTTGCAGGCCCCGCCGGGCGCGGGCAAGACCACCGTGGTGCCGCTGGAGATGCTGCGCGCGGGGCTGACGACGGGCCGTATCCTGATGCTCGAGCCGCGCCGCCTTGCCGCCCGCGCCGCCGCCGAGCGGATGGCGCAGACCTTGGGTGAGGGTGTCGGCGAGACCGTGGGCTACCGCATCCGGGGCGAGGCGAAGGTGGGCCGTGCCACGCGGATCGAGGTGGTAACCGAGGGCATTCTGAACCGCATGCTCCAATCCGACCCGGACCTGCCCGGCATCGGCGCGGTGATCTTCGATGAGTTTCACGAACGCTCGCTCAATGCCGATCTGGGTCTGGCGCTCTGCCTCGAAGTGGCGGGCGCGCTGCGCGAGGACCTGATCCTGCTGGCGATGTCGGCCACGCTCGATGCCGGGCCGGTGGCGCGGCTGATGGGCGACGTGCCAATGGTCACCTCGGAGGGGCGCAGCTATCCGGTCGAGACCCGCTGGCTCGACAAGCCCCGCCGCAAGGGGCAGAGGTTTGAGGAGGGCGTGGCCGATCTGGTGGCGCAGGCGGTGGCCGAAACACAGGGCGGCGTGCTGGTCTTCCTGCCCGGCGAAGGCGAGATCCGGCGCGTGGAGGCCATGCTCAGGGGCCGCTTGCCGCCCGACAGTCAGATCCGCCCGCTTTTTGGTGCCATGGACTTTACCGCGCAGCGCGCCGCCATCGCGCCGGTGACGCAGGGCCGCAAGATCGTGCTGGCCACCGCCATCGCCGAAACCTCGCTGACGATTGAGGATATTCGCGTCGTGGTCGATGGCGGCCGGTCGCGGCGCGCGCGGTTCGATCCCGGTTCCGGCATGTCGCGGCTGGTCACCGAGCCTGTTACCCGCGCCGCGGCCACGCAGCGCGCGGGGCGCGCGGGCCGCGTGGCCGAGGGCCTCTGCTACCGGCTATGGACCAAGGGGGAAGAGGGCGCGCTCCAACCGTTTCCGCCCGCCGAGATCGAGGCGGCGGATCTGGCGGGGCTGGCGCTGGAACTGGCGCTCTGGGGGGCCGCGCCCGATGACCTGCCCTTCCTCACCCCGCCCAATCCCGGCAGTTTCGCCGAGGCGCAGGCGCTGCTGCACATGCTGGGCGTGCTCGACGCGCGGGCCCTGATCACCGATCACGGTCGCGCCCTCGCCACCCTGCCGCTACACCCGCGCCTTGCGCATATGCTGACCGTCGCGGGGCCGGACGCCGCGCGCATGGCGGCGCTGCTGGCGGATCGCGATCCATTGGGGCGCGGCGCGCCGGTCGATCTGTCGCTCCGCCTCGCCGCCCTGCGCGATCCCCGCGCCTATGCCGAGCGTCACCCCCACCCGGCGGGTCGCGGCGCGGTGGAGCGCATCCGCACCGAGGCCAAACGCCTCGCGCGTCAGGCCAAGCCGACGAACTCCACACTGAGCGATGCCGAATGCGCCGCGCTGGCCTATCCCGACCGGATCGGGCTGCGCCGCAAGGGCGAGGCGCCGCGCTACGTGCTGTCGGGCGGCAAGGGCGCGGTGATGCCCGAGGACGACCCGATGGCGGGCGCGCGGCTGATCGTGGCGACGGATCTCGATGGCGACCCGCGCGAGGCCCGTATCCGGCAGGCGATGCAGATCAGCGAGGCCGAAATCCGCGCGCTGTTCGCCGATCAGATCGCCTGGCACGATGTCTGTCTTTGGGACAAGCGCGAGCGGCGCGTGCTGATGCGGCGGCAGGAACGCTTTGGCGCGCTGACCCTCGACGACCGGCAGTGGAAGGATGCCCCACCCGAGGCCGTGGCGCGCGCCATGCTCGACGGGGTGCGCGACCTTGGGCTGAACTGGTCTGACGCGGCGCGCCGGTTCAAGGCGCGCGTGATGCTCTGCCGCGATAGCATCGACGGACTGCCCGACCTGTCCGACGCGGCCCTGCTGGAGGTGCTGGAGGACTGGCTGTTGCCCTATCTCAAGGGGGTGAAGACCGCGCAGGACTGGAAACGCTTCGACATGCTGGAGGCGCTGCGCGCGCAGCTTTCATGGGAGCAGATGCAGGCGCTCGACCGCGCGGCCCCGGCGCATTTCACCACGCCGCTGGGGCGCAAGATCCCGATCGATTACGCGTCGGACCCGCCCGAAATCACCCTGCGCCTGCAAGAGATGTTCGGCCAGACCACGCATCCGGTGGTGGGCGGCACGCGCTTGCGCGTCACGCTCTTGTCGCCGGGGCACAAGCCGGTGCAGACGACGACGGACATTCCCGGCTTCTGGGACAGTTCCTATGCCGAGGTGCGCAAGGAGATGCGCGGGCGTTACCCAAGGCACCCCTGGCCCGAGGACCCGCGCGAGGCCGACCCGACCCTGCGCGCCAAGCCAAGAAAATGACGCTGCGGGGCGGTGAATTGCAATTTTGTTGATCTGGCCCTATATTACCTGTCCATAACAAAAATTTACCTGAGCAGGCAAATATAGATATGACCGAAGGTTTGATGAAAACCTGGACCGATCTGGTCCAGCCGCTTTTGCGCCGCCCCCGCCAGTTGCAGGTGGCCGCGATCTGCTATCGTGATACCCCCAAGGGCCGTCAGGTTCTGTTGATCACCAGCCGGGGCACCGGGCGCTGGATCGTGCCCAAGGGCTGGCCCATCGACGGGCTGAACGCGGTCGAAGCCGCGTTGCAGGAGGCGTGGGAAGAGGCCGGGGTCAAGGCGCGGGTCGAGCGTGCCGAACCGGCCGGACATTTCGACTATGACAAGCGCCACGACGAGGGCTATGAGACCCCCGTCGAAGCGCATGTGTTCAAGGTTCGCATCGATCGGCTGGAAGACAGCTATCCCGAAGCTGGTCAGCGAGAGCGCCAGTGGTTTACCCCCGAAGAGGCGGCGAACCGGGTTCAGGAGCCGGGGCTGCAAGAGATCCTGCGGCAAATGTGACGTATTCGTAACAGATTTGCGCCAACCGCATTGAACTGGGATGCCATTGCCCATAGGCGAAACCCGCAACACCCGGGGGTATTCGCGTGGCTGACTCACCTGACGGCAACCAGTGGAACACGATCGACAAGGACCTGAGCAAGATTTCTCAGGTCGAATACGCGACGGCGTATGTCTCGCGCCCGCTGGTGGCCCCGGGCGTCGCCCTTGCATTCATGGTCATGGCGGGGCTGGCGGCGGCGGTTTTATTCGACACCACACCCGTCAACCTGGTGGTAATCGCGGCGGCGGTGATCGGGGCCTATATGGCCATCAATATCGGAGCCAACGACGTCGCCAACAACATGGGCCCGGCGGTCGGGGCCAACGCGCTCAGCATGGGCGGAGCCATCGCCATCGCCGCGATTTTCGAAAGTGCCGGCGCGCTGTTGGCCGGGGGGGACGTCGTCTCGACCATATCCAAGGGCATCATCGACCCGACTAGCGTGGCCGAAGCGCGCGCCTTCATCTGGGCGATGATGGCCGCCCTGCTGAGCGCCGCGCTGTGGATCAACCTTGCCACCTGGGTGGGCGCGCCGGTTTCGACGACGCATTCGGTAGTGGGCGGCGTGATGGGCGCCGGGATCGCCGCGGCCGGGCTGGGGGCCGTGAACTGGCCCACGATGGGTGCGATTGCAGCAAGCTGGGTGATCTCGCCGGTGCTGGGCGGCGTGATCGCCGCCGCGTTCCTCGCCCTGATCAAGAGCCGCATCCTCTATCAGGAGGACAAGATCGCCGCCGCCCGGCGGTGGGTGCCGATTCTGGTGGCGATCATGGCCGGGGCCTTTGCCGCCTATCTCGCGCTCAAGGGGCTGAAGAAGGTGCTGCCGATCACCATGCAGGGGGCATTGCTGATCGGGCTTGCGCTCGGGCTGGTGACCTATGTCGTCACCCGCCCGCTGATCGCGCGCAAGTCGCGCGGCATGGAGAACCGCAACAAATCAGTCAAGGTGCTGTTCGCGATGCCGCTGGTCCTGTCGGCGGCGCTGCTGTCCTTTGCGCATGGGGCCAATGACGTGGCCAATGCCGTGGGGCCGCTGGCAGCGATCGTGCATGCCTCGGACATGGGCAGCGCTGCGGGACAGGTGGCGATTCCGGCCTGGGTGATGGTGATCGGCGCGTTCGGGATTTCCTTTGGCCTGTTTCTTTTCGGGCCCAAGCTGATCCGCATGGTGGGCGGGCAGATCACTAGGCTGAACCCGATGCGCGCCTATTGCGTGGCGCTGTCGGCGGCGATCACGGTGATCGTGGCAAGCTGGCTGGGCCTGCCGGTGAGTTCCACGCATATCGCCGTGGGTGCGGTCTTTGGCGTGGGGTTCTTTCGTGAATGGCACATGGCGCGGCGGCGGCGGATGCTGAACAATGCGCGCCCCGACCCGATGCGTATCGCCCCCGAGGAACGGCGGCGACGCAAGCTGGTGCGCCGCAGCCATTTCCTGACCATCGTCGCCGCCTGGGTGATCACGGTGCCCGCCGCCGCCCTGATGTCGAGCGCGATCTTTGTGCTGCTGAACAGCCTGATCCGCTAGCGGCGCAGGCTGCCGAAATCGGGCGGGATCTGGGCGAAGCCGACACGATTTTCGCCGCATTGGCCCGGCATCCGCTTGCCTCTGGTCAGCAATGAGAGCCCAGCATTCAAATTTAATTTAATAGAATCATTTACTTGAATTATCGACGAGGCTCAGCGCCAGATTCTCCGGCTTTCCCTGATTTTTCTGCTGCCTCGTCAAACCTTGGCCCCAAAACCCGAGCATAGTTGCTGTTAGAGAAACAATGCGCCCCAGAATGGGCAGAGCAGAATGAGGACATGGTCATGAAAGCACGTTGGTTGAAATCAGTGGTCAAGCACAGCAAGGACGCCGCGCCCGCCCTGCCCTATGCACGCGGCATCCGCCAAACGGGCAAGCGCGCGCGGATTGCGCAAACGCCGAAGGCAGTGAACTCCGCCTGAGCGCGGATCGGATTACAGGCACACAGGTCAACGGGGTCGCGCAACGCGCGGCCCCGTTACGCGATTCGGGGGGACACAGCAGAATATGGCAAAGCTGCGCAAGTTCCGAGAACAAAGCGGCATGTTCCGCGCGATCATTCGCGAGACTGGAACAATCCCCCCGGAAACTTGACGCAAAGCCGCAGGCTGACGCACACTATTTCCATTAAGTGAACAGATCTTGTCCATCTGTCGTTGTCGGTGGGGGCCGACGCGGTTGTGACAACCTTGATTGAAAGGTTACACAGCATGACCATCCCCCGCCTGTCGCCACGTATCGAGGCCGTGCCGCGTGTTGGCGTGTCACAGATTCCTGTTGCCCCGCAGACGGGCCGGTATCGCAGCCTCTGGACGGACCTGTCCGGTGAAATCAAGGAAACCGAGCAGGAGGCCCCGGTGCATGCGCTCTTTGACGCGGCGCATTCGGCTTTCGTGCGTGGCACGCTGATCCTGACGCCGCGTGGGCCGGTCGCAATCGAGGACCTGCTGCCCGGCGACAAGGTGGTGACCGCGGCGCATGGGCCGCTCGCCATCTCGTGGATCGGGTCGATGGACCTGCGCCCGCAGGTGCAGGGCAACGGACCGCGCCTGACCCGGATCATGGCCGACGCCTTTGGCATGGGCCGTCCGCTTGCCGATCTGATGGCAGGGCCGGGGGCGCGCCTGCTCGGTCGTCCGCGCCACCTGCGCGATCGGCTGGGGGCGGATCATGTCCTCACGCCCGCGCATGTGATGGCGGATGGCCAGAACACCTTCTGCGTCATTCCCCGCCAGACCGTCACCCTCTATCACCTGTGCCTGAGACGGCACGCGGTGATCACGGCAAATGGGCTGGAGGTCGAGAGCTTTCATCCCGGGGCCGGGTTCGACCGGGACTGCGATGCCGAGACGCTGCGCCGCTTCCTTTCGCTCTTTCCACATATCCGCACATTGCATGATTTCGGCCCGCTGGCCCATCTGCGCCTGCCACTCGACACGCCCGACACGCTGGATGTGGCGTAGGCGGTGATGCGGTTTGCGGGCCTGTTTCGGACATAAGCGCATCCCGCGCGAAACGCACCGAAGGTGCCGCGCGATCGCCGGGCCGTCCCGCGGCCTGGCGATTTGGAATGGCGCACAACGTGTTGAACTACGACTGACTTGGCTGGGATAAAGCGCGGGCATCAGCTGCTGCATCGCCAGTCCCCGGCCCAGCGACCGCGCGGCACCTTCTGCGGGTCACTCAACGGTCGCTCAAGCCCGGCTCGCCCCGTCGCCGCTTACGCCGATTGGCTGAGCCGCGCCTCGAGGATGTCGAACGGCACGCCGGGCTCATCCTTGGCACCACGAATGACCAGTGAGGTCTTTACGCTCGCGACATTGTCGGCAGCGGTCAGCTCCTCGGTCAGGAACCGCTGAAAGGTCGAGAGATCCGGTGCCACGCATTTGAGGATGAAATCCACCTCGCCGTTGAGCATGTGGCATTCGCGCACCAACGGCCACGCCCGGCAGCGAGACTCAAAAGCCGACAGATCGGCCTCGGCCTGACTCTGCAACCCGACCATCGCAAAGACCTGCACCTCGAAGCCCAGTTCGCGCGGGTCCACTTCGGCGTGATAGCCGCGAATATAGCCCTGCTCCTCGAGCGTGCGCACCCGGCGCAGGCAGGGCGGGGCCGATATCCCCACGCGCTTGGCCAGTTCCACATTGGTCATCCGGCCATCGGCCTGCAATTCCGCCAGTATCTTGCGATCTATCGGATCAAGACGGGATGCCGCCATGTCGTCATACTCCCTTATATTCGCAGATGTTATATCACCGCCGCTGGAACACGCAATAATCTTTCGCATTTGCGCAACATCATTTCTCCGATCAAGGGTCTTGGGCGGCGCAATGCCGCTTTGCACGGGGTTACATCCCGTGTCCGGCATCGCTATATCTCGGCTCCGAATTCGCGGATCATCAGGAAGAGAATCTCCATGTCCCAGACCACCCATACGAAATGCCTGATCATCGGGTCGGGCCCCGCCGGCTATACCGCCGGGGTCTATGCCGCTCGTGCCATGCTGGAGCCGATCCTGGTGCAGGGGATCGAGCCGGGCGGGCAGTTGACCACCACCACCGAGGTGGAGAACTGGCCCGGCGATACCGAGGTGCAGGGCCCCGACCTGATGGTCCGGATGGAGGCGCATGCCAAGGCGATGGGCTGCGCCATCGTGGGCGATATCATCTCTGAGCTGGACACGACGCGCCGCCCCTTCGTGGCGAAAGGCGACAGCGGCGCGACCTACACGGCGGATGCAGTGATCCTCGCCACCGGCGCGCGTGCCAAATGGCTGGGTCTGGACAGCGAGGAGGCGTTCAAGGGATTTGGCGTCTCGGCCTGCGCCACCTGTGACGGGTTTTTCTATCGCGGGCAGGAGATCGTGGTCATCGGCGGCGGCAATACCGCCGTCGAGGAGGCGCTCTTCCTGACCAATTTCGCCTCCAAGGTGACGCTGATCCATCGCCGCGACGAATTGCGGGCCGAGAAGATCCTGCAGGACCGGCTGATGAAAAACCCCAAGATCGAGCCGCTGTGGTTCCACACGCTCGACGAGGTCTTTGGCGACGACAATCCCAAGGGCGTCGAGGGCGTGCGCGTGCGCCATGTCGAGACCGGCGAGATCACCGAAATCCCCTGCAAGGGTGTGTTCATCGCCATCGGCCACGCCCCCGCGAGCGAGCTGGTGAAGGGCAAGGTCGAGATGCATCACGGCGATTATGTCAAGGTCGAGCCGGGCAGCACCCGCACATCGGTGCCGGGGCTGTTCGCGGCCGGTGACCTGACCGATCATGTCTATCGGCAGGCGGTCACGAGCGCCGGGATGGGCTGCATGGCGGCCCTCGACGCGGAAAAATTCCTCGCCGAAAACGAGGACTGACCGGGCGTCTGAAAGCGGTGTGGCTGCGCCACGCTTAATATATTGATGGGGGGCGCTGCCCCCCAAACCCCCGGAGTATTTCGGCCAAAAAGAAACCCGGCCCGCGTTCAGGTTTTTTTCATGCCTTGCGCCCTAAGATCGAGGACGGATCAGGCAACGGGGATCGAGGCATGGGCGCACCACTGGCACGAATCGAGCCCCCGGCGCGGCGCGGCGCAGCGGCGCATCTGACCCGCGCACAGAAGGCGGCGATCATCGTGCGATTTCTGCTGAACGAGGGCACCGATGTGCCGCTGACCGACCTGCCGGATGCCTTGCAGGCGCGGCTGACCACGCAAATGGGCTCGATGCGCTATGTGGATCGCGGCACGCTGGCCGACGTGGTCGCGGAGTTCGCGCAGGAACTGGAGGGGATGGGCCTGACCTTTCCGCGCGGGGTGGCGGGGGCGCTTTCGGCGCTCGATGGCCGGATCAGCCCGCAGACGGCGATGCGCCTGCGCAAAGAGGCGGGCGTGCGCCAATATGGCGACCCCTGGGATCTGGTGCAGGGATCGCCCCCCGAGGCGCTGTTGCCGATCCTCGAGGAGGAGGGCGCGGAGATCGCGGCGGTGGTGCTGTCAAAACTCGACGTGGCGCGCGCCGCCGATCTTCTGGGCCGCCTGCCCGGGCCGGTGGCCCGGCGCATCACCTATGCCATCTCGCAGACCGGATCGGTCAGCCCCGAGGCGGTGGACCGGATCGGGCTGGCGCTGGCCGCGCAGCTGCATGACGTGCCCGAGGTCGCCTTTGCAGAGGGCGCGGTCGAACGGATAGGCGCGATCCTGAACTACTCGGCCTCGACCACCCGCGACGAGATGCTGGAGGGGCTGGAGGAAACCGATCAGGATTTCGCAGCACTGGTGCGCCGGGCGATCTTTACCTTCGTGCATATCCCAGAGCGGGTGAGCCCCACCGACATCCCGCGGATCACCCGCGAGGTCGATCAGCCGGTGCTGGTGACGACACTGGCCGGGGCGCAGGCTGGTGAGCTGGCCCCGGTGGCGGAGTTCATCCTGGCGAACATGAGCAAACGCATGGCCGAGGCGATCCGCGAAGAGATGCAGGAGGCGGGCCGCGTGCGGCCCCGCGACGGCGAGGCGGCGATGACCGAGGTGGTGAACGCCATCCGCAGGCTGGAGGCGGCGGGCGAAATCACCCTGCGCCGCGCCGACGACGAGGAGGAGGAGGACGCGCAAGGCTAGGGCTGGACAGCGTGCCGGGCGATGCCTAGGCTGCTGCGCATGAGTGATTGGGATGGACGCCGCTGGCACGACATGGGCGGACAGGATGCAGGGCCTGTGCCGATGGACGGGCATGATTTCGCGCTTTGGGAAAAGCGCATCGACGCGCTGATGGTGCTCTGCGGGCAAAAGGGGCTTTTTACCGTCGATGGGCTGCGCCGCGCGCTCGAGGATATGGGCGAGGACGCTTTCGAAAAGTATTCTTATTACGAACGCTGGATCGCCGCCGTGAATCAGAACCTGATCGAGGCCGGGGCCTATTCGCTGGAGGAGTTGGCCGCCCGGATGGACGAGGTGGCACGGCGCGGCCCCACCTATGGCGAGGCGCAGGGCGATGGCTGAGCGGGTGCGCGTCAAGGCGCTGAACCCACCGGGCCATGTGCGCGCGCCCTGGTATCTGCGCGGCAAGGTCGGCGTGATCGAGCGGCCCCTGGGGGCCTTCGCCAATCCCGAGCAACTGGCCTATGGCCTGCCCGCCGAAGAAAAGCCGCTTTACCGCGTGCGCTTTACCATGGCCGAGGTCTGGGGCGACCGGGCCGAGACCCCCGACGACACGCTGGATGCCGAACTTTATGGCCACTGGCTGGAAAGGCTCGATGCCCATGCCCCATGACCACCACGACCATTTTCACCACGAGGGCATGAGCCCCTCGGGCCACCCCTACCGCGCGGATAACGACGCGCCGCTGAGCTATTGGCAGCGGATGGAGATCGCGGTGCGCGAACTCTTGGTGGAAAACGGCCACCTGACCCCCGCCGAGATCGCCGCGCAGATCGAGGCGATGGATGATCGCAGCCCGGCCAATGGCGCGGCTGTGGTGGCCCGCGCCTGGAGCGATCCGACGTTCAAGGCGCGGCTGCTGGAGGATGCCTCGGCGGCGAGCCGCGAGATGGGGTTCGATATCGGGCCGCTCCACCTGATCGCCGTGGAGAACACCCAAGACACCCATAACCTTATCGTCTGCACGCTGTGTTCGTGCTATCCGCGCAACCTGCTGGGCCTGCCGCCGGACTGGTACAAGACCCGTGCCTATCGCAGCCGCGCCGTGCGCGAGCCGCGCGCCGTGCTGCGCGAGTTTGGCCTCGACCTGCCCGATCATGTGACGGTGCGCGTGCATGACAGCACTGCCGACATGCGCTATATCGTGCTGCCCGCGCGCCCACATGGCACCGATGGCATGAGCGAGGCGGATCTGGCAGCGCTCGTGACCCGCGATTCGATGATCGGCACCGGGCTGCCGCGTCAGCCGTGACAGACGTGTGACGGCACCCGGCAGTACGGTCGAAACGGAAAAGGCCGCGCGAGATGTCGCGCGGCCTTTGCATTGTCGGGATATGCCCGCTTACTCGGAGAAGGTGGCGAGATAGGCGGCCACGTCTTCCTGGCCTTTGCGCAGCTTGTACGTCATCTTGGAGCGGCTTCCGAGGAATTCATTGGGGTCGGTCACGTATTCGGCAAGGTTCTCTTCGGTCCAGGTCTCACCGGCCTCGGCCTTGGCCTGGAGCCCGTCGGAATACTTGAAATCCTCAACGCCGCCCATGGTGCGACCGATCACACCGTAAAGGTTGGGGCCGATCTTGCCACCCTTGACGATGGTCTCGGAGTCCGAGGCGATCATGTGACACGCCTTGCACTTGTTGAATTCTTTTTCGCCTTTCGCGGCGTCTTGGGCCAGCGCGGGCATGGCAAGCGCCACCAGAGTTGCGGATGCGGCGATAAGGGTCTTCATGGGCTACCTCACTGTCGATTTGGTTGCAGTCCTTCAGGACAATAGATCGGCTGCCCGGTGATGCAAGGTCAACTTTGCCGCAGATCGCTGCCGCCGTCATCCCGGCGCGTGGGGCGGCGGAAAGGCCCCGTCGAAACAGCGCCGCAGCGCCACGTCGAGATCCGCCATTGTCACCGGCAGGCCGAGATCGACAAGGCTCGTGACCCCGTGTTCGGTAATGCCACAGGGCACGATCCCGGTGAAATGCTCGATATCGGGCTCCACATTGATCGAAATCCCGTGAAAGCTGATCCACTTGCGCAGGCGGATGCCGATAGCGGCGATCTTGTCCTCGGGCCGCGCCCCGGTGGCGGTAAGCGGTTTGTCGTCACGCGCCACCCAGACGCCGACGCGGCCCTCGCGGATCTCACCGGTCACGTTGAATTGATCGAGCGTCGCGATCACCCATGTCTCAAGCTGCTGCACGAAGCGGCGGACGTCGCGCCCCCGGCGCCCCACATCGAGCATCACATAGACCACGCGCTGCCCGGGACCGTGATAGGTATATTGCCCGCCGCGTTTCGACGCGAAGACCGGAAACCGGTCGGGATCGGTCAGATCGGCGGGCTTGGCCGAGGTGCCGGCGGTATAGAGCGGCGGGTGTTCGAGCAGCCAGATGGCCTCTGCCGCGTCACCCGAGGCGATTCGCGCCGCGCGCGCCTCCATCGTCTCTACCGCGTCCGGATAGGGGGTCAAACCGGCGGAGATGTGCCATTCCACGCCATTTTGATCGGTCTCGATGAGGGTTTCGGGTGTCAAGGCTGGACTCGATGCACGCGGAAGGGAAAGATGTGATATACTCGGTTAATGTTTGCTGTACCTGATTAGGGGAGATGAGAGATGGTTTCAAAGCGAATTATGATGGCGGCCCTGGCTGCGAGTGTGGCCCTGCCCGCAGGACGCGCGTCCGCGGATTTCGCGGACGGTCTGGTTGGTGGCCTTGTCGGCGGCGCGGTCAGCGGCATCATCGTCAATGAAAGCGCCAAGGCGCGTGAGCGCAAGCGCACAACCACCACGAAACGGGTCTATCGCGCCCCGGTCAACACGGTTGAGCGGCAGCAGGTCCGCGAGACGCAGACCGCGCTGAACTATTTCGGCTTTCCCGCAGGCACACCGGACGGTGTGCGCGGACGCAACACGCGCAACGCGGTATCGCAGTTTCAGGGCCATATGAGCTATCCGGTCACCGGGTATCTGGCCGATTACGAGCGGCAGTTCCTGATCTCGTCCTACTATCGGGCGCAGAGCAGCGGGGCCGCCACCTCGCAGCTGATCGCACAGCGCGGTCAGGGCACCCGCGGGCTTTTGCATGCGTATCGCGATGAGGCGGTCGGCGTGCCGACCTATGCCGCGGCCCCGGTGCCACAGGCGCAGGGTCAGTCGCGCGTGATGGCCGCCGTGCCGCAGGCGGCGCAGGTGCCGGAAGCCGAGCCGCAGGCACAGCCGCAGCCGCAGACGGCGTCGTCCGCGCTGCCCAACCTGATGTCATCGGGCGGCGACGGGCCGTCGCTGGCCTCGCATTGCAATCAGGTCAGCCTGATCACCAATTCCAATGGTGGCTTTGTGACCGAGGCCTCGCTGTCTGACGCGCGATTTGCCCTGAACGAGCAATTCTGCCTCGCGCGGACCTATGCGATCGCCGAGGGCGAGACCATTGCCGCGAATCTCAAGGGCGTGACCCCCGAACAACTCGAGGATCAGTGCCGCTCCTTCGGCCCGGCGATGCGCGATTACGTCTCGGCGCTGTCGCTCAATGAGCGGGATGCGGTGATCGGCGATGTGCGCGGCTTCGTGCTGCAATCCGGCCAGTCGCCGGCACAATTGGCGGGCACCGCCAAGGTCTGTCTGTCGGTCGGCTACCGGATCGACAACATGAACGTCGCACTCGGCTCCGGCCTGTTGCTCACCGCCTTGGGCGAAGAAGCCTATGGTGAATTGATGGGCCATCACCTGAATGAAGGGTTCGGCACCACCCGCCGCCCCGATCTGGCACTCGCGTGGTACGAGGGCGCGGTAAGCGCGGTGGAGAACGGTGCCGAGCCGGTCTTTGCCCCCGGCAATTCAGAGCGCAACTCGCTCATTCGCAAGGCCGCGTTCCAGTCCAAGGGCGCACGGGCCCCCAAGCCGCAGGAGACGGTGCAACCCGCCTCGACCCTGCCCACCTTCTCGCTCGACTGAGCGCGCGGAAGGACCTGAAAAAATACGGAGGGGCAATGGTTTTGCCCCTTCACAATCCCGATCAGGTTGCTTATACGGCGCGCACCTACCTGATCACGTGCGGTCGTGGCGGAATTGGTAGACGCGCAGCGTTGAGGTCGCTGTGGGGTAACACCCGTGGAAGTTCGAGTCTTCTCGACCGCACCAAATCCTAATAAAATCAAGGGCTTACTCTCCCAACTGTAAGGGAGAAAAAGACCCGTGACCCGTACACTTCCCAAAGGAATCTTCAAGCGCGGCGACGTCTATGCCGTAAGATTCTCGGTGCCGACTGAGGTTCAATCCGTAGTCGGAAAGAAAGAAATTATCCGCTCTCTCGGAACGAAAGACCTAGGTGAAGCCCTAGGCAAACGAGGGGAGGTCTTGGAGCAGATCAGGGTTTCCCTGTTCTCAGACTTCGAGGAACCCGTTACCCCCAAGGTTTCCAACACCGGTCCGCGTGGTGCGCGCATAGGCACCACCGTCCGAGAGACAGCCCACCGTTGGCTGAGCGAGAGCGACGGGATCAACAATTCCACCCGCGCCAGATACCGCAGTATCCTTGCGAGGTTCGAGGAATACTCGGGCAACTGTGAGGTCACCAAGATTAACCGTGAGTTGGCCTTGGGCTTCATGGATCATCTGAAATCCATCCCCTCGCCAAAGACTGGACAGCTTCTCTCGCACCGTAGCCTCTCCATCCATCAAATCTGTCTGGCGTCTTACTGGCGTGTCTTGGAACACTGGGGTCTTGTCGATGGCGACATGAAGAACCCCTTCTCGTCGCTGCTGCGCCGCTTTGCAGGACAAAGGAAAAAGGCTGACCCGAGGAAGAAGAACCTCAGACCCGTGACCCGTAGCGAGGCAGAGGCTTTGCTGTCGTACATCGCTGGAAATGATCGTCTCAAATACCAGCGGGAAATGTACGTGACCGTGAGGTTGCTTTGGGTGACCGCGTGTCGCCTCGGGGAAATCGCCGGGTTGGCCCTGAGTGACATAGACGACCAAGGCGACCATATCCGATTGAAGATCACCGGGGCCAAGACTGAGGCCGGGAACCGGACAGTGATGATTGTGGGGCAAGAGGACTGCGAGTTGCTCAGAGAGGCCATGAGACGTGCTGTAGTAGCTGAGCCGGTATGTGCCGAGAACGAGGGCCTGTTGTTCCCTAGGTTGCTCAGGGGCGGTTACGACAGGACTACAGGGCATTACCTCGGGAAAGCCTTGGAGAAAGCGCGAAAGACGTTGGCGATGAATGCCGACGAATGGGACATGCACTCATTTAGGCGTACCGGGGTTTCGGCCTTGGTCAACGCGGGGGTTGCTAAGGAAGCCCGGAACCTTGCAGTGGGTCACTCGAACAAGGACGATATCGGCATGTCTGTCTATGCGAAACGAGGTGACCTCAGCGAGGTCATTAAGACGACCTTTGAGGCGATGTACGAGGAACTGGGCGGTGGGCTTTAGGCACACCTCTCCCGTTCACTGACTCGACGTTCTTATGAATGCGGCATGTCGCTTAGTTGCGACCGTCGCTTAGAACAGTTGAGGCAGCTTCGGCAGCAAGCTGGTCAGAACCAAGTGCCAAATGGCATTGGCCAGCAAGCTGACGAGAAGAGCCTTGAAGGCTTCTCGCATTAACGTCTCACTATTTTGGATTGTCCGACGCTGAGGCCCAGAAACAAGCAAACCCGAGGGGCTACCTCGGGCTTTGTTGAGCATACTGCGTCGCCCAGAGTATCGGTGCGTTCACCTGACATTGCAAGAACGATTATATTGGGCCGGTGGAAACGCTGGCCCTTTTCTTCTAGGGACAATCAGGTACGCTATATTGATCGTCGGTTTTCTTGAATGGCCCTAAGTTTACAGAAGGATGGCTGCGTTGGAGCTTAAGGATTTCATAGTTTCTGCAATCACCGATATTGCAAATGGAGTGAAGGAAGCCGATTCTGAGATATATAAACTCGGCGGTATGGTGAACCCAGGTACTCACATTTGGGGCGACGGTGGTGGAACTGAGTTTGTGCACCATAGAACTAAATTGAATTTCGATATTGCTGTAAGTGCTACTAAAAGCGGTACAGCCGAAGCTGGTGCTAAAGCGCGAATATGGGTTGTAGAAGCTTCCATTGGTGGCGGAGAATCCTCGACAAATGAGAGCGTGTCTCGTTTGACTTTCTCACTGGACGTAGTTCTGCCCTCGGACGCTGCCCAAGAATTCCGAATAGGGAAGGTAAAGAAACCTGTAGAAGGCTAAGATGGGAAGCCCCCGAGTTTTGTACCAAAAATCTGTGGCGGTATATATCGGTGGGGCGCAGCCCGTTCCCCCATGCCCCCTATGTGACCACGCTCAGAACGACAGCACCACCTCTCCAGAACAAGGGGTGCGATTGATCTTACTCGCAGTGAACCTAAAGAAATCAGAGGGTTAACCTGGGTGGCGTTAGGGTGCTGTGAGGGTTTCGGATAAAAACCCCTCATAAAGAGGTAACACACGCCACCGATCCTAAGCGTGACCGAGCAAGTCATGAACAGCCAATGAAATAAGGCCTTCGGTGAAAACCCTCCATAAAGAGTACACATACCACCGATTGCCCGAGGGTTTCGGATAAATACCCGTACTATAGAGATAACACACGCCACCGATCCTAAGCTTGACCGAGAGACCCTCGCAAAGCCAATGAAACAATGGCTTTGGTAAAAAAGCTGCATAAAGAGTACACATTCCACCGATTGCCTGAGGGTTTCGGATAAAAGGTCCTCATATGGAGACAACACACGCCACCGATCCCGATCGTGACCGAGAGACCCTCGCAAAGCCAATGCAATAAGGGCTTTGGTAAAAACCCTTACTTAAGAGTACACACATCTAAGCGAACCATAGCGTTCCCTATGTGTTCTCACCCGTCCTCGTGCCTATCCTCATGACTACCCGAGGCGTTGCTATTTTGCAGCGCTCGCTCCCCCACAACCTTTTTTAATAATTGAAATCAATAGCATAACCATGAACAAGAATAGCAATACCCGAATGGTCACGATCATTGACCGCCCATGCGGGACAGGAAAGACAACCCAGATGATCGAAGGCCTCAAGGCCACCCAGCGCTACCTCGTGGTCACCCCGCTCTTATCCGAATGCGAACGCATCATCCGAGACGCCAAGGTGGCCTTCATGCAACCCGAAGTGATCGCAGATGATCCCGAGATTGAAACCAAGAAAGACCACCTGATTGCCCTGCTAGAAGCTGGTAAGAATGTCGTGACAACTCACGCCATGTTCAACAACCTAGCTGACGTCGCAAGCATGGGGCTTTTGGATGGTTATGAGGTCATCATTGATGAGGTCATGTCCGTTGTCGATGACGGGTACCGCGTAAAGAAGAAGACGTGGGAACAGTTCTATGTCGGTGACGGATACGTTTCGATTGATCCTGATACCGGTAAGATCACACCCACGGACCTCTGGATTGAACATCTGGAAGACGTAGACGATGCCTTGAGTACGTCGCTGTACCATGCCGCTATGGCTGGGCGCCTCTATCATTTGGGCGATGGGATCAACCTCGCGGTGATGCCCGAGGTTCTCTTGAAGGCCGGTAATTCCCTGACTGTCTATACCTACAAGGCAGAGGGTTCGATCATGTATGCGTATCTCAAGCGCATAGGGCTCGACCCGGTGCATGACACAGGTTCACCTGAAATCGAACAAGAGTTCGTCCGACAGGCAAGAGACCTGATTACCGTTAAGGACGTTCGTGCATTGCGGGGGATCAGCCTCAGCTACAATAGTCAAACACGGACCAACTCGAAGACGCTTAACGAGAAGGTTCCGAATGCCTTGGCGTCTTTGCGTAGGCACCAATTCCCTGACACTTGGCTACCTTATATCCTGATTACCTGCCCCAAGGATAAATGGTACCATAAGGGTAAGGCTCCTTTGCTTGATGATTTCGGAGACGAGAAGACAGCCTTTCGTCCCGGTCCTTATGCCAGCAACAGCAGGCTTGCAGCCAGTGGCTATGGTAAACCTAAAGCCACTTGGGTTCCCAATACGACCCGAGGAACAAACGACTACAAACACTGTACTCGTGCCATTTACTTGTACGACCAGAACCTCAATCCTTCGATCCTGAATTGGTTCGGTGGACCCAAGGCAATTTCGAATGATGATTATGCTTTGACAGAACTCATTCAATGGCTCTGGCGTACTCAGGTTCGAGACGACAAGCCGATCACCCTCTACATCCCGTCCGAGCGTATGCGAGAGTTGCTCTTGCAGTGGCTCTGGGAAGGCCAAGTGCCGACCTCAGTTCGGGACCAGATCAGCCGTGGTCGCAGCTAACATCCAAACGCGTTTGGACGTAAGCGAATTTGAGCCTTATAAATAAGGGGTTTCAGACCCCTACCTGTAAAACAAATTGTACTTTGGGTCGGCCTCTTTCGGTCGGCCCTTAGTCGTTTTCCTATCATGATTTTCCAGACAAGAACGAAAGACACAAACACCAATGAACAAAACCGATCAATTACTCCGACCCGAGAACCTCGATTTCCTCAGGGCCACCTTCGATACAACCGAAATCGACCTAGGCCGCCTTTACTGGAAAGAGCGGCCCCGACACCATTTCAAATCCTCTCGAAACCACACCACCTTCATTAACCGCTATGGCGGTACCATTGTCGGCAAGACGCCCTGCCTCAAGATGCCTCACATCATCGTCGGCATCCGACACCCTGACCTCGGTCCGGTGCGAGTGATGCTGCATCGCTTGATCTGGCTACTCAAGTACGAGGAAGAACCACCCAAGCTGATTGACCATATCAATCGCATCCCTTTCGACAATCGCCCCTCGAACCTCAGGGCCGCGACGTACACGGACAACCTGACCAACTGCATTTCCAACTCGGGTTGCCTGAGTTCTGGCGAGGTCAAGGATATTGGTGGTGGTCGTTACAGAACCGTCTTTGTTCCCGGCCCAGGTATTCCCGAAATGGTCTTTGAGTTCGACTCGAAGCTGATGGCGAATACCGCTCTCAATTACCTCTCGTTCCTCTTTGATGCTCGTTATGCCGAGGTCGAAGGTCGAGGCTGAGCCCTTACCAATTAGACAAACAAGGAACAGAAACAGAAATGGAAATCATAAATATTGCACCTTCTCTCGTGGCAATCTTTGCCTACGCCGCAATCATCATCGCTACCCCTTCCCCCTACTGAATTTGAAAATTTTAACGATCATGAAGACAACATCCGAAAGACTTACCCAGCGTTTACTCGTGTATTTGCAGAGTAAACCCAAGGGCCACTATGCCCCCTATGATATCCGAATGGATCTCGGGATTTCCTCGACAAGCTGGAAGTGGTTCACAACCCGCTTTGTATATCCTGAAGGGTCCGAGGTCCGAGCCAAGCTGGCCGAGATTGGCGTGTCCATCGAAACGGTTCTAAAGAGCGCAAGTCCGGGTTCTGGTCACCGCTCAGTTCTGACCTCGCGGTTTGTCGTCAGTGGGTAAGGTAAAGCTACCTCGCCCCCAAAGGTACCCCGAGAGCCAGCAAAGGAAACGCAGCGAGAGCGTTACCAGCAGGAAGACAGCAAACAAATCCCTGCCTTGCGCGGTCTCAGGGTGCACCAAGAACCGCCATGATCTGTACCCGTACTGTCACGGTCACTCGAAACGCTACCGACGAACAGGACACCCCACGATCACCACGCCAACGACAGGTGAACTCAGGGCCGTGGAGAAGGCCATTAAGGATTGGCTGGCCAATGATTGCCTGACCACGAAAGCAGACCGGGAAGCCTTCAAACGGAACTGGTCAGCAGGACAGCGAATTATTCGCAACCACCCGTCCTTTGCGTTGACCTACAGCCAGCTTGAGGGCCACTCGGGGTACACCCAAAAAGCCAAGGGCTGGGTGATCCTGTCTCACTACTTTCACAAGCAGGGCCATTCCCTCTCGGATGCCATGCTCAGGTATATGGCCGTGAGGCTCTGGACCGAGTTCAAATGGCGACTGCCCGAGGGAAGCCGCAAGGGCTTTCAAAAGGAGCGGCACCAGTTCGTGAATACTTGGGCAGGAAAGTTTGTCCTATCAAATGCTGGGTTCACAAAGACCACCACCGAGGAAAAGGTGATCGCTTGGCAGCGCCCTTGGTACGTCTCGGAAAACCCCCGCGACAACCTGCCCAAACCGATCACCGAAACCGTGACCACGACAAAGGCCAGAGACTCGTGGGCCATAGCGACGGTCGTTCGTGCCATTGGCGACGAACTCCGAGCCGCTGTCGATCACGCTATGGGGCCTAAGTGGGCCTCAGACTACCGCCTATTGCAAAGGGCAAGCGAGGCGCTGGGCCTCCCAAATTCAACCCCCAGCATCCACCAACACTTCGAACAATACTGATAATTCATAAGGAAATTGAAACATGACAACCGCAATTGATGCCAACGGCCACGCCGTACCTACACCCACCCATAACCTCACCACCGACAATGAACTCGGGTTCTCTGCCCGTGATGTACACTCCGAGAAGATTGCCAACGGCTATTACCACACCGCCGACAACTACATCCCCGATGAGCAAATCGACAATAACCCTGAGGTCGTGATCCGTGACGGTTCGCGGCAACATGCCAACGGGGAATACCAGCCCGGTGATCTTGTCGTTATCGGTGGCATGGAAATTGCCTACGAGGACGCCGCGTCCCTAGGGTTGCTCAAAGGGGAAACCCTCAATACCCCCGCGGACAACTTTATGTCCGACGCTGAGAATACCCGAGCCGAACTGCAACAGGCGCAGCAACAAGATACCCGACCCGAGGCCGCTCAGTTGCTCGAAGCCCAGCTTGAGGTTGCTGTGGGTGAAGGCAATGCCGATGCCGCTCTTGCCACTTTCCAGAACGATATCGTCTACAATGGCGAGATTGGCGAGGAAGGTTTTGCTTTCGCTCAGGAGAAGCTGGGCATGTCCGAGCAATCCGTCGCTGCGCTATATGAAGACATGCGCGATACTGGCGATCAGGTCATGGCGCAGTACATGGAAACCGGCGATGGTCTCGGGGCCGAGCGGATCGAGTTCCTGGCCGACAAGGCTTTCAATGGGAACCAAAAGGAACAGGCAATCGTCCGTAACCTCTGGTTCATGGCCGCTACCGGCAAGCTGAGCGCCAAGGATGCCGCAGAGGCATTCGATTTCCTCTATGCCCCCTATGAAGGCGCTGAGTAACCCATGACCAAGCAGGACATGAATGCCACCCGTGCGGACCTTGAGAAACTCAATGGCCTCTTGATCCGCGCCTTAATTACCAAGCTTGAAAAAGACGAGGCGACAGCAACGGATATCGGGAACGCCGTGAAGGTCGTGACGTCGAACCGAGTGCAACCCGTGGAGCCCGAGGGTCACCTTGCGTACACCGGGGGTATACCGGCAGACAGGCTGGATTTCCCGATTGATGTAGACCTCGACGGTTGATCCTTCCGGTAGCGTCTAGCCGTGGCGCACTAAGCAGAGAGGCAATTTATGGCTATTGGCTGAGGTTGCCTCTCTGCCTCCTTCCAAAAAATGGAGACAAATAAGTTGAATTCGGGTAATATCAATCCTTGTCCAGAGGTGTGTACAGGAGGTGGATACCCCAGTTCCCAAGATACCTCTCCTGAGGACTACCTTGTAACTCCTCTGCTAGCATCCCCATGCGGAATCTTACCGGCCTCTGGACAACCTCAAAGCGCTACAGTCTCTGGGTCTACCAAGAAACCCTCAGCGGCACTCAGTGACTCTCTCAGGGCCGCTGTGGACGCCTTAGCGCCCCTGCATATCCTCGGTGATGATCTGTACGAGGAAATCCTACAGGCCCTATTCAAGTCCAGAGCGGGGCGGCAGGAATCCCAAACCAAGGGGATGCTCTACAATCCCAACATAACCCCGGCGCTGCCTTTCCTCTTTCGAGACCGAGAGGCAAGGGCTTGGTATGTCTTCGAGTGCATCAACGGTTTGACCTACCCGTGTGACCTCAGCCAGCCCGAGCGGGACAGGCTGAAACGCGCGTTCAACCGAGGTTGGGCAGACGGTTCACTCTCGTTCCTCGCAGAGGTGCCTTTGTCGGAGGTTGACAATTACAGATAAGTTTTTTGCGTGTTCACGAATGTTCAGGATTGACTGTAAGGGTTGACAGGTGATTCGCCCTTACAGTAAAAACGGTACTCGAACCATCAACGAGAGTAAGTCTGAGGTTTATTAGGTCTTTTGGTGTACCGGGTGTAACCCACTGTTTTTCCTACCGCTATTCGTGCGGATAACCGGAAGAATACGACGCGTTATACTTGAGGTCGCTGTGGGGTAACACCCGTGGAAGTTCGAGTCTTCTCGACCGCACCATTCATCCGAATGTCAGATCGACCGAAGGTGCCTCAGGCGGCACGCTCCCGCGTTACACGCCGCGACAGGCCGTTCCCGATCATCCTCTCGACCTGCATCACCGGCTGCACATGCACATCCCGCGCGCGCCCGCAGAACCGAGGTTGTGACAGCCCCGGATGATCCGGGCTCGCCAGCACCGCACGCAGATCGAAATACGGCAGACCAAGGCGATGCGCCGAGCGGCGCAGCGCGGTCGCGATCTCGACATTGATCGCCCCGTGCCGCGCCAGTGTGATGTCGTTCTCGTGCAGCCAATGCGACAGGTCTTGCTCGGACAGGTCAAGCGCCGGACACAAGTTCGCACGCAGTATCATGTGCAGCGCCCCGGTGCCGCGCAACGTCACCGTGTTCAGCCCCTTGATCACCAGCCCGCGCCCCTCCGCCAGTCGCAGGCAATTGCGCAGATAGCGTGGCATGGCACCCCGCTTGGCGCGCGTGGCCTCGGCCAGCGAGACGCCGTCGCGCAGGGCCATGTAATAGCAACTGAGTTCCGCATCCACCTGCCCGAACCCGAAACATACGGTATCGGGATCAAGCCGCGCGATCGCCCGCGCCACCCGGGCATAGCTATTCGTGCGATCCGATTTCTGACGCAGCCCCGCCGCTGTCGCGCCGCGAAGACTTAGGATATGCGCGGTGTCGAAACCGGCAATCCGGGTCGGGCTGATCCGCTCATAGCGAAAGAGCGCGCCGCGCGGCTTGATCCCGACAAGCCGCATATGGGAATCCCCGACGCATAAAACCGTAGCCATGCCCTGCCCTTGCCCAATCATTTTTGACGGATGATTTGGCCAGTTCGGGTTTTTGTCAATGTGGACGCGCAGGCGACAGCGCTTTGCCTTTGGGCGTGCACTTTCGCGCAACACAGGAGGGATCACAGATCGCTCAGCGTCAGCGTGATCCGGTCGCCCGCGAACCATGTGCGCCCGTATTCGATGGGGTGGCCGTCGGGGTCGACGTTCACGGCCGTCGTGCGCAAGATCGGTGCGCCGGGGTTCAGATGCAGATGCAGCGCCTGGGTCGGGCTGGCGAGTTTCGCGGTCAGCCGGGTCGAGGCGCGGGTGTAATCCGCGACCCCCTGTTCGCGCAGCGCCTCGGTCACGGATTTAAGGCGTTGCAGCGCCTGAGGAAGATCCGGGAACCGGGCGGCTGGAAACGTGCTGCGGAAGGTGGCGACCGGCATACCATCGGCCAGCGACAGCCCGTCATAGACATGCACCTGCGCGCCGGGAACAAGGCGGAGCGCCTCGGCCTCGGCGGTATCCGCCGCGCGGGTCTCGAGGGCCAGAATTTCCTTGGCCGGCAGGCGCCCGGCGGCGCGCAGGTTCTGGTGAAAGCGCACCCGCGCGCCGATCGGGTAATCGGTCGGGCGATGCGCGACAAAGGCCCCGGCCCCGCGCCGGGTAAAGATCACCCCGGCCTCGGAGAGTTCGCCAAGCGCGCGGCGCACGGTGTGGCGGTTGACGCCGAAGCGGATGGCAAGCGCCGCCTCGGTCGGCAGTTTGTCGCCGGGCGCGTAGCGCGCCGCCGCAATGTCCGCGTTCAGATTATCATGGATCGCGCGCCACAGCGCATCAGGTTTGTCTCGGGGCATGTCACATAAATTTCACGGGTTGCAGGCTTGTTCGACAGGGCAGGTTCAGGTAGATATTTGTCTAGTTGTATAGTTATCTCGACAAATCCGCAAGGTGTCTGCATGACCGAAACTTCAGAGCGCAAGTCATGGATGGGCCTACTGGCGCGTGCGCCCGCCGGGGAGCTGAACAGGCTGTGGTCCGAGGCCGGGCTGACCCCCGAGTTCGTCCATCTGCGCCCGCCCGAGGTGGGTGGCGTCATGGTGCGCGGTCGCGCCGGGGCCACCGGCGCGCCGTTCAATCTGGGCGAGATGACGGTGACGCGCTGCGCGGTGCGGCTGGCCGATGGGATCGTCGGGCACGGCTATGTGCAGGGGCGCGGCAAGACCCATGCGACGCAGGCGGCGCTCATCGATGCGCTGATGCAGGGGGGTGAGGCCGAGACCCTGCGCGCGGCGATCCTGTCGCCCCTGCAAGAGGCCGAGGACGCCCGCCGCACTGCCCGTGCCGCCCGTGCCGCGGCCACCAAGGTGGATTTCTTTACCATGATGCGGGGAGAGGATTGATGCAGGCAGACACCCTGAGCGGCGCATTTGCGGCCCCCCCGGTCGATGCGGCCCGTGCCTTTCGCGCGGTGATGCGCGTGATGGCCCGGCCCGGAACCATTGAGGCGGTAACGGGGGCCACGCCGCCCGCCCCCCTGTCGGTCGCGGCGGGCACGGTGCTGCTCACGCTCTGCGACCCGGAAACGCCGGTGCATCTGGCGGGCGAAGCCGATTGCGAGAGCGTCCACGACTGGATCACCTTTCACACCGGCGCGCCGCTGGTGGCGCGCGCCGAAGCGATGTTCGCGATAGGAAGTTGGCACGCACTCATGCCACTCGACGACTACGCGCGGGGCACGTCCGAATATCCCGACCGTTCGGCCACGCTGATCGTCGAGACGGCGCGGCTTGAGGCCACCGGTGCGCGGCTGACCGGGCCGGGGATTGCAGATACGGCGGCGCTCTCGCTGCCCGAGGTGGCGGCATTTCAGGCCAATGCGAGGGCCTTCCCGCTGGGCCTCGATTTCCTCTTTACCTGTGGCGACCGCGTTGCGGCCCTGCCGCGCAGCACCCGCGTGGAGGGCCAATAGATGTATGTCGCAGTCAAAGGCGGTGAACGCGCCATCGACAACGCCCATGCCTGGCTCGCCGAGGAGCGGCGCGGCGATACCTCTGTCGCAGAACTGGGCGTCGCGCAGATCCGTGAGCAACTGAGCCTCGCCGTCAACCGCGTCATGGCCGAGGGTTCGCTCTATGATCCCGACCTTGCCGCGCTGGCGATCAAACAGGCGCGCGGCGATCTGATCGAGGCGATCTTTCTCATTCGCGCCTATCGCACCACCCTGCCCCGCTTTGGCGCCTCGCACCCGGTGGAGACCTCTGCCATGCGCTGCGACCGGCGTGTTTCGGCCACGTTCAAGGACGCGCCGGGGGGGCAGGTTCTGGGACCCACTTTCGACTACACGCACCGCCTGCTGGATTTCAAACTGGCCGCCGAGGGCGAGGTGGCCGACGCCCCCGAGGCATCGCCGCAGCCCGGGCCGACGCCGCATATCATGGGTTATCTGAACCGCGAGGGGCTGATTGAGGAGGAAGTGCCGGATGGGGCGACCCCGCCGGACCTGACCCGCGAACCGATGGAACTGCCCGCCGACCGCGCGCTGCGCCTGCAGGCGCTGACGCGGGGCGACGAGGGGTTCATCCTCTCGCTCGCCTATTCCACGCAGCGCGGCTATGCCCGCAACCACGCCTTTGTCGGCGAATTGCGCATCGGGGCCGTGGCGGTGGAGATGGACATTCCCGAGTTGGGCTTTGCCATAGAATTGGGTGAGGTCACGATGACCGAATGCGAAACCGTCAACCAGTTCAAGGGCTCGAAAACCGAGCCGCCGCAATTCACCCGGGGGTATGGCCTCGTCTTTGGCCAGACCGAGCGCAAGGCCATCGCCATGGCGCTGGTCGACCGTGCACTGCGCTGGAAGGAACTGGGCGAAGAGGATCAGGGCGCGCCCGCGCAGGACGAGGAATTCGTGCTGATGCATGCCGACAATATCCAAGCAACGGGGTTTCTGGAGCATATCAAGCTGCCGCATTACGTCGATTTCCAGTCCGAGTTGGAACTGGTGCGCAAACTACGCCGCGAGGTCGAGGACAGCGCCCGGCGGGAGGCGGCGGAATGAGTATTTCTGGCAAGATGAAACGGGGGATGAGATGACCCTGATCGTCTTCGATATCGGCAATGTGCTCTTGCGGTGGCAGCCGCAGGCGGCCTTTCGCCATGCCATGGACAGCGACGTCGAGATCGACGCGATGCTGGAGAAGGTCGGGTTTTACGACTGGAATTACGAGCAGGACCGGGGGCGGACCCGTGCCGAGGCGGTGGCGGCGATTTCTGCGCATTGGCCCGACCATGCCGACCTGATGGATCAGTTCTTTGATCGGTTCCACCTGACGATCCGCGACAAGATCGCAGGGAGTTGGGCGCTGTTGGCGGAGCTGCGCGCGCGCGGACACAGACCCTGGGCGCTGACCAATTGGGGGCCGGACACATGGCCCGAGGCGTTGCGCCTGCATCCCGAGTTGGAGGAGGCGTTCGAGGGCATCGTCGTCTCGGGTCACGAGGGGCTGGCCAAGCCGGATCGCGCGATCTTTGACCTTTTCTTCGCTCGGGCGGGCATCGCCCCCGAAGCGTGCTTTTTCATCGACGACAGTGCCGCCAATGTGGCGGGCGCGCGGAATGCAGGCTGGAAGGCGCATCATTTTACCGAGGCGGAGCGGCTGCGCGCCGATCTGTGCGAGCGGGGTTTTTTGTGATGTCAGTCGCCGCCACCATCCCCGCCATCGCAGCCGTCCCCGTCGCTGTCGCCGACGCTATCCATGATGCCAAGCTGGTTTTCGCAAAACTTGGCAGCTTCGCTCTCGGGCCAAAGCACGATGACCGCAGAGCGCCCCAGGAACAGGGCGAAGAGGCCGCCGAGGGCTATGATGATCCAGTTGTCGAACATGCCGGGTCTCCTTTTGCGCCGCCAGGGTGCATCACGAATCGGGCATTTCCTTGGCGGTATCGCGTGCAAGAAAGGACATGGCATGTCTGACTACAACTTTGCCTATCTCGACGAGCAGACCAAGCGGATGATCCGCCGCGCCATTCTCAAGGGGCTGGCGATCCCTGGCTATCAGGTGCCGTTTGCCAGTCGTGAAATGCCGATGCCTTACGGCTGGGGCACGGGCGGCGTGCAGGTCTCGGCCGCCTGCCTGACCCCCGATGACACGTTCAAGGTGATCGATCAGGGCGCGGATGACACCACGAACGCGGTCTCGATCCGCAAGTTCTTTGAAAAGACCGCGCAGGTCGCCACCACCGAGGAAACGGCGCGGGCGAGCCTGATCCAGACCCGCCACCGCATCCCAGAGGAGGCGCTGAGCGAGGATCAGATCCTTGTCTATCAGGTGCCGATCCCCGAACCGCTGCGCTTTCTGGAACCGTCGGAGGTCGAGACCCGCAAGATGCACAGCCTTGAGGAATATGGCCTCATGCATGTGAAACTCTACGAGGATATCAGCCTGCACGGCGCGATTGCCACCGCCTATGCCTATCCGGTCAAGGTCGAGGGGCGCTATGTGATGGACCCGTCCCCGATCCCGAAATTCGACAATCCGAAACTGAGCATGGCCGCGATCCAACTGTTCGGTGCGGGGCGGGAACAGCGGATCTATGCGCTGCCGCCCTTTACCGAAGTTGTCAGTCTCGACTTCGAGGATCACCCGTTCGAGCCCAGCAAGGCCGATCACGATTGCGATCTGTGCGGGGCCGGAGACAGCTATCTTGACGAGGTGATCGTGGATGATGCGGGCGGGCGGATGTTCGTCTGTTCCGACACCGATTACTGCCGGTCGCGCCGCGCGGCGGGCCATGTCGGCGCACAGGGCGCGCCCTATGAGGAGGCCAGCGCATGACACCGTTGTTGCAGGTTCAGGGTATCGCGAAATTCTACGGGGCGCGGCGTGGCTGTGAGGATGTGACCTTTGACCTCTATCCCGGCGAGGTGATGGGCATCGTCGGCGAGAGCGGCTCGGGCAAATCGACGCTTCTGTCGTGCCTTGCCGGGCATCTGCCCCCCGACCGGGGCGAGGTGATTTTCGATACCCGCGCCGATGGCCCGCGCGACACGCTGCGCATGTCCGAGCCCGAGCGCCGCATGCTGATGCGCACGGATTGGGCCTTTGTTCACCAGCACGCCCGCGACGGGCTGCGCATGGGCGTCTCGGCCGGTGGCAATGTGGGCGAGCGGCTGATGGCGGTGGGCGCGCGGCATTATGGCGATATCCGCGAACAGGCGATTGACTGGCTGGGCCGGGTCGAGATTGCCGCCGACCGCGTCGATGACAAGCCGCAGGCGTTCTCAGGCGGGATGCAGCAGCGCCTGCAGATCGCCCGCAATCTGGTGACCGGCCCGCGTCTGGTGTTCATGGACGAGCCGACCGGCGGGCTTGATGTCAGCGTTCAGGCGCGGCTTCTGGACCTGTTGCGCGGATTGGTGCGGGAAATGGGCCTCTCGGCGATCATCGTGACGCATGATCTGGCAGTGGTGCGCCTGCTCGCCGACCGGCTGATGGTGATGAAGGATGGCCGCGTGGTCGAGCACGGGCTGACCGATCAGGTGCTCGATGATCCGCAGCATGGTTATACGCAGTTGCTGGTGTCGAGCGTGTTGCAGGTGTGAGCAGGGCAGGAAAGGATGGATGCGATGATCGAGATCGAAGGTCTGGGCAAGAGCTTTACCCTGCACAATCAGGGCGGTGCGGTGATCCCGGTGATGGCGGGGGCGCATCTGCGGGTGGCGCGCGGCGAGTGCGTCGCGCTGACGGGCACGTCGGGGGCAGGCAAATCCACCCTGATGCGGATGATCTACGGAAATTACCGCGCCAGCGCGGGCCGGATCATGGTGGGCGAGACCGACATCGCCGGCGCCGCCCCGCGCGAGATTATCCAACTCCGCCGCGACACGCTCGGCTATGTCAGCCAGTTCCTGCGCGTCGTGCCGCGCGTGCCGACGCGCGAGGTGGTGGCAGAGCCGCTGCTGACCCTTGGCGTGGCGCGGGCAGAGGCCATCGCGCGCGCCGAGGCGCTGCTTTCGCGGCTCAACATCCCTCAGGCGCTGTGGTCGCTGAGCCCAACGACCTTTTCGGGGGGCGAGCAACAGCGGGTGAACATCGCACGCGGCTTTGCCCACGCCTTTCCCGCGCTCTTGCTGGATGAGCCGACCGCCAGCCTCGACGCCGCCAATCGCGAGGTGGTTCTGACGCTGATTGAGGAGGCCAAGGCGCGCGGCGCGGCGATTATCGGCATCTTTCACGACGAGGCCGCGCGCGACCGGGTCTGCGACCGCGAAGTCGACGTGGGTGCCTTTGCCCCGGGGCGGGCAGCATGAAAAAGGGCCGTCTCATCGCCGTGGTCGGCCCCTCGGGCGTGGGCAAGGATACGCTGATGCGCGCCATGGTGGCCGAACGCCCCGGCTTGCGCCGCGTGCGCCGGGTCATCACCCGGCCCGCCGACGATAGCGGCGAGGGGCACGAGCCTGTGACCGAGGCCGAGTTCGAGGCGCGCCGCAAGGAGGGTGGCTTTGCCCTCGACTGGCGCGCGCACGGGCTGCGCTACGGGGTGCCAGTGGGTATCTGCATGGATCTCGGCGCCGGGCGGGACCTGCTGGTCAACCTGTCGCGCGGTGTGCTGGTGCAGGCACAGGCGCGCTATCCCCGCCTGATCGTGCTGCATCTGACGGCGGCACCCGAGGTGCTGGCCGCGCGCCTGGCCACACGCGGGCGCGAGGCGGCGGGCGATATCGCGGAACGGTTGGAGGGGGCGGACATGGCCTTGCCCGACGGTACGTGGCCGGTGGTGACGCTCGACACCGATGCCCCTGTCGGGCGGCTGGCCAAACGGGCGATCAAGCTGGTCTACGGGGTGAGGACATGACGCGCGATCAGGTGAAACCGGCCCTGCGCGTCCTCGCCCATCAGCGCCAGCGCGTCGATGGGATAGGGGCGCGGCAAGAGCGGCATGAGCTGCGCCGCGAGGATATCGCGCAGCGCGGGCAACTCGGATTTCGGCCGCTTGCCGGTGAGGGTGATGTGAAAGCGGAAGCCTTCCATCACATGCGGATAGCCCCACTCCATGAGCCGCGCCTCTTGATCAGGGCTCAACCCGCCCGCGCGGCGGCGGGTCAGTTCCGCCGCCGAGAGTGGGGCGCGAAACGGCTCGAACGCGCGCACGGTCTCGGCGGCGAGCGCGTCGAGCGCGTCGAGCGCAGTGGTGTCTCCCTCGGGCATCAGCGCCAGAAACCGGCCAAGTGCGGTGACGGCAAGGCCGTCGAGCAGCACCGGGCGCGCCTGCGCGCAGAACCGCGCAAAGGCATCGCGCAAACCCGCCTCGTCCTGCCCCTCGGCCAGCCGGAACGGCGGTTTCATCGTGGCGTGCAGCCCGTATTTGCGCGGGGTCTCGGTGATCTCGGCGACGGGCGCGGGCAGGCCCGCCACCTCGGGATGCGCGATCGCGGCACCCCGCGCCGCATCCCATCCGAGCCAGGCCGTGCCGAACTCCGAAAACGCGCCCTCGGGCGGCGTGTAATAGACAGCGTAGCGGGTGAATTGCATGGGCATACTCATCGGTTTGACGCCCCCTTTCAGAGAAGCGTGACAGTGACATGACAGAAAGCCTCATTCTCGCCAATGCCGTGTTGATCCTGCCGGACGAGGTGCGCGCCGGATCGGTGCAGATCGAGGACGGGCAGATCACCGCCATCGACACCGGCACAGCCGTGCCTAGGGGTGCGGTGGATTGCGGCGGCGATTACCTCGCCCCCGGCCTGATCGAATTGCATACCGACAATCTGGAGCGCCATATCCAGCCGCGTCCCAAGGTGGACTGGCCGCATAACGCCGCCATCCTCGCCCATGACGCGGAACTGGCCAGCACCGGGATCACCACGGTCTTTGACGCGATGCGCGTCGGCTCTGTGCCCACCGGGGTCGGGCGCTACAAGAAATATGCCCGTGGGCTCGCCGACGAATTGCTCAACCTGCGCGCCGAGGACGCGCTTCGCATCAGCCATTTCCTGCATCTGCGCGCTGAGGTCTGTTCCGAGACGCTGGAAGAGGAGATGGAGGAATTCGGGCCTGAGGACCGCGTCGGCATCGTCAGCCTGATGGACCACACACCGGGACAGCGGCAGTTTCGCGATCTGAGCAAGCTTGAAGCCTACATGAAGGGCAAGCACGCGCTGAACGACGCCGAATTCGAGTCCCATGTCGCGCAGTTGAAGGCGCTGCGCGACACCCATGGCGACCGGCACGAGGCGGCGGCGGTGGCCCATGCCGCCCGCTATGGCGCGGTACTGGCGAGCCATGACGACACCACCGAGGCGCAGGTCGCCGTGTCGCATGGCCATGGCATCCGGCTGGCGGAGTTCCCGACCACAGTGGAGGCGGCGCGCGCCTGCCACGCGCGCGGCATCTCCGTCATCATGGGCGCGCCCAACCTGATCCGGGGCGGGTCACATTCGGGCAATGTCGCCGCCAGCGATCTGGCTGATCTCGGCCATCTCGATATCCTGTCCTCGGATTACGTGCCCTCGGCGCTGCTCTTGGCGGCGGTGCAGCTGGGGCATCGCTGGGGCGACATGGCGCAGGGGCTGGCCACCGTCACGATGAACCCGGCGCGCGCCGTGGGGCTCACGGATCGCGGGCGGATTGAACTGGGCACGCGCGCCGATCTGATCCGGTTTCGGATGCGCGGCGACGCGCCCGCCCTGCGCGGGGTCTGGTCGCGGGGCCTGCGCGCGGGCTGAGCCAGTGCTTTGACAAGGTCACGCGCGGGGCGCATAACAGGCGCGATTTCAACCGCTTGCCCCGGAGTTTACCATGACTGACCCGCTATTCACCGTTCCAGCCGCCCCGCTTATCCCGGTCGAGGGTGAGGCCGGGGCCTTTCCGGTGCGGCGGATTTTCTGCGTCGGGCGCAACTATGCTGCCCATGCCGCCGAGATGGGCAACGAGGTGGACCGCGAGGCGCCGTTCTACTTCACCAAGTCGGCGCATGATATCTGCCTGAGCGAGGCGGCGATCCCCTATCCGCTGGAAACACGCGATTGCCATCACGAGATGGAATTCGTCGTCGCCATCGGCGCGCCTGCCTTTCGCATCCCTGAGGCTGAGGCGCTGACGGCGATCTACGGCTATGCCTGCGGTATCGACCTGACCCGCCGCGACCTGCAAGGCGCGGCCAAGGAGAAACGCCGCCCCTGGGATCTGGGCAAGGATTTCGAGCATTCCGCGATCATTGCCCCGATCACGCCCAAGACGGCATTCGGCGAGATCGGCGATCAGGCGATCCGGCTGGCGGTGGATGGTACGGTCACGCAAGAGGCGCGGCTGTCGGACATGGTCTGGTCCGTGCCCGAGGTCATCGCGCACCTGTCGCGGTTCTACCATCTGCAAGCGGGGGATCTCATCTATACCGGCACGCCTGCCGGAGTCGGGCCAGTGGGGCCGGGCAATGTGCTTCTAGGCGAGGTTGACGGCCTTGCCCCGCTGCATCTGAGCATCGGCGCGGCGGAGTGAGCGGCATGGCCGAAAGCCGTCTGGAGCACATGCCGGTGACGCTCTTTACCGTGGTGATGGGGCTGTGCGGCTTTACGCTTGCGCTGCGCGCGGGCGAGGCGGCGTTGGGGCTGGGTCATCTCGCTTCAGCCGTGGCGCACTGGCTGACCATGGGCATCTTTGCCGCGATCGCCGTGGGCTACCTGGCCAAGTTGCTGCGCCACCCGGGTGCCGTGCAGGCCGAGTGGCAGCATCCCGTGAAACTCGCGTTCTTCCCGGCGATTTCCATCGCACTGGTGCTGATGTCCATCGTCATGCTGGCCCCCTATCCGGGGCTGGCACGGGCGATGTGGCTGGTGGCGGTGCCAATGCAACTTGGGCTGACACTGGCGGTGGTGAATGGCTGGATCAGCGCGCGCGCGTTCCAGCACGGCCACCTGTCGCCCGCGTGGTTCATCCCCGCCGTCGGCAACGTGATCGTGGCGATTGCGGGTGTGCCCCTGGGTTATATCGAGATCAGTTGGTTCTTTACCAGCGTCGGGCTGATCTTCTGGATCGTGATGCTGGTGCTGGTCATGAACCGGCTGATCTTTCACGACCCTTTGCCCGAGCGGTTGCAGCCCTCGCTGGTGATCCTGATCGCGCCGCCCTCGGTTGGGTATCTGGCCTGGGTGGAACTGGTCGGCGGGGTGGATGAATTCGCCCGGGTTCTGTTGAACTGCGCCTATCTGTTTTCGCTGATCGTGGCGGTGCAATTGCCGAAACTGTTGCGTTTGCCCTTCTCGCTCGCCTTCTGGGCGCTCAGCTTTCCGGTGGCGGGGGCGGTGCTGGCCAGCCTTGCGCATGCGCAGATGACAGGCTCGGCGGGGCATCGGCTGATCGGGCTGGCGCTCTTGGCGGTGCTCTGTGTGATCATCGCGGGGCTGATCTGGCGCACGGGGCGTGCGTTGCAGGCCGGGGCGATCTTTCAGCCGGATTGATGGGATGATTTTGGCTTTGAGTTGCCGTTGCCGTGAGCCGCGCATCGTCGTGCCGCGGTGTGGCGACCCAACGTTAGTTTGGCAGTGCTTAATGCCAGCCAAGCCCTGAAAACATAAGAGCGCAGCGCAGGTTTCAGCCAAATCGCCGCGCCGGGGGGCGGCACGGCGATGCGCGGCGGCCTTCGGCCGCGTATCGCGCGGGTGCTTTGATCTATTGGCCGCTTCAGGCCAGACCAAACCTACCCCAGCAACCGCCGTGCAATCACCTGCGCCTGAATCTCCGCAGCCCCCTCGAAGATATTGAGGATACGCGCATCACACAGGATCCGGCTGATGGGGTATTCCAGCGCAAAGCCGTTACCGCCGTGGATCTGCAACCCGTTATCCGCCGCCGCCCAGGCGACACGCGCGCCCAACAGCTTGGCCATCCCGGCCTCAAGATCACAGCGGCGACCATTGTCTTTTTCCCAAGCCGCGAAATAGGTCAGCTGGCGGGCCACCATGATCTCCACCGCCATCATCGCCAGCTTGCTCGAGACGCGCGGGAAGGCGATCAGCGGCTTGCCGAACTGCTTGCGATCCTGCGCGTATTTCATCGCCACATCGAGCGCCGATTGCGCCACGCCAATGGCCCGCGCGGCGGTCTGGATGCGGGCGGATTCCAACGTCTCCATCAACTGCTTGAAGCCCTTGCCCTCTTCGCCACCGAGCAGGTTCTCCCCCTTGACGTGGAAATTGTCGAAGCCAAGCTCGTATTCCTTCATGCCGCGATAGCCCAGCACCTCGATCTCACCGCCGGTCATGCCCTCGGTCGGAAAAGGGTGCTCATCGGTGCCCGGCTCCTTCTCGGCGAGGAACATCGACAGGCCCCGGTGATCGGTCGTGTCGGGCACCGTGCGCGCCAGAAGCGTCATCACATGGGTGCGCGCGGCATGGGTGATCCAGGTCTTGTTGCCGGTCACTTTCCAGTCGTCATTCTCGTCGCGCACCGCCCGGGTGCGCAGCGCGCCAAGGTCCGACCCGGTGTTGGGTTCGGTGAAAACGGCCGTGGGCAACGTCTCGGCACTAGCCAGACGCGGCAGCCACTTTTCCTTTTGCTCCTGCGTGCCCCCGGCAAGGATCAACTCAGCGGCGATTTCCGAGCGGGTGCCGAGGCTGCCGACCCCGATGTATCCACGGCTGAGTTCCTCGGAGACCACGCACATCGACGCTTTCGACAGGCCAAGCCCGCCGAATTCCTCGGGGATGGTCAGGCCGAACACGCCCATTTCCGCCAATTCTTCGATGATCTCCATCGGGATAAGTTCATCCTTGAGGTGCCACTCATGGGCAAACGGCTCGACCTTTTCCACGGCAAAGCGGCGGAACTGTTCGCGGATCATCTCAAGCTCGTCATCGAGCCCGCTGCGCCCGACGGTAATCTCGGCGGCGCGTTCCTGCATCAACTCCACCAGCCGGGTGCGTGCGGCCTGGCTGTTGCCGCGCGCCATCAGGGCCTGCACCTCGGCACATTGGAACCCGCTGAGCGCATCCCAGCCAAGGCCCAAATCCTGCAGGCGCACCATCTCGCCCTGGTTCATCTGGATACCGCCGGCGATCTGATGCAGGTATTCGCCGAATGCGATCTGGTGAACAAGCTGCTCGACCTCGCCGAACTGGCCCTGCTCCAGCAGCCGGGTGGCCCAGTTCTGCATCTGGCGCAGCGATTCGACATAGGTGGCCAGCCACGCCAGCCCGTGCGCGGCCGTCTGATGCGCCTCGATCTCGGCACCGGACACCCGGCCCTCGACGGTGACCATGTCGGCCACAGAGGTTTTCGCACGCTCCAGCACGGTCTCGACCGGGGCAACCGCCGCACCGGTCAGCGCCAGAAGGTCATCCAGAATCGTGGTCTGGGCCATTGCAATGTCCTGTCCGTCATGTGCCATGAATCGCATCCTTTTCCTGATCTGGTGCCTTTTATCTATTATGCAGGTGCAGCGCAACTATTATGCCAATTGTCGCAGGTTTTTGATCTAAAGTTGCGTATTGATTTTTTGCACTGCGGCGCTACCGACATGCTACCACACCAGACATGGAGATGTTTTTCGATATAGGCCCGCTCTGGGGCTGGAGCCTCGCCTTTGGCGTGGCGATTTGCGCCGGACTGGTCAAGGGGGTGGTGGGCTTTGCCATGCCGACGGTGCTGATCGCGGGGCTGAGCACGATGATGCCGCCGGATCTGGCGCTGGCCGGGCTGATCCTGCCGACGCTTGCCACAAACCTCTGGCAGGCGCTGCGGCAGGGGGTGGGGGCGGCGCTGGCCTCGGTCGCGCGGTTCCGGGTGTTCCTGCTGGCGGGCGGTGCGGTGATGGTGCTGGCCGCACAACTCGTGCCGCGCCTGCCGCCCGCCGCCATGTTCCTTTTCATCGGCCCGCTCATTACCGCCTATGCGCTCTCGACTCTGCTGGGCCGGGGCCTGCGCCTGTCGCCCGATGGCGGCGCACGCGGTGAGGCCGGGATGGGTGCGCTCGCGGGGCTTTTCGGCGGACTTTCAGGCATCTGGGGGCCGCCTACCGTCGCGATGCTGATGGCGCGTGGCACGGAAAAGCGCGAACAGATGCGGGTGCAGGGGGTGATCTACGGGCTAGGCGCGGTGCTGCTGCTGGTGTCGCATCTGGGCTCCGGCGTGCTGCGCGCCGAAACGCTGCCGCTCTCGCTCGGGCTGGTGCCGCCGGCACTTCTGGGGATCGGGCTGGGGTTCTGGCTGCAAGACCGGTTCGATCAGGACACCTTTCGCAAGGTCACGCTCTGGGTGCTGCTGATCGCGGGGGTAAACCTGATCCGGCGCGGGGTCCTGATGCTCTGAGGCGGAAATCTCGCGCGCTGTCACCCCTCTGTCATATCGCCGCGTTAGGCACCGTGCATATTCTAGTTGCTCTTTCACCCCGCGATATTTCAGCATCTGCAAGGCGGCCCTCGTGGCCGCCTTTTTGCGTTTCAGCCGCCGTATTTTTCCAGAAACGCCTCGGCTGTGAGCGCGCGGAAATCCCCAAGGCTGTCGCGCAGCCGCGCATGATCCCAGTCCCACCACGCCAGTGCCATCATCCGCTCTGCCAGATCGGGGGTCAGCCGCGCGCGCAGCGGCTTGGCGGGCATCCCCGCCACGATCATGTAAGGGGCTACATCGCGCGTCACCACCGCCCCCGCCGCGATCACCGCGCCGTGGCCCACCGTCACCTCGGGTTTCACCTGCGCGTTATGCCCGATCCAGGTGTCATGCCCGATCCGCGCGACCCTCTTGCGGCGCTTGTCGAACCAGGCCACATCATCCTCGACATCCTCCCAATAGCTTGCCGAGCGGTAGAGGAAATGATGCAAACTTGCCCGATCCAGCGGATGATCGGTGGCCCCCACCCGCACGTAACTGGCGATATTGGCAAAGCGGCCGATCTCGGCATTGGCCAGATCGCAGGCCCGGTCGCAATAGGAGTAATCGCCCATCGCCACATGCGCGAGACGGCTGCCGCGCCCGACCTCGGTATAGGCCCCGAACTCGCAATCGGTGATCTCGCAGTCGGGATGGATCACCGCCCCGTCGGCTTGCAATCTCGGCATGTCTTGCTCCCCAAGAGATGAATGCCTGCGGCGCGAGTAATTTTGCCACAAAGAAACGCAAGGCCCTCGGTTTCTTTATGGCTCAAATACTCAAATCCGCGGCCTCAATGCCCACTGTCATCCGACATGATAAGCTTGCGCCGCAACCAGCCCGACACGGTATCCATCACCATCACCATGATCAGGATGAGAATGATGTAATAGCTCACCTCTTCCCAATCCTTTTGCGTGATCATCGCCTGTGTCAGCAACAACCCGATGCCGCCGCCGGTGATCGCGCCGATGATGGTGGCGCTGCGGGTGTTCGATTCGAGGTAGTAGAGAAGCTGGCTCAGCAACACCGGCGTGATCTGCGGGATGACCCCAAAGCGGTAGCGTTGCAGCGGTTTGGCGCCGGTCGATTGCACGCCTTCGATCTCGCGCTTGTCGACGTTTTCCAGCGCCTCGGAGAACAGCTTGCCGAAGGTGCCGGTGTCGGTGAGCAGGATCGCCAGCGCGCCGGTGAGCGGGCCGGGGCCGAAGGCGCGGGCGAGGATGATCGTCCAGATCAGCGCATCGACGCCGCGCACGAAATCGAACACCCGCCGCACCGCCGCGCGCACCGCCATCAGCGGCGAGAAATTGCGCGCCGCGGCAAAGGCCAGCGGCAGCGCCACGATGGCCGCGCCCATGGTGCCGAGAAAGGCCATCAGGATGGTCTCGAAGATCGCCCACATCACATCCTTGTGCTGCCACATCTTGTTGTTCCAGATGTCGTGGATGATGGCAGCAAGGTTGCTCTTGCCCTCGACGACGCGATCGCCCGAAACGACCAGTGCCGCCAACTCGCCAAAGCTCTTGCCGTAGAACGGGCTGTCGAGCGTGAACCAGAACAGCTCCCAGCCGAAGGCATAGCGCATCACCTCGGTGCGCGCCTTGGTGAGCGTCACGCGGCCACCCTCGGTGGTGATATCGACGCGCGCGCTGCTCGCGCTGATCCAGTCCGGCACCGTGTCGGTGGGCAGGTCGAGCACCACGCCCTCGCGGCGCGACACCTCGGCCGTGATCAGCCCATAACCCGGCACGTCATAGCGCAGCGTGTTGCCGCCGATCAGCACCTCATGCCCGTGTTTCAGCGCCACGCGCGTGCGATCCTCACTCTCGACGCTCACCCAGTCGGGGCTGCGCCCCTCGGGCCATGTGCCCTTGTTCTCACCCTCGACCGCGATGCTCAGATCACCCGTGCGGTTGTCGCGGGTGACATGGGTCTTGTAGCTGTAGCTGTCGGCGACAAGGATGCGCGCATTGTCCATCCGTGCGCGATCTGCCAGCCCCGGAATGTCGAAGGCAAAGAAGATATAGACGAAATAGGCCAGGATCACCGCCGGGACGGCGAAGGCCATGAGTTTCTTGCGCCGAAAGAACCCGGCGGCGTCAAAGCCTGCATCGCTTGCCATGCTCATGGTCTCACTCTCCCCCGATCAGCTTGTTGCGGTAGCGGCTCGACAGTTGGTCGAAAAAGACGATGGTGCCGAATAGCAGCAGGAAGATCGCCGCCACCTCGTCATAGCGGCCCTGCCCCCAGCTAAACGCGTTCTTGAGGTCATAGCCGATGCCGCCCGAGCCGACGAAGCCAAGGATCGCCGAGGCGCGGATATTGATCTCGAAGCGCAGCAGCGCGTAGCTGAGGTAATTCGGCGCCACCTGCGGGATCACGCCAAGCCACATTCGCTGCCCCCATGTCGCGCCGACCGAGTGCAGCCCCTCGACCGGCTTGAGGCTGGCGTTCTCGTTCACCTCGGAAAAGAGCTTGCCCAGCGCACCGACAGTATGCAGCGCGATGGCGATCATCGCGGGCACCGGCCCGCCGCCGAGGATGAAGATCAGCACCAGCGCGATCACGATTTCGGGCACCGCGCGCAGGATGTCCATCACCCGGCGAAACACCCCGATCAGGCGCGGCCATTTCGCAAGGCCCCGCGTCGACAAAAGCGAGATCAGCACGCCAAACATCGCCCCCAGAAGCGTGGCCGCCGCCGCGATGTTGATCGTCTCGATCAGCGAGGGCAGGAATTTCCACATCAGCCCCGGCAGGTTGGCGATCTTCTCGCGCGCCTCGGCCAGCACCTCGCCGGGAAACTGGAATATATTGCCGATCCCGTCCCAGAAGCCGCCCGCGTTGCGCCCGTCGGCCACCTGAAAGCCCGAGACCATCAGCGCAATGAACACGATCAGCATCACGCTGCCGTAAAGCCGCTTGCGCCGGGTCATCGCCATATAGGCGGATTGCACGTCGTGCACCCGTGCCGCGCCCGCCTGCCCTGCTGTCAGATCGCTCATGCCTTGCCCCCGGTCAAATGAGGCCGGGCCTGCGCACATGGCAGGCCCGGCCCGTGTGTCAGCCTGAGTGGCTTACATCTTGGATTTGCGCGCCTCGATGATCGACTGATACGCATCGTGGTTGATCGGCTGGAAGCCGAGCGCCTCACCAGCCATGAAGTTATAGGCGCAATCGGCGTCCATATAGGGCAGCGAGGCGGTCAGCGTGGTGATGTCCAGCTTGACGCGCTCGGGCAGTTCCTTGCGCAGAACGATCGGGCCTTCGGGGATCGGCTTGGACTTCCAGATCTCGACGATCTGGTTCATGTCAACGAGGCCTGCATCGGCGGCCTTGCGCAGTGCGCCGGAGTTGTAGCCGTCTTCCCATGCGCCCATGCCGTCGGCCCAGGTCACGCCGGCGTCGATATCGCCATTGGCGACCGCGACGATGGTCTGCTCGTGACCACCGGTGAACTTGACCTCACCGAAATACTCGCCCGATTCCATGGTGATCTCTTCGCCCTGCGTCGGGATTTCGATCGAGGGGATCAGGTAGCCGGAAGTGGAGTTGGGATCGCCGAAGCCGAAGGTCTTGCCCTTCATGTCGTCGAGCGAGGTGATGCCGCTGTCCTTGCGGGCAAAGCCGACCGAGTAGTAGCCGTAGGACTTGTCCATGTTGGTCTTGACCATGACCGGCTCGACGGCGTCGGGGTCGGTCAGGTAGGTCTTGGCATAGGCCGAGGCACCAAGCCACGCCATATCGAGGGTGCCGCCCAGCAGACCCTGGATCACGCCGTCATAATCGGCGGGGGTGAACAGCTTGACCGGCACACCAAGCAGCTCTTCGGCAGCCGCGCGGTAGCACTCGTTCGAGGCCATACGGTCCTGCGCGTTCTCGCCGCCCAGCACGCCGATGCGGAATTCTTCGATCTTGTCCTGCGCCAGCGCGGGGCTGACGAGAGCGGTGGTGGCCACGATGGCAGCAAACAGTTTGGTCATGGTTTCTCTCCGGTTGGGTTGTCTTGGGTTGATGGCCCGCCACCCCCCGGCGGGCCAGGGGGTCGTCAGACCGCGGCTTCGGCCTCGCGCAGCGCGCGCACCGTCCCACGATCCAGCGTTTCGATGGAGGTCGATGTGCTTTCCTCGGAAAAGCTTGCATCGGCCCCGTAAATGTCGCGCGCCACGCCGGTGGTCAGTTGTTCGGGCGAGCCGTCGAAGACGACGCGGCCATGCAGCATCCCGATCACCCGGTCGCAATAGCGCCGCGCGGTATCCAGCGTATGAAGGTTGGCGATCACCGTGCGCCCGTCCTCTTCGTGGATGCGGCGCAGGTCATCCATCACAAGTTGCGCGTTCATCGGGTCGAGGCTGGCAATCGGCTCATCCGCCAGCACGATCTTGGGGTCCTGCATCAGCGCGCGCGCAATCGCCACCCGCTGCTGCTGCCCGCCCGAGAGCGCCTCGGCCCGTTTCGGCGCGTGATCGGCAATGCCCAGCCGGTCGAGGATCTCGATGGCGCGGTGAATGTCCGAATCGGGATAAAGGTTGAACATCGTCGCCAGCGTCGAGCGGCGGTTGAGCGTGCCGTGCAGCACGTTCGACACCACATCCATCCGCGGCACGAGGTTGAACTGTTGAAAGATCATCGCGCAGTCGGATTGCCAGGCGCGTTTTTCCGCCCCCTTGAGGCCCGTGACCTCACGCCCTTCGAACATGATCTGGCCCGAGGACGCATCGGTCAGCCGGTTGATCATCCGCAGCAAGGTGGATTTGCCGGCCCCGGACCGGCCGATGATACCGATCATTGCCGGTTTTTCGACGGTGAATGTCACCTTGTCCACGGCGGTGTTGCGGCCAAATGTCTTGGTCAGCGCGTCGATGCTCAGCACGAAAGATGCCCCCTTGGTTTGCGCCCGACCTACGTGGCGAACTCAAAGAGTTTGCGACGGTTTGGTAAAAGTTTTTTGACGGTCGCTTGACGTAGCGTGACATTCGCAACCCTTGCGGCAGTGCGACAGCAAGCGTAAACCCATAGGCATGATCGCCCGACGCCGCCCCCGCCTGACCCGTGACGACTGGCTTATGACCGGCCTCACCGCCTTATGCGAAGGCGGGCCCGGCACCCTCGGCGCGGAACCTCTGGCGCGCCGTGTCGGCGCGACCAAGGGCTCGTTCTACTGGCATTTCGACGATGTGCCGGGCTTTCACGCGGCCCTTCTGGCGCTCTGGCAAACCGATGCCGAAACGGCCCTGCTCACCGCCGACGGTGCCACCGACACCGCCCGGCTGCGTGCCACCGCCCAGACCATCGCCGACAGCACCACCAGCAACAGCCCCGCGCTGCGCTCCGAACCCGCGATTCGCGCGTGGGCGCAGGGCAATGACGTGGCGGCCGGTGTGGTGGCCGGTGTCGACGAAATCCGGCTTGCCCGGCTGAACGATCTTCTGGCGGCCTGCGGCATCGGCAATCCGGAAATGGCCCGCATCCTCTATGCCTCGGCCACCGGCATGCAGGCCTTGCAGGACACCGCCCGCGATACGGCGGCCACCGCCATCGGCTCGCTTGTCGATCTGATCCTCGCGCTCAGGTAAGGCGGATGCGCGCCGCCCTCCTGCTGATCGCGATGTCCATCCTTGGCTATTGCAAGGACGAGACGGTCTCGGGCCATGGCGGGGCCGAGGCCACATGGGTGCTCCAGAGCATCGACGGCACGCCCTTTGCCGCCCGCGCGACGCTGAGCTTTCCTCAGGAAGGCAGCCTTGCCGGAGAGGCCCCCTGCAACCGCTATTCCGGCACGCAGACCCTGCCCTATCCGTGGTTCCGCACCGAAGCCCTGATCACCACCAAACGCGCCTGCCCCGATCTGGAGGCCGAGACACGCTACCTGCGCGCGCTTGCGGACATGACGCTGGTCGAGGTTGCGGGCGACACGCTGCTCCTGACCAACGACGCCGGCCGCGAGATGGTGTTTCGGGCGGGGGAATAGACGGGATGCGATTGGTGGCCTTGAGCTGCTGTTGGCGGTTTCAGAGATGAGCCGCGCGGCGCCTGACCGCCGGGTGGGCGCAGCAACTTCGGTGGACCGCACTTTATGCCAGCCAAGCACTCCCGCGTTTTCAATGGCTTGATACGTTGCAAAAGCGCCCGCCCGGTGGGGCGGTCGGGCGCTGCGCGGCGGTGCCGGCGGCACCGTTATTACGCGCATTGGGGCTGCACCTGAACGGCAACTCCAGACCAAACATAACCGCCCCCATTCCACTCACTTCCAAAATCCCACCCTCACCCCGCCCCTGACTGCGCGGCAAACCGCGCGACAAAGCGGGCGCGGGCGTCAGGCAGGGGGGTGTTGCCCATCTGCGGTGCGAGATGGTGCATCAGGAAATGCCCGGTTACGTGAAACCCCTGCAATATTTCCGCATCCGGCGCGGGGCCTTCGCCCAGCAGGCAGGGCGGCAGCGGCAAGAGCCGGTCGGCCCACTCGCCCGCCCCCGCGCGCGACACCGCGCGCCCCGTGCGGGGGGATAAGTAACTGAGGTCATTGGCCTTTTCGCCCATCACCGCGCAGCGCCGCAGGTCGAGGCCAAAACCCATCTCTTCGAGCAGCGCCAGTTCCCAGTTGAGATAGGCCAGCGGCCAGATCTCCGGCTGCTCCAGAAGATCGAGCAAGATCAGGCTCTTGCGGTAGATCCCGGCATGCGCTTCACGCTCGGGCAGTGCGAACAGCAGCAGCGCGCACACCGCATTGAGCCCGGCCAGCGCCATCCGATCCCCCATCGACCAGGCGCGCGATTTCAAGGGCTCCACCCGGAAGGTGCCCAGATGATCCTCCAGCCGCGCGCGCCATTCCACGTCAAGCTGCGCGCCCGGTTGCAGCACCGGGGTCATCTTGCGCGACGCGCCGCCCCGCACGACGCCTGCGTGCCGCCCGTGCTCAGCCGTGAAAACTTCAATGATGGCAGAGGTTTCCCCGTGGCGGCGGCTGCTCAGCAATATCCCCTGATCACGCCAATCCATCGCCCAATCCTACCCGCTCAACCCGTCCGCGTCGAGCAGGTGCCGCCCGGCGCGGTCCTCGACCTCGACCACCCAGAGATCCGGGTCGAACCCGCGTTGTCGCGCGATGGCGGCATCCACCTCCGCCTCACAGCCCTCGGCCAGCGTCACCCAGGCGCGCGCGCCGGTCGCGAGATCGAAGGAGCGTTGAAACACCTGTGCCCGCCCATTGAGCGTGTTGAGTTTCACCAGCACCGCGCCGCCGGTGTCATCGCCATGCGCCACCACAAAAGCGGCGATATCCGCCAGCCGCAACCGCGCGAGATAGGCATCGATCCAGAACCGTGCGGTCAGCCGGGCCACGGGCCTCAGTTCCCGTCCTTGAAATCCAGCCCCATCTCGGAATAGCGCTCGGATTCGTCCATCCAGCCGGACCGCACCTTGACCTGCAGAAAGAGGTGAATCCGTCGCCCGAGGAACTCTTCCATCTCCTCGCGTGCGGCCTTGGAGACGGCCTTGATCGTCTCGCCCTTGTTGCCCAGAACGATGCCCTTGTGGCCGTCACGCAGCACGTAGATGATCTGATCGACGCGGGCCGAGCCATCCTTGCGCTCTTCCCAGGCCTCGGTCTCGACGGTCAGTTGATAGGGCAATTCCTGATGCAGCCGCAGCGTCAGCTTTTCGCGGGTCATCTCGGCGGCGATCATCCGCATCGGCAGATCGGCGATCTGATCCTCGGGATAGAGCCACGGGCTTTCCGGCACCTCCTCGGCCAGCCACCGGCGGAGATCATCAACGCCATGGCCCTTCTCAGCCGAAATCAGAAAGGTCCGCTCGAACGCGAACCGCTCGTTCATTGTCTTGGTCAGCGCCAGCAACACAGGCGCCTCCACCCGATCGATCTTGTTGATCGCAAGGGCGACCCGGCGCCCCTTGGCGATATCCTGCAACCCGTCGAGGATACGCTCCACCCCTTCGGTGACGCCGCGATGCGCCTCGATCAGCAGCACCACGATATCGGCATCCGCCGCCCCGCCCCAGGCAGCCGCGACCATCGCCCGGTCCAGCCTGCGGCGCGGCTGGAAAAGGCCCGGCGTGTCGACAAAGACAAGCTGGCTCTGCCCTTCCATCGCCACGCCGCGAATGCGCGCGCGGGTGGTCTGCACCTTGTGGGTGACGATGCTGACCTTGGCACCCACCATGCGATTGAGCAGCGTGGATTTGCCCGCATTGGGCTCTCCGATCAGGGCGATGAAACCGGCGCGGGTGGTCATGTCTGGCTCTCCAATCTATCGAGCAGCGCGCGCGCCGCCGCCTGTTCCGCCTGGCGTTTCGATCCGGCGGTGGCGCTTGCCTGCTCGCCGCTCTGCAGGCGCGCCTCGATGGTAAAGACCGGCGCATGATCCGGACCGGAGCGCGCCGTCTCGGCATAGTCGGGCGGCGGCAGGCCGCGCGCCTGCGCCCATTCCTGAAGCGCGGTCTTGGCGTCGCGCGCGTCTTCCTTGACCGCGCCGATGCGCCCGCCCCAGAGCCGCAGGACCGTGGCGCGCGCCGCCTCGAACCCGGCATCGACATAGACGGCGGCAATCACCGCCTCCATCGCATCGCCCAGGAGTGCCAGCTTGCGCCGCCCGCCCGAGAGCATCTCGGAGCGCCCCAGCTTGAGCACCGTGCCAAGGTCGATCTCGCGCGCGACATCGGCGCAGGCTTCCTTGCGCACCAGCGCGTTGAAGCGCGGCGCAAGCTGGCCTTCAGTGGCGGCACTGTCATGCGCCAGAAGCGCCTCGGCCATCACGAGGCCCAGCACCCGGTCGCCGAGGAATTCCAGCCGCTGATTGTCGTCGCGATTGGGCGAGGACATCGAGGAATGGGTCAGCGCCCGGACGAGCAGCGCCGGATCGGAAAACTCATGCCCGAGCCGCGCTTGAAATTCCGCCATGTCGCGTGACAGTTTCACTCCAGCCTCTCGAAGAACCGATCCCCGCGCCACGTCCAGAAGGCCAGCATCGACGAGCCGCCTGAGGAGAAGATCACCCGGTTGGCACGTCCGATCAGGTTCTCGTAAGGCACGAAGCCAACCCCACCCACAGCCTGCGGAAAGCGCGAGTCGGTGGAATTGTCGCGGTTGTCGCCCATGAAGAAATAATGCCCCTCGGGCACGGTGAACACGCCGGTATGATCCGAGCGTTGGTCGCCGATATTCAGGATCGCATGGGACTGGCCGTTGGGCAGCGTCTCGATCTGGCGGGATTTGGTGCAATCCGCCCCGGCCCCGACCACGCCGTTTTCGCAGCGCGGGCGGATGCCCATCGGCCCCTGCCGCGTAAATTCCTCGGTGAACTCACCGGCGGGTTCAAGCTCCACCGGCTCGCCGTTGATGTGCAGCACACCATCGCGCATCTGGATACGGTCGCCGGGCAGACCGATCATGCGCTTGATGAAATCGGTCCCATCGACAGGGTGGCGGAACACGATGATGTCGCCGCGTTCGGGCTCTCCGCCCAGAATACGGGTGTTGTCACCATCGAGAAAGCCGCAGATATCCTCGGCATCGACATTGATGAATCCCAGCCGGATCGACGGGCAGGAAGCGTAGGAATAGCCATAGGCCATCTTGTTGACGAAGAGGAAATCGCCGATCAGCAGCGTGTCCTTCATCGAGCCGGACGGAATCCAGAAGGGTTGGAAGAAGATCGTACGAAACAGCCCCGCGATCACGAGAGCCCAGAACACCGTCTTGATCGTCTCGACGATGGAATTTCCTTTTTTGGCGTCAGATGCCATCGGGCCTCTCCGGATAGGGCAGATTTGGGTCTCGCGCTACATGCGGGGCGGGGCTCAAAGTGTCAAGGCGCGAGGGGGTATGATCACCGGTGCGCGGCAGGCCGGGTTACCCAAACGCGGCTTGGCGGTCAGGGGTAGCATCCGATTGTTGCAACAGTGGGGGTTTGTTGGCCTTGAGCTGCCGTTGACCGCTACACACATGCGCGGAATCAAGGCCGAAGGCCGCCGCGCATCGCCGGGCCCCCCCCCGGCACGGCGATTTGGCTGCAACCTGCTCTGCGCTCGCATGTTTTTCGGGTTTGGCTGATATAAAGTGCTAGGAAACTATCGTTGGATCGCCGTACCGCGGCCCGTCGATACGCGGCTCACGGCAACGGCCGCTTCAGGCCCTTCCCGTCCTCTACCCAACCCCACCCTTCGGCCGCGCCTCGATCACCACAAAGGCCTGCGCCCAGGGGTGATCGTCGGTCAATGTCACGTGAATGATCGCCTCATACCCCTCAGGCGTCATCTCTGCCAATCGCTCGGCCGCCCATCCTGTGACATGCATCACCGGCTGACCGGTGCGCAGGTTCGACACAGCCATGTCCTTCCACGCGATCCCCATGCGCAGCCCGGTGCCCAGCGCCTTGGAGCACGCCTCCTTCGCCGCCCAGCGTTTCGCATAGGTGCCGACCACATCGGCGCGACGCTCGGCCTTGGCCTGTTCGATATCGGTAAAGACGCGGTTGCGAAACCGGTCGCCGAAGCGCTCCAGCGTGCCCGCGATCCGATCGATGTTCGCAAGATCGGTGCCGATGCCAAGGATCATCCCAGTCCTCCGGGTGCAAAAAGTGGAAAACTCACGCCAAGCGCCCAGGCGAGGATCAGGCCGAGTGCCACGCCCGCCGATGCCGCCCCTGCCCGCGCCGCAACCCACCGACCGATCAACCCGAATATCAGGAAGAAGAGCAGGATCACCGGCGCGATCATGGCGAGAAAGAACAGCCGCTCGGTATCGAGCAGCACGGCAAGCGCGAGCGACAGGAGAAAGCCCAGCCGTGCCGTGATGCGTTGCCAGAGCGCGGCCCCGCGCGCCAGCAGCGCATCGCCCAGCATGAAGGGCAGCGCGCCAAGGCTGAGGGCCGCGATGATCACCAGACGCTCGGGCGTCGGCCAGAAATTCGCGCCATAGCGGTCGAGCGCAAAGCCGAAGACGCCCAGCCCCCAAGCCAGCAGCGCCAGCACCGCAACAGGGCGCAGGCCCTCGGGCCGTCGCCCAAGCCACCACAGAAGCGCCAGTTGCCAGAGGCCATAAATCGCCAGATGCAGCGCAAGGTAATCCGCCACCAGCACCGGCAGGAGCCGCGCCTCAACCTGCACGGCAAGCAGCGGCGCAAGAGCCGCAGGCAGGCCTACGACCAGCGCAAAACGCCCCAATGAAAGCGTCCCTGGCACCGGCGGCGCACGTACCGGCAGAAGGCGCGAGAGCGGTGCCGCCAGCGCCACGATGGCGGCCATCAGCGCCAGAAACCACGGCCCCGTCGCGCGCACCGCGATATCGCTCGCGCGCCCATAGGCCGCATCGAGCCACGCCACCGTCTCGGCCCGCCCGGCGCGGCTATGCAGTACCGCGACATGCTCGGCAAGCGGGGCCACCACCGCACGGCGGATCACCTCGCCCGCGCGCGCGGTCTCGCCCTCGCCTGCCTGCGGATCGACCATCGCCACGGCGTCGCGGGCAAAACCGCGCAGCCCCGGCTCCCACGCGCCGGTGATGAGCAAAAGGGTGTCGGGCGCAGTCGCCGTCACCGCCTTGGAAAAGGCCGAGATCGCCACCACGGGGCCGATCCGGGGATCGTCAATTGCCGTGCGGATGATGATATCGGTGGCCATGGAATGCCCGAGCAGCGCAGCCTCACCCTGCCAGTTCTCCGCCGCCAGCGCCGCATCCAACACGGCGCGGGTCTGCTCGATCAACAGGCGGGTCGTGCCGTCAATGCTCTCCACATCGCCCGACATCGGCCTAGGGTGCCGCCCATGCCCGAGAAAGTCGAACGCCCAGACCCGATAGCCCGCCCGCGCCAGATCGTGGCCATAGGCCTGCATCATCTGCCGCGACCCGGCAAAGCCATGCGCGACCACGACCACCGGGCCATCAGAGCCCGGCTGCACGATCCGTGTCACCGGCGTCTCGCCGACATGGCGCGTGGTGATCTCCAGCCCCTCGCGCTGAGCCTCAAGCTGCCAGAGGGCAAAAATGGCCAATGCCGCCGCAATCACAACCGTAGCGAGCGCTCTGGAACCGGACAGCGTCCGCGACGTCCTCATTCGGAGGGTTCCTCTCCCGTTTCACAAGGGAGAACCATGCAAGCCCACCCAGTAACCCGCGCCAATCCAGACGCATATCTTTCAGAAAAGTCCGGCAATTCCGGCATGTATTCCTGTGCGCCATTCCATGCAGCAGACGGGCTTTCGCGAATGGCCTGCCAAACCTCTGCCCGGTTGGGTACCTCCATACCGCAGACCTCCGTTCCGTCAAATTCGCTCTCTGGATTGAATGCCACATCAAGCTCGTGCAGGTCTTTCATCATCTCGCAGGAGTCCTTTATCTCCCACGCAGTGGCGGCAACAACCACACCGACACCTACAAACGGCAGGGCTTCTGCAAAGACCGACGCCACGTTCCGGCTTGATGCAAACATCACCCGATGCGCCAGCCGCCCGCTTGTATCCCTCACCGCGTCACGGGCATATCTGGTCTGCCCCCGGTAGGTCACTCTGCTATCGGCAAGTTCTCGTTTCACGCGCTGGTTCTCAGCAACCAGTTTCCCGTTGCGCGCCTCGAGTTCAACATTCCTGACCGATAAATCATCGAGCCGAGCCTGATGCTTTGCCCGCACCGTTCTGGGGCCAGTTACTGCCTCTACCGCGCTCGACAGTGCAGAAAAAACTCCGGAGACCGTCACCGTAGCAAGACTCAGCGCGAGCGAACCGATCATCAGGAGGGTAAGCACCCCTTTCGACAAAGAAAGGAGAAGGGTTATCGGCAAAACCAGACCTTTGAAAATTCGCCTCACATCTTCATCCCCGTTAGCCGAGTCGTTTTCTCTGCAGACTCACTCCCGCGCCTCGTCCATCAGGCGGCGCATCTCGGTGATCGCGGGTTGCAACCCGCGAAAGATCGACTCGCCGATGAGGAAATGCCCGATATTGAGCTCCATCACCTCGGGGAAACCCGCGACGGGCTGCACGGTGTCATAGGTCAGGCCATGGCCCGCATGCACCTCGAGCCCCAGCGCATGGGCATAGGCCGACATTTCGCGCAAGGCCTTCAACTCGCGGTCGCGTGTCTCGACATCACCCTCGGCATGGGCGTCGCAATAGGCGCCGGTATGCAACTCGATCACCTCGGCCCCGATCCGGTGGGCGGCCTCGATCTGCCGCTTGTCGGCGGCGATGAAGATCGATACGCGACAGCCCAAATCGCGCAGCGGCGCGATGTAATGCGCCAGCCGGTTTTCGTCTCGTGCGACATCCAGCCCGCCCTCGGTGGTGCGTTCCTCGCGCTTTTCGGGCACGAGGCACACGGCGTGCGGCTTATGGCGCAGGGCAATCGCCTGCATCTCCGCCGTCGCCGCCATCTCGAAGTTGAGCGGCACCGTCAACACCTCCATCAGCCCGTCGATATCAGCATCCGAGATGTGGCGGCGGTCCTCGCGCAGATGCGCAGTGATGCCGTCGGCGCCCGCCTCCTCGGCCAGCTTGGCGGCGCGCAGCGGGTCAGGATAGGCCCCGCCCCGCGCATTGCGGACGGTGGCGACATGGTCGATATTCACGCCAAGGCGCAGTTTTCCATCGGACGGCATCGGGCTCTTCCTCAGATCATGATCGGCTCGGGGTGCAACCTAGTCCCCTTTGCCGCGCCCGTCAGCCTCAATTGACGCATTTTCCTTCTGCGCCTTTTTTTCCTTGATCGCCGCCCATTTCGCCCGCAGCACGCCCTTACGGCGGTTCTGATAGGCGGTGATCACCGGCAGACTGATGTAATAGGCGGCAAGCGCCGTCACGATACCCGGCACGATGCCGCCCACCATGTAGGGCAGGAACACCTCGTCATAGAACACGTGCAGGCTGTGCCAGTCGGCCTGATGATCCGAAAAGATCGCCAGAACGTTGTTCTTCAGATCCTCGCCTGCGTCCAGAAACTTGCCACCGAGCGAGCGGCTGATCTCGTCCTCGGCCAGTGAGTGGCGTCCCAAAATCGCGTGGCCCGTCTGAAGCGATATGACGCCAATCGGCACATAGGTCAGCGGATTCCCGAAGAAGGTGCCCAAAAGGGCGGCGGGGATATTGCCGCGCAGGATCATGGCCAATGTGCCCGCCACGATGAAATGCATGCCGTAAAACGGTGTGAAGGTGGTGAACACCCCCGCAAAGATCCCGCGTGCGATCCGGTCCGGCGGGTCGGGCAGCCGGTGCAGCCGGTGCTTGACATAGGTGAACGCCCGCGCCCAGCCGCCCTTGGGCCAGAAAAAGTCAGCGATCACCTTCCACAAGGGTCGTCTGTCTCTGCGTTTGAAAACCACCAGCGCGGCTCCTAGGGTTCATGGTTCATACCGCCCCCGGTGCGGGACGGATCGCGATAGCGTTCGACGGCGGCCACATCGCTTTCTGCATCAAGCGCCGACAGCACCCCGTGCAGATGCTCAGCATCGCGCAATTCGACATCAACAAGCAGGCGATAGAAATCAGGTTTCCGGTCAACGAAAGTCAGGTCCGAGATATTGGCCTTCTGTTCCCCGATCAAGGTGCAAATCCGTCCCAAAACACCCGCGTCATTGCCGATGGTGAGGTCTAATGTCACATCATAAGCCGCCGGATGGGTGCCGGTATGCCAGTGCAAATCCATCCAGCGCCCGGGCTGTTCATCATATTGCGACAGGGTTTCACAATCTATCGCATGGATCACCACGCCGCGCCCGCGATAGGTGATGCCGACGATGCGCTCGCCCGGCAGCGGCTGACAGCAGCGCGCGCGCTCGAAACTCTGATCGGCCTTGAGGCCAAGCACCGCGCGGTCGCGCGTCACCTCGTCCGAAGGATCGGGCGCAAGATCGGGATAGACCGCGTTCAGCACCTGTTGCGCGGTCAGTTCCGCACTGCCCAGCCGCGCGCGCACCTCGTCGGCATTCTTCAGGCGCAGCGTGCGGGCGGCGGCCTCCAGCGCCTTGTCGGTGGCCTTTTTGCCGACATGCTCGAACGCCGAGCGCGCCAGTTCGCGCCCCAGCTTGATATAGCGCCCCCGGTCCAGTTCGCGCAGGGCCCGCCTGATGGCGGCGCGCGCCTTGCCGGTGGTCGCGATATCCAGCCATGTGGCCTGCGGCGTCTGCCCGTCGGCGGTGATCACCTCGACCGATTGCCCGTTCTTGACCCGCGTCCAGAGCGGCACGCGCATCCCGTCCACCTTGGCGCCGACGCAGGCATGACCGATACGGGTATGGATGGCATAGGCGAAATCAATCGGCGTCGCCCCGCGCGGCAACTTGATCACGTCACCCTTGGGGGTAAAGCAGAACACCTGGTCGGCATACATTTCCAGCTTGACCGCTTCGAGGAAATCCTCGTGATCCTCCTCGGCGTCAAACTGCTCGCTCATGCTCGAGATCCACTTGGCCGGATCGACGGCAAAGGGGTTTTCGGCGCGCACGCCGTCGCGATAGGACCAATGCGCCGCGACCCCGGTTTCGGCCACGTCATGCATCGCCTGCGTGCGAATCTGCACCTCGACCCGCTTGCCGTCGCGGCCCGACACGGTGGTGTGAATGCTGCGATAGCCGTTCGATTTGGGCTGGCTGATGTAATCCTTGAACCGCCCCGGCACGGCCCGCCAGCGTTGGTGAATCGCCCCCAGGGCCCCGTAACAATCATTCTCGGATCGGGTGATCACACGAAAGCCGTAGATGTCGCTGAGGCGCGAAAAGCCCATCTCCTTTTCCTGCATCTTGCGCCAGATCGAATAGGGTTTCTTGGCGCGGCCAAAGACATCCGCCTCGATCCCCGCCTTGTCCAATTCGTGCCGCATGTCGCCGGTGATCCGCTCGACCACGTCGCCGGTCTCGCGTTGCAGGGTAATAAATCGCCGGATGATCGAGGCCCGCGCCTCGGGGTTCAGCACCCGGAACGCCAGATCCTCCAGCTCTTCGCGCATCCACTGCATGCCCATGCGGCCCGCAAGCGGCGCATAGATATCCATCGTCTCGCGCGCCTTCTGCGCCTGTTTCTCGACGCGCATCGCCTTGATCGTGCGCATGTTGTGCAGACGGTCAGCGAGTTTGACCAGAATCACCCGCAGATCCTTGGACATTGCCATGAACAGCTTGCGGAAATTCTCGGCCTGCTTGGTCTCGGAGCTTGAAAGTTGCAGATTGGTCAGCTTGGTGACGCCATCGACCAGATCGGCCACCTCGCGGCCGAACTGCTCCTCGACGATGCGGTAGGACGCCTTGGTGTCCTCGATCGTGTCATGCAGAAGCGCGGTGATGATCGTCGCATCATCAAGCCGCTGTTCGGTGAGAATGGCGGCGACGGCGACAGGATGGGTGAAATAGGGCTCGCCCGAGTGGCGAAACTGCCCCTCATGCATCGCGCGACCAAAATCATAGGCCGCGCGAATCAGCGCCTCATCGGTGCGAGGGTTGTAGTGGCGGACCAGCGTGATCAGGTCATCAACGGCGATCATCAGTGTCGCGCCTTGCCGTGGTCAGGGGCGGCTCAGCCCTGACCCTGGGCCTCCATCAGGGCGCGCAAGAGCTTCTCTTCCGACATGTCGTCGGCTTCGGGCTTGTCCGCCTCACCGCCCATCAGCAGGGCCATGGAATCTTCTTCCGGCTCGTCCACCTCGATCTGGGTCTGGTTCGACTCGATCAGGCGTTCGCGCAGATCATCCGCCGATTGCGTCTCTTCAGCGATCTCGCGCAGGGCGACAACCGGGTTCTTGTCGTTGTCGCGATCCACGGTCAGCGGCGACCCGGACGAAATCTCGCGGGCACGATGTGCTGCGAGCATCACCAGATCGAAACGGTTCGGAACCTTGTCAACGCAATCTTCTGTCGTAACGCGGGCCATAAGACCTCCGGGCAGGGTTTGGGCGTGAATCAGAAGCCTCGTACTTAGGGGTTTGAAACAGGATTTACAAGCGTAGAATCAAAGCGGCACGACCTCGTCGCGCGCGTGCTGCGGTAGCGCCTCCAGCATCTCGCGCACCGTCTGTCCAAACACCGGATGCACCCAGTCCGGGGCCACATCGGCCAGCGGCACCAGCACGAAGGCGCGCTCATGGGCGCGCGGATGCGGCAGGATCAGGCGGTCTGGCGCGCGCTCCTGCTGTGCCTGCGCATCAAGCGCGCGCCACGTCTCGAACCCCGCAGGATCGGGCAGAACCAGATCATCAATCCCGATCAGATCGAGATCGAGCGTGCGCTGCCCCCAGCGCGCGACACGCGCGCGCCCGAACGCGGCCTCGACCGCGTGCAGCACACCTAGCACCGCCTCCGGCTCGCCCGGCATGCGCAGGACAGCGGCGGCATTGACGAAATCCGGCCCACTGCCCGCCGGGAAGGCGGGGGTGCGGTAAAGGCGGCTCACGGCTGCAACCTGCGCACCGCTCCCCTCAAGATGCCGCAACGCAGCATCGACCGTCCGATCTGGCGGACCCGCCGATGACGGCATATTTCCACCGATCGCGATCAAGCACAGTTGATCCGACGTCATGTCCCACCTATTCTTTTGTAATGTATCATTCTCTTGCGCAGCCTTCAGGAAGCCCCTAATTCTGCGTCCTACTTTGTCCTGCCCCACCACTCACACCACTCACTCTCGCAGGCAAGGCAAAACGATTTGGAAGGACATTAATCATGTTTTACAAGGACGACCGTTTGGCGTTGTTCATTGATGGTTCGAACCTTTACGCAGCCGGCAAGGCCTTGGGTTTCGACATCGACTACAAACTCCTCCGTTCCGAGTTCATGCGTCGCGGCAAGTTGCTGCGCGCCTTTTACTACACCGCGTTGCTGGAAAATGACGAGTATTCGCCGATCCGGCCGCTGGTCGACTGGCTGCACTACAACGGCTATTCCATGGTCACGAAACCGGCCAAGGAATACACCGACAGCCAGGGCCGTCGCAAGGTCAAGGGCAACATGGATATCGAGCTTTGCGTCGATGCCATGGAACTCGCACCGCGCGTCGATCATATCGTGCTGTTCTCTGGTGATGGCGATTTCCGGCCGCTGGTCGAAAGCCTCCAACGTCAGGGCGTGCGCGTCTCGGTCGTCTCGACGATTCGCAGCCAGCCACCGATGATCTCGGACGACCTGCGCCGTCAGGCCGACAACTTCATCGAACTGGCCGACCTCAAGGACGTGATCGGACGCCCGCCGCGCGAACATCAGAACGACCGGCAGGAGGCCTATGCCGAACAGGAATGACGTCTTCCTGACACGGCTTTGCACTGACGCCCGGGTCCCCCACGCATGAGCATGGCGGATCCGGGCGTTTTCTTGCAACTGGGCGGGCTTTTCCTTGCGGCGTTCGGCGCGGCCACGATCTTGCCGTTTCAGTCCGAAGTGGTCTTTGTCGGCCTGCAACTGGCGGGCACCGCCTCACTGGTTTGGCTGATCGTGGTGGCGAGCGTGGGCAACACGCTCGGGGCGGTGGTCAACTATGTCATGGGGCGCGGGATCGAACGGTTTCGCACCCGCCGCTGGTTCCCGGTCAATGCAGCACAGCTTTCCCGGGCGCAGCGCTGGTATGCCCGCTGGGGGGTCTGGACGCTGTTGATGAGCTGGGCCCCGCTGGGCGACGCCTTCACGGTGATCGCGGGCGTCATGCGCACCCCGGCATGGCTCTTTCTCGTGCTGGTCACCATCGCCAAGACGGGACGATATATCGTGCTCGCCTGGCTGACGGTGCAGGCGGGCGGGTAAGGGCCTGAAGTGGACATAGCACCCCGCCAGAAGGTGCCGCGTGATCGCAGGGCCGGGGACTGGCGATACACCGGTCGTGGCTGGTACTTTATCCCGGCAAAATCCGTGTAACCCCAACACGTTGCGCCACCCCTCAAATCGCCAGGCCGCGGGACGGCCCGGCGATCGCGCGGC
>NZ_JAVJUC010000040.1:0-66529 GCF_040219995.1 Roseovarius sp. | reverse complement strand
TTGTTCGAGTGTCATGATGTGATCCTTTCCGTTGATCGTCGTTGGACGGATCGTGGAAAAGACCGGGGGCATGAGAGCGGGCTGCACCCGGCACGGGGCGGAATGAAATGGAGCACGCCGGGGGCAGGTTTGTTGTGAGCGATGCTCCGCAGCGTTCAAGGCGCAAGCCGTCCAGAAACCTGCCCCCGGCGTTGCCGACCGCTCGACCCCGGGCTAGCGATCACTAAGGCCAACAGGTCGACGGAAAGGCGCGCGGCGGTGACCCTGACGTGAGACGTTGCCCTCGGACACATGACGTTGATCTGCGGTTTGCACCCTCGCGGCACAGGGCGAGTTCGCCGCCCATGGGAGCTTCGCCAACACGACCCAGGCGCGGGTTGCTCGAATGAGAGAAGGAGTGCGCTTGCCTCGCTCAGCGGGCTGCCAGTTCTCCCTGCGGACATTCGGTTCCGACTCGGGTTCGCGCGATGTACGTTGTCACTGAACAGAAAGATCGAAGCCGCGTCAGCGACCTATCCAGTCTGACTGTCCGCCTCGGCGTCCGCGTCCGCCTCCGAAATATACCGCATCCTTCGGACACCGATAGTGCACCAGTCGAGGGCCAGTTCCCCGGAACGAGAAATAGCCAGACCGCCGGAGCGGTCTGGCCGTTGGCTTAGGCGGCGTCTTTGGGACCCCAGGGGATGACGGCCTGCAGGGACAGATCGTCCTGGTTCGCGGCCTTGCCGAGGTTGGCGTTGAAGCCGTGGTCACGGATGGTCAGCGTGTAATAGTCGGCCCCGGTCTCCTTGTTCTGCTTCTTCCAGATGCCGCCGCACTCGACCAGCTTGCCGCGCGGAGAGCGGCCGAGGACGCGGTGCGTGGGGGCCATCGGGTTCGCGCTTGCGACGGGTTCGACCGTGATGTCGAGGTCGAAGGTCAGGGTCGAGATGGAGCCGACGCCCTTGGCGGTCTCAAAGTCGGCGCTGGTGAATTTGATGCAGTTCGTGGTCATTGCTCTTCTCCTTGTTTGCGTTGCAATGATGGTCACCTTGCAGCTGGCCAAGACCCGGCCACACCGAAGGCGAAGCGCAGCGGAGAGGGGCAGGCGCCGGTCTTTTTGCCTCGCGAGGAATAGCCCGCAGGGGCAGGGGAAAAAGATCGGCGACAACCTTTGTGGACGGGACGACAGCTGCGACCAGCATGTCATGCAACTCAGACAGAGGGAGAAGTGCGGTGGCCGCGAAGGAAACTGGGTGAACAGCCGACCAAGAAGCGGCGGGGTCCGGTGTCTTCTCTGTCCTCTTGCCCCGATCCGAACCCGGACGAGGCAGAGCTTTTTTTGACCCTGCCTCACGTGTCGCGACGGCTGGTTTCCGTGGCAACGCGATGTGTGTTGTCTGGAAGAGCGGCAGGGAGACCGTCGAAGCATCGACAACCTGTTCGGATCACCGGGATTTCGAAGAGAGCCTCTACGGCAGACCGATAACCTGGGATCTGCGCATCACGACCATCACTAGCACTATGCCAGCTGCGGCCAATGCAATCCGGCGGTCGTCGGACATCGTTTGCGACCCATGATCGCGGCGCGGAGCTGCGTGTCCGGCAAAGCGAGGAGCAACACCGGCCGAGACGCGAGGTACGTGATCACTGATGTCACACGCCCGCCCCAGCGACCGTTACCGAACGGCCGAGATGAAGCGTTGCCACGACCATGCGACGGCTGGTCGGGCTGGCTCAGGAGGAGACTGCACGGCCAGCGGCACGTCGCAGGGAGTGGCGGCGTTTCAGTTCGGGGAGGGCGGCTGCGTGCAGCCGGCCGAGTAGGGCGCGGTCCTGACCAAAGGGCAGGAGGGGCCAAGTTCATAAAAACAGGAATTCTGAGGCACAATTGTCATCCTCTGCCAGAATGACCAGTCTGGCGGGAAGTATCGAGAGTTCTGGATGCAAGCGGCATCAGCGCTCGCCACTTTTCCAGTCGCGACAATGGGGGTTACTGTTATGCCCGTTCTAGGAACAGCTTTCGCTCTGCCGCAATTCAGAAACCAAATCGGGCATGTGTTCCGCAATCAAAGCGTATGTCAACTGTTCGCCACGCTTGCTGAGTTTCTCAATCCACTCGTCCGGCATGGCAGAAAATTCAGTTGGATATCCATGTGCGTCGTCGCGTGATACGAGATCCGATGGCGGAAAGGCGAGGCGGGAGTCATCCTGCCCAAGAAAGGGCATGGCAAACCTTTTGATCTGCCCAGATGACTTTAAATCGAACAAGCGCTTCACGGCAGCATTCTGAGCCCTGTCAAAGATGCAAGTGAACGTACTTGTAAGCCGCGCCATGAAAAATTGGCTGGGCGGATCAAATCGCAAACCGTAGCCCGCTCGACAACATATGATCGTGTCCACACCAGAAACATTCAGGCTCACCGAGGAGTCCCGATCAGGCCAAAGCGGCGCCAGGCCCAAATTGTCGTAAGCCCCGCCGTCGGTCAGGGTGACGTGCTCCTCGCGTCGCGATCCGTCAGGTTTGTTGAAAGCGAGACGTTCATCAAGCGCCGGCAGAAAAAGCGGATATGCCGCGGAGGCTATGACAGCGTGCGCAAGAGTCGTCTGTGAACCGGCAAGTTCCCCGAGACGCCAAGATCCCGATTTCTCTCGCGAAAAATAGAACGCCGAACCTGTGCGCAAATCGGCAGCGTTAATAATCAGAAGTGGGCGCGTCGCGGGCAATTCCCGCAACTTAAGTCCGTGAAAGACATCTTCGTCCAAAACCCTACGTAGGATCGTCGTCCTGCTCGCGAAACGCGGCAGCGGTGCGCGTAACTTGTCGAAGCTCCAGCGTGTACGTGCGGTCGGTGGCAGTATCAGCGAAAGGAGGCGCGGTCCGGTCGCGATCGCCAAGATTGCGAGGTTGATCACCCCAAGAAGGGTGGCACAGTAGATCGCACGCAGGCCTTCGGTGGTCGTGAACACCTTGCGCAAGGCCGGACGCACCAAGCCGGAGGAAAGCAACGAACGCACTTTCGTCTCGAAGACCGGAAACGGTTCGTCATTAGCCGCATAAAGTGCGCCAATGACGCTTCCCCCTGATACGGTGGATATGACCCGAACTTCGTCAAGAATTCCGAGATCATGCAAGGCGCGCAGACAGCCTAGGTGGAAGGCGATGGCACGGGATCCACCGCCTGACAGCGAGAGGCCGATGACGGGCTTACTCATCGAACCGACCTTTCGGCTAGCGGAGAAGAAGCTTCGCTATGGCGCATAAACACGACAGCGAGTTCGGCCTCCCCAGCAATCAACATCAGGCCGGGCAAGGTATCCATGTCAAATATGGTGGCGAGCCAATTGATCTGGGACAGGTCGGTAACGCTCGGCATCACCCCGACCAGTGGCGGATGTGAATGCCACTCACCGACGTAGCGCAGCTGTCCCTGTGTCTCCGCCATAGATCGGTCGATCATCTGTTGGACGCCGTCGGTGCCGCGAACAAACCCAGTTGGCGATCCGATGCTGTCAGCAGGTGCTTTGGCGGCATCGGCAAGGTGTATTTTCCGGGCAGGAATGTCGACGACCCCGAGCAGGATACCTCCCGTCTCTTTCGGCAGGCATTCATGGCGCATGGCAGTGATGCGTGAGCGGAGTCCGGCATCGAGTGAGACCTGCCAGCCGTCAACATCGAAGCGACGCACATCCTCCGCTGGATAAGAGAAGCTCCTGACTTGACCCTCTGTACCAAGCGACCAGATCCGGATGATCCCTTTATCAGCGTCGGCGGCCCGTCCCAGACCTTCCGCAACCAGCCCACTTAGGGCCATGACACGCGACTCCGGGATCAAGTTTGTGATGGCACGGCAAGCGCCGGTATAGGCGAATGTCCGCACCGGGGTTTCTAAATGACCCGAGAGAGCCTCCTCCCGGACGACATGCCTCAGATACTGCGCTTCCAGATCGCGTAGCGTGACGCTGCGATCTATCGGTTCGGCCAGCAGAACGGCGGCATCCCCCGCCGGGCTAAAAAAGATGCTGAACCGCCGAGCCTTGGATTTATGGTCAGAGAGGAAGCGCTCTGCCAGCAAAGAAGCGGATGCATCCACGATAATGTCGGCGCCATCGAGCGCAGCATCAACGTCGTCATTTTGCTGCCCTTCAACCCCAACCTGGGCGGTTATTGCTGTAGCCACAGAGTCTTCATCGTCAAGAATGCTCGCCAACGCCCCAGCGAGCAATTCAGATTTGCGCCGAGCGACGTCGCCGCCGAAGCCAACATGACGGGCAAGGTTGTGTGGAAGCAGGACGTCATCGTCTATCACAGTCCAGCTAAAACGCCCCTCTCGGGCAAGACAAGGGGCGACATGGGCACCGATCGCGCCCCCTCCGACGATCACTGCCTTGCGTGCATCCGGGATGGTGCGGCCCGCAAGCCGGGTCGCAAGGTCTCGGTCAAAGGTTGCGTGGACTTCGACCGGCAGCACGGCCATCGCTATCAGCGCAGCTTCATCCACAGGTCCGGCAGTCAAAGCGGTAACGAAGCCGGCGGCTCCGCCCTGATTCTTGCTTTCGACCTTGTGAGCAATTCCGAGCGCGACCGCGATGTCACCAACCTTCTCAGCAGTGACGAAGGCCCGAAAATCTGTGCCCTGTTGTGTTCCGTCTGGTGAGGTAATCGGCATCTCGACGACCACTGCCAGGCAGGAATTGATCCGCGCCGCATTGGTGCGTGCGTCGTTCAACCATTCGGCGAGGCGCGTACGCAGATCGGCAAATAGATCGATCCCACGTGCTGTGAGCAAGTCGGCAAGGCTGCCAAGATTACCTGGCGCGAACGAAAGCCGCACCATCTGCGCCGGAGGCACTCGGTACGCTGCCACCGTCAACGGCAAAGCCAGTGTGCGCCCCTGCAGCTGGGAAAGCGGGATCACGCGCATCAGCGTGCCCGTGTCGTCAGGGACAGCGACGAGATCCTGTGTGTTGACGTTATCGATCAACGCACGGGACATGATGATGTTGTAGCCGGTCCCGAACATGAGCGGGTCGACCGGCTGCCGGGCGTCATGCAATGCGCCCTCGGCAGCCCGCCGAAACCAGGCAAGGATACGCTGGACAAGCTCGGCCGGTGTCCATGTGAGGCGCGCTTCCGCCCAACTTCGGTCATCGATACAGATCGCGCGGGGTGATCCTTCGGCAGTAAGGTTTTGGTGGGCAGTGTCGGGAAAATCGCTGCGCAACACGTAGACGAATGGCATTGAATCGCCGCCAGCGAAGCGAACGCCAATTCGTTCTGTGCGCCGGATTGGCACGACGCTCTGCTGCGGCCTGCCGGTCCTGAAGGTGAGTTCTACAAGCTCACCTGCCCCTCCCCTGCGTAGTGCGACGACGGCAGCGAGTTCGGCGGCATGCCGGTCGACAAACCGTGCAAACGATGCCGCTGCCGAAGAGGTGAGGTCATCGACCTCGATCACTTCGTCGAAGGATGCCTTGAGCCAGGCTTCGACGTCCATTAACCAGCCCTGGGCGACGCCGCCGCGGCGGTTCCAGCAACCATCGGCGCAGCAAGCGCAAGGGCGAAACCAAATGCCGTGATCTTGTATGCGAAGGGCTTAGGATCATTCTTCGACGGGTGCTCCATCGTCACGATGAATTCGCCGTCGTGCGCCACAGTGATCCGACGGTGATAGTTTGCAGCCTGCCGGTGCGGGGGCTGGACGTCGTCGTCGGCTTTCGACCCTTTGACGGGGATCGGCCAGGACGGAGAGATAATGTCGCTGCCGGGTTGGCGCTGATCCTCGAACAGCCACTTGACGTCGGGGTCAGGGACAGTCTCGTTCGAGCCACGCTCCGGCCCCAACGACTTGTAGGAGCAATGGTGCGGCAGCTTCATCAGATCCCAAGCGAGCCTGTCCTCATTGCCGTGCTTCCGGGTAACCTGGACGATCGCAGCCAGCGTCTCGTAATTGACGTCTGAGGCAAGAAGCAGCCTCGTCTTCTGGCCGCCCTCGACAAAAGTGCCCTGCATAACGATCGAGTCTTCGTTGCGATCGACGACAGTGTTTTCATCCTGTCGCCAGCCGAACGGGCAATGCACAAAAAACTCAACCTTCTCTGGCCCAGTCAGTGAGTACCCCGGCACGAGTTTGCCAGCATCCACAATCAGGTGCTTGCGGCTTTCAAAGTCGATCCCTTCCGCCTCCATCCAGGCCTTCAACCGTTCAGGGCGAGAGAACACTCGAATGCCCTTGCCCTGACGCAAACGGTACCGTGCCTCCGCACGCACCAACCGCGCATCATCCTTCAAGTTCTCTTCAAGGATTGCCGCTGCAGGTACCCAGAGTTCCCTAATCTTTACGCGACCCTTGCCTTGGTAGAGCGCAGCATGATCGAGCCAGAAGAAGTCACCGAACCCCTTGCAGTGATCGGTGTCAGTGTGCGTGATGCAAACCGCATCGAAGTAGTCGCGGCCCGCTTTTTCTAAGTCGCGCCGAAGTGCCGTCGGCAAGTCGCAACGCTGGTCATCCTCATCGTCGTCGCAACGCATTGCGGCGAAGTCGATCAGGATCTTGCGCCCATCGGCAAGGTCGAGGCGGGCGGTGTCGGCGTTGCCGAGCGGAAAGAAGTTCACCAGAGCCTGCATTTCACTGTCCTCATATTTTTGCCCGAGCAGATTGGGCAGTTCTTTGACCTCCAGCCCGGTGCTGGAGCCTAGCCTTTCGGCGGATAGGGATCATTCCCATAGGAATTTGCGTCTCGGATCTGGCCATTAGGCCGATGGATGACGACCTCGCCTCGCTCTCGGATCGCCGTGGTGCGTGCGGCTGCGGTCGCCTCTGCCTGAGTCGCATGCGTGGATCCGACCCGGGTAGCGCCCTCACGGCGTGCAGCCCAACCATCCCCGTGGGGGACCACATGAATACGCTTTGACATCGAATTCTCCTTATTTTCCTGACTCGCCTCGATTCGAAACTGTTGACCCCGGCCCTGCGGCATGATTCAAGTGTTTCACAGACTGGTATAGGTCAGAAGCCTCACCAAGTAAACAGTCTTCGCACCACTAATACCAGTTTGCGAAACACTAAGGAGGGCATATGAATATCAACGAACTCGCCCCACTAGTCTTAAGGCGACGGGGAAACATGGGGGTTAGGGCTGCCGCGAAGGAGATCGGGATCAGTCCGACCACACTCACGAGGATCGAGAAAGGGCATGTCCCAGACGTGGGCACGCTCAACAAACTTAGCGAATGGCTGGGGGAGGAGCCTTCGAAGTTCACCGGCGTTGGAGACCTTCAAATCGCATTCAAGAACAGGAAAGCCGTCCCGCAAGCGACCGCTCTCGCTCTGGCTGAACTCATCACGCAAGCCTCGCGACAATTCGAACAAGACGTCGAGGCTCGAGGACACTAAGTGGCATTCAGACGAGGGTTCAAATCTCAATGTGAGCGGCGATCGGTCGAGTTTCGAAAACAGTTCGGTCTGTCCGATCACGATGCGCTGTCTGCCGACCGTTTGGCGGAGGAGCTTCGAGTCACCGTTTGGTCCACCGATGACGTCGACGGGATATCGGAAAGCGCCAGGTCGGTTCTGAGCGACGAGACAGATCAATCGTGGTCCGCCGTGACGATGCGATTGGGCGCGGCCCATCTTGTCGTCCATAAACCGGTCTCCTCAAGAGGTCGCCGCAACAACGTGGTGATGCACGAACTGGCGCACATCATCTTGGGTCACGAACTTGCAAAAGCCTGCATCCTGGAGGACGGCTCTCTTGTTCCGGGTAATTTCGATCAAGACCAGGAAGACGAAGCCGACTGGTTGGCCGGAGCCTTGCTGCTGCCCCGGCCCGCCCTTCTGTCGATTCGTCGTCGGCGCATGTCAGATCGCGACGCTTGCGAGGAACATCTCGTCAGTCCGGAGATGCTGAAGTGGCGGTTTCGGATGACCGGTGTGGATTACCAGCTATCGCGCCGCCGCGTCTAACCCATTATAAATATTTAGTTAATGGTGAGCGTTGTTGTTCGCATTAGCGCTTCAGCTACGATTTTTTGGTTTGACGTATTCCATTTTTGCACACCTTAAGTTACTAAATTCAGCATACATCAAACCAGCTTGAGTTTACGAAGAGACCTGAAAGCAAACTATGAGTGTGCAAAGAGGACAAAAGCTCAACTCGTTGCAGCGCCTCCTTCCAGAAGGTTTGGTCGCCAGTTCGCGATGGTTGGACGAGGCAGGTTACTCGAGCGCACTGCGTAGCAAATACGTCGCGAACGGCTGGTTGGAGCAGCCCACACGAGGGATCTACAAGCGGCCCGGTTCCGAAACACGATGGCAACACCTTATCATCTCGCTGCAATCACTCATGCGAGTTCCGGTCATCGTCGGGGGCCTCAGCGCACTCGAACTTCAAGGCTACGGTCACTACGTAACCATGGGAAAGCGGAGAAAGGTTCACCTCTACACGGAAGCGCCCCTGTCCAAATGGCTCAACGAAATCGACCCCGAGATCGATTTCCAGACGCGAAATGCGAAAAAGCTGTTCAAGTCGGAGGCGATCTTCAAGGCGATCCAAGACCTCCCACCAATTTCGTCGACAGGCAATGTCGAGACATTGGACAACCCCGACGGTGGGTTGAGACTCCATGTCTGGGGTGACAGATCCTGGCCGATGGTGATCTCCCGTCCGGAGCGAGCCATTCTGGAATTTCTGGACGAGATCCCGACACACCAGTCCTTCGAGCACGCTGCGGAATTGTTCACCGGACTTTCAAACCTCAGTCCCAGGCAACTCCAGGCGTCTCTCGAAAACTGCGGCAGCGTGAAGGTGAACCGACTCTTTCTGTGGTTCGCCGAGCGGAACGATCACGCCTGGTTCAAACGACTCGATCTTGATGCAATCAACATCGGCAGTGGCAAGCGGGTGGTCGCAAAAGGAGGCAAGTTGGACGCTAAATACCAAATAACGGTGCCGGAGGGTCTTGATGGCAACTGATGAACGGTTCCGACAGCAAGTCGATCTTTTGATCCGGGTCCTCCCGTCAGTGGCTGAAGAAAACGTGTTCGCGCTGAAGGGCGGGACTGCGATAAACTTGTTCGTCCGAGACCTGCCGCGCCTGTCCGTCGATATCGACCTGACTTACCTACCCGTGAAAGCCCGGGAAGAATCCCTCGCCGACATAGACGCCGCGTTAGACCGGATATCGAAATCCATCTCGGAAGCCGTGCCTCAAACCAAGGTCGTTCCCAGTCGACTGCACAACGAAGGGATCGTCACCCGTCTGGTCGTCCGGACACCGGAAACTCAGATCAAGGTCGAAGTGACACCTGTAGCCCGCGGTTGCGTGTTCGAACCCAGAGTCATGCAGGTTGCGCCGTCGGTCGAAGACCAGTTCGGCTACGCAGAGACCCAAGTAGTTTCTTTTGACGATCTCTACGCGGGAAAGATCGTCGCCGCACTTGATCGCCAACACCCCCGCGACCTCTTCGACGTGCGGGATCTCCTAAGGAAGGAAGGAATCTCGACGTCATTGCGACAAGCGTTCTTGGCCTACATCGTGAGCCATAACCGGCCGGCTATCGAAGTTCTCGCTCCGACCCGAAAGGACATTCGCTCGGATTTCGAGGAGAACTTCTTAGGCATGACCACGGAGTTGGTCGAACTGGAAGAGCTGGTCGCAACCCGTGAAGAGATGATTGAAGCAATAGTTGCGCAGATGCCGGACGAGCACCGCGCCTTTCTCGTTGGTGTGGAAAGAGGCGAAATTGACTGGAATCTTTCTGGCCTCACGGACGCGGCCAACCTGCCCGCCGTTCGCTGGAAGCTCGCCAATCTCGACCGACTTGAAGCCGAAAGACGGCACAGACAGGCAGAGAAACTTGAGGGCATCTGGCGATGACCGACACCGTGTTTTGGTCATGGCAGAATGACCTGCCCGCAAGACTGAATCGGGATTTCATACGAGATGCTCTAGCCATCGCTGTCGACCGAGTCAGTGAAACTCTCGATGTCGAAGATGTCGAGCGGGTGGCCCTGGATCACGACACGAAAGCAACCGCCGGAATGGCAGACATCAGCCAGACGATCTTGGAAAAGATATCCAGAAGCGCCGTTATGGTCGCAGACGTCACGCCTATCGCTAAGTCTGCTGGCGGAAAAGCGCTACCGAATCCGAACGTCATGGTCGAGCTCGGCTACGCAATGAGCGCCATAGGGTTTGAAAGGATAATTGCCGTCTTGAATACGGCGAACGGTGACACCGTAGAGAACTTACCCTTCGATATCCGGCACCGCCGAATACTGACCTACACTTTAGCTGCGGAGGCGACAAAGGCGGAACGGAAAACGGTTCGGGAAGCCCTCATCAAGCAACTGGCCGAAGCCGTCCGGGTTAATATTGATCTGGTCCGCGACGCTAGGTCCGCCGCCGAGCCTATCCTGGGCGTCGAGAGCGACCCTCATTCGCCAGGCCTATGGAAAGCAGAATGGCCCGCGACGCACACCGACGGCTTCGGTGAAGTTGCTCGTGTAAGGCCTTTGGACTTATCGCGAGCTTGGCTCAGGATCATCCCTGCAGGTTTTCCCAACGGCCGTCCATCGATCACGGCGCTGGAGCAATTGCCAGACAGCGCGCGTCTCCGGGCTCCCACAGGGGCAGGAAGCGGCGGAAATTTCGGATCGTGCCCGTTCGGGTTCGTGACGTACTGGGTCGCGGGTCGGGAAGAGGATGGAACCTGTCGTTCACGAAACCTTGCGGCATACCTCGAAGAAAGCGGCGAAGTGTGGATGTCAGACGGTGTGGCGTTCACCGAGCACAAGGGCCAGAAACACATCTCTTATGGACATCTGTTCTCCAATTGGATCAGAGGATTGGCAAACGGGATGGCCTGCCTTGACGCATTGGGCGCGTCGAAGCGAAGACGGATCGTCATGGGGATCGATGGCATGTCGGACGCGGTCTGGCCGATGCAATCCGGCTACCTGCCCGCGAGATCCCGTAAGAGCGGTCTCTTGGTCGACGAAACGGAGCGCGACTGGCCAGATGAGCGGCGCATGCAACTTCTTCACAGGACGTGGAACTCACTGCGCGACGCATTCAGCATCGAGCCGATGACAAAGGACGAGTTTGCCCACTATTTCAAGGTGCGAAGGTGAAACTGAGGCTTGGAGAATTACCAACTCGACCGGAGCGTCATCACTGATAACTGTTGGCCTCATCACGCCTCCACAACCAAGCCCGCATCGTCTAGCTGCTCCCGATCGGGAAGATCGCGCAGGCTCTCCAACCCGAACGCGACCAGGAACTTTTCGGTGGTGACGAAGGTATAGGGCGCCCCACGCCGGGGCGACCTTGGCCCGGTCCCGATGAGGTCGCGCGCATGCAGCCGTCCGATCAGGTCGCGGCCGATCTCCTTGCCGAAGATGTCCTTTAGCCCGTCGCGGGTGATTGGCTGGTGATAGGCGATGGTGGCCAGGACCGCGATGTCGAACGCGCTCAGGTCCAGCAATTGATCCCCGACATCCGCCGCGGCGCGGATCGCGGGCGCATAAGCGAGGCGCGTCCGGAACATCCAGCCGCCGGCCACCTTCGCAATCTCGAAGGCCCGCCCCTCCAGATCAGCCGCCAGATCCTCGACCAGCAGGTCGACCGACGCCCCCTGCCCCACCACGCGCGCCAGATCCTCGCGCGGCACCGGCGTGGCCGAGGCAAACAGCACCGCCTCGATCCGGCGCATCCATTCGCGCCAGCGCAGCTCCGGCGGCAGGTCGGGCAACTCGCGGTCAAGCTCGGGTTCCGGGCGATCCTTTGCCATCGCTACACCCCGTAAAGCCGAAAGGTGTCACGCCCGGTCAGCTCGCACACTGCGCCGAGGTCAACCAGCCGGTCGCAGAGCCGCCGCGCGGCGCGATCCGGCAGCGGCAGAGCCGAGGGAGCAACAGCATCGCGTTTCAGGAACATCTCAACTGCATCCCCCGCCCCCTTGGACCGCAGCTTGGGTGCGACCGCCTTCAGATGCGCAGCCCGACGCGCGAGATCGGCGGAGAGACGCACGGCCTCGACCGCAGATGAGACGAGCGCCCGATGGCAGGCGAGCCTCAAGTCGTCCCCACGCTTGCGCAGATCAGCGCGTTTCAGGCCTGGGGCCAGCAGCGGCACGAGATGATCCCAGCCGGGTGCCTGCGCGAGCGCCGCATCCGCGACGATCAACGCCGGCACTTCGGCACGCGGTGTCTCCGTCAACACCGCCTCCAACACCATCGCGGCCCTGGTTACTGGCGACCCTTTCCCCGCATCCAACCACGCGGCAATCTGGCTCGGCTCGAGGGTCGGCAAGGCTCGGCCTAGAGCCTTGATCGACAGCGGCCGTTCCACAGCGCGCCGCCAGGCCAGGCAGATTTCGCCCGCCGGCCCGGGAAGATCGCCGGGCCGCAACAGGTGCACCGCATCGCGCAACTCCGCTTCCCGCTCCGACCGTCCAGTGAACGCGACGCAAGCCCCCGCAGCGCGTAACGCGAGCCGGTCCCGCAACAAGGCTTGGGGCACCTCCTCGCGTTCCAACACAAGATGCAGGTGGTTCAGCGCGGCCCCCGACAAAAACGCAACATCTTCAAGGGTTTCAGCGCGTGCAGAGGTGACCCAGGCGGGCATCCGGGGTAACGTGTCGAGGTCGCTGATGGGGTCCGGTCGGGCGAATGTCATGCCCAAAGCCTACATCAGCGCGGCGCTTTCTGCCAGAAAATTGCGTCATAACCGCCCCGCCTTGGTGCTTTGCACTATGTCCAATAAGTTTGCATTATCGGACATAAAAAGATATGCTCAGCGACATGTCGATGTCGCTTTTGTTTCATGGCCGGACTCGCCCAAAATCAGCCCTCTCGTCCTCGAAATTTCCATTCCATCGGTGGACTGGGCTCTTGCTCAATCTCTGGACTCGTCTTGTGACGATGTCGATCGGGTCCTCTCCCTTGCTGATTGCTGCCCTGCGCCCGTAAGGTGCCCGCGGGATCGGCGCGGCACGTCTGAACAACCGCGCGGCCGCCTCAGGCATTGTCGCCATTGGAACCATCCGTTCTCCAAAGAGATCGCCAAGGATAACCAGCGTCAAGACACGCCATCGTACGGAAAGATGCTGGAGCGGGGCCGGCGCGCCTACGGCGGCTCGGGCCTCGAAAGGACAGTTCCATCCCTCTTGATCGAACCAAAGCGCCAAGACAGGACGCGCAGCACCCGCCCAATCAAGCGGTGCCCATAGCGCGCGTATTGTCCGCTCCAAGAGAGCCAGATGACCCTTATCACCATTGATGATCCGCTCGACCTGCCGCTGAAACGTTAGAGTGCCCTCTGTAAATGCCGTGTCTGCACGATCCGCCCGCGCCCCTCCCCTGCCTGTGAGAAGACAATCGCATTTGGCGCAGAACACCCGAAGCAGACCCGTGCGCAACCTGAACGAAGTCCGCAGGTGGGCACCACATTCAAGGCAGCGGTCCCGCAGCATCTCTTTGTGAACCGGGCAAACAACCCGTTCAACCAACCTCCAATCAGCCCGAATATAGGCGTCTCGCCCCACCGCGACATCCGCATCAAAGCAGGCAAAACATACGGATACACCTCCCCCTCTCGCACTCGAAATCCAATCGCGCGGCCGGTTGTGGTGCCTAAATTTCAATGAAAGGCGTTCGAGGCGCGCAGGATCGATCCTGCAGCCCCGCGCCCAAATCTTTAGTAGTTCCGGGTCAGGCGCTGTGTCATCAATCTGGCGTAGCAACGGTAGGTTATCCCTCTGCCCTGCCATATACGCCGTCATGTCACGCACCTCCAAACCAAAGCGTGTCGCAACCCGCGCCATCCAAGACGAGAGTAATTCGTCACGGAATGGACGAGGTGCGACGGGAGGCCGGATCACCGCCGTCATGCTGTTACCCGCGACTGCATGTTTTTTCGCGACTGGCGGCGACCAGCCTGTGTCATTGACACCAGAGGCAACACCAGATCGTCCCCGAAACTTTCGGCATCAAGCCTTTCCCGGCCTGAGAGGACCGCCGCCTCCGCCGCTGTCTCAATCAAACGAAATATGCGAGCCGTCACACCTGAGGTCAGCGTATGGATCCGCGCCCTTGTGTCGGCGCTGGTCAGATCGGATGGTTCGCGCAGCGGTAGGATATGTCCGAGACTCTTCAAAAGACCAGCAAAGACCGCATCGTTCTTCCAAGGCTTGAGGTGAAACGCCTCGAACCGCTCCGCCAGTTGCGCATCCGTCAACAGCGCTTGACGAGCAAGGTCCGTCCCGGCGCAAACCAATGGAACCCGCAGATCATTGGCCAGAAACCTTATGGCGTTGAGAAAAATCCGCTGTTGGCGGAACGTACCGGCCAGCATGCCGTTCACCTCGTCCAAAATGATCATCTTCGCTCCAACGGTGCGCAACAAAGAGCGGCAAACATCTTTCTCACGGGCCAATGTCCCTCCGGCCATTGCTGGCGCGCCCATACTGGCGAGCAATTCGCGGTAAAGATCCCGCTCAATCGGCTCGGATGGTACTTGTGCAACCACCACAGGGCGATGATCGACGCCGGTTACCTGACAGAACTTTGGCGGGTGATCGCGTTCAAACTTGCGCACGATCTTGGTCTTACCCATGCCTGTGTCGCCATAGATCAGCAGACAGGGCATCCGGTCGCGCGGCGGATAGGTAAGCAAGTTTTCAAGGCGTCCAAGCGCCAATCCCGCCTGATCGAAACCGATCCAGCGGTCAGCCCTGATCCAGGCAATACGCTCTTCGTCCGAAAGGGCAGCGAACCGTCGATAGTTCGGATCGAGATGTGCGAACTCCCCTGCCCCGCTCACGACCATTCCTCCACTTCGAACGTGGGCACATTGAGGATATCACCAGATTCTGCATGTTCAGGGTCGTTTTCTTCGATCGCGGCAGGTTCGACGCTAGCCAGTGCCCGATCTCGCCGTTCCGCAAATCGTCTGGCTTCCCGCGTTTTGCCTGATGCGGCATCAACCAAGGCCCGCTGCTCTTCGATCACTGCGAAAATGAGGTTTTCATCCTCAAGCGATCGACCCCGCTCGCGCAGAACTGTCTGCGCGCGGCGATGCTCCGCCAAAGTGATCGGAGGGTGCCGCAGATCGGCAAACCGCACAGGGTATCGCTGACCATCCGGGCCCCGCACGAACACGGTGGACAGGTCCCGTGGATCGTAGGACACACGCAACTGTCGCCCCCGCCTGCCAGCCCAAATACTCAGAACATCGTCCCAGTATCTTAGGCCGAACAGGTGGATACCATCGCGGCGCACCATACGTTCGACAGCAGGCAGAAAGTCGATCCGAAACCCTTCTGGATCATAGGGGTGTCGCAAGGCCGCATCGCGTCTCTGAACGGCCTCCTGCCAAGCCGCAATCGGTGGAATACCCAAGGATCGGTGCCGTTCAGCATGATAACGGGTGATTTCAAGAGCAAGCCAATGCTCCAGCTCTTCCAGCGTCATCGACGAATTTGCTACAGAGTCATAGTCACCACGGTCTTTGATGTTGCTAAAGGTCGACCCGGGCAGCAAATGTGCCGCCCCCATCATCGTTCCGATCATCCGCTCGATATGGCCACCGTAATGTGGTGATCCGATCGGTCGGTACTGCAGCGAAATCCCATGCTCCTCAGCGCCGCGCCGCATGGCCTTTGAGCGGAACTCCTTGGCGTTATCGACATGGATGGTCTCAGGTAGCCCTGCCGTCGGCCAGTTTGCATCAATGCCCAAACCGTCCAGCCAATCCAGTTTGGGCTGCACAAGATGTTGGACCGCCAAAGAAACCGACAAGGCGGATGGCGGTTCCAGCGTCAGATAAAACCCAGCAACCATACGGCTGGCAACGTCGATGGCCAGCGTCACCCAAGGCCTTTGCAGAGGCTTGCGGTGGGCACGGTCTACAACGATGACATCCACCAAAGTGTGATCGATCTGGACAACCTCAAAAGCCCGCTCAATCCGATAGGTTCCGGGGACAGGATGATAGCGGCTACGGGCAACCTTGGCCCCCTCGCGGGCAGACACTAACTCGGCAGGGTCTATCGCCGTCACACGGTCGCGTACCGCGGTCCAGCATGGAGCGCGCAAGCCTTGTTGAGCGCAACGCCTGCGCACCTCTTTATGCAATGCATTGATGCTCGGCTTCTGACGGGACTTGAAGAAGTCCTCAATTGCCTCTGAAATCACAACTTCGATCACTTCCGGCAGTCGCCGGCTGCCCGTTTGGGTCCCTGCCGTGCCTGTCAGGAGGGAACTTGTGATCGGGCGCGCCTTGTATGCTTTAATCAGATCGTAAAGACGGGATCGTTTGAGACCAAGTTCCCGGCAGGCCGAGAGGAATTCGCGGCGATCAGGTTTGGCCGTGCTCGCCAGCCTTCGTATCACTCCTTCACGCGCAACCGCCTGTTCCCATGCCGCATCATCTACGGCGTTGATGTCTGAGCGATCCACCATGGCCAAAACCCACAAAAAGGTATCTTATGTCCGATAATGAAACTATAATCCGGAAATGAAACAGAAACATGAATATAATAATATCAATGGGTTAGATTCCAGTGATGGAACAAGAACGACAGTTTAATTTCATCGCTGGATTCACTGGAAAATGGCCGCAGAGGACGAGAAATCGACATCATCAAACTCTGATGCAAGTCATAATGCTCAGGGCGACGCGAGAAATCAAGAAAAAAGCGATGGGATCGCCCTGCCCTCCCATGTCGCGGGCTCCGGCAGCCTTGATCGCCTGGTCGACACCGCCCGCGACTATGCCCGCGCTGCAGCGTCCGACAACACGCTGAAGGCCTATGCCAAGGATTGGGCGCATTTTGCGCGCTGGTGCCGGATGAAGGGAGTGGAGCCCCTGCCCCCCTCATCCGAGATGATCGGCCTTTACCTCGCCGATCTCGCCTCCGGGTCAGGCCCCTCCCCTTCGCAGTGGGCGTCCCGCCCCCTGTCGGTCAGCACGATCGATCGCCGCCTCTCCGGCCTCGCCTGGAACTATGCGCAACGCGGATTCACCCTCGATCGTAAGAACCGCCACATCGCGACGGTGTTGGCTGGGATCAAACGCAAGCACGCGCGCCCGCCGGTGCAGAAGGAAGCGATTCTGGCCGAGGATATTCTGGCGATGATCGCCGCCCTGCCCTACGACCTGCGCGGCTTGCGGGATCGGGCGATCCTGCTGATTGGCTACGCGGGCGGTCTGCGTCGGTCGGAAATTGTCAGCCTCGACGTTCACAAGGACGACACGCCGGACTCGGGCGGCTGGATCGAGATCTTCGACAAGGGCGTCGTACTGACCCTGAACGCAAAGACCGGCTGGCGCGAGGTTGAGATCAGCCGCGGCTCCAAGGACCAGACCTGCCCTGTCCATGCACTCGAGCAATGGCTGCACTTCGCCAGGATCGACTTCGGCCCTGTCTTTGTCGGCACCTCGCGGGATGGCAAACGCGCCTCTGACAAGCGGCTCAACGACAAACACGTTGCGCGGCTGATCAAGCGCACGGTCCTGGACGCGGGCATCCGGTCGGACCTGCCTGAGAAAGACCGCCTCGCTATGTTCTCTGGCCACAGCCTACGCGCCGGTCTCGCCAGCTCCGCCGAAGTCGACGAGCGCTATGTCCAGAAGCAGCTGGGGCACGCTTCGGCCGAGATGACTCGCCGCTATCAGCGTCGCCGAGACAGGTTCCGGGTGAACCTGACGAAGGCAGCCGGGTTGTGATGTGGATCAGGAGTCTTCGGACTTCAAAGCCGAAAGTGAGGCAACATGGCGAGGGAGATCGCTGCGGGAATGGAGGATATCCACGATGATGACCTCGTCCGATCGATCCAGAAACACAAGGAAATGTTCCCCTGCCCTTATGAACCGCAGGTCTTCGACATCATCAACGAGAACTGCGCAACTCCGGCTATGGGCCTGGCCGTTCAGAATTCTTTCACAGCAGTTGAGCAATTCGGCCTCGTAAAGCTCCGCTTGGCGCAGCCCGAAATTCTCGATCGTCCATCTGCCGATTTCAGTGAGGCTAGCTTCCGCACGACGAGTCAGCCGGAAGGATCGGCTCATGAACGCGCGCGCGCAGTCGCAAAGGCCCTACGGATCGCATCTTTGCCGCTTCCCTCCGCAAGATCGCCCGCCTTGGCCTGCGCCAGACCTTCAATTAGACCTTTCCGGATCCCGGCTAGTTGTGCTTCTTCCTGCTCCAGCAATCTCAGGCCAGCGCGCATTGCTTCACTCACGTTCTGGTAGCGCCCGGATGCCACCAAGGCTTGAACCAGTTGATCCTGAGGTTCGGTCAGGACAACGTTGCGTGTCACCATGTGTCAGATCTCCTTTGTTGGCAATATATGCCAATGCCACTTATTTATCAATACGTCACGCCGCCTGCCCGCTGAGCCTGCCATAGAAACTACGCTCCAAATGCAGCTCTCCTGCCCCAGCCTTCTCGACCATGCCCCGAAGATATCCGCCCGGCGAGGCAACCTCACCGACACTGTGCTTCTCGAAGACGAGCGCAAATGCGGCCGTGGCCACTTGGGTCCCCATTCGATCCTGCGCTACGTTCCAGGCATGCTCTGAGATACCGATCATCGGCCTGAGTTGCCCGGCAACGCGGTGCAGGTCGCCCCAATCCTTCAGGAATCCACCCATATTGCGCGCCCAGGACGCGAATTCCGGACAGGCCTGCATGATTGTCGGCAGATCGAGCGCCGTCCGCTTCTTGCGCACCTCGGCAACCCAGTCTTCCAGCTCCCTATCAACCCACTCTTCGGGTGGAGCATTGGGTACCACGCCCGCCGCTTCCTCTTTTTCAGAGGAATTACTAGTTACAGGATTAAGTTGATTTGTAATTAGTATATGAGGTTCAGAAATGACCTCCCTGGGGTCCATTTCTTGAGTCTTTTTTGTGATTTGGGTGTCTTTGTTACCGATGTTTTCCACAGGTTTTGTCGCACCAGTCGCCTTGAGATAGGCCGCTTCGACCCGTTCCTGAAGTTCCTTGAACCACAACAGTAGCCGTTCCAACTGCTCAGAGGCTTCATGACGACGCGGAAGCCGGTCCAGAAGTTCCTCAAAGAGTCCAGTGAATTGGCTCCAGGGCCCGCGCAGCGCGCTGCTGATAGCCGCCTCAATCCGAGCGCGGATCATCCGGCGTGCCACCGTAATCTGACGCTTCAGGCGCTGGCAGAGCTCGCGCTCGGCCTGCAGCTCGGCATGAAGCTCCTCGAACTCCTCGACACGGGCTGAAAGCGGCGACAGATCGAAGCCATACGCCTCAACGATGCGCCCATCGGCGTCCCTACGGCCCCACCGCTTGCCATTCGGGCTGTCCTGAAAGGAAATCACGCCGATCTCGGCCAGGCGCCGCGCATGGCGCTTGAGCGCGGAGAGCGAAAAGCCCGTCCGCTCCATCAGATAGGCGTTCGACGCCCAGACGATCGGGCGCTGCCCCTCCTCCCAGTCCTGGGCCTGGGTGAAGGCCCCGAGCGTGTCGAGGAGCATCATGTCGCCAGCCTTCAGGCCGATATGTGCACCAACGCGCTTGAGCGCGACAAATGCTCGTGTTTTGGGTACTGCTACCCGTTCACCGGCTTGGGCAAGTTGCTCAGCAACCCCAAGACCCGGTGTCGGCTTGCGCCAACCTGTATGTTTCATGCCTGTATCTCACCTCCGGTTATGTGGAGGCAAAAGAAAGCCGTTCGCTCAAAAGCGTTCATCGTTGACAGTGATTCGTGGGAGAGGTATCTTCTAAGCGACCAAACTTTTCAGATTAGCTCTCAGGCCACGCTGCTTGGGGGCTTTTCTTTTGCCTAGATCATTGTTCCGACTGCTCCTCTTTTGTTGCGAGGAATTCGCTGTAGAGCTGATCCAGTCGACCGGAGAGAAAGTCTCCGAACTCGGTTGAATCCTGTGCTGTCAGCGAAATACTGAATGCCCTTCCGGACCGGCCGATTACCCCTTTGATGCGGCCTTTGCCGGCGGTCCAGGTGCGCTTCTTGGGTGCCATGCGCGTCTTTCTGCGCTTGGGTGTCCTGCCCGCCTCTGCCAGTCTGCTGTGCAGGAGCTCGAACCTTGCATCGCTATCCAGCTCGTGAAACCCTTCGAGTTCCAAGGCACCTTCAAGGACCTTTTGGTTCGCAGACTCCGAAGCCAGCTTCTTGAAATCCTCCCAGCGGTCACGGCCAATCTGCTTAGCGGGACCGATCCGCTCAATCACATGCCTCGGGATGTTCTGCGCGACAGACAACATGCGCGACAACAGCGTTCCATCAATGGTCAGCGCCGACTGGATCACATCCTTCGCCTGCCCCATATCAAGGAGGCTTTTTGCGAAAAGCGCCTTCTCGATGAATGAAAGATCCGCGCGCGCCGTGTTCTCTTGCCCTTGGGCGAGAATGTGCGCCACATCGTCCATTGGTTTGACTACAGCGCGAACCTTCCGGCCAAGGGCTGACGCCACGCGCACACGCCGATGGCCGAAGACGATCATATAGCGACCGTCCAGATCCGGGTGCGGGCGAAGCAGTACTGGAGTGTCCTGGCGACCAGTTGCAATCGACTCCTTCAGCTCGTTGAAGGCCTCGTCGTCGTCGCTGAGACGATCCGAAATGAAGGACACATCGATCAATTGGGGATCGATTTCGACGATGGTTTCCCCTTCGAGCAAGCGCTTCGAATTTTCGGCAAGATTGTCAATCGAGACCTTCATGGACTTTGATGCGCCACGCATCGCATAGCCTGATCGGCCAGAGTCCTTCGGCTGCTCGGAAGAACTGGCCATCACATTTTTCAGGAGGTCTTTACGAGCCATCAAACTGTCTCCTTCTGGGCGATCATAGACGTGAACACTCTGGACAAATGGCTGTCTGCACGGCTGTCAAAACTATCAATCTGCACGGCTGTCAAAGACGTCGTCATTCGCGCCCCCATGCTTTGTGGATCAGCTCCGAAACCTCATCGTTCACGTCGTTCAGTGAAGTGATTGCCCGGTCATAAGTTGTGCGAACAAACTGGGAGCGCTCGACCTCGTAGAGTGTCTGTTTAGTAATCCCAGCGTCGGAGATCGCCGTGGATTTCAAAACAGGCGCGGTAAGCATCTGGTTCGGGAACATCGCCTGCAGAAACCCGACCATCTGCTTCTGAGGGCCATCAGTGGGTTCAAACCTGGTAACCAGATAGCGAAACCATTTCAGTCGCATGTTCGCGCCAGCGTCTCGTATTGTCTTCATGATTCCGCCAAGCATGAGCAGAAATTGACTCATCGACATAACGTCCAGCATCTGTGGGTGGACGGTGACGATGACTGACGACGAGGCTGTCAGTGCGGTCAGCGTGAGATAGCCAAGCTGCGGTGGGCAATCGATCACCACGACATCATAGCGATCATCGACTTCGTCGAGCGCCTTAGAGATCCGAGTGAAGAAAAGGCGCCCCTCGTGGGGGTCGCTGCTCGTCAAGGCAACGGGGGTATCGTACTCATACTCTTGAAGTTCCAAACTTGCAGGCACGATATCAAGGTTAGGAAAGTTCGTTGGTCGGATTACTTCGATAATTGGCTTGCGTTGATCATCGTAGCGGAGCGTCTCGTAGAGCGATGGAACATTATCGAGCTCCGGCTGAATACCATGCAGAGCTGTCAGTGATGCCTGCGGGTCAAGATCGATCGCCAGTACACGATGCCCTTTCAGCGCCAAGTGCTGAGCCAGATGAGCCGCAGTCGTCGTCTTTCCGGACCCGCCTTTGAAGTTGACGACAGAAACTACATGCAGTTCCTCACCTTCACGCCGATGGGGCACATACCGCCGCTTTCCAGGCCGACCATGCTTGTCCAAATACGCCCGCAGTTCGAGCATTTGCTCAGCTGAATAACTACGCCTCCCCGACGACGAGGTTTCGGGATCAGGCCCCTTACCTTCTAGGTGGAGCTTCTTGATTGTCGACTGGGTCACGCCGAGATAATAAGCGACCTCCGCCAGCGAAAACTGACGTAGACCTTTCTGGGCATCTGGAGGATACTGTTCCTGCCGCAACATATTGAGACGGTCAGAAATCAGCTCTCCCTGTTGAAGGATGATCTCGTCGAAGGGTTGATCCTTCGTATCAGCCGTAAATGACCTATCTCGCATCCGCCTGCCCTCTAAATATCGCTTTTTCAGCAATTTATCCCTTTAAAGTGTCATCTACACGGAAAAATGAGTCTTAACAACGATTTTCACGCGGTGGCTTATGCACTCCCGCAGCACGATCGAGTCTAGATGCGGCGACAAGCTATAGTGAGCGGCGAAAAAGGCGGCCCAACATATGGAACCAACGGTGCGGCCTTCTGCGCAGCACTCAACTCGAACGGCGCGGTAAAAATACTTTAACCTACTGTTTTAAAATACATTTATGTAACTGCACGGCTGTCAAACGGCACATGGCTTGAAGCGTCGAAACGCCTAGCGGATCCGCAAACACGACAGCCACGCAGCGAGCTGCATCAGAAAAGTTCTACATCTGAACCGTGGTCACTTGGTTCCGTCAAACACATCGCCCATGCCACTCCAACACATAATAAATCGTGTCAGTGCCATAGGAGACAACGAGAATCGGCTGGGTTGCCCCAGCCGATTCTTTGCGTCACGCGGCGTCTTTGGGGCCCCAGGGGATGATCGCCTGCAGGGACAGATCGTCCTGGCTTGCCGCCTTGCCGAGGTTGGCGTTGAAGCCGTGGTCGCGGATGGTCAGCGTGAAGTAGTCGGCGCCGGTCTCCTTGTTCTGCTTCTTCCAGATGCCGCCGCACTCAACCAGCTTGCCACGCGGGGAGCGGCCGAGGACGCGGTGTGTGGGGGCCATCGGGTTCGTGCTCGCGACGGGTTCGACTGTGATGTCGAGGTCGAAGGTCAAGGTCGAGATGGAGCCGACGCCCTTGGCGGTTTCGATGTCGGCGCTGGTGAATTTGATGCAGTTCGTGGTCATTGCTCTTCTCCTTGTTTGCGTTGCAGCACGACGTGCGGTCATGCAGCTGGCCAAGGCCCGACCACTCCGAAGGCGAAGCGCAGCGGAGAGGGGCAGGCGCCGGTCTTTTTGCTGCGCGAGGAATGGCCCACCCCTGTTCTTTGGTGGGTCAGGGGAAAAAGATCGGCGACAACCTTTGTGGACGGGACGACAGCTGCGACCAGCGTGTCATGCAAAGCAACACATCGGGAGAAGTGCCCTGGCCACGAAGGAAACTGGGTGAACGGCCGAGGGAGATGCCACGAGTGTCTTGACTCCTTCCAAATTCACCGAAGATGAGACATAGTCCAGACGTCAAAGTCGCATCCCCAGGATCACTAACGTGCCGATAGTCTTCGCTGAAGCGCCCACGATGCGGAGGAGTGCTCGGCGCGATCAGAGCGTGGAACGAAAGACCGGGTCGCCACGAGACACAGCAACCACCCAATAGCCCTAGATGACAGCCCGGCTGGTTGGTTAGGTCAGAAAATGCGACAGGACATTTGACCAAGGGCCGCCGCTACCAACGGACGGGACATCCTCTCTAGCTCCGGCAAGCGTCGGCGACTTGTCCTTCCAGTGCTCATGCTATACGTCATTGACACATACACCGCCGAAACCTATATGGGACAAGAGATGACGCGATTGCAGACAGTGGTCGAACTGCCCGAATTCCAAAGGCGCGCCAAGGCAATCATGTCGGACCAGGAGCGTGAGGCGGCGATCAACTTCATTGCCGCCAATCCGGAAGCGGGCGTCTCTCTTGGCGGCGGATTACGCAAAGTCCGCATCCCGAGAGAGGGGAGCGGCAAGAGTGGCGGCTTCAGGACGGTGTATGTCTTTGGCGGGACCCATATGCCGATCTTTCTGATTACGGTCTTTGCCAAGAATGAGAAAGCCAACCTGTCAAAGACCGAACAAGCTGCTGCGGTAGAGATGAGCAAGGCGCTTGTCGCGAAATATGGAGACGCAACATGAGTGCATTTGAAACCGTATCCAAGGGCCTCGAAGAGGCTCTGGCCTTCGCGAATGGCGATTTGGCCGACGCCAAAGTGCATGAAGTTTCCGTGGCGGAGGTCGATGTCGCCGAAGTCCGGCAACGGACGGGCCTGTCCCAGGCCGAGTTTGCGAAGAGCATTGGCGTCGCGAAAGGTACGCTCCTGAACTGGGAACACGGGCGCCGGCACCCGACAGGCCCAGCACAGGTTCTGCTGGCATTGATCGCCAAGAAGCCTTCCGTCGTACAGGACCTCTTGCGCGGGGCGTGAACCGGGGCCTAAGCCCCGATCCTCTTGATGCGGATTCCGAGCTTGCGGGCCTTGTCGACGATGTTCTCGGTGATGCCCGAACCGGGCGTGGCAATCAGACCCTGTGGCATGGTTTCGAGCATCTTGTCGTTGCGCTTGAAGGGGGCGGCCTTGCCGTGGCTCTTCCAGTCGGGCTTGAAGACCACCTGGGTGATCCCACGGGTATCTGCCCAGCGGGCCGCGATCATCTCGGCGCCTTTGGGCGTGCCACCATGCAGCAGCACCATGTCGGGGTATTTCGCATGGGTGGCATCGAGGACGGACCAGATCAGATCGTAAGCCTGATAGTCCCCGCCTGAGAAAGCGATCCGCGTGCCTTCGGGGCAGTGCACCTCGGTCTCCTTGCGACGCTTGGCCGAGAGATAGGCCCGGCTGTCCACCACGGCGGAGGTGAGGCCGCGATGTGAGACCTTGGATCCGGTGCGGGGGAGCCAGGGCGAACCGGTGGCGGCCGAGAAGTGGTCTACGGCCAGATCGCGCATCTGCTCGAAGGCGTCGCGATGGTCCCAGAGCTTGAGCCCGATCATCTGGAGGCGCTCGAGTTCGACCGAGGCGACCTCGGAGCCGTCCTGTAGCCCCAAGCTTTCCCTGACCTCGAATTCGTTGTCGTCGAGAAGCTTCTGGATATGGGTGAGCCGACGATGGAAGATCGAGGTGAGGGACCAGAGCATCTCTTCGAGATTGTCTTCCAACTGGCTGCCAGTGAGGAGGCCGATGGTGGTGTCAAAGAGGGTCGCCATGGCGAGTTCGACTTCGTCGGGCTGGGGCAGGGGGCGGTGATCGGTCTCGCCGGGTCCCGGTGTTGCGCCGTGAAGTGCCAGGTGGTCGAGGATGCCGGAGGTCACGCCGGTCTCCTCTTGGATGTCTGTCTGATGGGGCATTGTCTGGTTCCTCTGTTTGATCTGACCCGATTTGGATGGGGCGATATCAGGACCGGCGGCGACCGGGCCGCATCCGTCAGGATCGGAGCGCAGCGGAGAATGCGCCCAAGGCCGGAAAATTGCTCCCGCGAGGAATGGCCCGAAGGGGCAGGGGAATTTTCTGGTTCGGGGGGCATTGCTGCCCGGGCGAGGGGCACTCTGCCCCGACCCGCCGGTCCATCGCTCCCCTTATCCAAACGGGATCAGATCGAACCCGCGGAACCTTTGCCCTGTCCGGCATCACCGGGGAGACTGGCGCTCATCCGTCCTCGATCTCCAGACCGTTTGCCTTCATGGCCCCTAACAGAGACCGGCGCAGCGCATCTCTGCCAAATGTCCGCAGATCATCGTTGAAATCGCCCAGTTCAGGGACGAGATAACCGCAGGAAATTCCTCGATATTCCAGTTGGTTACGCAATCTTATGGATGCATTGCGTCCGGCATCGTCATTGTCCCGCGCGATCCAGATGCGCTGAATCCCCGGCGATGGAATGAAGAGGCCGAGATGGGTGGCGGTGAGACAGGAGGCGAGGTCGAACTCCGGGAGAGCCGTTCCGATTGAGAGGGTGTTTTCGAGCCCTTCGCCGACGATGAGATCCGAGCGACCCGCGCCGGCCCAGAAGCGGATGGCATGGCCGTGCAGCTGCCCAAGGATCCGTTTGGGTCTCTCGATCGTGGCCAACCCGTCGGTAGACGGGTCGAGATAGACCCGCGCGCATCCGGTGATCTGGCCCCGTTTGTCGGTGATCTTTGCGAGCAGGGCAGGGGCCCTTCGCGGCTGATCGGGATCGTCCTCGCCCTGCCGCAGGAAGACTCGAGGGTGATAGCGCAGGGCAGGTCCAAGCCGTGTGATGCCGCGCCCCTGCAGATAGGTGGCGGCCGGGGTGCCAAGCACCGGCTTGCCAGCGGCAAAGAGCTTCCGCGCCCGCGCGATGCGTTTGGCGGAGGCTGCATCAGGGCGCTCAGCCCTTTGGGTGTCTCGAGGTGCGGCAGGGCAGGGGGCCTCGCCGAGAAAGGACCGGGCCTCCCTCAGCGTCTCCTTGAGCGTGACCGACCCAAGCCGTTCCTGCAGCAGGTCGATGAGATCGCCATATTCACCCGTCGCGAAATCTTGCCAGGATCCGGCCTTGCGCTCACCTTGAGCTTGCAGACGGATGGCGAGGCTTTGGCCCTTTGCACCGGACGTGTCGCCGACCTGCCAATAATTGCCCTGCTTACGACCCTCGGGGAAATACTGGCGGCAGAAACTCTCGGCACGGTCTGCCAGAGCGGCCGAGAGGTCTGCGATGCTGCGCCGCGCGCTCATGCGGCGACATCCGCTGCGCTGGCACCCACCGGGTGCTCAGCCAGAACCCGCGCCAGCACGTCAGTGCCATCCACTGGGATGAACACCCGAGTCTTCCACTGGATCACCTCGGCAAAACAACCCATCGCTTTCAGACGGGGCAGGGCCGCGCCCGACGCGCCGATCAGCTCAAGTCTCGGCTGTCCCATGACCAACGACCGGCGCAACTGGTAGCCGCCGAGGAGGTTCAGGGTCGTCCTGGCTTCCATCACCGCGCTGAGCACTTCCTGCGGCGACATCTCGATCTGACAATCGAGACCAAGGCGTGAATAGACATTCAGGAGCTGCTCCTGACTGACGAGACGGCCGATAGCGCGCTCCCCGTCCTCGGCCTGCAGGCGGTAAATGCGCATGTTGTCGGCAGGAAGCCGGTCCCAGATCGGCAGGAGGAGGCCGCAGATCAGCGTGATCTTCGATGTGGTGAACTGCGGCACCGCGTCGACCTCAGCCTGCCAGAGCTGTTCGAACATCGCATCGTCTATCTCTTCCCAGTGCGATTTCGAGAACTCGGTGAGGGCGAGGATCTCGGTCGCCATGGGCCGTAGCAGTTTCACCCGCAGGATCGGTACGCCATCCTCATCCATGAAGGCCGGCGCCTTCACCATCAGGGCCGCGCGTTTGGAGGTCTTGTTCCAATAGAGCGTCGCGCCTTTGTTATCAGCGCAGATGGCTTTCACGCGGGACAGGGTGAGCGGATCGTTTCGATCCGTACGCTCAACGGTCAGGGCGGTGGCCGTCGCCCCCGTCGCCTCATGTTCGAAGATCACCTTGCGGTCGACGATCTCGAATTTTTCGGCGCGCAGGGTCTCTAGCCCGACGTCCAGCGTGCCAGCCTGCCGTGCGTCCTCGATGATGGCCGAAAGTAACCCGCCGAAAGCCTCGAAGATCGCGTCCTGCATGTCGATCCGCAGTGCCAGACAGCGGTTCAGGAACTGCTGGATAGGCGGCAGATTCTCTTTCATCGTGCCATCCGCCTCATCGAGTGTCAGCCCGGTCATCTCCTGGAACCTGGCATATGAGCAGGCGTCGATCTTGCCCGCCCGCAGCTTGTAGAAGAACTGTCGCAGCGCCGCGCGTGCGTAGGGGCTCTCAAGATTGTCCTCGGCGCGGAACATGTTCTGGCCGCCGGTTTCGCGCTGCCCCTTGGTGATCGCCCCGAGCGTGTCGAGGCGGCGCGCGATGGTGGAGAGGAACCGTTTCTCACCCTTCACGTCTGTTGCGACGGGTCGAAACAGCGGCGGCAGCGCCTGATTGGTGCGGTTGGTGCGCCCGAGCCCCTGGATCGCATTGTCGGCCTTCCAGCCGGGCTCAAGGAGGTAATGCACCCGCAGGCGCTGGTTCTTGGCCCCGAGATCGGCATGATAGCTGCGCCCGGTGCCACCGGCATCGGAGAAGATCAGGATGCGCTTGGCATCATCCATGAAGGCCTGGGTTTCTCCGAGGTTGGAGGAAGCGGGACGCTTCTCGACCCTGAGCCGCCCCTCCCGCGTCTTCACGATGCGCCGTTTGCGCCCCGTGACCTCGGCCACAGCCTCCCCTCCGAAATGCCAAAGGATCTGGTCGAGGGCACCCTGTACTGGGGCGAGGGCACCGAGATGCTCGACAAGCTCGTCCCGCCGCCGCTCCGCCTCGCGGCAAATGATGTGATTGCCATCGCCATCGACGGCCGGGCGCGAGCGCAGATCCCCGCTCTCGTCGGTGTAAGGCTCGAAGAGCCGCGTCGGGAAGGAATGCATCAGGTAGTCCATGATGTTCTCGCGCGGCGTAAAATCGACCTGCAGATCATCCCACTCCGAAGGCGGGATCTCTTCGAGACGCCGTTCCATCACCGCCTCGCTGGTCGACACCACCTGGATCACCGCCGAATGACCGGCCGCCAGGTCTGCCTCGATCGAACGGATCAGAGAGGGGCATTTCATGGCGGTGATGAGGTGGTTGAAGAAGCGCTGCTTGTTGCTCTCAAACGCCGAGCGCGCGGCGGATTTCGCCTGGGGGTTCAAGGTGCCGGTATCAGACGAAATGCCAGAGGCTTGTAGGGCAGCCTCAAGGTTGGTGTGGATGATCTGGTAGGCATCAGCGTAGCTGTCGTAGATCGCGACCTGGGCGGGCGTCAGCTCATGGACCAGCATCTCGTATTCGACCCCGGCATAGGAGAGGGACCGCGCGAGATAGAGCCCAAGCGCCTTCAGGTCGCGCGAGATCATCTCCATGGCGGCGATGCCCCCGGCCTCCATCGCGGCGACAAATTCTGCCCGCGTCACGAAGGGGAAATCTCCCGTGCCCCAGAGACCGAGGCGCGAAGCATAGGCAAGATTGCCAACGACCGTCGCCCCGGTGGCCGAGACATAGAGTACGCGGGCGTCGGGCACGGCGTTTTGCAGCGCGAGGCCCGCAAGGCCTTGTTGAGAGGCCTTTTTGTCGCCGCGGTCGGACTTTTCGCCGGCGGCATTGGCCATGGCGTGGCTTTCATCAAAAGCGATGACCCCGTCGAACCCCTCGCCGAGCCAGGAGGTCACTTGCTCGAGGCGGGCAGCCTTGCCCTCACGTTCAGCCGAGCGCAGCGTGGCGTAGGTAACGAAGAGGATGCCCTCGGGCAGGCGTATGTCGCTGCCTTGGCGGAATTTTGAGAGCGGCACGATATCGCTTTCACGCCCGCCGAGCGCCATCCAGTCGCGTCGCGCATCCTCGATGAGCTTGTCGCTTTTTGAGACCCAGACCGCCCTGCGACGCCCCTGCAGCCAGTTGTCGAGAATGATACCCGCGACCTGTCGCCCTTTACCGCATCCAGTGCCATCACCGAGGAACCAGCCCTTGCGCAGGCGGAAGGCGCCTTCGTCACCCTCAGCCGCTGCAATCAGTTGGCCTTCGATCTCGCCACGCTTGAACAAGCCTTTGAGATGCGTCTCGTGTGCATTGCCCGCGTAGATCACGCTTTCGAGCTGCGGCGCAGAGAGGAGACCGTCTCGAACGAGGGTCTTCGGCAGAACGGGGCGGTAGCTCGGCACGGGCGGCGGCACCGAGGCCATGGCGGCGGATTGCACAAGTGCTGTCGGATGCTCCGCCGCGCCGTCGATCCGGATCGCCTGCAGGTCATAGACCTCGTAGACCGTGTCCTGCAACGTGCCATAGGGTTCGCTCCAGGCTTTTGGCAAGTAGTCGAGCGGGGCCGTCTCGATGTCGTCGAACGGATGCTTCGCGCGTTCCTCGGCGAGCGCACGGGTTTCTTTGCGTGCTGCGTTGCGCAGGGCGTGGAGGTTGGTGCGGGTCGGCTGAGACGGGACCGAAAGGGCCGATGTGGTGGGGCAGGGCGGGGGGCTGCGGCGTTCCGGGCAATGGGCGAGTACTACGGAGAGAAGATCACTCGTGGTCGCGCAGATCGGATGATAGGCGGCGTCAATATCAGCCGGTGCGGTCTCTTCAGCACCAGCCGCGCGCTTATCGATTACCGTCAACCGCGTGTCGATCGTGGTGCCATGCCGTGCGAAGACCTTGCCGTCGATGGGGGCCGAAAACACGACATCGGCGCTCTGGCCGATCCGCTGAAATGTCGACTGGAAGGATTTCAAAGAGGGACGGAAGCTTTCGCCGGTGATGACGACAAGCCGCCCACCAGGCGCGAGGCGTGCCAGGGCGGAAAGCACATGCTGACTGGTCGCTTGCCTAAACCGGCCCTCGACATGGTTGGCAGCGGAAAACGGCGGGTTCATCACCACGACCGAGGGCGTGATCGAGCGATCAAGACGATCGTCGATCGAGGCAGCATCGTGGTCAGATACGGCGGCATCGGGGAACAACTGCCCCAGTAGGGCGCGGCGCGTGTCGGCAAGTTCATTCAGCGCCAACCGTGCACCAGCGATCTTTGCAAAGATGGCCAGCATGCCCGTGCCCGTCGACGGCTCGAGCATCAGGTCGTCGTCCCGAAACCCGGCGGCCTGCGCGACGATGGCCGCGAGGGGCAAAGGCGTGGAAAACTGTTGCAGACGGATACTGTCTTCGGAGCGGCGCGTGTGAGACGGGGCCAGAGCCGTGAAACGTTCGATCATGGTGAGGAAGGCCTGCGGCGACAGTGCCTGACGCTGCATCAGCGCGCCGTAGCGCGAGAGTATAAGGATTTGGGCGACCTCGGCCGCCTCATAGGCGTCTTTCCAGACCCAGGCACCACTTGTGTCACTGGCACCGCAAGCATCTTCCATCGCGGCGCGAAGTGCGGCGGCGTCGATGGACCTGCCTGCCTCGAAAACGGGGACGAGGATTTTCGCAGCCTGCATCAGGTTTTGGGCGAAGCGTGGGGCATCCGGCAGGGCAGGGGCTTCGGGCTCGGTTGCAAGTTGGACGGAATGGGGGTGAGCGTTCATCGGCAATCTCCGGGGTTGAGGGTTGGCCCCGAGCCCCGCGTGCACTCTCTCACCCGGGAGGGGTCACCCCTCCCGCCCTGTCTCTCACTCTTTCATGGCCTCGAAAACTGAAGTCTTGGCAGCGAAAACTTATCCACAAAATCTGGGGATGACGCTGTGGGCGTTGTCGCGCAAACCCATGCCAGGCTGCTGGGACACGGCCGTGCCTGCATTTTGGGCACCTCCAGCGAAACGGACCCGACACACAGCAAGCTCGGGGACCGAATGGTCAACGAGGAGAAATCGCAAGAGCTCAGAATGGGGATCTGCAAATAAAAAGGCGACATCCGGGAGGAGGTGGATGCCGCCGATTATTCCGGATCGGCTCAGGGAGGAGGAGAGAACCGATCACAAGAGCGAACATAGGAGCAATGCTGCAGTCGCACAATGGGCGGGCTATGACTTTTCTGCAATGCAGCAATGCATGTCCGCGATCGGGTGCTGCCCATAGTTCCGGTGTGTGGCGGCGAGTTATTCTATGGATATGCGGTCAATGCACCGGTCGCGGGTGGCGCATGGGGATCGGACCGAGGAACGGCATTCCGCGCCTCCGGCAAACAATGCGTCTCATAGGCGCCAACAAACCCCCAGCAAGCGTCGATCTCCTCGCCACCCTGTTCGACGATGTAACCATAGACACGCCCACCAAGGTAAGAATCGTAGTCGGCGGTCTCACCACGTAAGATGTCTACAGCCTGTTCGCGCAGGGCCTTGGTCACGCGTTTTACACCGAATTCCTTTCGGACCGCTTCGAGCGTCACGTAGACGTAACCGACCTGCCCAGAATCCCACGGGCAGTGGAACCCGACGGTGTTCATCGCGAGACCGGAATGGTCATAGAGAAACACAGGCAGAATGATTGCCTTCCGCTCGGCGCGGTCCCGCAGACGATCCATCGAGAGATCGCTCTGATCCGAGACGCCCGCAAGATCGCGCAGGAACGCCTCAGGGCTGTCGTACTGATGGCTGTCACCCAGCCGATAGCGGCGGTGCCAGCAGATCAGCGTACCGAGGTTGCACCACTCTCGTGGGTCCTCAGCGTCGGGGTCGTGGTAGATCTTGATCGTGTGGCCCTGGTGGACCTCCTCGTAGACGGGATCTTGCATGTCCATGTCCTTTCTCGAAACGCAATCGACCCGCCAAGCCGGTTGTGGCGCAGGCGGGTCGATCTGGATGGGATCAGATGGTTGGTGAGTTTGCCGCCCGGCGGATCAGGCGGCGGCGCGATTCTGGCGATGCTGGACGTGCTCGACAGAGACCTTGAGAAGCCAATCCTCAAAGCCAAGAATGGTCTGGTGACCCGCAACCGCCTGGACCCAGGCCGCACGCGGATCGCTGCCGATCTGCGTCGGGTCGTTGTCGATCCGGCCATTGGCCATCCACGGTTCGGGTTGTATGCGTCCGAGCCAGTCAGCCAGTGACGGGATACGCCCCTGGCAGTCTTCGCGCACATGCTGCTCGCCGATCCAGCGGATCGGAACGACCCGGCCCGCGCTGTTGATCAGGCTGCGACCGAACACCCGCTCGGCATCATAAATCCCGACCGTATGATGTTTTTGGGCTCTGTGAACAAAGAGACCTAGGTGCTCTTTAGATGAGTCAAACCAGTCATGCACATGTTGGTAATCATCTGGAACACCGCCAAATCTACGGGCCGAGCTTTCGGCGTGGTGGAGAGGATGTGCCATGTCAGAGCCCCTCATGTTCTGTGGTGTCGGTCTCGATGAAGCGGTTCGAGTGGCTGACATCGATCTTGTCCGTCTCGAGCGCCCAGGTCAATTCGCCATAGCCGCCCTCGTTGTTTTCGAAGCCAGGGCTCAGCGCATAGGCAAAGTCCCAGCCGAAATCTTCGACCCGTCGCCGCAGCTCTTCTGTCAGGGTAATCGTGTCAGGCGTCACGACGACCTCCTCGACATTGCCGGAATCGCCATAGCCTTCATATTGCACGTCGAGGCCGGTCACGCCGAGGCCGCGCAGTTCGGTGAGAAGCGCCGCGCGGGTCTCGACCCGCTGTTCGGCTGCCCGTCTCTGGGCTTCGAGCATCTGCGCGTAGAAATCATTTGCTTGTGTCATATCTTCGGTCCTTTGGAATTGAGGGAGGGTGAGGGCGACCGTCTTGCAGGCCGCGCCCCGGAGGTTTCCTTTGGGGGGCTTCAGGCCGCAGCGTCGCCGCGTTTCTCAGCCGTCCGGTCAACCAGGTTGAAATACAAATTCTCGGTCGCGCGCTTGAACCCCGGCGGTTTGCGCGGAGCGAGGCAGCGCACCGAGGCGCTGCAGCTCTCGCCGTGCTCCATCGCGAACTGCGTCACTTGGTCGATCAGATCATCCATGCCCGCGGCCTCGATGCGCTTTTCGGGGTAGTTCGCCAGCATCTGGAACTGGGTGACGACGAAGGCGCCATCGCGATGTGCGGGATAGAGGGTGATCTGGTAGTCGAGTGTCTTGGCCATCTCTGGTCTCCTGCGGCAGGCCGGACACGATCATCGCGCCCCTTGGAACCCGCCAGCCCGAAAGGACCGCCCTTTGTGCAAGGGCGATCCGTGGCGATGTCGGTGAAAAAGGGGCGTCAGTATTCCGACGGCAGAAGCAGGGTCAGGACCCGGCGCGTCTGATCAGGATCGGAGGGCTCAGGCGAGCCATAGGTGTAGTCGACGTCGTACAGGTCGATCTTGAACCAGACCTTCGTGCCGTCGAGGTCGATGACGCCCATCTCGTGCCATCCTTGCGGGTCGCTGTCAGCGTTGAACGCGTCAAATGAAGCCACGCTGCGGGTGAGAGCAAGCTGGGCATCGGGCCCAAGCGCTGCAACGCCACGGGTCATCACGAACTGGCCCTGCGGGGCATCGGTGACGAGGATATTGCCAAGGATAGAGCGACGAAAGGCGTCATTCTGCGAAGCGACGAGTGCGGCTTCCTTAACGGGATCGAGGTCAAGTGTGGTGGTCATGGGATATCTCCGGGACGGGCCCGCCGATCCGATATCGGCTGTTGGTAACCCGTCAGCCGGAAAGGGCCGCCCTCGATGTGAGGACGGCCCAAGGCTCATGTCGTGATCAGGTCAGCGTGCGGCTCGTCAAGCCGCATCCTCGCTGAGGAAGGCGGGCAAGGACGACGGTTCATCGCTCTCGGCGTCGCTCAGAGAATCTTCGGCGGACACATCCCCCTCCTCGGTCTCCGGCGCTTCGCCTGCCATGTCGGCAACAGCCTCCGCCGCACCGGCAAACACCATCCCGTCGGGCAGCCAGCGCGTCGTCCTGACAACCGTTGCGGCGTCGAACCCTTCCGTCTCGCCGGCCGTTTCCGCGAAGGCCCGCTCCATCGCGGCCGCGATATCGCCCTTACGCTCGCGATTGCGATCTTCGGCGTAATCGTCGCCAATGAGCTTGCGCGCGGTAGCGACCGCATGCCCCTTGTTGACCCGACCCCAGTAATTCTGAGCAGTCGGGCGCCAGCAGGCCGCCACATCGACGTCAAGACGCGCGCCGATCTCCTCGATGATCGGGGAGGGGCGATTGTCGGAGGAAAGCTGCGGCTTGACTGCCAGACCCGTCGCCCAGGCGAAAAGCGCCTGCTTGGCGGCAATGGGCAGCGCCGACATCGCCCGGAAGTTTTCGGGCTTCTCCAGCGTAATCCAGTCGGTGGCGAGGCCCTGCTCCAGCGCCTCGAGCATCTTCTGGGCAACAGTATCCGAATGCAGCACCTCGCGGTTCTGCGCCTGGAAGGGCCGGATCGAGATATCGAGCGCCTCGTTGTTGTAGGACCGCCCCAGAGCCTGCTCGCAGAGCGCGTAGAGCATCGCATCGAACGCCACCTCGAAATCCGCCGCCAGATGCGCCCGAAGGATATGCTGACGCGTCGCGCGCAGATCGTCGGCGAGGCTCGCCGAAATCCCGTTCGCCTTGCGCAAGGTCGCGGCCGGGTCGGAGGTGGGCACCGGTGTCGAGGAGGTTGGCGGCGTCACGTTCGGGCGGACAGGAGACGGGGCATCACCCGCGTCAGCACTATTTTCGCTCGGGACGACCGCAGCGGGGATATCTTCTGGCCGCACGAGGCCTTTCTCGACACGCAGCGCGCCGTCATGACCGATGGTCAGAACCACGCCCGCGATGGCACGATCTTCGTCCGCGTAAGGCTGCCGTTCGCGTTGCAGGGCCTCGATCTCGCGCAGGCGCGGCTCGATGGCATAATATTCTTCCGTCTCCGCGTCCGTCCAGTCCTCGCCGTCATTCTTCGCCGCCAGTTCTTCCTCGCGCGCAATGAGACGTTCTTCTTCGGTGAGCAGGTCCGGATCGGGGTCGATGTCCTGCGGATAGACCCGCCCGAAGCTGCGAAACGCGCCGTAATCCACCGAGAGATGCACCTCGACCCATTTCCACGTTCCCTCGAAGGTTTTCGCCGCAGCCTGCAGCTTTTCGATGGCGAGACGCTCTAGGAGTTCGGGGTTCTCCATATGGGCGCTGGCGCGGTCGTCGAAGAGATCGCGCAGCAGAACACCACCCGCCGCCTCATAGGCCTCAATGCCGACAAAGCGCCCGATGGCCGAGTTCGCCGAATGGGCGGTCTCGGTAAGATGGCGTTTGATGCTTTGCGGATGGATGTGATAGCCGCCCTTCACTGCGTTCCAGACCGCCAGCTGGCGATCATGGTCGTCGGTCAGTGTGAAAGCCATCACGCATTCAAGGGTCAGATCACCCGCGCGGAACTGCTCGATGATCTCGGGCGCGACACGGGCGAGTTTGAGGCGGCGGCGCACCAGGTCGACGGAGACGCCGAATTTGAGCGCGATCTCGTCTTCGCTGCGGCCCTCGGCGATCATCGCCTCAAAAGCCTCGAACTGGTCGGCGGGGTGCATCGCCGCGCGCTGGAGGTTTTCAGTTGCAGAAGTAAGGATGGCGTTGCGCTTATCATCGACGAGGCAGGGCACGGGGTGATCGGCGGGGATGACGCTGTCCTCAGCGAGCTGCTTCAGCGCCTTGAGGCGACGACCGCCGGCATCGACTGCAAAACGTGTCTCTGACAGCGCATGAACCACCAGATTCTGTTTAATTCCGGTCTCGCGGATACTGACGAGGAGCTCAGCATCGTCGCTGGCGCTGGCCGCAACTTTTCGAACGTTGAGCGGGCTCGGCTCCAACTGGTCGAGCGGGATCATCCGGATGTCGGTCCCGCCGCCAGGCACGGACAACTCAGTGGCTTCGGTTTTCTTCGCAGTGGCGGGTTTCGGGCGGGTTGTGGTCTTGGCCATGGTCAGGGTCCTTGTCACGCCGGACCCGGAAGAGCCTCTCTCTATCCTTTCAAGCCCGGCACCCGGGCTTCCCTTTCTCTGGCTTTTTCTTGTGTTCCCTTACATGAGATCGTTTTGCACAGGCTTTGCTGTCTCCAAAGCCTACAGGCCTAGCTCACTGTTTGATTTTCCGAACCCACTTCCGCGAGCAAAATCTGCCGAATTGAGCTTTCAATTTTGACTTTACCAAATGTTGAAGCATCTCGGAAAACTGACTTCGTTTCGCATTCGAAGCAAATCAAGTCATGCTGACGGCCGACAACTTTTAGACCAACTGAACTTTCCCCGACATGGACCACATAGACCTCGCATGCTAGGTTCGCGCCTGCTTTCACCGGCGCATGGAATTGTAGGTCCATAGAGACAAAAGGCATGGCCGTGTTTCTTTCCGTGAGTAGAAAAAGCCAGCCCCGGCCTGAAAGCAAATCGTCCCAGAAAGTCTCGATCGCTTCCAGCGCGAAATTCGTAATCCGGCCAGTAAAGGCGATTCCCAGCTGGTCACAGTCGCCAAAGAAAATCCTGCGTTCGAAGGCAAATCGTGGTTTAAATTCTGTTTCTGGTACATTCATTGCAGCGTTACGGGCTCAACATTTCTTTGTCTCTGGTGCGTGACAGCGATAGGAAGGAATAGTTTTCCGGTCATTATGCCATGCGCCGGAATTCGGCGGGGGTCGCGCCTGTCATTTTTCGAAAAGTTCGACTAAAATGACTCTGATCTGCAAAACCGCAGTCAAGCGCGACCACTTTCAGGGGGGCATTACCCTTTCTCAGCATCTCCTGGGCCTTCGATATTCGCTTGCGCAAAACATATGCATACGGTGCCAACCCAAACTCCGCCTTGAACTGACGCGAAAAGTGAAACTGGCTGAAACCGATAGATGCGGCCATGTCTTCCAGACTGAGGTTTTCACCTAAGCAGCTTTCAACGAGATCGATGATTCTCTGCCTTTGAGCAGGGCTGAAGTTCGAGTTTGCGTCGCTGGTCAAAGAGACCTTGGCGTACTGACGCAGAAGGTGAACGGCGATCTGGCTGCGCAGGGCGTCGATGATCAATCTCTGGCCGATTCCACCGTTCTTTAGCTCATTCTCTAGCAATTGGATGCAGTTCAGGATACAGGGGTCCTTCGCAGATAGCCAATCATTGATCTCAATGGACTTCGGGTCACGATCAAAGACCGAAAGGGCCGTGTTTTCGAGTTCGCTGTGATTGAGATAGACGTGTCTAACCGTGATAGGCTCGGACCAACTCCAAGTGGATTCCTCTGCACGCGTGAGCAAGGAAATCCTACCTTTCTCTACGCGCGCGCTTTGCCATGGGCCGCCACTCGTGCGGCGCATAGTGGTTGGCGCGCCATCATATGCAACAATCATATAGTCGCGCATGGGGGGAATTGCCGCGTCTTGTCGCTCATAACGATAGCCCTTCAGGGTAATGCCGTTCCAGTTGCACCCGGAACTGTCCAACGTAGTCGTGCCGGGAATCCATTCGGGTATCCGGTCCGGTGATATGAGCAATCTTTCCATCTTGGCCTCCCTGAACTTTTTCACGATCGTCCGCTTGAGCTGAAATTTCGGCTTAGGTCGTCTCGCGCATCCGCGGTTCTTCTCGAACGATATCCGCTTGAGTCAATCTATCGATTTCAGCTTCTGTCAGTCCAGCCTCGCTAAGCAACTGCCTACTATGCTGCCCGAAGCGAGGCGGTGCCGCGCGAACCGCTCCGGGGGTACGCGACAAGCGTGCTGGCACGCCGGTGCCGCGGTAGGTGCCAACTGATACCACCATTCCGCGATGTCGGGTGTGTGGATGCTCCAACGCTTCATTCACATTCCGAACGACTCCGGCGGGAATCCCAGCTTTCAAAAGCACCGGCTCAAGTTTGAAGGCGTCATGTTGCACCAGGCACTCTGACAAGACCTCTGTCATCTCTGACCGATGCGCAAGACGCGCGGCATTGTCGGCAAATCGTGGATCGCAGGGCACCTCAGGTAGGCCAAGCACGTCACAGAGTTTTGCGAACTGACCATTGTTACCGATAGCCAGATAGAGTTTGCCATTACTTGTTTCGAACATGTCGTATGGTACGATATTTGGATGCCCATTGCCGGTCGCCATTGGTATCTGTCCGGACATGAGGGAATTAGCCGCTTGGGGATGCATCATGCTGATCGCGCAATCATATAGCGGCACTTCGATGGCTTGGCCCAATCCGGACCGGCCCCGTTCCAAAAGTGCGGCGAGAATAGCGTTACAGGCGATCAGACCGGTGCCGATGTCCACGATGGGCGTACCCATGCGTGTCGGGCCTTCGGAGGGATTGCCGTTGATGCTCATGAGGCCCGTCATAGCTTGTACCACGGCGTCATAGCCGGGAAAACCGCCAAGTGGGCCATCGGAACCAAATCCAGTCACGTGGCAGAGTACCAGTCTAGGAAAACGTGCCCTGAGAACATCATCATAACCAAGCCCCCATTTTTCAAGAGTACCAGACTTAAAATTGTGAACTAAAACATCTGCATCCTGAAGAAACCGCAATATCAGGTCGCGCCCTTCCGGTTGCTGCAGATCGATAGCGATGGACCGCTTGTTGCGGTTGGCGCCAGAGAAATAGGCGCTGAGTTCATCATTGAAAGGCGGGCCCCAACTGCGGGTCTCGTCGCCCAGAGGCGGCTCCACCTTGATGACCTCAGCGCCATGATCCGCAAGCATTTGGGTGCAGTAAGGCCCGCCCAGCACGCGGCTGAGGTCGACCACCTTGATCCCGTCCAATGAGCCAGCCATCAAAGCGCCTCCTGATAGAGGCGCGACACATCTTCGGCTGTCATGTCGCGCGGGTTGGTCTCCAGCAATCGCGTGATACCGGTCACGACCTCATTAGCCATTCCGGGAATGGCTGCCTCGGTCACTCCGACACCAGAAAGTCGAGACTCAAGTCCGCTTTCGACTAGCATCCGTTCCATCTCGTCGATCAGGCCATGGGCCGCAGCCGCATCAGAGTTAAAAGGCCGCGAGGGCAGTAGTAACCGCGATAGACGAGCATATTCAGCTTCTGCAACGGGCATGTTGAACCTCATCACTGGTCCTGCGACCAGAGCGTTTGCGTGCCCGTGAGGAACCTTGAAACCTGTTCCCAGTGGGTATGACAAGGCATGAATCGCCCCCACGCTGGCATTAATGAAGGCCATCCCAGCCAGTGTCGCCCCCAACAGCATGGCCTCTCGCGCTGACAGGTCCGAAGGCGTTTCCATGACGATTGGTAAGTTCTGACCGAGAAGCACCAGCGCTTTGTCCGCCATTCCATCGGAAATGGGATTCTTTCTGGTGCGACTGGTTACTGCCTCAATGGCGTGAACCATTGCGTCTAACGCCGTGGCCGCTGTGATGTGACGAGGCATTCCCAATGTTAGCTTTGCATCTAGCAAGGCAACGTCAGGCAGAAGCTGCGGTGCATATACCGCTTTTTTTTCGTGGCTTTCCGAAGTCAGCACGGACACCCATGTTACCTCTGATCCGGTCCCTGCCGTGGTTGGCACCTGAATCAGTGGCAAGCGTTTATCGGTGACCTGATTGATCCCGATCATGTCCGTAATCGGTTGATCGTTGGCTACCGCCGCTGCGATGACCTTGGCAGTGTCCAGTGAACTGCCGCCGCCAAGTCCGATGATTCCGTCAGCACCAAAGGCCCGCGCGACCTCTACCGCGGCCTCGACGACAGCGATCGGGGGGTCCGCTTTGACTTTATGAAAAATCTCAACCTCGATGCCAGCAGCCCTAAGTGAGGCGGCTGCCTCGTCCGCAAAACCACAGGCCAATATGCCCGGGTCCGTCACGACCAGCGCACGGGTGCAAGACAAATCTTGCATCAGGCTGCCGATCCGGCCAAGCCCACCGCTCTCGCAGACGATCCTCGGGGTGGAAAGGAAATTGAAGTCCATAGTTTGTCTTCGCTCCTGTTAAGCTGCTGCAGTGCGGATCATATTCCGCGCGATCAGTATTTGCTGAATCTGGGTTGTCCCCTCGTAGATGCGGAAGAGACGCACATCGCGATAGAAGCGCTCGACCGCATATTCGGCCATGTATCCTGCACCGCCGTGGATTTGCACTGCGCGATCGGCCACTCGACCTACCATCTCACTGGCAAACATCTTGCAGCAGGCAGCATCAGTCGACACGTTCTGACCAGCGTCCTTGCGGCGTGCTGTTTCTTCGATCATGCAACGCGCTGCGAAGGCCTCGGCGCGACTGTCAGCCAGCATGGCTTGGATCAGTTGCTTTTCAGCGATGGGTTCACCGAATTGTTTGCGTTCAATCGCATAGGATAGGCTGTCACGGATCAGCCGTTCGGCGGCGCCCACACAGACGGCAGAAATATGCAGTCGGCCCCGATCAAGGACTTTCATTGCCGTTTTGAAGCCCTTGTTCAGACGGTCCGGCCCGCCGATGATGTTCGAGGCAGGCACGCGGACATTGTCAAGGATGACGTCGCATGTGTGCGAACCCTTCTGCCCCATCTTCCTGTCAGGCTGGCCAAGCGTTATGCCCGGCGTCCCTGCCTCGACGAGAAAAGCGCTTACGCCGGCAGAACCTTTCACCTCTGGACTGGTCCGGGCAAAAACCGTGAATAGATCGGCACGCGGCGCATTGGTAATGTAGCGCTTCGTGCCGTTCAGTAGGAAATCGTTTCCATCACGCCGCGCAGTGGTGCGCAGACCGCCAGCATCCGAACCAGCATCTGGCTCGGTTAGGGCGAAGGATGCGATCATATCTCCGGAGGCGAGAGCTGGTAGATACTTCGCCTTCTGCTCGTCGGTTCCATCGATGATGATTCCCTGCGAGCCGATCCCGTTGTTTGTGCCAACTAGCGACCGGAACGCAGGCGAAGCCTGGCCAAGAACGAAAGCGGCTTGCACTTCCTCTATCATCGACAAGCCAAGCCCGCCGAAATCCTCCGGGATCGACATGCCGAAAAGGCCCATCGTGCGGATTTCATCGACCAGCATAGGCGGAATCACATCTTCATCGGCGACGCGATCCTCGTAAGGGATTAGTCGCTCTTTCACGAAGCGGTCGAGCGCGTCGAGAAACTGGGAAAGGGTATCTGTATCAAGGGCCATTATGCTCTCTATTGTTCAGGGTGCGACCGCCGCAACGCGGCGGACAAGATCGACAAGGCGGTGCGCGACGTCGCTTTCGATCCAATCGCGCGTAAGGGTTTGCGAAGGACCGCCGCAGTTGAAGGCAATGATGGGTGAGCCGTCCGTCGGCACGAAGGGCACTGCTACTGCGTTCACATCACGCTTCCACTCCGTGAAGGACGTGCAATAACCGTACTGTTGGTAGTCTTCGATAGCTGCTTCGATTCCGGGCTGCACATTCGGCCAGTTGTCACCCTCATGTTCCTCCACAAGGGCCAGAATTCTGGCCTGCTCATCCGGGCCGTGTGCCGCTATGCAGGCGCGACCAACCGCGGTAGTGGCCAGTTTAATATGGGCACCAACCTCAATCGCCAGCGTGACGGCGTTGGTGCCCTTGCACCGCTCTAGATAGACCATCGATAGTCGGTCACGACTGGCCATGGCCGCCGGCATACCTGTGTAATCGGCTAATTCCTGCATAAAGGGCTTTGCGAGTTGCCGCAGCGGAATCCCTGCAAGGCAGGAGAAACCCAGCGAAAGCACTGGAGGGGCCAGTCGATAGCGTGCTGTATCCGGATCGTAGCTGAGGTATTCCAGCTTGTTCAGTGTATAGGCCAGCCTTGAGACCGTCGATCTGCTCAGGCCAGTGCGCTCGGCCAACTCACCATTCCCCAGAGCTTCCCCTTCCCGCCGAAAGGCCCGCAACAGCTCCAAGCCGCGCGCCAACGCCGTGACAAAATCGCGGTCCTGTCTCTCGGCGTCCTTGGTGCGGTCTTTCCTTGGTCTCACGACATCCCTCCTCGGGAAGAATTATGCGTCTTGAAACACATCTAAACGATCGATAACGTCCGCGTCAATACTGTGGTAAACTTTTCCGCTATGCGGAAAACTAAAGTCGTCCATCTGGTCCCCTTCGTGCCGGATCCTGCGGATGACACAACTGAGCGAGGGCATAACGCCATGAAAGAAATGAATTATCCGACCATCCAGCACCTCATCGGACGGGACTGGATCGCTTCTCCCACGCCGGAGGATCGTGCAGTCATAAACCCTGCAAACGGGCAAACTATCGGACAGATTCCGCAGGCTAGCGCCGCAGATCTGGACCATGCGGTTCACTCGGCCGAATCAGCTTTTCGCCGATGGAAAAACAGCTCTCCCATGGAACGAAGTGCAATTTTGCGACGGTTTGCCGACCTGCTGCGCCAAAATGACAGACTGATCGCTGGCTGGATCACTCTCGATGAAGGCAAGCCGCTGGCTGAGGCCTTGGCTGAGGTCCGCGCCTCAGCTGACCACGTCGACTGGCACGCCGAGGAATGTCGGCGCATTTATGGGCGCATCATTCCATCGCGCAGCCCGGGGGTACAGCAGCTTGTCGTGCGCGAACCGATAGGCGTCTGCCTTGCCATCACGCCTTGGAATTTTCCGCTGAGCCAAGCGGTACGCAAGGTCGCGGCGGCGCTTGCGTCAGGTTGCACGATGATCTTGAAAGCCCCGGCAGAGGCTCCGGCGGGCTGCATGGCAATTGCGCGCTATCTGCTGGATGCAGGCTTGCCCGAAGGCTGTCTGAACCTTGTCTGGGGTAATGCGGCCTTCATTTCGGAAACTCTTATTGCGCGCCCCGAGGTGCGCAAGATCACCTTCACCGGTTCGGTCGAGGTGGGCAAGCATCTGGCAGAATTGGCTGGCCGCCACATGAAGCGGGCGACGATGGAACTCGGCGGTCACGCGCCCGTATTGGTGTTCGACGACGCCGATGCCACGGCCGCGGCGCGCGCCTTGGCGGGCAACAAGCTGCGCAATGCAGGCCAGGTGTGCATCGCCCCAACCCGGTTTTACGTACAACAAGGCATCTACGACCGATTTCTGTCCGAGCTAGTTTCAGCATTTGAGAGCGTAAAGGTGGGCGATGGTTTAACCGAGGGCACACAGATGGGGCCATTGTGTCATCGCGGACGCGTGAATGCGATGGAAAAGCTCGTCGAGGATGCCCGCGAAAACGGTGCACGGGTGTTGACGGGAGGCAAAAGGGTTGGGAATCATGGTAACTTCTATGCCCCGACAGTCGTCGATACGCCCAACGACGACATCGACTTGATGCGCGAAGAACCCTTCGGCCCGATTGCTGTCGTCTCGTCTTTTCGTGAAATAGAGGACGGACTGTCGCGGGCCAACGGGCTACCCTTCGGGCTGGCGTCCTATGTCTTTACCAATTCGTTGGAGCGTGCAGATAAAGCAGCTGCGGGTTTGCAGGCAGGTATGGTAAGCATCAACCAGTTCGGCCTGGCTCTGCCCGAGACTCCGTTTGGCGGCGTAAGAGACAGCGGCTATGGGACTGAAGGCGGGACAGAAACCTTCGAAGGCTATCTCAATACCAAATTTATCTCGCGCAATCGAGCGCCAGTGCTGTGAGGATGCCCATGCCTGTTGAATTAAGCTTCTCAAATGGCGCAGCAATTCTGACCATAGACAATTCGCCGCTTAACCTAATCAACGCGGAGGTTCGGGCTGGAATACAACAATGTATCTTCCAAGTCCTCGAAACTGGCGCTACCAGGCTGATTATCACCGGCGCAGGAACGACGTTCGTCGCGGGCGCGGATGCGAAGGAATTCGGACAGTTGCCTGTTGATCCACAACTAAATGACGTGCTGTTGCAACTTGCGCACCTTCCGATTCCGACTATCGCAGCCATCAACGGGGCTGCGCTTGGTGGGGGACTAGAGATTGCTCTGGCTTGCTGCTATCGCATCGCCTCAACTTCTACCAAACTGGGCCTGCCAGAGGTAAACTTGGGGATCGTGCCTGGCGCAGGGGGAACCCAAAGACTGCCGCGACTTATCGGTATTGAAGCTGCGCTTGACATGATCGTCACCGGGAAGGCTGTTTCCGCCGAGCAGGCACTGAAAATAGGACTGATCCAGCTGCTAGCCGATGACCCGCTTGGCGCGGCCATAGCTCTCGATGACGCTGTTCTAGAGGCGGCACAGGCACCCGACAATCTTCCTTCACCAATGCCAAACCACTTCGCAGCGGAAGTCGCCCGCGCGCAGGTAGCGCGGCGTATGCCTGGCCAGAATGCCCCGCATGTTGCGGTGGACCTGGTCGCGGCCAGCGCGATGACGCCGCTGCACGACGCACTGGCCAGCGAGCGCGCTGCGTTTTTGGACCTTCGTGCCTCGGATCAGGCGCGGGCCCTTAGGCACGTTTTCTTCACCGAGCGTACCGCAACCAACAAGGGGCGCACCTACCCCCGACCTTCCCGAGATGCTGAAACCGCCATCGTGGTCGGTGGTGGTAATATGGGAGCAGCTATTGCGTACACGCTAGCGACCGCAGGGATCTCGGTGACTGTCGTCGAACGCAGTGCCTCGTCCGCAGAGTGGGCCAGAGAAAACCTGCAAAAGCTGATTGATCAGGGTATCAGTCGCGGCATTCTGTCCCCCGATGCGGGAAAGGCGGTTGAGGACCGGCTGGTTACGGTCTCAGGCTATGACGCTCTGCCACCAACCGATCTAGCAATCGAGGCGGCCTTCGAGGATTTTGCGGTCAAGAGCGCGATCTTGACCGAACTCGAAGGTGCTCTGCCGCCCGAGACGATTATTGCCACAAACACATCCTATCTCGATGTAAATCGGCTTTCTGATGGGTTGAAGCACCCAGCACGCTTTGTAGGGATTCATTTCTTCAGTCCTGCGCATATTATGAAGCTTCTGGAAGTCGTCAGGAGCGACCGAACGTCAGACGATACATTAGGTGCAGCATTTGTGCTGGCGCGCAGGCTTGGTAAAATCCCGGTACTGTCTGGTGTTTGCGATGGCTTCATCGGAAACCGAATTTTGTCTAGCTACCGTCACGCCGCTAATCGCCTTCTGGTGAAGGGGGCTATTGTCGACGAGATCGACGCGGCTATGCGCGGATTCGGTATGGCGATGGGTCCATATGCTGCACAGGACATGTCGGGGCTGGACATCGCCTACGCGAATATCCGTCGCAAGGCCGCTGCAGAAGGGAACTGCTGTGGTCACATGCCCTTGGTCGAGCGGCTGGTCGAAAAGCACAAACGCCTAGGACGCAAATCGGGCGCCGGATGGTACGACTATGGGCCGGACGGCAAACCCTCACCTTCGGAGCTGGTCGCTAGCGAAATACTCCGTGTCTCAGAAGAAATGAACTTCACTCGCCGGGAGTTCTCAGCTGACGAAATCGTAGAAAGGCTCTTGCTCGCAATGGTGGCGGAAGCCTGCGATATCCTTGACGAAGGCGTCGCAGAAAAACCGCAAGACATCGACCTAGTAATGATTCACGGCTACGGATTTCCCCGCTGGCGGGGAGGCCTGATGCACCACGCCAAAAATATCGGCAAGGATCGGTTGGCCGCGCTGTTTAGCGCGCTTGTCAAAGAGGACCCTTGCGACTGGAGGGTGCCTCGTTATTTAGAAAGGGTTTTCGCGACCTGACGGTCAAAGTCCCGCGCCATAAGGCGCTGCCCCAGCAACTTAACACAGTGCATCTTCGTCTCGACGCGGCTTAGGCGGTGATGGTCTTCCAAGACTTTGCGTTCTTACCTGGTGGGATAACGGCGTGGACGCCACGGTCCGCAATCGCGTCCTGGCATTTTCGTGTGTCATACGCACCGTCAGCCGTGACACTGCTGGTCTGCCGGGATCTGTTCAAGAAGGTTGGGTAACACTGGAGCGTCACCGATGTGGCTCCCGGTGATCTGAACAGCGCGCACTTCCAACGTTTGCTCGTCGATCCCGAGGTGGATCTTGCGCCAGACCCGTCGCTTGGGGCCGCCATGCTTGCGGGCATGCCACTCACCTTCAAGCTTGATCCCCGTGCTGTCCACCAACAAGTGCAACGGCCCTTTGGAGCCGCGATACGGGATGTTCACGGCCAGGGTCTTCTGGCGCCGGGACAGGGTGCTGAAGTCGAGCACCGTCCAGTCGAGACCGATCAGCCGCAACAGGCTCTCGACGAACCCGGTCGCCTGTCGCAAGGCCATGCCGAACAGGACCTTCATCGAAAGACAGGTCTGGGTCGCGGCGTCGCTGTAACTCTTCTGCCTGTCGGCACGGCCTCCCAGCTCATCTCGGGGTCAAACCAGATCGTCAGCGAGCCACGGCGCTTGAGCGCTTCGTTATAAGCGGGCCAGTTCATGGTCTTGTATGTCGGGGTTGTCGGTCTGCTCATGCACCTCAGCTACCACGCTGGATTCATAAGATGAGTCCGACACGGGATTTGTGCATGCATGCCCCCATTGGTGCAAGTGATTTTTTGAACGGCGCGAGCGTGTGATCGGGTGCGGTCATGTATCAGGCCTCTGTGTGCGGCGCTGATGTAACCGCGGGCCGGTATGGCGATGCGCGGACCAGAGGCATATCAACAAACCGAGCTCGGTGGCTCCTGCACAAATGCTGCTTTCTCTGACCCGGATCTGATCGATCCTTTGCCCTTACTTTTCAGTGACCTCCTCACACTCCCAACTTACCGGGACGTCGTGGCATGCCGTCTTCGCTATGCCATCGCCGCCACCGGATTCCGGTAATCCTCTTGTTTCATTATGATGGCCCAGAGGCCACGCGCCATCTTGTTGGCCAGCGCAATCGCGGCGACCCATGCGCGGCTTGCGGGTTAGTAGGCGTTTCAGCCAGCCATTATTCGGTGTGTCAAACCGCTCGACAGCCTGGAGGACAGCCATAGCGCCAGAGACCAAGAGTGTCCGGAGTCGCGCTGTCGCATCTTCGAGGTCTTCCCGAGCCGGGCTTTGCCGCCCGTCGAGTGCTGCTTCGGCACAAGCCCAAGCCAGGCGGCAAAATCGCACCCGCGCCGGAAGGTGGCCAGGTCACGGGCAAATGTCTCGATCGCAAGCGCCGTGACAGGAACCACGCCCGGCATGGTTTGTGTTCGGCGCACCAAGTCGGCTTTCTTGGCGGCACATCGCATCTTCGCGTCAAGCTCTGCAACACGCGTATTCAGCCCCTCAATCTGCCCCAGATACATCCGGCCGAGGTCACGAACCTCAGCATGCAGCGCGGTGTCATCACCTGCGATTGCGTCCGCGAGTCGCTTGAGATGGGCAGGCCCGCGGGCCGCGACCAATCCGTGTTCGGCGAGGTGGCCGCGTAAAGCGTTGATCATCTGGGGGCGCTGGCCGACAAACATCTGCCGCGTGCGAAACAGCATGGCACGGGCCTGCTGATCTTCCGTCTTCACTGCGAAAAAGCGCATGGTTGGACGCAATGCAGCCTCCAAGATGGCCTCTGCATCGGTCGCATCATTCTTCTGGCGTTTGACGAACGGCTTCACATAGACCGGCGGTATCAACCGCACGTCGCACCCCAGCTTCTCAAATTCGCGGCCCCAGCCATACGCCGTGGCCACGCCTCCATGGCGATCATGCATTTGGGTTGCTGTGCCACGAACGCGAGAAACTGGCCTCGTGAAAGCTTTTTGCGAAACGCGACTGACCCATCATTGTACGCACCATGCAACTGGATAACGCGCTTTGCCAAGTCGACACCGATAATTTTAATTTCGGACATAGATGCTCCTTCCTTCTGTGATGGCTTTTAACGCTCATCATAGTGGCACATTGCGATGCCGTCGGGAGGGGGTATCCACGCCATCAACAGAGCCTAGTAACGGGCATATCTGCCTCACGACAGGCTGAGCACGATCATACTATTTCCAAAGCAGGATTGTTCAATACATGGCGCATTTTTCGCCCTTACTCTGAGATAATTGGCGTATGCCGTTGACCGTTTGACGTCTTCGAGATTGGCGACGTCAGTTGGTGGCTTTGCCAAATGTTATGCTTGGGAGGATAAACATGGAAATCAGTAGAGAAGCCGATACGCTGCGGGCGCTTTATCAGAATTGGACCGATCAGATGGTCGAGAACCCAGACCTGACGATCGCGAACCTGCGCAGCATGTTCGATGAATGGGGGCAGCCCGCACTAGAGCCGGAAAACGTTAGCTACAAAAGCGATCATGTCGGAGGAGTTGAGGCTATCTGGGCCCTACCAGCCGGGGCAGATACCTCGCGTGTAATTGTTTACACTCATGGTGGCGGCTTTGCCGTCGGCTCAGCCGATAGTCATCGAAAAATGGCAGGGCACCTCGCTAAGGTGCTTGGGGTTACGTCGGTGATCCTGCACTATCGGCGCGCACCCGAGCACCCATTTCCGGCGCAGATCGAAGATGCAGTAGCCGCATACAAAGCGCTGCTGGATAAGGGTTTCAAGGCAAGAAATATTCTGACGGCTGGCGACAGTGCTGGCGGCAATCTTGCCATCGCCAGCGTGCTGAAGTTACGCGAACTTGGGTTGCCACTGCCCGGAGCGGTCATCGCCTATTCGCCCTGGCTCGACATGGCGATGCGCGGGGAAACACTGGAAACCAACGCGGAAACCGATGCGCTAGTCGGCAAACCGATCCTCGAAGCGATGGCGGGGATGTTCCTCGGTGAAGGCACGGATCCGCTTAATCCGTTGGCCAACCCGCTGGAGAACGATTTCACCGGTTACCCGCCGCTCTATATCAATGCCGGAGGGGCCGAGACGCTTAAGAGCGATGCCGAACGGTTGCACGAAAAGGCCAAGGCACAGGGCGTAAACGTGACCCTGTCTATCGTCGAAGGCATGCAGCATGTCTTTCCCGCGCTTTCGGGACGCGCGCCCGAGGCAAACGAGGAACTTGGTCGCATCGCCGCATGGTATCGGGCCCTCTGAGACCTGTACTCGCACTGCATTGCGGTGCGGTGCGAGACAAACCCCTACGAAACATTCATCTAGCATCTCACCCGCAATCTGCGGGGCGGAGCGGTCTTACTCTGGGAGGAGTGATATGAACATTCAGACTGAGAATACTAAAACGGTCGGAGCGGATTTTGACGCAGTCGTCATTGGCGCGGGCTTCGGCGGGCTTTACGCTGTCCACAAACTTCGCAACGAGCAGGGACTGAACGTCCGGGGCTATGACAGCGCCAGTGACGTTGGCGGCACCTGGTGGTGGAACCGATATCCCGGTGCGCTGTCAGACACGGAAAGCTATGTCTATCGCTATTCTTTTGACAAAGAGTTGCTTCGAAAAGGCCGCTGGAAAACCCGGTATCTGACCCAGCCCGAGATCCTCGAATACATGAACGAGGTAGCGGATCATCTCGATCTTCGACGCAGCTACAAGTTCGACACCAAAGTGGATGGCGCGCACTATAATGAAAAAACCGGTCTCTGGAACGTGATCACTGATAGTGGTGAGACAGTTACCGCAAAATACCTTGTCACTGGCCTCGGTCTCTTGTCCGCAACGAATGTTCCAAAATTCAAGGGCATCGATGATTTCAAAGGCCGTATCTTACACACAGGTGCCTGGCCCGAGGGAGTGGACTTGAGCAACAAACGCGTGGGCATTATCGGCACCGGCTCGACGGGTGTTCAGGTTATCACTGCAACGGCACCAATTGCAAAACACCTGACTGTTTTTCAGCGCTCTGCACAATATGTCGTGCCGATTGGGAACACCCCGCAAGACGATGCTACCATCGCCGAGCAAAAGGCGAACTACGATAATATCTGGAATCAAGTGAAGAATTCTGTTGTGGCCTTCGGCTTCGAAGAAAGCGCCGAACCCGCCGAAACCGCCTCGCCCGAGGAACGGGAGCGGGTCTTCGAAGCCGCCTGGCAGCGCGGCGGTGGTTTCTATTTCATGTTTGGCACCTTTTGCGATATTGCGACCAGCCAAGTGGCCAATGATGCGGCCGCTGACTTCATCAAGGGCAAGATCAAGCAAATCGTGAAGGACCCCAAGGTCGCAGAGAAACTGACGCCGAAGGACCTTTACGCCAAGCGCCCGCTTTGCGGAAACAACTATTACGAGGTCTACAACCGAGACAACGTGACCCTCGCCGACGTGAAGGCCGATCCGATCGCAGAGTTCACTCCGAACGGCATTCGTCTCGAAAGCGGCGAGGAGCATGAGCTTGACATCGTAATCTTTGCCACTGGTTTCGATGCGGTCGACGGCAATTACGTCAAAATGGACCTCCGCGGACGCGGAGGCGTGACCATGCGCGACACTTGGAAGGAAGGCCCACTCGGTTACCTCGGCATGATGGAGGTAGACTTCCCTAACTTCTTCATGATCCTTGGCCCTAATGGCCCCTTCACTAACCTGCCCCCCAGCATTGAGACGCAAGTTGAATGGATCGCTGACACGATTTGCGCAATGGAAGAAGAGGGGGTTCAAAGTGTGGAGCCAACCGTGGAGGCGCGCGACGCTTGGGTTGGCACCTGCCGTGAAATCGCCGACATGACACTCTTCCCCAAAGCTGAAAGCTGGATCTTCGGCGCAAATATCCCCGGAAAGAAGAATGCGGTGATGTTCTACATGGCCGGGATTGGCAATTATCGCAATGCCATTAGTGCGGTTAAGGAGGAAGGTTATACATCCCTGATCCGCGACCGCACTGCCGAGAAGGTGTAAAGAATTCCGTCGGGCATTAAGAAAACCCGGCGGAAACAATTAAATTTGTTCATGAACACTCAGGAGAGAACTATGGGACGGGTATCCGGAAAAGTCGCACTGGTAACAGGTGGCGCCATGGGCATGGGAAAAGCCCATTGTGAAACGCTGGCACGTGAAGGCGCGCATGTATTTGTAACCGACCGTGATACGGAAGCGGGTGAAAGCGTAGTAAAAGGTATCATTGGAGCCGGAGGGAAGGCGGAATTCATTCAGCATGACGTGACGCTTGAAGAAGATTGGAAGAATGTCATCTCCACGGTGCAATCAAGTGCTGGTCGACTTGATGTGCTAGTGAACAACGCTGGCATTCTCATTCTGAAGCCGCTCCACGAAACCTCGCCTGACGAATTTGACATGACGATCAACGTCAATGTACGCGGTGTTTATCTCGGTATCCGAGCCGCGGTTCCATTGATGAAAGAGACCGAAAAAGCATCAATTATCAATATTTCTTCAATCTATGGGATTGTTGGTGCCGCTTCGGCGGGAGCCTACATTGGATCCAAAGGCGCCGTACGGATGTTGACCAAATCCTGCGCAGTCGACCTGGCCGAAAGTGGCATACGTGTCAATTCGATCCATCCCGGTGTCATCGATACTCCCATGACAAAAGATCTGCTACACGCCGACGAAGAGACCCGGCAGGCAATTCTGGGGGCCACGCTGCTCAAGCGGCCAAGCAAACCTGAAGAGGTTTCGAATGCGGTCCTGTTCCTCGCATCGGATGAGTCATCGTTCGTTCACGGAGCAGAGATTGTAGTAGATGGCGGTTATACTGCGAATTGACAGAGACACATCCCAAGTAACGGCCTGGAACCCGGGCCGTTACTGCCATTGCAAATTTCCAAGACGATAAACGCCAATGAAAATAATTGCACCTATAAAACACCTAATTGATTACAACGTGAAGGTTCGCGTTAAGGCGGACGGTAGCGGAGTTGGTCTCGCGAATGTGAAGATGTCGATGAACCCGTTCGACGAGATTGCGGTTGAAGAGGCGATCCGTCTGAAGGAAGCGGGCAAGGCGGACGAGCTTGTCGTCGTGTCGATCGGCGTGAAACAGGCGCAGGAAACGCTGCGCACGGCGCTGGCGATGGGCGCGGACCGGGCGATCCTCGTCGTGGCCGCCGACGACGTGCACCAAGATATCGAGCCGCTGGCGGTGGCCAAGATCCTAAAGGCCGTGATCGACGCCGAGGCGCCGGGCCTGGTGATCGCGGGCAAACAGGCGATCGACAACGACATGAACGCGACCGGCCAGATGCTGGCGGCGCTGCTGGGCTGGGGTCAGGCGACCTATGCCTCTGAGGTTGCGATCGAGGGCGAGCATGCCGTCGTGACCCGCGAAGTGGACGGCGGTCTGCAGACCATCAAGGTGAAGCTGCCGGCGATCGTCACCGCCGACCTGCGCCTGAACGAGCCGCGCTACGCCTCGCTGCCCAACATCATGAAAGCCAAGAAGAAACCGCTGGACGAAAAGACCGCCGCCGATTTCGGCGTCGATGTCACGCCGCGCCTGACCGTCGTCAAGACGGCAGAGCCCGCCGCGCGTTCGGCCGGGGAAATGGTTGGCTCGGTCGACGAGCTGGTGTCGAAGCTGAAAGAAAAGGGGATCGTGTAATGGCTGTTCTTCTCCTTGCAGAAATCGCCGGTGGTGCACTGGCGCTGGACGCCACCGCCAAGGCGGTGACCGCTGCCAAATCGCTGGGCGATGTGACCGTTCTGGTTGCGGGCCCCGCTGCCGCAGGCGAGGCCGCGTCGAAGATCGACGGCGTGGCAAAGGTTCTGGTGGCGGATGACGCCGCCTATGCCAACGGCCTGGCCGAGCCGGTCGCCGATCTGGTGGTCAGCCTGGCAGGCAATTATGAACATATCGTTGCTCCGTCCACGGCGAGCGCGAAAAACATCCTGCCGCGCGTCGCGGCGCTGCTGGACGTGATGGTTTTGTCGGACGTCACCGCCATCGTGGACGGGTCCACGTTCGAACGCCCGATCTACGCGGGCAACGCGATTCAGACGGTAAAGTCCAACGATTCCAAGAAGGTACTGACCGTCCGCACCACCGCCTTCGACGCGGCTGGCCAGGGTGGTTCGGCCGCCGTCGAGGCCATCGCAGCGGCCGGCAACGCGGGCCTGAGCGCCTGGGTCGAGGACAAGGTCGCGGCGTCGGATCGTCCGGAACTGACCTCGGCCAAGATCGTGGTCTCGGGCGGTCGCGGCGTCGGTTCCGAGGAGAACTTCGCGATCATCGAGGGCCTGGCCGACAAGCTGGGCGCGGCGGTCGGCGCCTCGCGCGCGGCGGTGGATAGCGGGTTCGCACCGAACGACTGGCAGGTCGGCCAGACCGGCAAGGTCGTGGCGCCCGAGCTGTACATCGCGGTCGGGATTTCCGGGGCAATTCAACACCTTGCAGGCATGAAGGACAGCAAGGTCATCGTCGCCATCAACAAGGATGAAGAGGCCCAGATCTTCCAGGTCGCCGACTACGGCCTGGTCGCAGACCTGCTCGACGCCGTCCCGGATATGACAAAGGCACTCTAAGAATGACAAACGTCTACATCTGCGATTACATCCGCACACCAATTGGTCGCTATGGCGGCGCGCTTTCTTCTGTGCGAGCCGACGATCTTGGTGCAATCCCACTCAGGGCCCTGGCCAGCCGAAACCCGAAGCTAGATCTAGCGGCCATTGACGAAGTGATTTTCGGCTGCGCCAACCAGGCGGGCGAGGACAACCGCAACGTCGCACGCATGTCGCTGCTACTCGCGGGATTTCCGGATTGTGTCCCTGGCACGACGATGAACCGGTTGTGCGGATCGGGTATGGACGCCGTAATCACAGCCGCCCGCGCGATCAAAGCTGGAGAAGCCGATCTCATTGTTGCTGGCGGTGTGGAAAGCATGTCTCGTGCTCCGTTTGTGATGCCAAAAGCTACAACTGCATTCTCGCGCGAAAATTCTGCTGAAGACACCACCATCGGCTGGCGCTTCGTCAATAAACAGATGAAGAGTCAATACGGCGTCGACAGCATGCCTGAAACGGCCGAAAACGTAGCGGAAGACTTCAGCATCAACCGCGCCGACCAAGATGCCTTCGCCATGCGTTCGCAGCGAAAGGCGAGAGATGCCATGGCGAACGGTCGTTTGGCCCGTGAAATTGTCCCGGTAGAGATTCCTCAGCGAAAGGGGGAGCCAAAGATCGTCGTACAGGATGAACACCCTCGCGCGGGTACGACTTTGGAAGCGCTCGCCCAACTGAAAACTTTCGTAAAAGCGGACGGCACTGTAACCGCTGGGAATTCTTCGGGCGTGAACGATGGTGCCGCAGCATTGATCCTTGCCACCAGCGACGTCGCAAAAAAATTTGGCCTCACACCGATCGCAAGGGTCTTGGGCGGCGCAACCGCGGGCGTCGCACCGCGCATCATGGGTTTCGGGCCGGCACCGGCGTCGGAAAAGCTGATGGCGCGACTTGGACTGAAACAAGAAGACTTCTCGGTAATCGAACTTAACGAAGCCTTTGCTTCGCAGGGTCTGGCCACACTACGGCACCTGGGGATCGCGGATGATGACGCCCGCGTGAACCCGAACGGCGGCGCTATTGCTCTCGGCCATCCGCTTGGCATGTCAGGTGCCCGCATCACTGGTTCAGCGATGCTGGACCTCAAACCTGGAGAAAAGTCGTTATCGACCATGTGTATTGGCGTGGGACAGGGGATTGCAATCGCGCTCGAAGCTGTCTGAGGTGCCGCGACAACCACAAAACTAACATAAGTTCTCTTATGGGATTTTTGGCCAACCCAAAATTTCCGGTAGAATTAGTCCTCTACAGCCTCCCTGTTGTCGCCTTTCAAATTTTCCCCGGGAGCGACCGACTAGCGGCACCGGTAATGCCGGTGCCGCCCTTTTCCGAAAGAACGATTGAACGGCCCAGAATGTTTGCGAGACGGATCATCCCGTGACCTGCGTATCGGCAGGCATCCCATTTCGGCGACCTCGCGCCGCTACAAGATTTCTTCTCTGCACTTCCGAATGTAACATATATCGCGTGGCGATATTTCGCGCAGCGTGTCCGTTTCGCGGGCATGAACTTGCGGGACCGTGTAGCACTGAACATCCAGGACTTGAGACGCGCCCGCGGCCTCAGCCAAGAGGAGCTTGCTCATCGGGCCGACGTGAGCCGCGGCCATATGGGCAAGGTCGAGAACGCCAAGTTCGCCGCCTCCCTCGACCTTCTCGAACGTATCGCCAAAGCGCTGAACGTAGATCCAAAAGAGCTCTTCACAAAACGCTAGCCATTATTTGCCAGCTCCTGATGCGTCCTGGAGTGGAACGTCTCAAGAGGTAGTCAAATGGAGTGCAGAGAGTTCAATGGGTAAGAAGAAGACAGGCTGGCCCTTCCAAGACGGGTTTCTGAACGATGGTGCGCAGGAGATTCACCTGTTCACCGATTACCGTTGGAATGATGGCTCGGTGAGCCGTCGTTGGCATGTTGATCCAGAACGCTATGACACAGATCTTGCCGACCTTCGCCCGTTCTCCCTGAAGGCATCGGACAGTTCGGATCAGTAGGAAAACCACTCCGAATGACCCATGTTGCCCTCGTAGTCGCCGTATTCGACCATGATGCTGCGGGAGTAGAAGTGCCAGAGGCCACCACCGCTTGGGTAGGCAATCTCCTGACCGCTTTCCGAGATGAATGTCGCGGGCCAGGGCGTGTGGGATCCGTAAACCCGCTGGATGTAGCGGCAGGTCCGGTTTTCGCGATCGCAAGAACGTATCGACCAGTCCCATTGACGCGGCTCGTCACGCGGCTCGTAGGAGCGCCCGGTGAACCAGATCACATGAGTCCGGTTCAGCCATTCGTATTCAGGTAGGTTGGTGTCGAGTTCGCCCTCTCCACCCGGTCCGCCCAGCTCGACCGGCACGTGAGCGAAGGTACAGACCCCGAAGGGCGGCAGGCTGGGCCAGGGCGTGATGCGGCGGATCATGGTGCGATAGGCCCGTGCGCAGACAGCGCTCGGCGGGAAACCTCCCGCCATGCAGAGCATGATAGCGCAGTCGATATCATAGGCCTGCGCCTTCTCAGGGGCTCCGAACACCGCCATCGCCCCCATCGCCGCTGCCATCGCCTGTCGATTCATGTCGCTCTCCCGCAAAAGTTGCGGCAACTATCGTGCAATATGTTTTTTTCCGCAATATGTTGTATTGACTCCATATGACTTTATGGCCTTAGTGTCGTGAAGTAGAAGGGCTCTCGTGGGGAGAGTCCGAACATGCCGATAGCGCGCAACCAGATCCTGATCACCATCGATGGTGTCAAAGACCTTTTTGAAAAGGGCATCGCGTTCCGCTGCCGGTATGAACTCGTGGGGTTCACGGACGATGGCAAGCCGCGCTACCAGTGCATCTACCTGCGCGAGGGCGAGCCGGAAGCCATTCTGGTCTCGACCCGGATCACCCCGCACGGGCCAGAGCCGCGGTATTTCAACATATGGCCGGGCCTCTTCAAACATCATCTCGAGTTCGGTGACGGGCGCGATCTGCGCTTTGGCCCTGACTACAGCATTACCCTCGAGGAGCGCGGCTGACGTCATCGCCTTCGGTCGCGACGGCACAGCCCGGACGTCTGGCTGGACCTTCTACGGAGACCGACCTGCTTGGGCAGGGCTGGATGGTGACGCTGAGGCCGGGGTCGTATTGGCGTCTCGGGATGCCACCCCTCCTTCGGGTCGAGACGACATCCTCGACCTGATCCGCAGGACTGCTGCCCGCCACCAGAGCAACCATGCGCTCCGGAAGGTGGGTCTTGATGCAGGCCACTGGCTCGTCCTGTTCCGCGCCCTTATCGAGGCCGAGAGCAGCTACAACCCGACCGCCGTGAGCCCCAAAGGCGCCTATGGGCTCGGCCAGCTGATGCCAGACACGGCCCGCAGCCTCGGGGTCGATCCGCGCGATCCCTCTCAGAACCTCGATGGCGCCGCACGCTATCTGCTCGCGCAGATCGCCACGTTCAAGGACATCGATCTGGCGCTCGCAGCCTATAACGCCGGCCCGCACCGCGTGGTCGAGCATTCCGGCATTCCACCCTTCACCGAGACCCGCGACTACATCGCGCGCATCCACCGGATCCGGTCCCGACTCGCGGCTACACCTGTTTCCTCGCCGGACATCCGCGTCGCAGCCCGGGTGCCTGCGCGCGCTCCGGTCCTCATCGATCTTCAGTAAAACAAGGGAACTTCGCATGCTCAGACATCGCCTCAGCCGCCTCTTGCCCGTCGCCACAACCCTGGCAGCTTTCGCAACGCCCGCTTTCGCGCAGGACTTGTCACCGATCCAGACCATGCTGGAAACCGTCGAGGCCGCGCTGACCGGTCCGATCGGGATCGCGGTCGCCACGCTCGCGGTCATCGGCACCGGCTTCATGTGCATGATGGGGCGGCTGAACTGGGGCTGGTTCGCCTCGGTCATCATCGGGATCGTGCTGATCTTCTCGGCCGGCACCATCGTCGACGGCTTCTCCTGAGGTTGGAGAATAGAGTTGGCAGAACGATCCCCCCTTTTTCTGGGCCTCGCCCGACCGCCCAAGTATCTGGGCCTCCCTGTCGGATACCTCGTGGTACTGGCGACCGGGGTCGTTCTGCCGTTCATCTGGACCAAGTCGATGGTGTTCTTCCTGATCGGCCTTGTCGCCTATCCGATCCTCTGGTTCGTCGCTGACCGCGAGCCGCATTTCTTCGAAGTGCTGCGCGTCTCCTATGGATCAGTGCGCCCGACGAAGAACCGGGCCCTGCACGGAGGCGACAGCTTTGGCGCTTGATGCGGGCACTCTTTCCACTCACGGAACCGCTCTGCTTCAGGCTGGCGGCGGGGCGTTCGCGCGGGAGAGCTATCTCGCGGAGCATCTGCCGTATTTTGCGCTCGCGGAAGACGATGTCATGGTCCTGCGCGAAGGCGACCTCTTGGCGACCCTGCGCCTTGATGGTCTGAATCCGATGACCTCTGAGGACGCCCGGCTCGACGCGCTCAAACGCGCGGTCGCGGCCATCGTCGCCCAGACTGGCAGTGCCTTCGGCTTCTACATTCACCGGATCTCCGTGCCGCAGGATCTCGGGATGCGCCCCATCGAGGGAGACAGTTTCGCAGCCGCGATCGACGCGCGCTGGCAGGCCCATGTCAAAGACCTCTGCCCCGCCAAGCGCCAGCTCTATCTCAGCGTGATCCGGCGCCCCGACATTTCGGCTCGTATTCCGCTCCTCCGCGCGCTGGCCCGCAAGGCCTGGGTCAAGGACCGCGCGACGCGCCTGCAGGAGCTGAACGAGGTCATGGGCTTCTTCGAGGTGGCGCTTGCCTCGGCCAATCCCGTGAGGCTCACAAAGTCGGGCGGGGAGTGGCTGGGCTACCTCAACACACTGAACGCAGGCAGCTTCTCCCCGATCTCCTTCGGGCAAAGCACCCTGCCCCTCTCGCACACGCTCAGCAACTGCCGCGCGACCTTCGACGGCGACGTGGTCACCCTGACCGACGCCGTGACCGGCCAGGTCAAATACGGCGCTCTCTTCTCGATGAAGACTTATCCGGCGCTTACAGACGTCACGCTGCTCGACGCGCTCGACCTGCCGCTCGACATCGTACTGACGAACTCCTTCAGCCCGATCCCGAACAACATCATGGCTGAGCGCATCCAAAGGATCATCCGCCAGATGCATGCCTCCGACGATGCCGCCGTTTCCCTGCGCGAGCAACTCGGGCAAGCCGCCGACGATCAGGAAGCAGGCCGCATCGCCTTTGGCGACCATCACCTCTCGATCGCCGTCTATGCACCAGACCGCGACACGCTCGAACGGGCCGCCGCCCAGATCAAGCGCGTGGGCCAGGAGATCATGTCGGTGATCGTGCGCGAGAATATGGCATTGAAAGCCACCTACTTCGCGCAGTCCCCCGGCAACTTCGGCTACCGGGCGCGGAAGACGCCGATCTCCTCGATCAACTTCGCGGATTTCGCGGCACTTCACGGCAGCGTCGAAGGGCGCGGGCCGGATCAGTCGCCTTGGGGTCAGACCATTTCGGTCCTGCCGACGGTCGGCACCTCGGGTTATCGCTTCAATTTCCACGAGGCGGGCAGCCCGGGCAAGGAACCGACCGTCGGCCACACCCTCGTTCTGGGACGCACCGGCACCGGCAAGACGCTCACCACCGCCTTCCTCGCGGCGCAGGCGCAACGGGTCGGCGCGCGGCTCTTCTTCTTCGACAAGGATCGCGGCCTCGAGATGGCCGTGCGCGCCCTCGGAGGCCGCTACAACGAAATCCGGGCCGGTGTTCCCACGGGGCTGAACCCGCTTGCGACCGAGACCGATGAGCGTGGCCGCGCCTGGCTCTCGGACTGGCTTGCGACCCTTCTCACGCGCAATGGCACGCTCTCGGGCGAGCAATCCCGCCATATCCAGAGTGCCGTCGGGCAGAACGCCGATGCGGGCGCGGCGCTGCAACGCTTCGTTAGTTTCGAGACGCTGTTTCAATCGCTTGATGATGATGGCGAGTTGCAAAGCCGCGTCGCCGAATGGGCGCCGGGTGGGCGCTACGGTTGGGTCTTTGACGAGCCGGAACAGGGTGCCGGGCTTGAACTGGCCTCCGACATCATCGGCTTCGACATGACCGAAATCCTCGACATGACCACCGAGCGCATGGCGGTGCTCTCCTATATCTTCCGCCAGATTGAACGCGTGGTCGAGGACCGCCGCCCCACCATCATCGTCCTCGACGAAGCCTGGAAGCTCTTGGACGATCCCTACTTTGGGGCGCGACTCGAAAACTGGCTGGTGACGCTGCGCAAGATGAACTGCGTCGTCATCATGATGACGCAATATCCAAGCCAGCTGCGCGACAGCCGCGTCGGCAAGACCATCGTCGAGACAGTACCGACCCAGATCCTCTTCCCGAACGACCGCGCCACAATCTCGGATTACGATTTCCTCCGCGTGAACGCCAAAGAGGCGGCCCTTCTCGTCCAGCCCACCATCGGCCAGCGCATCGCGCTTGTGCGCTCGGCGGGCGACAGCGTCTTCGTCGACGCCGATCTCTCCGCGCTTGGAGACCTCCTTCCCATCCTTGGCGGCGGTGCCACCGGCGAGGCCCGCGTGCCTGCCGATTGGCGCGCCAATCCCGATTTCTGGAGACATGTGATATGAGTTCAAAACCCCTCCTGGCGCTTTGCGCTGCCGCAAGCCTGCTGTCGGCTTGCGAAAAGTACACCGAGAAAACCTCGCCCTGCTTCGGTCGCAATGGCGAGCCGCAGGTGACCCGGTCCGCGCTTTCCTTCTCGACCATGGGCGCAGCGGTTCAGGAGACGGACAAGCCCGACTGCACCTTCGAGCCCCTGCCCCGTCCGGAATGAACCGCGCCGCGATCATATCCGCCGGGCTTTGCCTCGGCCTCGGTACCCTGCCCGCGCATGCCCAAGGGGTTCCGACGCAGGACAATTCCGCGATCGGCCGCGCCATCGCACGGGTGACGGCATTGGCCGAGGATCTGGGCGTGCAGCAGGACAAGGACCGCACCGAGTCCACGCTGGCCGACGTCCAGGCCGACCAACTGCGCGTCCTCGAGGAGATGACCGCCGCGATCACCGGCCCCGGCTTCGATATCCGCGCGCTCGAGGGCAATGCGGATTTCGGGGTGGCGGCGGTCTACCCGAACACCGATGCGAGTCCGATGGTGAGCCGCCTTTTTGGCGAGGGCCGCGAGACCGTCGAGATGATGATCGTCGAGGTCGCGGGCGAGTTCGCAGGCGCGCCGGGTGTGGCCCGCGCCGGCCTCTCCGCCACCCAGTGGCGCTGCCTCTTCCAGGCCCTGATCAAGCAGGAGAGCCGCTTCAACGTCGCCGCCGAAAGCCCGGTCGGCGCCTATGGGCTGACCCAGCTCATGCCTGGAACCGCGTCTGACCTCGGCGTCGATCGCTATGATGTGAAGGACAACCTGCGCGGCGGCGCGCGTTACATCACCACGCAGTTGGGCCGCTTCGGCAACATCCCCCATGCGCTTGCGGCCTATAACGCCGGACCGGGCCGGGTCATCGAATATGGCGGCGTGCCGCCCTTTGCCGAAACCCAGGGCTACGTGCGCAACATCTCGAAGTTCTACAACGAATACCTGGCTGTCGTTGGCGGCGCCGACGCGCTCGGGACGCTCTCGCCCTCGGATTTTGCACTGGCCGAATATGCCAGCATCTCCGAGGCAGGCGTCTATTACGCCGCCGATAGTTCGGCAACGACCGAGCAAGTGATCAACCGCCTCCGCGCGATCATCCTGCAGATCGATGCGCAGCCCAATGCCAAGGCGGCCTGGGAACTCAACACCTACGCCAAGGCCGAGATCGCCCGCATTCTCAATCTTCGTGTCCGGCTGATGGCCGCCAACCAGCAGCGCGAGGCAGCCTACGCGCAGCACCTCGTCGCCGACCGATTGGCCGAGCGCGACTTCATGCAAATGGGAGTTCCCGAATGAGACAGCTTCTCCTGACCGCCGCCGCGGTCACCGCGCTCGGGCTCAGCGGGCCCGCCACGGCTCAGGGCGTGCCGACCTTCGATGGCTCGCAGCTTGGCCAACTCGTCGCCCAGCTCGAACACATGGCTGAGGATCTAAATGTCCAGATGCAGCAACTCGCCACCATGCGGCTGGAACTGGAAACCCAGCTGTCGCAGCTCACAAACCTTGAGGCGCAACTGACCTCGCTGATCGAGGGCAGCGGGTTGGGCGAGCTCTTCGCAACAGTCGAGGAATTCCGCGCGCTGCGCGGCAAGCTCGTGGCTCCTCTCAACACCGCGCAGTCCTTGGCCAGCGGCGATTTCCTCAGCGGCTTCAATCCCGGTGCGGAACTCTCGGCCTCCGTCGAGCGCGTGCTGTCGGGCAGCGGCTTCACCTCGGAGCGCCTGAGCACGCTCTCGGGATCGGATCAGCCCGCCGACAACCGCATAGCCGCCTCCGCCGGAGCCAGCGCCATGCTGTCCGTCGCCGCGCAGGAAAGCCACGAGGAGGCAGGCCAAAGCCTCGAGCGGCTCGAGACCATGGTCGGGCTCATCGATGATCAGGACGGTCTAAAGGCCGCTGTCGATCTCAACACCCGCGTCACCGCCGAGCTCGGCATCATCCTGACCCAAATCTGGCGGCTGGAAGCGGCGCAAGGCGTCAGTGCCGGCCAGCTTGGCGTCGTCGATGCCGCGACCCTCGCGGATGAGCGCAAATTCCGCTCGATGGCGGTGGACCCATGAGGCAAACCATGACTCACAGCTTGGCATCAATTCGGTCTCTTTGCTTCGCCGCACTTGTCGTGAGTACCCTGCCCAGTGTTGCGTTGGCCCAGACCCCGAGCACAGATCCCTCCGGCGACACGACCTTCAACTCGATGGCCATCGCGCGGGACCAGGCCGACGCATGCCGGGTCCCGAAACCGCCCATCGATCTGGCCGAGACCGCATACCTTCGCAATGGTTACCGCGCGATTCTGCGTATCCTGATCGCTGAAGAGGCGCTCGCCTCGGAGAGCTGTACCTGCCTGCTGGGCGACTTCACCTGGGACCAAGCGCTTGACGCCATGCCCCGGTTCCAGACCTCGGACAACCCGCGTCTGCCGTTCAAGGTGCTCGATCTCTACGCGCAGGCCGACGCGCTCGAGGCTCAGGTCGTGGAGGTCTGTGCGGAATAGATGGGAGTAATTCGCGACATACTGGGACAGGTCGACGCCGCGGTAGACACTGTGGCGCAGGACGGCTTTGTCTCTTCGGCAGGCGCTGTCGGCGACGTGATCTCGGCCGGGGCCGCGCTCCTCGTCGTGCTCCTCGGGATCAACGCGGTCATGCAACTCCGCCCCCTGCCCTTCGGCACCGGCTTTGCCTTCGGGATGAAGGTGGCGCTCGTGGGCATATTCGCGCAGAGTTGGGATAATTTCAGCGTCATCTATGACATCGTCACGCGCGTGCCCGACTCCGTCGGGGCCTCGATCCTCGCGCTCACCGGCTCGGGCGATGAGGCCGGGGTCTATGAGAGCCTCGACAACATGGTCGCCCGCATCACCGCCTATGGCGACACGATCGGCGACCGGGCGGGCTGGGTCTTCGGGGCGGTCCTGGGCGCGATCTTCTTCGTCCTTTCAGCCGTCTTTGCCGCCGTCACCGCCGGGATCATCGCCTTCGCCCGCATTGTGTTCGCGCTGATGATCGTGATCGCCCCCTTCATGATCGTGACTTCGCTGTTCAAACCAACCCAGTCGCTTTTTGAGGCCTGGACCCGCGCCACCATCGGCTATGCGCTCATGCCGGTCGCCGCCGCCGGGGCCGCAGGCATCATTGTCGCCATCGCCGAGGCCATCGGGGACGCCTCCGCCGATCCGGGTGATGTCGAGACCGTCAGCCTCATCCTGCCCTTCCTCGTCATCCTGATCCTCAGCGCCGGGATCATGGCCTCGGTCCCCTACATCGCCTCCAACCTCACCGGCGTCGTGGGCATTGCCTCCAACGCCGTGGGTCTGACCGGCCTCGCGCGTCAGGGCTTCGTGAACACGCGCCAGTATGGCACCGGCGCGACCTCCCGCCTCGTCACCGGCAAGTCTCCGCACGAGCTGAACCAGATGGCCAATGCGGGCGTGGTCAAAACCGGCGAGATGATCCGCCAAAGCCCCGGCGCGCTTCTCTCCGCCGCCAAGGCCTTCCGCAAACCCTGATGTGAAAGACGATTGACTTGAAGAAGCTTGTGACCAGTTCCCCCGCGCCCGATCGCGATGCTTTTGAGGCGGATTTCATCTACGGGCCAAGACGGCGCGAGCGCTTCGCGTGGTTGGTCGCGGCGGCCGGTGTGCTGGTCGGCGTGGCCGGCATGGTCGCCGGCGCGAGCCTCTTTCCGCTCAAGACGACCGAAACCTTCGTGGTCGTGGTCGACAAGGAAACCGGCGAAATGGACCGGGTCGCCGCCGTCCAGGCGCTGACACTCTCGGAAAGCGATGCCATCATCCAGGCCAATCTCGTGGCCTATGTCGATGATCGGGAAACTTATGACCTGACCGATGGCGAGCAACGCATCAACTCGGTGCTCGACCGTTCGGATGGCGACGCCGCGCGCACGCTGCGCGATCTCTGGTCCTCCACCAACGAAGACTACCCGATTACCGTCTATGGCCGTGACGCCAAGATCGAGGTGGTGATCAAGTCGGTGAACCAGATCGAGCGCGGCGTGGCCCAGGTCCGTTTCACCCGCACGCTGCGCCGTCCCCGCGATACCCGCACCGTCACTCGGTCTTACGTCGCCACTGTCGGTTACGACTTCCAACCCGAAACCCGCCAGCGCCTTCAGGACGTCTGGGCCAACCCCTTGGGCTTCGTGGTGACCTCCTACCGCGTCGACGCCGAGACCCTGGAGAACTGACCTAAATGAGATCTCTACCTGCGCTCCTCCTGGCGCTTGCCATGCCCGTTGCCGCATCCGCCGAAGCCACGCCACAAGGCGGCCCGCTCGATATCCGCATCCGCACTGCCGTCTACAATGAAAACCAGGTCTACCGGATCGAAACTGACTTGCGGCATTCGACCACGATTCATTTCGGGGCCGGGGAGAGGTTCGAGGCGGTCATTGTCGGCGACACCGAGAGCTTCCAGGTCGATCCGATCCCCGAGCTCGGCAATGTTCTCACGATCAAACCGCATGTGGCCAATGCCTCGACCAACATGACGGTGATCACCAACCGCCGCACCTATTCCTTCCACCTGCGCGAGGGTTCGATCCCGAACCGCACTGGTATGTTCTTCGAGGTGCGCTTCCGCTACCCCGACGAGGAACGCCGCGCGGCGGGTGCCACCCAGCCCAAGGGCTATGAGGCTCCGCGGAACTACAACTACCGCGTCTCGGGCGAAGGTGATTTCCGCCCCAGCCATATCTACGACGACGGGCGCTACACGTATTTCGTCTTCCCGGAGAACAGTCGCCAGCCCGCCCTCTTCAAGGCCGATGACCAGGGTCGCGAGCGGACGGTCAACTGGACCCAGCAAGGCAACACGGTCCGGGTGCTCGGGGTGAACACTTACTGGACGCTGCGCATCGGCGACGAGGCGATCTGCGCCTGGCGCGACGAAAGCGCGATCTACGTGAGCAACTGACCATGGCCGATCAAACCCCTCCCGATCTGCAGGACCGCCTCGACCAGTTCAACCAGCGTGGAAAATCCGGACGCCGGGGCAACAGCCTCGGGGTCGGTGCGCTCGCCGCGGCCCTCGCCCTTGGCGGCGCCGGGGTCGCGTATTTCCTGGCCACTGGTCTGCAGGAAGGTGACAGCGCACTTGAGACCTCCGATGTCGAGACCTTCCAGGACCGCCGCCCCGGGACCGGCGGGCGGCTGGAATTTCCGCCTGACGAGACCGAGCAACGGGTCAACGACGCGCTGATCGCCGTCGAGGAAGCGCTCGAGGTGCCTGCGGCGCCAGCACCTGAGCCGAGCGCCGAAGTGTTGGCCGAGATCGCCAAGCTGCGCGAGGCGCTGGCCGCCAGCCAGGCCGCCCGCAACTCGGAAATCCAGTCCGCCGTCTCAGATCTTCGGGAAGCATTCGACGAGCAAAAGGCCGCGCTCGAAGCAACGCTCGCCGCAAAGGAAACCGAGCTGGCCAATCTGCAGCGCCAGACCGAGACCCGCATCGAAGGTTTGCAGGCCATGCTGGATGCCGAACGCGCGCAGCGCGAGGGGCTCGAGGCCGAGCTCGACCGCGAGGGTCTGATTGCCGATCAGCGCCTTCTCGAAGAACGCCGACGCCAGGAAGAGGAGCAGCGCCAGCGCGAGGCCGAACAGGTCGCCAAAGAGCTTCTGACCGCGCAACGCCCCTCCCCCGCCGTGGTCGCCGCTGCCGGTCCCCGTGGTGGCCAACGGGGCGCGGCGGTCGCCGCTCCTGCTGCCGCTGGAACCGGGGGCCCGGTACTCTCGGGCAATGAGGCGTTCCTGCAAAGCGCGCGCCCACTCGAAGTGCAAGAAGCTGCCCGCCTCACCCATCCCGAACGCACGCTGACGCAAGGGTCCGTCATCCAGGCGGCGCTCCAGACCGCTATAAACAGCGACCTGCCGGGCTCCGTGGTCGCGGTCGTCTCCGAGCCGGTCCCGGCGTTTTCCGGGGACCGGATCCTGATCCCCCGGGGCTCCCGCCTTTTTGGCCAATACCGCTCCGACATCGAGATGCACCAGAAGCGCATCCTGATCCTCTGGACCCGCGTCCTGACGCCGGACGGCACCTCGATGGAAATCGCCGCCGTGGGCGGGGACCAGCTTGGCCGCTCGGGCCTCACCGGTCTCGTCGACACCAAGTTCGCCGAGCGCTTCGGCGGGGCGGCGCTGATTTCCGTGATTGGGGCGGCACCGGCCGTCGCGGCCGAAAGCAGCAACAAGGAGACGACAAGCATCGTCCTGGGCGATGTCGGCAGCGACCTTCAGGATGCGGTTGGATCCGTCATTGCCGATCAGGTGTCGATTGCGCCGACGATCTATGTCGATCAGGGGGCCTCGGTTACCGTGCTCGTGGACCGGGATGTGGTGATTTACTGATGGAGCAGGCGTCACCAGCTTCATACCTCGAGCGCTACCTCGACCCGTTCCGCGACCTGCTGAGGCGCGACGACGTG
>NZ_JAVJUC010000039.1:0-94098 GCF_040219995.1 Roseovarius sp. | reverse complement strand
CCCCCACTGAAATTCCGACCACCATCAGGAGTGACAAATGGCTGGCCAGACCTCGGGCGCCGTTGCGCGCACCGGCAACAACCCCTTCTTGCGTGCCGTCGCCGCGATATCGAGCCTCGCGGGCTGGGTCTCGGCGGGCATGATCGTCTCGGCGGTGCTGATCACCTGTCAGATGATCTGGATCCGTTTCGTGATGAACGGATCGACCATCTGGCAAACCGAGGCGGTGATCTATCTCATGATCGCCGCGACCCTGCTGGGTCTGCCTTATGTGCAACGCTTGCGCGGGCATGTGAACGTAGACCTGATACCGCTCGCCCTGCCGCGCCGGATGCGCAAGGGGCTGGCGGTTTTGACGCTGTCGCTCTCCATTGCCGTGGTCAGCGTCATGCTCTGGTATGGCTATGAATTCTGGCATTTCGCCTGGGCGCGCGGCTGGACCTCCGACACCATCTGGGCGGTGCGGCTGTGGATTCCGTATCTGGCCATTCCTGTGGGTTTTGCCCTGTTTCTCTTGCAACTGGTGGCCGATCTCGTGGCCCTCATCCTCGATATCGACACCCCGTTCGGACTGGAGGACGCCTGATGGATCCGCTTCTGCTTGGCCTCATTGTCGCCATCGTGACAATCGTCGTGCTGTTCTCCGGTGTCTCGGTCGCGCTCGGCCTGCTGATCGTCTCGGGCGGCTTCCTGATCGTCTTCGACGGCATGCGCTCGCTCGAACTCATGCCGGAAATCTTCTTTGGCAAGCTTGATAATTTCGCGCTGCTGTCGATTCCGATGTTCATCATCATGGGGGCCTCCATCGCCTCGACCCGGGCCGGCGCCGACCTTTACGAGGCGCTGGAACGCTGGCTCACCCGCGTGCCCGGCGGCCTCGTGATCTCCAATCTCGGGGCCTGCGCGCTCTTTTCGGCGATGTCCGGCTCCTCGCCCGCCACCTGTGCCGCCATCGGCAAGATGGGCATCCCCGAGATGCGCAAGCGCGGCTACCCCGACTCCGTCGCCGCAGGCTCCATCGCGGCGGGCGGCACGCTGGGTATTTTGATCCCGCCCTCGGTCACGATGATTGTCTATGGCATCGCGACGGAAACCTCGATTGGCCGCCTGTTTCTGGCGGGGGTCATTCCGGGCATGCTGTTGGTCGCGCTCTTTATGGCGTGGTCGCTCTACCAGACATGGCGCTCGGGCGATGTGAACTTGCTGCGCGCAACACCCTATACCTGGGCGCAGAAATTCGAGATCCTGCCCCGCGTCCTGCCGTTCCTCGCGATTATCCTCGGCGTGCTTTACGCGATGTATGGCGGCATCGCCACGCCGTCCGAGACTGCAGCCGTCGGCGCGCTGCTGTGCCTCGTGATCGCCATGGTGATCTACAAGCTGTGGGATCCCCGCGCGCTCTGGGTGGTGCTGCGTGACAGCACCCGTGAAAGCGTGATGATCCTCTTCATAATCGCGGCGGCGGGGGTGTTTTCCTACATGCTGTCCTCGCTCTTCATCACCCAATCCATCGCGGAATGGATCGGCACGCTCGACGTCAACCGGTGGATTCTCATGGGCGCGATCAACGTCTTTCTGCTGATCGCAGGCTTCTTCCTGCCGCCCGTCGCGGTGATCCTGATGGCAGCCCCGATCCTGTTGCCGATCATCACCACCGCCGGGTTCGATCCGATCTGGTTTGCCGTGGTGCTGACCATCAACATGGAGATCGGCCTGATTTCGCCGCCCGTGGGCCTTAACCTCTATGTGATCAACGGCATCGCGCCCGATATCAAGCTCAAGACGATCCTCGTCGGTTCGCTGCCCTATGTCGGCTGCATGATCCTCGCGATCATCCTCTTGTGCCTGTTCCCCGGACTGGCCACATGGTTGCCGAATGCAGTGATGGGATTGGGCTGATGAGCGTACTGGCGGATCTTCTCTCAACGGTGTTCGAGCGGCGCTATCGCGGCGCCGCCGAACCTGACCGGCAAAATCGCAGCATCGAGGCGCTTTGCCGTGACCTTCTGGGCAGTTCCGGTGAGGTGTCTGGCATGGCGCTCTCCCGGCTGATCCTTGATCGGTACGCGGGCATGGACGATGCGGGCAAACTGGCGTTTTTTGAGTTCCTGACGCAGGATATGGGTGTTGACCCCGAGGCGGTGCGCGACACGCTCGATGCGTTTGAGACCAAGCCTGACCGAAACACCTACCGTGCCTTCATGAGCGCGGCAGAGCCGCCGCGACAGGAGCTTGCCCGCCGCCTCAACCAGGTGCCGGGGGCCACTGCGCAGCTTGTGGCGATGCGCTCGGACCTCTTGCGGCTTACGCGTGACAATCCGGGCCTTTCGGTGGTCGATCTCGATCTCAAGCACCTCTTCGCCTCGTGGTTCAATCGCGGCTTTCTGGTGCTGCGTCCGATCAACTGGACCAGTTCGGCGGATGTACTGGAAAAGATCATCGCCTACGAGGCGGTACATGCCATCGACAGCTGGGACGACCTGCGCCGCCGGTTGCAGCCGACCGACCGGCGCTGTTTCGGCTTTTTCCACCCGGCGATGCCCGACGAGCCGTTGATTTTCGTCGAGGTGGCGCTCACGCGCGGGGTGCCCGGCGCGATCCATGACGTGCTCTCGGACGAGCGCGCGGCCATTGCGCCCGACGCCGCCGACACCGCCGTGTTCTATTCGATCTCCAACTGCCAGTCGGGGCTGGCGGGCATTTCCTTCGGCAACTCGCTGATCAAGCAGGTGGTGGCGGACCTGTCACAGGAACTGCCCAATCTCAAGACCTTCGTCACCCTCTCGCCGATTCCCGGCCTCACCCGCTGGCTGTCGGAGCGTGACAAGACGATTCCCGAAGACGCCGACACCCGCCGCCAGATCACAGCGCAGTACCTTCTCCATGCCAAGCGCGACAAGGGTGGGCCTTATGACCCGGTGGCGCGGTTTCACCTCGGCAACGGCGCGTCGGTCCATGCGATCCATGCCGGTGCCGATCTTTCGCCCAACGGGCAAAAGCAATCGGGCGGTGTGATGGTGAATTACCTTTACGACCTGCGCCAGATTTCGCAAAACCACGAACGATTTGCGGCCTCGGGCGAGATTGCCGCCTCGTCAGAGGTGACTGCCCTCGCCTCAGCAGCCGCCAAGATGACGGAATGAAGGACAAGACCATGGCCAACCCTCTCTATGACACGCTGTTCGGTCGCCATGCGGGCCGCAGCGCCCCGTTTCTCCATCTCGGCGACGGGCAAACGCTCAGCTACGATGCGTTCCTGCGGCTGACCGCGCGCTATGCCCATGCGTTCCGCGCGGCGGGGCTTGCGCCAGGCGACCGGCTCGCGGCGCAGATCGAGAAATCGCCCGAGGCGCTTGCGGTCTATGCCGCCTGCGTGCAGGCGGGCATCGTCTTTCTGCCGCTCAACACTGGCTATACCGGCGATGAGCTGTCGTATTTCGTCAGCGACAGCGGCGCGAAACTGCTGCTCTGCGACCCGGCCAAATCCGACGCGCTCCGCCCCATGGCCGAGGCGGCGGGCGCGGCGCTGATGACGCTCGATGCAGGCGGTACCGGCACCCTGCCCGCCGCGGCGCGTGACCTGCCCGAGACGTTCGAGACCACCCCGCGCGCGGGCGACGACCTCGCGGCGTTCCTCTACACCTCCGGCACCACGGGCCGCTCCAAGGGGGCGATGCTGACGCAGACCAACCTCTTGTCCAATGCCGAGGTTCTGGTCGACTACTGGCGGTTCAGCGCCGAGGACGTGCTGCTGCACGCGCTGCCGATCTTTCACACCCATGGGCTCTTCGTGGCCACCAATATCATCCTGCTCGCGGGCGGGTCGATGATCTTCCTGCCGAAATTCGACGTGGACACGGTGATCGCGCAACTGCCCCGCGCCACTTCGATGATGGGCGTGCCGACCTTCTACACCCGCCTGCTGGACGATCTGCGCTTCACCCGCGATCTGGTGGCGCATATGCGGCTCTTCACCTCTGGCTCGGCCCCGCTTCTGGCCGAAACGCATGTGGCGTTCGAGGAACGCACAGGCCACCGCATCCTCGAACGCTACGGCATGACTGAGACCAACATGAACACCTCCAACCCCTATGACGGCGCGCGCCGGGCGGGCACGGTGGGCTTTCCGCTGTCGGGCGTGGATCTCAAGATCACCGATCCGCAGACCGGCGAGACCCTCTCGCAGGGCGAGATCGGCCTCATCGAAGTGCGCGGCCCCAATGTCTTCAAGGGCTATTGGAACATGCCCGAAAAGACTGCCGAGGAGTTGCGCGACAACGGGTTCTTCATCACCGGCGATCTGGGGCTGATCGACGATCAGGGCTATCTGCAGATCGTCGGGCGCAACAAGGATCTGATCATCTCGGGCGGCTACAACATCTATCCCAAGGAAATCGAACTGCTGCTCGATGACCAACCCGGCGTGCTGGAAAGCGCCGTGGTGGGCGTGCCGCATCCTGATTTTGGCGAGACGGTGGTGGGCTTTCTGGTGCCGCAAAAGGGCGAAACGCTTGACCTTGATGCGATTGCCGATGCCGCATCGCAGAGCCTTGCACGCTTCAAGCATCCGCGCCGCCTGATCGTGCTGGACGAATTGCCGCGCAACACGATGGGCAAGGTGCAAAAGAACATGCTGCGCGCCGATTATGCGGATTTGTTCGCCGCTGCCTGAGGGGCGCGCGCCTCGTTCAGAGCGCCTTGCGCAATATCAGGGCACCAACTGTCCCGCGCGCATAGTACCCCGCGCGCCGGGCGACCTCTGCGTAGTCCGCTGCCTCGTATAATGCGTGGGCCGGCAGGTTATCCGCCGCCACTTCCAGAAACGCCGTCACAGCGCCGCGCGCCCGTGCCTCGGCCTCGAAACCGGCGAGCCTAGCCCGCCCCAGCCCCTTGCGACGATGCGCCGGATCGCAGGCCAGCGTCAGCAGTTCCGCCTCATCCGCGATTACCCGGCCAAGAGCGAAGGCGCGGGCATCCCCCACGGCAAAGACCAGCGGGCTTTCCAACAAACCGGCGAATTCCGCCATCGACCAGGCCCGCCCCTGACCGGCAAAGGCGCGTGCGTGGCAGGTCGCCATCTGGTCAGGCGCCATCGAGGATCACCGGAGGCACGTCCCTCGCCGGGGCCGCATCAGCAGGCCGCACGTAAAGCGGCGCCGGGGGCGGGCCGTTATCCGGGGCACGAGTCGCAAGCCGGGCGATCCGCTCGGCCAGCAGAGCGGGGAGCGGGGGTAGCAGCGCGTCAGGAACATCCGCCATCGCCACCAGTTCTGGCGCTTGGCCGACACGCTGCACGTAGCCCTGAGCACGCGGCGCCGGAACGCAGGGCGTGCCAGGCTCAGCGCCTGCATCGATCACCTCGAGCGTACTGATACCGATCGCGGGGATGCCAAGGCTCAGCGCCAGCCCACGCGCCGTGGCAACGGAAATCCGGATGCCGGTGAAATTTCCGGGGCCTGTACCAACGGCGATAAGGGACAGATCGCGCCATGTGTTTCCGGCCTCTTCCAGCACCTCTTCCAGCAGCGGCATGAGGCGTTCTGCCTGCCCGCGACCCATTTCTTCGGCGCGGGCCACCAGAACCCGGTCGCCGCATAGCAAAGCGGCCGCGCAGTGCGCGGCCGATGTGTCAAATCCCAGGATGAGCGGCTTAGACACCGACAGGGCGCACCTCGGTCACCTCGGGGATATAGTGGCGCAGCAGGTTCTCGATGCCCATCTTCAGTGTAATGGTCGAGGACGGACAGCCGGCGCAGGCCCCCTGCATATGCAGGTAGACGACTCCGCGCTCAAACCCGTGAAAGGTGATGTCGCCACCATCCTGTGCCACGGCGGGGCGCACGCGGGTGTCGAGCAATTCCTTGATCTGGCCGACGATCTCGGCATCCTCACCGCTATGTTCGGCATGGCCCGACGCGCCGCCGCCCTCGCCGATCATCACCGGCTGACCGGATTGATAGTGCTCCATGATCGCCCCGAGAATCGCGGGCTTGATATGGTCCCACTCGGTGCTGTCGCCTTTGGTCACGGTCACGAAATCGTTGCCGAGGAATACCCCCGCGACACCCGGAACCTTGAAGATGCGCTCGACCAGCGGCGACACCTCTGCGCCATCGGCAGTGGGAAAATCGGCGGTGCCTGCGTCCAGAACGGTCTGCCCGGGCAGGAACTTCAGCGTGGCGGGATTGGGAGTGGATTCGGTCTGGATGAACATGGCGCGCCCCTTTCGTGCTTGCTCCCAGATATGCGCCCCCCATTGGCGCAAGTCAAGGATTGGAACGATTCTAAACTGCTTGGCACCGGGGACACTGCGATCTCAGCTTATTGATGCCCCCTTTTGTCAGGTGATCGCCTCAAGCCGTTCCTTGCTCAGATCACCTGGCACGATAGTGATCGGTATAGGCAGGGTGCCCGAATTCTTGGTCAGCTGCGTCACCAGCGGCCCGGGCCCCTTTTTGCCGGTCCCGGCACCCAGAACCAGCACGCCGATATCCGGGTCGTCATGGACCTGCGCGATTATCTCAGACACCGGTTCGCCCTCTCGGATCACCAGTTCAGGATCAATGCCCTGCTTGTCACGCATCCATTTGGCGAAAACCTCGAAATGCGCCTCGATGCGCTCTCGGCTTTCTTCGCGCATGATGTCACCGACACCGATCCAGTGATTGAATTCCTCTGGTGGGATCACCGACAGAATCGCAACACCACCCTGCGTGTGCGCCGCGCGCATCGCCGCAAAGCGCATGGCGTTCAGGCATTCGCGGCTGTCATCCAGCACCACAAGAAACTTGCGCATCGCTCATATCTCCCTCAGTCGCGCATCATGACGCGGAAATGGGCACGGGGCAATAGAGGCCGTTCACACATCCGGATTTGAGTATCTTTACCGAAGAGAAACAGCGAGTTGTCTGTTCGCTCTGCTCTTAGTCAAAGGTGCCGGCCACTCGTCCCAATAGCATGAAGGCCCGCGCTGTGCGGGTTTCTGAAAGATCTGATATCTCGGCATCCGTCGCGGTCTCGGCGAATTGCGAGACCATCCTGTCAAAGAGCCGCAAAAAGTGGTGCGCCGCATCGCGAAAGATCGCATCCTGCCGCATCCGAGCCGCTGTCAGCGCCAGTGATGACCGGTCGCGCACGCCACCAAGTGCAGCCACGGTCCGCCCCCGCTCGCCATCGGCAAAACGCCGCCAGATTTCGGGGCGGGCCATGTCGGGGCGCAGATCGTCCATGTAGATGCCGTCATGCGACATCAACGTGAGAATGTCCTGCGCGGCCCGGATGAGTTGCGCCGTGGGACGGTCTTTGAGTGCGCGTCGCAGTGCCGCAAAACCGGCCTTGTCGTCGGGATTCTCGGGAAAATTCAGCGCCGTGATGAAATCCGCCCGGCCCAGAGGCGCCTGTATCTCTTCGGCGGGCGTGCCTAGCGGCAGGGCAACTTGATCATCAGCACCGGACGGTGACGGGGCAGGGGCCAGTACCGGGCGCGGTTCGGCCTCGTGAGTGCGCACCGAAGAAAACGTGGCAAGGGTGGTTTCGGTCTTTCGCTGTGCCGCCACGATCTCGTCCAGCTTTTGGCTGACCGTCTTATCCACGGTTTGGCCGAGAAACTGATTTTGATTGAGATACGCGTCGCGGATAGCGTCAATTGCCGCCTGTAGCCGGGTGCTTTCCTCGCGCATCACGCGGCTTGCGCGCGCTGCGGTTGCCCCGACCCAGATCATGGCTACGGGCATGAAAACGGCAATCAGGACGATCACGAATTGCAGCGCGCTATCCACGCTGTCCTGTGGTGCGAGCACGAGGAAAAACAGCCCCGTTCCTGCCAGCCATATCAAGGACAACGCAACCGCAATCACCTCGATCACGGTCAGACGGTCCGCCTGGGGCCTGTCCTGACGCCCCGACATGGGGCTGGGTTGCGTGCGTGGGGGCATGATGTGGTTGCCTGTCAGAGATAAACGACCTTTATCACCTCATAGGCGCGATCACCACCGGGAGTGCGCACTTCGACGCTGTCGCCCTCTTCCTTGCCGATCAGGGCGCGCGCAATTGGCGATTTTATGTTCAGAAGGCCGTTTTCGATACTGGCCTCATGTTCCCCCACAATCTGATAGGTCTTTTCCTCGTCGGTATCCTCGTCAACGAGCGTGACCGTCGCGCCAAACTTGATCGAGCCCGAGAGTTTCGCGGGGTCGATCACTTCGGCGAGACTCAGGATGCCCTCGATCTCCTTGATCCGGCCCTCGATGAAGGACTGCTTTTCCTTGGCCGAGTGATACTCGGCGTTCTCGCTCAGGTCGCCATGTTCTCGCGCTTCGGCGATGGCGCGAATAATGGCGGGCCGCTCAACCGACTTGAGCTGCTTGAGCTCTTTTTCCAGCGCGGCATGGCCGCCTGCAGTCATCGGGATTTTTTCCATTTCACGCGTCCATTGTCAGAAGCGGGGCCGCGCATTTGCTGGCCCCGTCAGTCTCGTTTCAGAATTTGGATCAGATTGCACGAATGCGGGCTTCGATTGCAATAGTGGATCGCTAAGGCAGGCGTATTCAGGCGCAGGGCCGTGACAAATTGCCGGTTTCAAGCGGTTTTAACGTCGTGTTTCAATTGACGCTTGACGCGCGGGCGGGCTAGTCACTCTCGCAACAATGTTGCGTGGCGGCACTGGCCCGTGATGCGCCCCGAAAAAAGGATGATGTCGATGACGGATATGACGCGCGAAGCGATGGAATACGATGTCGTGATCGTAGGGGCGGGGCCTGCCGGTCTGTCTGCCGCGATCCGGCTGAAGCAGCTCGATGCCGACTGTCAGGTCGTGGTGCTGGAAAAGGGCTCCGAGGTGGGGGCCCATATCCTGTCGGGCGCGGTGCTCGATCCCTGCGGCCTCGATGCGCTGATCCCCGACTGGAAAGAAAAGGGCGCGCCGATCAACACGCCTGTGCGAGAGGATAATTTCTACATGTTGGGTGAAGGCGGCAAGGTGCGCGTCCCCAACTGGCCGATGCCTCCGCTGATGAACAACCACGGCAATTACATCGTCTCGATGGGCAATGTCTGCCGCTGGATGGCCGAACAGGCCGAGGAACTGGGCGTCGAGATTTTCCCCGGCATGGCCTGCTCGGAGATGGTCTATGGCGACAACGGCGAAGTAAAGGGCGTCGTGGCCGGTGAGTTCGGTCGCAATGAGGACGGCACGCCCGGCCCGAGCTATGAGCCGGGCATGGAGCTGCACGGCAAATATGTGTTCCTGTCCGAAGGCGTGCGTGGCAGCCTCGCGAAGGAGGTGATCGGCAAATACGACCTCTCCAAGGGCCTCGAGCCGCAGAAATTCGGCCTCGGCATGAAAGAGATCTGGGAGGTGGACCCTGCCAAGCATCGCGAGGGCAGTGTCACGCACACGATGGGCTGGCCGCTTGGCAGCAATGCCGGTGGTGGCTCCTTCATCTATCACCTTGAGAACAATCAGGTCTATGTCGGCTTCGTGGTGCATCTGAATTACCAGAACCCGCATCTCTACCCCTACATGGAGTTCCAGCGTTTCAAGCATCACCCGATGGTCGCGGAACTGCTGAAAGGCGGCAAGCGCGTGGCATACGGTGCGCGCGCCATCACCGAAGGCGGCTATCAGTCGATGCCCAAGATGGTGGCCCCGGGCGTGGCGCTTCTGGGCTGTTCGGTCGGCATGGTCAACGTGCCGCGCATCAAGGGCAACCATAACGCCATGCTCTCGGGCAAGGCAGCGGCGGAGGCGGCGCATGAGGCGATCAAGGCTGGCCGCACCAGTGACGAACTTGGCGATTACGAGACCGAGGTGCGCACCGGCGCGATCGGCAAAGACCTGAAAAAGGTGCGCAACGTCAAGCCGCTCTGGTCCAAATATGGCCTTCTGGCCTCGCTCACCGTGGGCGGATTCGACATGTGGACCAATACCGTAGGCTTCAGCCTTCTGGGCACGCTCAAGCATGGCAAGACCGATGCCGAGGCCACCGGGCTGGCCGAGACCCACAAGAAGATCGACTACCCCAAGCCCGATGGCAAGTTGAGCTTTGACCGCCTGACCAATGTCAGTTTCTCGATGACCAATCACGAGGAAAATCAGCCTGCGCATCTGACGCTCAAGGACAAGAACGTGCCGATCAGCGTCAATCTGCCGAAATACGCGGAGCCCGCACAGCGTTATTGCCCGGCGGCTGTCTACGAGGTGGTGCACGAAGAGGGCAAGGAGCCGCGTTTCGTGATCAACTTCCAGAACTGCGTGCATTGCAAGACCTGCGACATCAAGGATCCCAGCCAGAATATCCACTGGGTCACACCGCAGGGCGGGGACGGGCCGAACTATCCGAACATGTAACCATCCCGTGAGATCGGGGGCGCGGCGCGGCAAATGGGTCGCGCCGCATTGCCTTGGGGGGGCTTGCATATTACCTTTGTGCGAAACTCCCGCGATAAAAGGCAGGTCAGCGTGAAAATCAGAACCCTCTCGGCCCTCGCACTCACAGCACTCTTGCAGGCGATGCCGCTGCCTGTCCTGGCGCAAGAACCAGCCGGCGCCTATCTTGCGGCCCGTCAGGCACGTGTCGTGGGCGATTTCGCGGCTGCAGCGCAGTATTACGCGCAGGCTTTGGCGCAGGATCCGTCGAACCCCGCAATGCTGGAAAACGCGACCATCGCCTATCTGGCGCTCGGTCAGCTGGACAGAGCCGTCGCCGTGGCCCGCAAGATCGAGGCGGATGGGTTGCGCAGTCAGGTGGCGCAAGTTGCACTTTTGGCCAATCAGGCAAGCAAGGCCGAGTGGGAGGGGTTGCTCTCGCGGCTACAGGACAAGCGTGGCGCGGGCGATCTGGCGGATGGGCTCATCGCAGCCTGGGCCTATCTCGGCAAGGGCGACATGACCGAAGCGCTCGCCCGGTTCGACGCCGTCGCTGAGGAGCGCGGATTGCGCAGCTTCGCGCTTTATCAAAAAGCCCTGGCGCTCGCTTCCGTCGGAGATTTCGAGGGTGCCGATGAGGTATTTGCCGGAGACGAGGATGGCCCGGTCCAAGCCACGCGACGCGGTGTCATGGCCTGGGCGCAGGTACTAAGCCAATTGGGCGAGTACGAGCGCGCGCTTGGCCTGATCGATGATACGTTCGGCGGGGATCCTGACCCGGAGATCACTTCCCTGCGCGCGAAGATTGAGGCCGATGAGACGGTGCCATTCGACGTGGTGTCGGGGCCAAAGGACGGCGTCGCAGAGGTGTTTTTCTCGCTTGCCCGCGCCTTGATGCAAGAAGCCAATGACGAGTTCGTTCTGCTCTATGCGCGGGCCGCCGAAGCGATCCGGCCCAGTCATGTAGACGCTGTGATCACGGTGGCCGAGTTGCTTGAGGATATGGAACAACACGATCTCGCCATCGCTGCCTACAAAAAAGTACCGCGCGATCACCCCTCCTATCACGTGGCCGAATTGGGGCGCGCCGAGGTCCTGCGCCGCGCGGACAAGCCTGACGCGGCGGCAGAGGTGCTAGACCAGTTGGCGCAGACCTATCCCGATCTGGCCAATGTACATGTCGCGGCTGGGGATCTGCACCGATCGCAAGAGGATTACGCGGCGGCGGTCGAGGCCTATGACCGTGCCGTCACCCTGCTGGAGGAGCGCGACAATCCGCAATGGTTCGTCCACTACGCCCGCGCGATCAGCCATGAGCGGCTCGATCACTGGCCCGAGGCCGAAGCCGATTTCCGCCGCGCGCTCGAACTGAACCCTGATCATCCGCAGGTACTCAACTATCTTGGCTACTCGATGGTGGAAAAGCACATCAATCTCGACGAGGCGCTCGGCATGATTGAACGCGCCGTCGCGGCACAGCCGAACAGCGGCTACATCGTCGACAGTCTTGGATGGGTCTACTACCGTCTGGGCCGGTATGACGAGGCCATTGTGCAGATGGAACGCGCCGCCGAGCTGATGCCCACCGACCCTGTGGTCAACGATCACTTGGGCGACGTTCTCTGGGCCGTCGGGCGCAAGGGCGAGGCGCGGTTTCAGTGGCGGCGCGCCCTGTCGCTGCATGAAAGCGAGCCGTCGCCGGATCTCGACGCCGATCGCGTGCGCCGAAAGCTGGAGGTTGGTCTCGATCAGGTGCTGGAGGAAGAAGGCGCTGAGCCGCTGAGGGCCGTGAATGCCGTCCCGGCCAATAACTGAACCTGCCCCGGCCAAGGTCAATCTGACACTGCATGTCACAGGTCGTCGCGCCGATGGTTACCACCTGCTCGATTCGCTCGTCGTGTTTGCCGATATCGGGGATCGCGTGACGGTGCGGCCCGGTGGGGCATGTCTGCGGGTTGTCGGTCCGATGGCGGCAGGTATCCCGGATGGTCCCGAGAACCTCGTACTGCGCGCCGCCGCACTGATGGGGACCGAGGCTGAAATCACCCTCGACAAACACCTGCCCGCCGCGGCCGGGATCGGCGGGGGGTCGAGCGATGCGGCGGCCTGCCTGCGCGCGCTTGCGCGTCTCACAGGCGCGCGACTGCCCGATGACGTGCTGAGCCTCGGGGCCGATGTGCCGGTCTGCCTGCTCGCCCGCGCCGCGCGGATGCGCGGCATCGGCGAAGAAATCACCCCGCTGGCGCGTTTGCCGCTCCTGCACGCGGTGCTGGTCAATCCGGGTGTCGCCGTCTCGACGCCCGCGATCTTCAAACGGCTGGTGCGGCGCGATAACCTGGCAATGCCCGAGCGTCTGCCGGGCTGGCATACGACCGAGAACCTGCTCCTTTGGCTGGCCACACAGCGCAACGATCTGGAGGAACCGGCCATTGCCGAGGCTCCGGTGATCGCGGATGTGTTGGAGAAAATTGCGGCGACCGAGGGCTGCGCGCTCGCCCGCATGTCCGGATCTGGTGCCACCTGTTTCGGGCTCTATCCCGATCCACACTCCGCGCAACAGGCCGCCCACAAGCTGCGCCGCGACCACCCCGATTGGTGGGTCATGCCGACCCGGCTCAGTTGATCCGCGCCACCACGTAATCCGCCAGCCCGTCGAGCATGTCGCGCACCGGATGGGTGGGCATCCGGGCAAGCGAGGCGCGCGCCTTGGCGACCCATGCCCGTGCATCCGCCCGCGTCTCCTCTAGCGCACCATGCGCGTGCAACAGATCGAGCGCGTGTTCCAGATCGCCGTCGCGCTGATCCCCCTTCTCGATGCACCGCTTCCAGAAGGCCCGTTCGTCGTCCGAGGCCGCCGCCACCGCCTTGATCACCGGCAGGGTCAGCTTGCGCTCGCGGAAATCGTCGCCGACATTCTTGCCGGTCGCCTTGGCGTCGCCCTCGTAATCGAGCAGATCATCGACGATCTGGAACGCGACCCCGAGCGCATCGCCGTAATCAAAGAGCGCCTGCACCTGATCCTCGGGCGCGCCTGCGATGACGCCGCCCACCTCGGTCGCCGCCGAAAAAAGCGCCGCCGTCTTGCCGCGCACCACCTGAAGATAGATGCTCTCATCGGTGCGCAGATCGCGCGCCGCACTCAGTTGCAGCACCTCACCCTCGGCAATCGTAGCAGAGGCATTGGCAAGGATATCAAGCACCCGCACCGAGCCGGTCTCGACCATCAACTGAAAAGCGCGCGCAAAGAGGTAATCGCCCACAAGAACGCTGGATTTGTTGTCATAAAGCAGGTTCGCCGTGGGCCGCCCCCGGCGCTGCGCGCTCTCGTCCACGACGTCGTCATGCAACAACGTGGCAGTGTGGATGAACTCCACCGTCGCCGCAAGATGCACGTCATATTCGCCCGCATAGCCGCACAGATCCGCGCTTGCCAGCGTCAGCAGCGGACGCAGCCGCTTGCCGCCCGCCTCGACCAGATGTGCCGTAACCTCGGGAATGCGCGGCGCGTGGCGCGAGGCCATGCGCGCCCGGATCAGCGTATTGACCGCCTCCATCTTGTCCGCGAGATGCGCGGCCAGGGCTTCATGCGGTTTCGTGGCGACCTCGTCCAATCCCATAACACTCCCGTCAACACTGCTCGACAAATAGCGCGCGGTGCCCTTATGTCAGCCATATGAAACAGCTTCTTCGCACCAACGATCCCGCATCCATGGCCTTCGCTCAGGCGCTGCTTCAGGGCGAGGGTATAGACTGCTTTGAAATGGACGTAAATATGAGCATCCTCGAAGGCTCTATCGGGATTTTCCCGCGCCGCCTGATGGTGGCGGATGCCGATTACGCCGACGCGCGCGAGGCGCTGATCGACAACGGGTTCTCGCTTGAGGACTGAGCGCTTTGCCGACGAGGAGTTGAGCCGCGATGCCTTTCTCGGCGGGCGGTTGCGGATCGCGCAGCCCCGCGCGGGCTATCGTGCGGGCATCGACCCGGTGCTTCTGGCCGCGAGCATCCCGGCGCGGGCCGGACAGAACGTGCTCGACCTCGGCTGCGGCTCTGGCATCGCGGCGCTTTGTCTGGGCGCGCGGGTGCCGGGCCTTGCCCTCGCAGGGCTGGAGATACAGCCCGCCTATGCCGATCTGGCGCGGCGGAATGCCACAGAGAATGATCAGGCCCTCGAGGTCTTCACCGGCGATCTGACCGACATGCCGCCCCCCCTGCGGCAGCGCCAATTCGACCATGTCATCGCCAACCCGCCCTATTTCGACCGTGCCGCCAGCACCCCGGCCCGCGATCCTGGGCGCGAGCATGGCATGGGTGAAACCTGTGCCCTTGCCGAATGGGTCGCCGCCGCCGCGCGCCGTGCCGCGCCCAAGGGGCAGGTGACCGTCGTGCAGCGCGCCGACCGCCTGCCCGACCTGATCCCCGCCATGGCCGCGCATCTGGGATCGCTCGAGGTTCTGCCGCTCATCCCCCGGCAGGGGCGGGCCGCGCGCCTTGTCCTGATGCGCGGGCGCAAGGGCGGGCGCGCGGAATTTCGTCTGCATGACGGGCCATGCCTGCACGCAGGGGCCGCGCATGGCCGCGACGGCGAGGATTACACACCCGCGATCTCCGCAGTGCTCAGAGATGCGGCAGGTTTGTCCTTTCCCGGCTGAGTTGAGTCAAATCCAGTCGGAAAACTCCCGCTTATCTCGCAGACGCAGCGTGACAGTATTGTAAAAATATGCTGCAATTCCCATGTCGATTTAAGACGCATCCATATCAGAGGAGACTGCCCATGAGCTTGAGTTCGCATATTGAAGAACTGAAGAAGAAACATCACGCGCTCTCGGAAAAGGTGGAAGAGGCGCAGCGCGCGCCGGGCAGCAGCACGCTGGAAATCGCGGACCTCAAGAAACAGAAATTGAAGATCAAGGAAGAGATCGAGCGCCTGTCGGAAAACGCCTGACAGTGCAGCCAGATAGACGTGGATAACAAAGGGCCGGTCACCATGGACCGGCCCTTTTTCGTGCGCTGTCGCGGGTCGGATCAGACGAAGAACTGACCGCCGTTGGCCGAGATCGTCGAGCCGTTGATGAAGCTTGCGTCGTCCGAGACAAGAAAGCTGACGCAGCGGGCGATTTCCTCGGGCTCGCCCAGACGACCGGCGGGGATCATGCCGATGATCGATTCGCGCACCTTTTCCGGCACCGCCATCACCATTTCCGTGGCGATATAGCCGGGGCAGATCGCGTTGGCGGTGATGCCCTTGGCGGCGCCTTCCTGTGCCAGGCTCTTGATGATGCCCAGATCGCCCGCCTTGGTGGCGGCATAATTGACCTGTGCAAACTGTCCTTTCTGACCGTTGATCGAGGAAATCACCACGATTCGGCCAAAGCCGCGCTCGCGCATCCCGGGCCAGACCGGGTGCACGGTGTTGAACACGCCGGTGAGATTGGTGTCGATCACGGCATTCCACTGGTCCGGCGTCATCTTGTGAAAGGGCGCGTCGCGGGTGATGCCGGCGTTGGCGACCACGATTTCGATGGGGCCCAGATCGGCCTCGACCTGTTCGATCCCGGCCTTGGAGCTGTCATAGTCGGCGACGTTCCACTTGTAGGTCTTGATGCCGGTCTCCTCGGTGAACTTGGCGGCGGCCTCATCGTTGCCGGCATAGGTCGCGGCGACGGTGTATCCGTCGGCCTTGAGCGCCTTTGAAATGGCGGCGCCGATTCCGCGCGATCCTCCGGTGACGAGTGCAGTTCTTGCCATGGTATCCTCCAATCTGGCTAATGCGTTGGTAACTTGGTTATCTTCTTGATGGGGTAAGCGCAACATTGTTGCGCGGTAAAATCTCCGCGATGCAGGGTGCGGCATGAAAAAGGGCGCCCGGGGCGCCCTTTCCTGTCATCCCCCGCGCCCCGGCTCAGGGACGCTCGATGCACATCGCGACGCCCATGCCACCGCCGATGCAGAGCGTGGCAAGGCCCTTCTTGGCCCCGCGGCGCTGCATCTCGAACAAGAGCGTGTTCAGAACCCGGCAGCCCGAGGCTCCGATGGGGTGACCGATGGCGATCGCACCGCCATTGACGTTCACGATCGACGGGTCCCAGCCCATGTCCTTGTTGACCGCACAGGCCTGCGCGGCAAACGCCTCGTTCGCCTCCACGAGGTCGAGATCGCCGACGCTCCACCCGGCCTTTTCCAGGGCCTTGCGGCAGGCATGGATCGGGCCCACGCCCATGATCGACGGGTCGAGCCCGGCGGTGGCATAGGAGGCGATGCGCGCCAGCGGCTCGATGCCACGGCGTTCGGCCTCGTCGGCGCTCATCAGCAAGGTGGCGGCGGCCCCGTCATTGAGGCCGCTGGCATTGGCCGCCGTAACCGATCCGTCCTTGGTGAAGGCCGGGCGCATCTTGGACATCGCGTCGATAGTCGCGCCGTGCCGGATGTACTCGTCCTTGTCGACAACGATATCGCCCTTGCGGGTCTTGACGGTGAAGGCGATCACCTCGTCGTCGAACTTGCCCGCCTTCTGCGCGGCTTCGGCCTTGTTCTGGCTGGCGACGGCGAATTCGTCCTGCTGATCGCGGCTGATCTGCCATTTCTCCGCGACGTTCTCGGCGGTCTGGCCCATGTGATAGCCATTGAACGCATCCCACAGACCATCGCGGATCATCGTGTCGATATATTTCATGTCGCCCATCTTGTGCCCGGCGCGCAGATGCGCGGCATGGGGGCTGAGCGTCATGTTTTCCTGCCCGCCGGCGCAGATGATGCTGGCATCGCCCAGCTGGATGTGCTGCGCACCCAAGGCCACGGCGCGCAGGCCCGATCCACAAACCTGGTTGATGCCCCAGGCGGCGGATTCGACCGGCAGCCCGGCATTGACATGCGCCTGACGTGCTGGGTTCTGTCCCTGTGCGGCGGTCAGGACCTGACCGAGGATCGTTTCGCTGACCTCGGATTTTTCGATGCCCGCGCGCGCGACCACAGCCTCCAGAACGGCCGCGCCCAGATCGTGCGCGGGGGTGTTGGCGAACGCGCCGCCAAAAGACCCGACAGCGGTGCGTGCTGCGGATGCGATTACTACATTGGTCATTAGTGTCCTCCACCAGGATTTGCCCGGGCCGAGGATGCCATCGGGGCCGCCGCATTGGAATGCGCACCCCGCCGTCTCCTCCGCCGTTACGTCGCGTCATATCGCAGATGCCGCGCTGCGGCAACGGACGGAGTGTCACATTCACGCGCTTGCGCGGTCAAGGGTCTCGTCGAGCCAGGGCGGGCGGATCGTGGGGGCCCCGAAATAATAGCCTTGCAGGCAGTCGATCCCGAGCGCGGTGAGATAGGCGGCATCCTCGGGTCTCTCGATGCTTTCGGCGACGGTCACCATGTCGAATTGCTGCCCGATGCTCAGCAGCGCGGCGGTCAGCACCTGGTTGTCGGGATTGCGGGCGATACCGCGAATGAACTGTCCGTCGATCTTGAGAATGTCGAAGTAGAACTCCTTGAGAAACCGGAAGGAAGTATAGCCTGCACCGAAGTCGTCCAAGGCAAAGCCGATGCCCTTGCGTTGCAAGTCGGTCATGAAGCCGGTGACCAGTTCCGGCACCAGCATGGCAGAGCTTTCCGTGATTTCGAGGATCAGCCGTTCGGCGATGGTCGGATCGTTTGACAGCCTCTTCTTAAGAATACGCAGCCAAGGTCCGTAGCCGATGGAGCGCGCCGACATGTTGATGGCCAGTCTAAGGTCGGGGTATTCGGTCAGCGTGCGCAGACCCTTTTCCAGCGCGAGACAGTCGATTACGCGCCCGGTTTCCGTCACTTCGATCTGAGTGATGAAATCGCGTGCGGGAATCACCCTTCCTGTCGCATCCATGACGCGAATCAGCCCCTCGTAAAAGGCGGGCCTGTCCGGCTGTCCTGCGGTGACGACCGCCTGGTAGGCGAGCATCACCTGCTTGTGGCGCACCGCCTGATCAACCATCTCGAGCACCGAGCGATCCCGGGCCGAGACTGCATAGGTGAGCGGGTTATCGTGGCCTGTCGGTATATCGGCCCATTTGCGTGTCTTGCCCATCTTGCCCTCCGAGACTGGCGTGTTCCCAAATTGGGGCAGATCCCTTAAGGACAGTTTAAAGAGCGAATTTGAACGAAATCACGGGGGCAGGGCATGGAGCGGTGCGGTTGGGTGGGGGCGGACGCGCTCTATGAAGCCTATCACGACCATGAATGGGGCGTGCCGGAATATGACAGTCGCGCGCTTTGGGAAAAGCTAATTCTCGACGGGTTTCAGGCGGGGCTGAGCTGGATCACCATCCTGCGCAAGCGCGAGGCTTTTCGCGAGGCTTTTCAGGAGTTTGACCCGCATATCATCGCGGGCTGGGGGGAGGCCGAGGTCACCCGGCTGCTGGCCAATCCGGGCATCATCCGGCACCGGGGCAAGATCGAGGCGACCATCGGAAATGCCCGTGCCTGGCAGGCGATTGAGGCCGAACAGGGCTTTGACCGTTACCTCTGGGATCATGTTGGCGGGCGGCCTGTTCAGACCCGTTGGCAGACCCTTGCAGAGGTGCCTGCGCAGACCGATCTTTCCGTAAAAATTTCAAAAGATCTGAAGAAACGCGGCTTCAAGTTCTGCGGCCCCACCATCGTCTATGCCTTCATGCAGGCGGTGGGAATGGTCAACGACCACCTCGTCACCTGCCCGTGTCACGAGCGTGTGGCACGGCTGGGATGAGGGGCTGTATCGCGTCGGTATTCTGTCGGTATTGCGTCGGTGGCAAATCCGCTACTGAAGCGTTGCATCAAAGGTGATCACTACGCGGTCGCCGCCGCTGGCCACCTCGGTCGCAATCTTGGCATTCAGAATGTTCCGGCCCGAGAATTCGATTGCCGTTTCTTCCAGCTCCGCCCGTTGCGGGCGGATGCTGTACCCTTCGCTCTCAAGGGCGGCCGACCAGTCTCCGAACAGCTCTTCGACGTCGGTGGCGGTGCTGAATGAAAACATCCGGATGCTGGAGCCGATGGCGCGATCCATCTGCACCTCGGCGTCACTGGGCAATACCAGAACCTCTGGCACCCAGCCTTGCGGCATCTCCTCGGCATAGACGATCACGGTCGCAAAGAGCGACAGCACAAGGCCGAAAAGCATGTCCCTGACCTGACCGCCAAGCCGACGAAACGAAAGGCCGTCCATGACGGGGCGAGGCGGGGCCGCGACGCAGACTGCGCCGATCTGGCTGGGTGCAGTGATCATGACACCGAACGTATCGTGCGTCTCGGGATGTTCAACACGGTTTCGCGGCCCCTCACGCCGCATCGGCAACTTCCCGCGTCCCCGATTTGCGGCGAAACACATGCCATTTAGGTTGAGTGGCGCATGTAACAACGACGGAGAAGATTGAAATGCCCAAAGCCAAGATGCTCACCACCGCCGTTACGGCGCTGACCCTCGCCGTTGCACCGGTCGCCACGCTGCCCGCGATGGCACAGCAGAGCAACGCACAGGCAGAGGTGTCCGAGGCAGAACTCGACGCCTTTGTTGTCGCCTTCAAGGACGTTGTCGCTATCGAACAGGATTACGGTACGCGGCTCAAGGACGTCACGGACGAAGCCGAGAAGCAGGCGCTGATCGACGAGGCGCAGGCCGAGATGACGCAGGCCGTCGAAGACGCCCCGGATATCGAGGTTGATCGCTATGTCGAAATCCTGGAGATCGCGCAGACCGATCCCGATCTTCAGGCCGAGTTGACCTCCAAGCTCCAAGACTAACCTCGTCAAGCTTGGTGTCATGGCGCGTCCGCAGGGGGCTGACCCTCTGCGGGCGCGTTTTTTGGGTTCGAGACGACCGGTGTGCGGGCAGCCATCCCCATGAGGGACCGCTTCCCGACATTTGATTGAAGCACCTGCGCGATACGCGGCCAACGGCCGCCGCGCATTGCGATGCTGCTTTACTGAGTTGGCAAGATAAAGGTGTACCCAACAGACGCTGTACCGCTGCATTGCGGACCTTCCCTGCGCCGGGTGACCAAAATGGCTCATCACCCGCGCCCTGGCGTAAAGAGGTTTTGGAATCGGCACCAAACCCCTATATGACGTGACATTCCCTCAGACGCGCGAAAGAGCCATGACACAGACCGCACCGATCACGCAGGACGTGATGACCATTCCCCGCAAGCTGCCCGACGGGCCGATCAATCTGGTCGGGCTGACCCGTGACCGGATGCGCGAGGTGCTGATCGCGCATGGCACGCCCGAAAAGCAGGCCAAGATGCGGGTCAATCAGATCTGGCAATGGATTTATGGATGGGGCGTGCGCGACTTTGACGCGATGACCAATCTTGCCAAGGCCTATCGCGCCGATCTGGCCGAAAAATTCGTGATCGAGATCCCCGAGGTGGTCAGCAAACAGGTGAGCGCCGATGGCACCCGCAAATATCTTGTGCGGATCGCGGGCGGCCATGAGGTCGAGGTGGTTTATATCCCCGAGACCGACCGGGGCACGCTGTGTATTTCCTCTCAGGTGGGCTGCACGCTGACCTGTTCGTTCTGCCATACCGGCACGCAAAAGCTGGTGCGTAACCTCACCGCCGGAGAAATCATCGGTCAGGTGATGCTGGCGCGCGACGATCTGGAGGAATGGCCCAAACCGGGCGAGGGTGCAGGCGAGCGTCCGCGTCTGATCAGCAATATCGTGCTGATGGGCATGGGTGAGCCGCTTTATAATTTCGACAATGTGCGCGACGCGATGAAGATCGCGATGGATGGCGAGGGGATTTCGCTGTCGCGGCGCCGGATCACGCTGTCGACAAGTGGCGTGGTGCCGGAGATCGCCATGACGGCGGAGGAAATCGGCTGTCTGCTCGCTGTCAGCTTCCACGCCACCACCGACGAGGTGCGCGACCGGCTGGTGCCGATCAACAAGAAATGGAACATCGAGACATTGCTCAACACGCTGCGCGAGTATCCGCGCCTGTCGAATTCCGAGCGTATCACGTTTGAATATGTCATGCTCAAGGACGTGAATGACAGCGATGCCGATGCCCGCCGTCTGGTACAGCTGATCAAGGGCATTCCGGCCAAGATCAACCTCATCCCGTTCAACGAATGGCCCGGCGCGCCGCATCAGCGCAGCGACTGGGAGCGGATCGAGCGGTTTGCCGACATCATCTACAAGGCGGGCTATGCCAGCCCCATCCGCACGCCGCGCGGCGAGGATATCATGGCCGCTTGCGGGCAGTTGAAATCCGCGACCGAACGCGCCCGCAAACCGCGTCGTGATATCGAGGCCGAGGCGGGGCTCTGATCGGTGGCGGAATTCGCCCCCCTGCCGCAGCCCCTCAACGCCAAGGGTGATCCGCGCCTTGTGGGTGTAGAGATCGAGCTGGGCGGCTTGCCCGAGGCCGAGGTGGCGCGGCTCTGTGCCGAGGCGGTCAGCGGGACAATCAAACAGGTCGACAGCCATATCTGGCATGTGGAGGACAGCCGCATCGGGCGGCTGGAGGTCTATCTCGATATCTTTCTGCGCAAGGCACAAAAGAGCAAGCTGCGCGATCTGGCGCTTGATCTGGGGCGCGAGGTGGTGCCGGTCGAGATCGTGAGCGAACCGCTGGATATGGAGGGGCTGGCCCGGCTCGATGCGCTGCGTGAGGTTTTGCGCGAGGCCGGAGCCTTGGGCAGCGGCGCGGGCTGGTTCTTTGGCTTTGGTCTGCATCTCAATATCGAGATCGCGAGTGAGGCGGACGCCGATATCGTGCGGCCGCTGCTGGCCTATGCGCTGATCGAGGACTGGCTGCGCACCGATGACCCGATCGACGAGTCGCGCCGCCTGCTGCCGTTCACCGATCCCTACCCGACCGAGTTCGTGCGCGCCCTGATCGGGGCGGGGCCGGGGGCCACGCGTGAGCATGTGACCGGGCTTTATCTCGAGCACACGCCGAGCCGCAATCGCGGCCTCGATATGCTGCCGGTCTTTGCGCAGTTCGAGCCTGACCGTATCGAGGCCGCGATTTCCGACAAGACATCGGCGCGCCCGACCTTTCATTTCCGCCTGCCCGATTGCCGGATTGATGAGGCGGGATGGTCCATCGCCGATGAATGGCGGCGCTGGCTGACGGTGGAGCGGGTGGCCGCCGATGCGGCGCTGCTCGACCGGCTGGCGCGGGCTTGGGAGGACGATCATGGCCTGCTGACGATTTCGCGGCAAAGCTGGGCCGCGCGGGCGGGACGTATCCTGCAAACGGCGGGGCTGACCGGGACATGACCCGTGCCTCTCGCCCCGTGATCGGGGTCACCGTGTCGCGCCGCTCGGGCTGGCGCATCTATCCGCTCATTGCGCTCAATGTCTGGCTGGCGGGCGGTTGCGCGCGACGCTGGCAGGCGGGGCGCAGGGCGGATATCGACAGCGTGGACGGGGTGATCATCGGCGGCGGCGACGATATCTCGCCGGATCTCTATGGCGGCTGGATCGTCACCTCGGCCCGGCTCGACCCGGCGCGCGATGCGCTGGAGCGGGGGGTGTTGCTGGGGGCGTTCGTGACATCCAAGCCGGTGCTGGGGATTTGTCGGGGCAGTCAGATGCTCAATATTGCGCTGGGCGGCACGCTGCATCAGGACGCCTATGCGACCTACGCGGCGAGCGACCATATCCGGACCGTGCTGCCGCGCAAGACCGTGCATATCGAGGCGGGCACGCGGCTGGCGCATCTGGCAGGCACACAGCCGATGAAGGTCAATGCGCTGCATACCCAGGCGGTGGACCGTCTGGGCGAGGGGCTGCGCGTCGCGGCGCGCGATCAGGGTGGCATGATCCAGGCCATCGAGCGGGTCGAGGAGCCGTTTGCGCTGGGCGTGCAGTGGCACCCGGAGCATCTATTCTACGCGCATCGGCAAATGGGGATTTTCCGCGCGCTGATCGCGGCGGCGCGGGCGCGGCAGGAGCATGCGGCGCAGCTGGCCCGGGTCGATGCCGAAACCAACTGAGCGGTCGCGACATTTCCCAAACCGCGCCACAATCCGGCGCGATTGACGCCACATGCGTCAACTATCCCGTGATTATCGGAAAACCGTAACAGGGATGGAAACGATGAACCTGAACCACACAACGACGAACCGCGAAATTCGCGACCTTGTCCTTCGCGAGCGTCACCTTGCCGTGTCCGACCGTGAATGGGAGCACCGCCTTCGCGGCTATGGCTATGGCATTCGCGACACCTCCGAGGGCCGCTTTGTCACGTCGCTCCTGAAAGATGCGCCGCTCTGCCAGATCGGTTGATCGCGGTTTCTTCTTGGCGAAAGTACTCTGGGGGAGTCGCCTCTCGGGGCGACGGGGGCAACGCCCCCTGACGATACCCCTCAAAAACGACAAACCCCCGAAGCGGATGCCCGGGGGTCGTCAAATCGTGCCGCAAAAAACCGCGGGTAAAGCTCTTAGAGCATGCCTTCGCGCTGCGCTTTCTTACGTGCCAGTTTACGGGCACGGCGAATCGCTTCGGCCTTCTCGCGCGCTTTTTTCTCGGACGGTTTCTCGAAATGTTGCTTGAGCTTCATTTCCCGGAAAACGCCTTCGCGCTGCAGTTTTTTCTTCAGGGCGCGGAGCGCCTGATCGACATTGTTGTCGCGAACACTAACCTGCATGTGGTGTCACCACCTTCCTAAGTTAAAGTTGCAAGATTGCAGGAAGCGTTCATATAGCAAAGCGTCCCGGAATTGTCTAGGGTGCGCCGCAGAGAGGAATACCGATGCCCGATACCGATCTGATGAGCCGTCTTCTGGAGGCCGCCAAGCCGCATGTGCCGTTTGACGGATGGAGTGAAACCACGTTGAGGCTGGCCGCGCAGGACGCGGATATCGCGCCCGGGCTGGTCACCGCTATCTGCCCACGCGGGGCGGTCGATCTGGCGCTCGCCTATCATGCCGAGGGTGACGCGGCGATGCTCAAGCGGCTGGAAGAAACCGATTTGAGCGCGATGCGCTTTCGCGACCGGGTGGCGTTCGCTGTGCGCGCGCGGCTGGAGGCGGTCGAGGATCGCGAACTGGTGCGGCGCGGCACTACGCTCTTTTCCCTGCCCAACCATGCCGCCGACGGTGCGAAAGCGATCTGGCAGACCTGCGATCACATCTGGACCGCGCTTGGCGATACCTCGGATGACGTGAACTGGTACACGAAGCGCGCGACGCTGTCGGGTGTCTACGGAGCCACGGTGCTCTATTGGCTGGGCGATGACAGCGAGGGCAATCTGCGCACCTGGGAGTTTCTGGATCGCCGGATCGAGGACGTGATGCAGATCGAGAAATTCAAGGCGAAGGCGCGCGAGAACCGGGTCGTGTCGGGCCTGATGGCGGGGCCATTGGCCTTTCTCGGCCGTGTGCGCGCGCCGCAGGCGCGGCAACAGACCGGCATGCCGGGGCGCTGGACCGGCCCTAACTGAAGCAAAGAAGGACAGACGATGAGCGAGACGATGCAGGCAGTCGAAATCACCGAGGCAGGCGGACCGGAGGTGTTGCAGCCGACCACGCGGCCTGTTCCTGCGCCGCGCGCGGGTGAGGTGGTGATCCGGCTGGCCTATGCCGGGGTCAATCGCCCCGATGCGTTGCAGCGTGCCGGCATGTATGCGCCGCCGCCCACGGCGAGCGATTTGCCGGGGCTGGAGGGCGCGGGCGAGATTGTGGCGCTTGGCGAGGGGGTCAGCGAGTGGGCCATCGGCGATCAGGTTTGCGCGCTGTTGCCCGGTGGCGGTTATGCCGAGTACGTGGCCACGCCCGCCGCACATTGCCTGCCCGTACCGGCGGGATTGGGCCTCAAGGAAGCGGCCTGCCTGCCCGAGACATTTTTCACCGTCTGGTCGAATGTTTTTCAGCGTGGCGGGCTCAAGGGCGGCGAGCGGTTTCTGGTGCATGGCGGATCGTCGGGTATCGGCACCACGGCCATTCAACTGGCCCGTGAATTCGGAGCGCGGGTGTTCACCACGGCAGGCAATGCCGATAAATGCCGGGTCTGTACCGATCTGGGTGCGGAGCGGGCCATTAATTACCGCGAGGAGGACTTCGTCGAGGTGCTGCGCGCCGAGGGCGGGGCCGATCTCATCCTAGACATGGTGGGCGGTGAGTACCTGCCGCGCAACGTCAAGGCGCTCGCCGATGACGGGCGGCTGGTGATGATCGCGTTCCTGCAGGGGCCCAAGGTGGAACTGAATTTCGCGCAGGTGATGATGCGGCGGCTGACGATCACCGGCAGCACCCTGCGCCCGCAAAGCGATCTGGCCAAGGCGCAGATTGCCGAGGCGTTGCGCACGCATGTCTGGCCTTTGCTGGAGGCGGGCAAGGTTGCCCCGGTGATGGATTCCGAGTTCCCGTTGGTGGACGCGGCGGCGGCGCATGCGCGGATGGAATCGAGCGGCCATATCGGCAAGATCGTCCTGAAGGTCGGCTGAGCCGGGCCGCCCGCAAGGACACAGGGCGGGGTTCGGGTATTTTTACCAAGAAGAAACTCTAGGGGATGGGCGCGAAAAGCGCGTCTTTCATCTGGCAATCGCGGATCACGTCGCGCCCGCAAGGCACCGGGCTGAGGTCGCGGGAGAGGCAGAGCCGCGCCTCTTGAATGCGGCCCGCGCGGCAGGTGATGGTCAGCATGTCGGCCTGCCATCCCGGGTTGGCCTTGAGAAACGCCTCTTCTACCACGCTGGCGGGCAGTTTCACGGGTTTTTTGAGGTTGCGGAATACCTCTGGCCGGGTGATGCGGGCGTAAGCCTCGCGCGACAGCGCATAGTAATCGGGCGCGGAAAGACCGGAACAGGTGCCGTGCTTCTTCCATTGATGCCAGGCAAGGCCCGCGCTGCCCATGATATCGGCCATGTCACGGGTCATCGCGCGTGAGGGCGGGCGGTGCGGGCTCTGGCAATCCTCGGGCCAGCCGCGATGATATTGCGGCCAGAGCCCGTGCAGCACCCAGCCGTGATCGGCCTGCGGGTCGCATTGAGCCGCGCCGCGCGCATCGCCTTCGAGCGCACACCATGTGGGCGACCAGCTGAGCGACAGCACGTAGTAGTCGAATACGCCCGTGCGGTGCGTCTGAGCGGTGGCAGGGAGGCTGAACAGGGCCAGACAGATCAACAAGACAAGGCGCATTCTTTGGTCTTTCATTTTGTCGTCAGGGACAGTATATGACGCCCAATTTCCCCGACAATGGAAACCGTTCCGGCCCGCTGGAACCGCCTTTCAGGCGACGGGGAAGATTTGGGTAAAGGAGACCTGAGACATGTCACTGCCGATCATGGCCAAGGCCACAGCCGTCTGGCTGGTGGACAACACGACGATCAGTTTCAAGCAGATCGCCGATTTCTGCGGCATGCACGAACTGGAAGTGCAGGGCATCGCCGATGGTGATGTGGCGGCGGGCGTCAAGGGGTTCGATCCGATTGCGAACAACCAGTTGACGCAGGAGGAAATCGACCGCGCGCAGGATAACCCGCTGCACAAGCTCAAGCTCAAGCATTATGCCGCAGCACAGGGCGAGGAAAAGCGGCGCGGTCCGCGCTACACGCCTCTGTCGAAGCGGCAGGACCGGCCCAATGCGATCCTTTGGCTGGTGAAGTTCCATCCCGAACTGGCCGACAGCCAGATCGCCAAGCTGGTGGGCACCACCAAGCCGACGATCACCTCGATTCGCGAGCGGACGCACTGGAACATCTCAGCCATGCAGCCGATCGACCCGGTGGCCCTGGGCCTGTGCAAGCAGTCCGAGCTGGATGCCGCCGTGCAGAAGGCCGCCGCCAAGAAGGCCAAGGAGGGCGCCGCGCTCAGCGATGACGAGCGCCGCAAGCTGTTGAGCACCGAGCAGAGCCTCGGGGCGGATGCAGAGCCGCGAATGCCGACGGCGATCGAGGGGCTGGAGACCTTTACCCTCGGTCAGGAGAGCGATGACGAGGAGGCACCGGAAAAGGAATATGACGTCGATAGCGTCTTCAACCTGCCGGAGAGCGACGATGACGAGGATGACGAGGATGACCACCGTTAAGCGGGGTTGACCTTGGATGGATGATTGGCCCGGACGCATTTGCGTGCCGGGCCTTTTCCTGTCTTGACGCGGGCGCGGCGGCGCGCTCGACTGCGCGCGCAAGAAGCGGGAGGCAGGCATGAGCGTTGCAGTCATTGGCCGGGGCTTGATCGGATCGGCGGCGGCGCGGCATCTGGCGCGCGCGGGGCAGGATGTGGTGCTGATCGGGCCGGATGAACCGGAGGAAAAGGCCAGCCACCGGGGCGTTTTCGCCAGCCATTACGACGAGGGGCGGATCACGAGGGGCCTTGATCCCGCGCCGTTCTGGAGCCGGGTGAGCCGTGCCTCGATCGCGCGCTATGCCGAGATCGAAGCGGCGAGCGGTATTCGGTTCTATACCGAACGCGGTGTCGTCATGGCGGGGCCCGAGGGCAGCGCGCCGATGGAGCGGATCGGCGAGGTCGCGGTGCGGGACGGCGTGCCGCATGCCCGGTTGGATGATGCGGGGCTGGCGGCGCGGTTCGAGTATTTCCGGTTTGCATCCGGCACGACCGCCTTTCACCAGACGCTGCAAGCGGGATTCATCAGCCCGCGCGCCCTTGTCGCGGCGCAGGGCGTGGCAGCCGAGCGCGCCGGGGCGCATATCCTGCGCGCGAGGGTTGAGGCGGTCGAGGAGGACAGGCAGGGCGTGCGCATCCGCAGCACGGCGGGCGAAATCCGCGCCGACCGGGTGCTGATCGCCGCGGGGGGTTATACCAACACGCTGCTCGCCGAGCCGCTGCCGCTGACGGTGATGGCGCGCACGGTGGCGCTTTTCGAGGTGGACGAGGGCGAGGCCGCGCGTCTCGCCTCTATGCCGCCGCTGATCTACCTGCATGCCCATGGCGACGGGCCATACCTGTTGCCGCCGATCCGCTATCCCGACGGGCGGGTCTATCTCAAGATGGGCGGTGATCCGGTGGATCGCGTGCTTGGGTCAGGGGCAGAGATCAGCGACTGGTTCCGCTCGGGTGGTGATCCGGAAGTGGCCGCCGGGCTGGAGGCGCAGCTGCGCGAGCGGATGCCCGATCTGGCGATCCGGAGTGTGAGCCATATGGCCTGCGTGACCACCTTCACCCCCGAGGACGAGGCGCGGATCGAGATGGTGAGCGACCGGGTTGGCGTGGCCACGGCGGGCTGTGGGCGGGGTGCGAAATGCAGTGACGAACTGGGGCGTCTCGGGGCCTGTTTGATTGCCGATGGTGTGCGTGAGGATACGCCCGCCATGGTGTGATATCCGCGCCCGTGGATTATTTTTGGTGGCCCTCAAAAATCTCTTGCGCGAGTCAGCGCAAAGCCCTACGTGCGATTTTCATAGACGCCAACGCACGCGCCTCTGGCCGGTGGTTCGCCACCCGTGTTTACGTAGCGACGGTAACGTCTCCTTTTGGAACTGGTCGGGTAAAAGCCCGGGTCTTGATCGGAGATGACCATGAACGCTTACGTAACCCCCGTCGCGGGCGGCGATGCCGTTTTTGCAGCCTCGCCCCTTGTCGATTTCATTCGCACCAACGCATTCGACCGCCCCACGCTGGTGCTGTCGCGTGACATCGTGGCGCAGAATTACCGCGCGCTGAAGGCGGGTCTTGGCCGCGCCGACATCCACTACGCCGTCAAGGCGAACCCCGCCCGCGAAGTGATCGAGACCCTGATTGCCGAGGGCAGCCGGTTTGATGCCGCCTCACGCGGCGAGATCGAGCTGTGCCTGAGCCTTGGTGCGCAGCCTGCGCACATCTCGTTTGGCAACACGGTGAAGCGCTCCAGTGACATCGCCTTTGCCCATGCGGCCGGGATCACGCTCTTCGCGGCGGATTCCGAGATGGAGCTGGAGAAGATCGCCGAGCACGCGCCGGGTGCGCAGGTCTATATCCGCCTGCTGGTGGGGGCCACCGGGGCCGACTGGCCGCTCAGTCGCAAGTTCGGCTGCGCGCCGGAGCGGGCTGTGGAGCTGATGGATCATGCCGTGTCGGTTGGCCTGCGCCCCGTGGGGCTGTCGTTTCACGTGGGCTCCCAGACGCGGCGTTCGGAGATGTGGCGCGACACGCTTGATCAGGTGGGCGGTGTCTGGGCCGAGGCGCGCGCTGCCGGGCATGCGCTCAGCCTCATCAATATCGGCGGTGGTTTTCCGGCCTTTTACGGCGACGAGATCGCGGCCCCCGAGGCCTATGCCGCCCAGGTGATGGCAATGGTTGAGCCGCGCTTTCCCGGGGCCACCCGCGTGATGGCAGAGCCGGGGCGCGGCATGGTCGCCGAGGCGGGGATGATCGCCGCCGAGGTGCTCTTGGTCAGCCGCAAGTCGGACGAGGATCTGTGCCGTTGGGTCTATCTCGATATTGGCCGCTTTTCCGGGCTGGCCGAGACCGAGGGCGAGGCGATCCGCTATCAGTTCCTGACCGACCGGGATCACGAGGCGACGGGACCCTGCATCCTGGCCGGGCCGTCCTGCGACAGCGCCGATGTGCTTTATGAGAAACGCCCGGTGGCGCTGCCGGTTGGCCTGCGCGCCGGGGATCGGATCATCATCCGCGCCTGTGGCGCCTACACGTCGAGCTATTCCTCGGTCGGGTTCAACGGGTTTCCGCCGCTGGATGTTGTGGTGATCTGACGACCGCCAAGCGCCGGAAACTTCAAAAGTTTCCGGTCCGGAATTTTTTGAAAATTCCGGCACGAGACCGCCCCGAAACCTGTGTTTCGGGGCGATTTGGATTTTACCCGAACACGCGGGTCAGCGCCGCGTCGGTGGCCGACACAATCTGGTCGATGTCATCCTTGGTGGCGATGAGTGCGGGCGAATAGCACAGCGTGTTGTTGAAACCCGGCAACGAGCGATTTGTTGCCCCGATCACCACGCCGTTGGCCATGCAATCACCAACCACGGCCTGCACCATCTTCTCAGGCGCCGGTTCCTTGGTCGCGCGGTCCGCGACCAGTTCGGCCCCGAGGAACAGACCCTTGCCGCGCACATGGCCGATCACCGCGTGCTTGTCCTGAAGCGCGCGCAGTTGATCGAGCATGTAGTCGCCCATGGCGTTGGTGTTTTCGAGCAGGTTTTCCTCCTCGATGATCGCCATGTTCTCGAGCGCCGCCGCAGGCCCGGCCGTGCAGCCGCCGAAGGTCGAGATATCGCGGAAATAGTTCATCGGGTCGGTGGCGTCGTCCTTGAAGAGGTCGAATACGCGCTCGTTGGTGACGCAGCAGGCGATGGCGGCGTAACCGCTCGCGACCCCCTTGGCCATGGTCACGAAATCGGGCTCGACCCCGTAATGCTGATAGCCGAACCAGGTGCCGGTGCGGCCCACGCCGCAGACCACCTCGTCGATATGCAGCAGGATGTCGTATTTGCGGCAGATCTCCTGCACGCGGGGCCAGTAGCCCTCGGGCGGGACAATGACACCGCCCCCCGCCGTCACCGGCTCCAGGCAGAGCGCGCCGACGGTTTCGGGACCCTCGCGCAGGATCACCTCTTCGATCGCGTTTGCAGCGGCGATGCCGTAGTCTTCACCTTCCAGATCCCATTGCGCGCGATACTCAAGACAATGCGGCACGCGCACGAAACCGGGGGTGTAGGGGCCGTATTGCGCGTTACGCTCGTCCTGACCGCCCGCCGAGAGGCAGGCGATGGTGGTGCCGTGATAGTCGCGGTCGCGGTAGAGGATCTTGTGCTTCTTGCCGCCATAGCGCTTGTGCGCGATCTGGCGGACCATCTTGAACGCCTTCTCATTCGCCTCGGAGCCGGAGTTGGTGTAATAGACCCGGCTCATGCCCGGCATCTTCGAAATCAGTTTCTCGGAGAAAAGCGCGCCGGGGATCGAGCCTGCGGAGCCTGCGAAATAGGGCAGTTGAATGAGTTGGTCGCGCACCGCGTTGGCGATGCGCTCGCGCCCGTAGCCCACGTTGACGGTCCAGACACCGCCCGAGACGCCGTCGATATGTTCGCGGCCCTTCTGATCCCAGACGCGCATGCCGCGCCCTTCGACGATGATGCGCGGGTCGGCCTTGGGGTCGGTTCCGGTCCAGGGCGCGTGTTGAATGAGGTGATGCCAGACATGGGCGCGGTCCGCCTCGACCACGTGGCTGATGTCATTGTCGCGAAGTTTGCCGTCCATGGGGATGCTCCATCAGGTTGAGGCCCGGCGCAGGCGCGCGGGAGCCAAGGCTGTAACAGCTGTTGTTCATGGTTCATATCAGCCCCGAAATTTAGGCACACGATAGGGCCAAACGGTGGCAATAATTATAGCCAGATTGCAGCGAGCAGCCAGGATTCTGCGAGCAATCCCCTGAAACAACGTGCTTTTCCTGCGTCGCTTGGTCGTGATGCGCTCTTTCGGGCGATCCGAAAAGCCCTTTTCGAATTTAATGAAATGCCTCTAGGCTTGTCACTATGGCGTTGATCGGGACGCATGGATCGGGTTCACTCGGCTAGGCAGTGAGCGGTCCATGAGGCCGGTCGGGCTGATACCTGCGGTCGTGCCGGGCCATTCTGCCTGACACGCCGATCAATCAAGAAGGCGCAAAGCCTGTCAACGTAACCAACGGGAGACCACACACATGAACATCAAGGCAAAACTGATGTCCGCCGTCGCCGGTGCGGCTTTTGCGGCAAGCGCGGGTGCCGCGCAGGCGGAAATCACCGTCGCCTATTTCCTCGAATGGCCGATGCCGTTCCAATATGCCAAGGAAAAGGGCATGTACGAAGAGGCGCTTGGCATGAAAGTCAACTGGCGCGCGTTCGACACCGGCACGGCGATGAGTGCGGCTATGGCCAGCGGAGATATCCAGCTGTCGGTCAGTCAGGGCGTGCCGCCTTTCGTGGTTGCCACCAGCGCCGGTCAGGACCTGCAGACTGTCGACGTGGCGGTCAGCTATTCCGACAATGACAACTGCGTCGTTGCCGAGGCGCTCGAGATCGACAAGGACAGCGCCGGGGAACTGGCGGGCAAGAAGGTCGCCGTGCCGCTCGGCACTGCCGCGCATTACGGGTTCCTCAAGCAGATGAACCACTTCGGCGTCGATATCTCGACCATGGACGTGGTCAACATGGCCCCGCCCGAAGGGGCCGCCGCCATCGCGCAGGGTGCGGTTGACATGTTCTGCGGCTGGGGCGGTTCGCTGCGCCGGGCAAAGGAGCATGGCAACGTGTTGCTGACCGGTGCGGAAAAGGAAGAGCTGGGCATTCTGGTGTTTGACGTGACCTCCGGCCCCGCCGATTATATCGCCGAGAATTCCGACGTGGTGGCCAAGTTCCTCGCAGTGACGGCAGAGGCGAACGCGATGTGGGCGGACCCCGCCAATCGCGACGAAATGCTGCCGGTGATCGCCAAGGATAGCGGCATGGATGTCGAGGCCACGGCGGCCACCATCGACACGTTCGTGTTTCCGACCGTCGAGGACCAGCTGACCGAGAAATGGCTGGGTGGCGGCGCGCAGGAATTCATGAAGGGCGTCGCCGAAGTGTTCGTCGAGGCAGGCAGCATCGATTCGGCGCAGGCCACCTATGAGAGCAACGTCAACACCGGACCGCTCGCCGCAGCCAACGGCATGTAATCCCTGCTGACACTCTCAACGAGGCCCGCCCCGCAAGACCGGGCGGGCCTTTGCCCAACAAACCCAATGAACAACAGGGGGTGGGGATGTCGACACTATCAATCGAAAACATCTCGATGCGGTTCGACCTGCCGAATGGCAGCCATGTTCAGGCGTTGCAGGACGTTTCGCTCGAACTCAATACCGGAGAATTGATGAGCGTGCTGGGGCCTTCGGGCTGCGGCAAGACCACGCTTCTCAACATCCTCGCCGGCTTTCTTGCCCCGACCGAAGGGCAGATCACGCTCAACGGTCACAAGGTGACCGGACCGGATGCAGAGCGTGGCATGGTGTTTCAGCAGGGCGCGCTCTTCGAATGGATGAGCGTGCGTGACAACGTGAGCTTTGGCCCCCGCATGGCGGGTAAGCGCGAGAAGGAATGGCGCGGCACCGTCGATCACCTGCTGGATGTCGTGGGCCTTCAGGGTTTCAAGGACAAGGCGGTCTATGAGCTGTCGGGCGGCATGCAGCAGCGCGTGGCGCTGGCGCGGTGCCTTGCCAACGATCCCGACGTGATCCTGATGGACGAGCCATTGGGTGCGCTTGATGCGCTGACCCGCGAAAAGATGCAGGGGCTGGTGCTTCGGCTCTGGAAGGAGACCGGCAAGACCATCATCCTGATCACCCATTCGGTCGAGGAGGCGCTGCTCTTGGGCGAGCGTTTGCTGGTCATGGCCCCGCGCCCCGGACGCATTCACAAGGAATACCGGCTGCCCTTTGCCGATGACGGCGTGGGCAAGGATCTGCGCGAGGTCAAGAAGAACCCCGAGTTCGGGCAGAAACGCGAGGAGATCCTGTCGATGATCTGGGACATGGAAGAAGAGATCATGGGCCGCACAGAGGAGGCGGGCGCATGATCATCCTCGTCATATATATCGTGATCTTCGCCGCGGCCTTCTTTCTGGTGCGGTTTGGCGTGCGTAAGTTCCGGCAGATGAACGATTTTACCTCGCTCAAGACCGTCACTTTCGGGGATGAGAGCGCGGTGCGCCCGGACCGGTGGGCGAGCGTCATCTCGGTGGTGACGATCTTTCTGCTGTGGGGGGCATTCACGGGGTCGAGCTGGGTGCCCATACATGCGCCCGGCCCGTTTGTGGGCGATGCCGAGTTTACCTATACGCTCGAGGCCCCGAATGGGGATCGTGACGATGCGACGGTCTTTGTGCGTGTCTTCGAGGTGGGCGAGGAGATCGTGAAGCCCGAGATCGAGCCGGGCGACGGCTTTGCCAGGAATGATGCCTCGGCGGTCGGTGCATGGCGGTCCGACCTCATTCTGATGGACAAGAATGACGAGACCACACGCGATGACGGGGCAAAGGTCGTGGCCATCGACGGGCAGCCGGTGAGCGTGGGCGGCACTGTACCGGTTTCGGCGGGCAAGGTTACGGTCACCGCTAAGGGGGCGCTCAATTTCACGCCGTCGGGCGGCATGCAGATGGAGCCGATCTGGCTGCCACCACCGGAATCCGTGGTCAAGCGGGTGGGCGAGATCGCGAGTGAGGGCTATCAGAACTTCACCCTTTGGGAGCACCTCTACTGGTCGCTGTTCCGGGTGATCGTGGGCTTTGCGCTCGGCGCCGCTGTGGGCATTCCCCTGGGCTATGCCATGGGGCTGTCGGACTGGTTCCGTGGCTGGTTCGATCCGATCGTCGAATTTATGCGCCCGGTGCCGCCCTTGGCCCTGATCCCGCTGGTGATCATCTGGGCGGGTATCGGGGAGTCGGGTAAGATCATCCTGCTGTTCCTCGCCGCGCTCTGGATCATGACCATCTCGGCGCGTGCGGGTGTGTCGGGGGTGGCAATCTCCAAGGTGCATGCGGCCTATTCGCTCGGGGCGTCGAAGTGGCAGCTCATGCGCCACGTGATCGTGCCGAACTCTCTGCCGGAGATCTTTACCGGCGCGCGTGTGGCCATGGGGGTCTGCTGGGGCACGGTGGTGGCCGCAGAACTGGTGGCCGCCGAAAAGGGTGCCGGCATGATGATCATGGTCGCCAGCCGCTTTCAGCTGACCGATATCGTGATCATGGGGATCATCCTGATCGGGATCATCGGCTACGGCATCGACATCCTGATGCGCAAGGCCGAAAGCTGGCTGGTGCCGTGGAAGGGCCGGGTCTGACCGGCCTGTAACTCTGACCAACTCAAAAGGGGTCTGCATCGCGGCCCCCTTTTTGCAATGCCCGCTATAATTGAAATCACCGTGATCCGCGCGTGAGGTGGATTGTGCGCGCCCCGGCATAGGCCGTAGAGTCGGTATATGGAGGACAGCGCCACCCATAGACATGCCCCACCTGTGCCGCCGCCGGTCAAGATCGGGCTGGCGCGCACCTTGGCACGGCTGGTGCTGATCGGCGGTCTGGCCGTGGTGCTGCACCGGGTTTTTGTCTGGGCCGAAGGCTGGATATTGCAGAGCGAGTATGGCTGGGCGATGCCCGGGCTCTTGGTGGCGGTGCTGCTGATCTATGCGCTGCTGATCGCCATCCCCTTTGTACCGGGGGTCGAGATCGGGCTGAGCGTGCTGGCGGCAGGCGGGCCCGAGATCGCGCCGCTCGTTTGGCTGGCAACGGCCACGGGCCTGACGCTGGCCTATATGGTGGGCTGTTTCGTGCCGCTCAAATGGCTGCACCGGTTCCTGCTCGATCTGCACCTGACAGGCGCGGCTGATATGATCGCGCGGTTCGAGGCGGTGCCGCCCGTGGAGCGTGCCGCCTTCGTCCACGGTTTTCTGCCCGCGCGCTATTGTGGCTGGATCGTCAAATACCGCTACGTGAACCTTGCCGTTCTGATCAACGTGCCGGGCAATTCGGTGATCGGCGGCGGCGGTGGCATTGCCCTGATTTCGGGTCTGTCGGGGGTGTTCCGCCTTCCGACCACCGTGCTGACCATCGTGATCGCCACGGCACCGATTCCGCTGGCGATCTGGCTCTTTGGCTGGCAGATGCCCTGGCTCTGAGACCTTGGACGACGCGATGCCGCGTCATGGCCATTTTCTGACGGTTGCAGGCTGTTCGCTGTGCGCCTATGGCTTATGTTTCGCGCAAGCCTATCTCTCGGCGTCAGTAACAGGATAACCCAGATGTCCACCGATCCCCTTGTCGTTTTCACCCCCTCGGGCAAGCGCGGACGCTTTCCCAAAGGCACGCCGGTTCTGACCGCCGCGCGGCAGTTGGGGGTCGATCTCGACTCGGTTTGCGGCGGGCGGGGGATTTGCTCGAAATGCCAGATCACGCCGGGCTATGGCGAGTTTTCCAAGCATGGCGTGACGGTGCAGGAGGGGGCGCTGTCGGAGTGGAACAAGGTCGAGGAGCGTTATGACCAGAAGCGCGGGCTGAAACCGGGGCGGCGTCTCGGGTGTCAGGCGCAGGTGATGGGCGATATAGTGATCGACGTGCCGGCTGAATCCCAGGTCCACAAGCAGGTGGTGCGCAAGGCCGCCTCGGCGCGGGTGATCGAGATGGACCCGGCGACCAAGCTCTACTTCGTGGAGGTCGAAGAGGCCGACATGCACGAGCCGACCGGCGATCTGGAACGGCTGGCGCGGGCGCTCAAGGCGGAATGGGGCATCGACGCCATCCGCGCCGATCTGACGCTGCTTTCGAAGCTGCAGCCTGTGCTGCGCAAGGGCAAGTATCAGGTGACGGTGGCGCTGCATCGCGGCCATTCTCAGGATGCCGCGCAGGTTCTGGAAATCTGGCCGGGGCTGCATGAGGACGGGCTTTATGGCCTCGCCATCGACCTCGGCTCGACCACCGTGGCCGCCCATCTGACCGATCTTGTGACCGGCGAGGTCAAAGCCTCGTCGGGGATCATGAACCCGCAGATCCGCTTTGGCGAGGACCTGATGAGCCGGGTCAGCTATGCGATGATGAACCCCGGCGGCGACAAGGAGATGACCGCCGCCGTGCGCGATGCGATCAACACGCTGGCCGAGGAAATCGCCAAGGAGGCGGAGATCGACGCGGGCCTGATCGTCGAAACGGTCTTTGTCTGCAATCCGGTGATGCACCATCTGCTGCTCGGGATCGACCCGGTCGAACTGGGGCAGGCGCCCTTTGCGCTCGCCACGTCAAGCAGCATGACCTTGGGGGCAAAAGAGCTCGATCTCGCATCCATCAACCCGCGCGCGCAGGTCTATATCCTGCCCTGTATCGCGGGCCATGTGGGGGCCGATTGTGCCGCTGTGGCGCTCAGCGAAGAGCCGGGCAAATCCGAGGATCTCGCGCTCATCGTCGATGTGGGCACCAATGCCGAGATCCTGCTGGGCGACAAGACCCGAGTGCTGGCCTGCTCCTCGCCCACCGGCCCGGCGTTTGAAGGCGCGCAGATTTCATCGGGTCAGCGTGCGGCACCCGGCGCGATCGAGGCCATCCGCATCGACCCGGCAACCAAAGAGCCGCGCTTTCGCGTGATCGGGTCTGACAAGTGGTCGGACGAGGACGGGTTCGACGACGAGGTCGGCGCGGGCGGCATCACCGGCATCTGCGGATCGGGTATCATCGAGGCGGTGGCGGAACTGCGCATGGCGGGGCTCTTGGACGAAAGCGGATTGCTCGGATCGGCCGAGGCCACTGGCACCGCGCGGATGATCCCCGAGGGGCGCACGCATGCCTATCTCATCCATGACAGCACAGAGCATGGCGGGCCTCGCATCACCGTGACGCAGGGCGATATCCGGGCCATCCAGCTTGCCAAATCGGCGCTTTATGCGGGCGCGCGCCTGTTGATGGATGAACGCGGCGTGGACAAGGTGGATCGCGTGGTGTTGGCCGGGGCCTTTGGCGCGCATATTTCGCCACTGCATGCGATGGTTCTGGGGATGATCCCGGATGTGCCTCTGGAAAAGGTGACATCAGCGGGGAATGCCGCCGGGACCGGCGCGCGGATTGCACTCTGCAACGTCGCAGCGCGGCGCGAGATCGAGCGCGTGGTGGGCGAGATCACCAAGGTCGAGACCGCGATCGAGCCGAAATTCCAGGAGCATTTCGTCGCTGCGAATGCGATCCCGCACAAGACCGATCCGTTCCCGGAACTGGCCAAGATCGTGCCGTTGCCCAATCCCAGCTTTAACACTCATGGTGACGGCAGCGATGGCGGGCGGCGAAAGCGCAGACGGGGGTAGGGGGCACCAGGGTTTGGGTTTGAGATCATACAGCCGCGTTGTTACGCGAAGGGCCTGAAGCGGACCTTGGCGGTTTCAGAGATGAGCCGCGCGGTGCCCGGCCGCCGGGTGGGCGAAGCAACCTCGGTGGACCGCACTTTATGCCAGCAAATACTCCCGCGTTATCAATGGCTTGATACGTTGCAAAAGCGCCCGCCCGAGGGGGCGGTCGGGCGCTGCGCGGCGGTGCCTGCGGCACCTTGATTCCGCGCATTGGGGCTGAACTTCAGCGGCAGCAACAGGCCAAGACCGACATGCGCAACCTGATCCAATCCCACCTGCGGGCTTGCCCCGCGGCGTCACCCGCGCGACACTTGGCTCGTGGCAGCCGGAGGTGACACATGGCCGATCTCGAAAAACGTATTGCACAAGGCCGGGGCGACGCGCCCGCCGATCTGGTGCTGCGCGGGGGCGAGGTGTTTGATCTCATCACCGGCGCGATGATTGCGGGCGATGTGGCGATCTGCGGTGATACCATCGTCGGCATCGGGGCCGACTATGAGGGCCATGAGGTGATCGACGTCTCCGGTCTCATCCTCGTGCCCGGCTTCATCGACACGCATCTGCATATCGAAAGCTCGCTCGTCACGCCCTTCGAGTTCGATCGCTGCGTCACCCCGCGCGGGGTGACCACCGCGATCTGTGATCCGCACGAGATTGCCAATGTGCTGGGGCTGGACGGCATCCGGTATTTTCAGGCCGCCTCAGAGCACACGGTGATGGATATCCGGGTGCAGCTTTCGTCCTGCGTGCCCTCGACGGATATGGAGACCGCAGGGGCCGAGATCGGCGCCGACGACTTGCAGGAGGTGATGGGCCATCCTTCGGGCATCGGGCTTGCCGAGGTGATGAACTATCCCGGGGTGATCCACCGCGACCCGGGCATGATGGCCAAGTTGCGACTCTTCGAGGGGGGCCATATCGACGGGCATTGCGCGCAGCTCTCGGGCCGTGATCTCAATGCCTATTGTGCGGCGGGTATCCGCACCGAGCACGAGGCGACGACGGCGGAGGAGGCGCGCGAGAAGCTGCAAAAGGGCATGCGCGTGCTGATCCGGGAAGGCTCGGTCAGCAAGGATCTGGAGGCGCTCGCGCCGGTGCTGTCGGACATCACCGCACCCTATATGTGCCTGTGCACCGATGACCGCAATCCGCTCGATATCGCCGAGGAGGGGCATCTCGATCACATGATCCGCACGCTCATCGCGCGGGGTGCCTCGCCGCTCGCCGCCTATCGCGCGGCGTCTTTGTCGGGCGCCGAGGCGTTCGGGCTGCGCGACCGGGGGCTGATCGCGCCGGGACGGCGGGCGGATATCGTGGTTGTCGGATCGCTGGAGGCGTGCGATGCGCGGTTGGTGCTCTGTGGCGGCGTGGTGGCGGACGATACGGCGTTTGCCGCACTTAGGAGCATCGCGCCGGTCGGCCGCCAGTCGGTCAAGGCCCCCACGGTGACACCACAGGATTTCCGTCACACCGGCAACCGCGCCGAAACCGACGTGATCGGCATTCTCGAAGGCAAGATCCTGACCGAGCATCTGCATGAGGAAATTGCGCCGCAGGATGGCGAAAAGCGGCCTGATCCTGCCCGCGATCTGGTGCGCATCGCGGTGGTCGAGCGGCATGGGCGCAACGGCAATATCGCGACGGGTTTCGTGCGTGGTTTCGGGTTGCAGGCCGGGGCCATCGCCTCGACCGTCTGTCACGATCACCACAATATCGCCTGCGTGGGGGTGGAGTATGACGACATCGCCCTTGCCGTGAACCGCCTCTCGGAGATCGAGGGCGGCTTTGTAGTGGCGCATCAGGGCCGGGTGCTGGCCGAATTGCCGCTGCCGTTGGCGGGGCTGATGAGCCTTGCGCCGTTCGAGGAGGTGCGCGACCGGCTGGAAGAATTGCGCGCGGCGGCCAAGTCGCTCGGGGTCACGTTGCAGGAGCCGTTCCTGCAGCTGGCGTTTTTGGCGCTGCCGGTGATCCCCGCGCTCAAGATCACCGACCGGGGGCTGGTGGATGTGACGCGGTTCGAACTGATCGGCTAGGGTACGACCTCAAAGCCCCTCGTAGGTGCAGAGCGTGTGCACCTCCTTCCCCATCTCGGTCAGCCGGGCATGGCCGCCAAGGTCGGGCAGGTCGACGATGAAGGCGCAGCCGGTGATTTCACCGCCCAAGCGTTCAACGAGCCGGATTCCCGCTGCCGCCGTGCCGCCCGTGGCCAGAAGGTCATCGACCAAAAGCACCCGCTCGCCCGGCTCGATGGCGTCGTCATGGAGTTCGACCACCGCCTCGCCGTATTCGAGCTGGTACTCTTCCGAGATCACCGCTCCGGGCAGTTTGCCCTTCTTGCGGATCGGCACGAAGCCCACGGAAAGCTGATGCGCGATCGCGCCGCCAAGGATGAAGCCGCGCGCCTCCAGCCCCACCACCTTGTCGATGGGCTGACCGGCATAGGGGTGCAGCATCTGGTCGATGGCGATGCGAAAACCGCGCGGATCGGCGAAGAGCGTGGTCACGTCGCGGAAAAGGATGCCCTCATGCGGGAAATCGACGATGGTGCGGATGTAATCCTGGACGGTCTTGGGCGGCGGCATGGCGGCTCTCCGGTCGGTTGCGTCCCGCTTCTGCCGCAGGGACGCGGGTCGTGCAAGGGGTCAGAGCGCGCCGCGATAGGCGGCGATGGCCTCGGTCAGGGCGCTGACGGCATAGATCGTGAGGCCGAAGACCACAATACAGAGCAGGAAGTTGAGCGCCGATTGGATCAGGCGGCCCATGCGCCCGGATGGGTTGCCGAGAAACGGGATCTCGGGGCGCAGCAGAAAGCGCGATGCGATGTAGCCGAAGAGCAGGACCGAGAGCACCCAGTGGGTCAGGCTGAGGATCAGTGCATCGTGTGTTTTCGCCAGATAGCTGGCCAGCCCCACCACCAGCACCCACCGGATCACCTGGAAAATCTCGTCGGTCATCGCCTCGAACCGGCGGCCCATGCCGTAGCGCCAGTTCTGGTCCGCGAGGGTGTCGATGATCCGGGTCATGCCCTTGTTAATGGGCACGACGCGCGCGGGCGTCCAGTGGTGTGACAGCCCGCGCGCGAAGAGTTGAGCGGCGCGCGATCAGCCGAGCACGCGCCCCGCCACCGCATCGAGCCGCGCCACAAGGGCCGGGTCGCGTTTGTCGGGGGCGGTGAGGATGGCAAACTCGAGCGCGCGGTCGCAGCCATGCGGGCAGGGCGCGCGGTCGGGTCCGAGCAGCACGGGCAGGCCGCGGACCATGTTGCGGCCCTTGTCGGCATTGCCTGTGAGGGTGGCGATGATGGTGGTGATATCCACCTCGCCATGATGCGGGTGCCAGCTGTCGTAGTCGGTGATCATGGCGACCGAGGCATAGCAAAGCTCGGCCTCGCGGGCGAGCTTTGCCTCGGGCATGCCGGTCATGCCGATCACGTCGCAGCCGAAGGTGTCGCGATAGAGTTTCGATTCCGCCATGGTCGAGAATTGCGGGCCTTCCATGGCGAGATATGTGCCGCCCTTGTGCACCGTGATGCCCGCGTCGCGCGCCGCCGTCTCGCAGGCCTCCGACAGGCGTGGGCAGGTGGGGTTTGCGACGCTCACATGGCCCGCGCAGCCGGGCCCGAAAAAGCTTTTCTCGCGGGCGAAGGTGCGGTCAATATACTGGTCGAGGATGACGAAATCGCCCGGCGCCATGTCCTCGCGGAACGACCCGCAGGCGGAGACCGAGATCACATCGGTCACGCCGAGGCGTTTGAGCGCGTCGATATTGGCGCGGTAGGGCACCGAGGAGGGCGTGTGCACGTGGCCGCGCCCGTGGCGGGGCAGAAAGGCCATCGGCACATCGCCCAATGTGCCGGTCAGGATCGCGTCGGAGGGTGCGCCCCATGGCGTCTCGACCGTTTGCCAGGTGGCGTCCTTCAAGCCGTCGATCTCGTAGAGCCCCGAGCCGCCGATCACCCCGATGTTCGTGTTTGCCATGTGCTGCCATTCCTGCCTGTCGATCACTGTCGCATATAGAATTACGCGGCTTTCGGAGAAAAGAAAATGCCTGCGCGGAGCCCTGCGGTAGCCGGGGCATGCCGACCTCTATTCAACTTGAGTCGGCCGGGGTCGGCTTGCGTGCAAGCCGTGCTGTGGCGAAGGTCTGGAATGAGGCCATCCGGTCAAACGCTGCGCTACGCACCAAGGTCCGATTTTCGATACGCTTTGTTTGCCGCGAGACAGATTTACGCTTTTGGGTTTAAGCTTATCCGTAACCTTAGGGAGAAATATATGAGAAAGTTTAGAAATGCCCAACCTGCCGATGCGGAGCGCTGTTTCGAAATTGAGACCTCCGCTTACGAGGGCGACGAAGCTGCGACCCACGCCAAAATCTGCGAGCGGATCAAGACCTATCCGAAGGGCTTTCTCATCCTTGAAGTGGATGGGAGAGTTGTTGGCTTCATCAATTGCGGATGCGCTCATGAGGTCGAGATGTCCGACGAAGACTTCAAAGAGCTCATTGGTCACGACCCTGACGCGCCTAATGTCATAATCATGTCCGTCGTCGTGGATCCGACGGAACAAGGCAAAGGCTATTCGAGTTCGCTGATGGATGAGTTTGTCACCCGGATGCGACAATTGGGCAAAGTAACGATCTATCTGATGTGTAAAGAGCATCACGTGTCCCTCTACGAGAAGCTTGGATACGGCTATCTGAAACCATCTGCCTCCGACCACGGGGGAATGGCATGGCATGAGATGAGCATGCGACTTTGAACCAGGACTTGTTGTTTCTGTTTCTCTGCATGGCGGACACTCGGCACTCCAAGTGAAGTGGCAGCTTCTGTCGGCACACCGGACGCAACATCCTGATGCGATACCCCGGTCAAATCCGGAGGTCTTTGCCAGCCGCAGCACCGTGCCGCGCGGGTTTTGGGCGGGGATCAGGCGGCGGAGCGGGCGCAGAGACTGGCTTGGTTGCGGCCCTGCGCCTTGGCGAGGTAGAGCGCGCGATCGGCCTCATTCAGCAGCCCCTCGACCGTCGGGGCGGGCAGGCCGGGCCGGTGTCGCCCGATGGTCACGCCGATCGAGATCGTGACGGTGAGCGCGGTGCGGCTGCCGGGCAGGTGAATCGGTGATTCGCGCACGCTACGGCAGAGACGTTCGGCAATCTGCAGCGCGCGCCTGCGGGGGGTATCGGGCAGGATGAGGAGAAATTCCTCACCGCCGATCCGGGCAAGCGCATCGCCGTCGCGCAACTGGCTGCGCAGGTGCTGGGTGATGGCGCAGAGCACCGCATCGCCCGCAGCGTGGCCATGGCGGTCATTGACACGTTTGAAGAAATCGAGATCGGCGAGCATGACGGCGGTCTGGGTGTCGTTGGTGCGGCTTTCACTGATCTGGCGGTCAAGGAAAGGCAGGGCGTAGCGGCGATTATAGGCTCCCGTCAGGGGATCGACGATGGCCGCTTGCAAGCCCGAGAGCAAGCGGGCGCGCAATCCCTCATTGCGCTGTTTGCGGCGCAGGTGAGTGTCGAGCCGCAACGCGAGTTCGATATGGTCGATCGGGCCGGCGATCACGTCGTCGGCCCCGATATCGAGCAAGGTCACGGCAAGCGGGCGGGCATCGGGGTCGAGAATGGCGACGACCGGACAGCCCCGGGTGCGCTGAGCCGCCTTTAGATCGGCCAGCAGACGCAGACCGTCCTCGGCATGAGCCATGGAAATGCGGATCATGTAGATATCGGTCAGTGCCGGTGCCGTCCGGGCGTCCAGTGTCAGTGCCGTATAGGCATGCGCGCTATGCGCCGTGATCCGGTCGCGCAGCTGGATCGCCTCTGCCCGGGTCTGCCCGATCACGGCGATGCGACCAGCGGTCATGAAATCCGATCGTTGATCGGCAAAGCCCGGGTCAATGCGCCCGCCCGAGGCCTGTGCGGCGAGTTCATGGTCGGTGTGATGCTGTCGCAGGAGATTACGCAGACGCGCAAGCAGCAGTGGTTCTGCCACGGGCGTGGTCAGGATGTCGTCGGCCCCGGCGCGCAAGGCCGCGTGCCGTTCGTCACGGCAATCATGCGCTTGCAGGACCAGGATCGGCGTGGCTGTCGCCCCGGTGAGGCGGCGCAGCGCTGCAATGAACGCGTCCAGTGTCAGACCCGAGATCTGGCTGCTGGTCAGGATGAGATCGGGCTGCTCGCGCTTCGCGATGTCGAGCGCCTCTTGCGCACTGGCCGCTTGCAGGACGTCATACGGCGTCGCTGAAAGCTTCACCTTCAGGACAATCCTGTTGGTGGCCAGTTCATCGACGATCAGAATTTTCCCTGACATCGGCGGAACGCCTTTCTGACTTGCCCTTTGCACGTCATCGACTATCCATGGCAGAGGTTAAGAAAACCTTTCCAGAAATTAACCGAGATGAAGATGCAGCAGGAATCCGCCGAAACGATCGCCTTGCAGGCCCTGGGCTGGCTGGCTGGAAATGAAGAGCTCTTGCCGGTGTTCCTGGGCGCGACCGGGGCGTCGGAGGCTGATCTGCGGGTCCGCGCGACAGAGCCGGAATTTCTCGGGTCGGTTCTGGATTTCCTGATGATGGACGATGCCTGGGTCGTGGCGTTCTGCGACAGTCAGGGTCTGAGCTACGAGACGCCGATGATGGCGCGCGTGGCCCTGCCGGGCGGCACGCAGATGAGTTGGACATGAGCCGCGCTGACGGGGTGCTGTTCGACAAGGATGGCACGTTATTTGATTTTCACGCGACCTGGAGTGTCTGGGCGCATGAAGTGATCCGCGATTTGGCCGAGGGCGAGGCTGAACTCATGCTGCGGATTGCCGAAGTCGCGCATTACGATCTGGCGGCGCGCTGCTTCCGGCCCACGAGCCCGATTGTCGCGGGCACCAATCGCGAGGCCGCTGAATGTCTGGCGCAGGCGCTGCCGGGGCGTCTGGTCGAGGAGATCGAAACCCATCTCATGCTGAGCGCGGCGCATGCCCCGCTTGCCCCCGCCGTGCCGCTTGTGCCCTTCCTGGAGGGGCTGGCGGCGCGCGGATTGCGCCTCGGGGTGATGACCAACGACACCGAATATGGGGCAAAGGCGCATCTGACCGCGGCAGGGGTGTTGGGACATTTCGATTTCGTTGCGGGGTTTGATTCTGGGCATGGTGCCAAGCCCGCACCGGGGCCGCTTCTGGCCTTTGCCCGCGCCATGGGGCTGGAGCCTGCGCGCGTGGTCATGGTGGGTGATAGCGCCCATGACCTGATTGCAGGGCGCGCGGCGGGGATGCAGACGGTGGGCGTGCTGACCGGCACGGCGGTCGAGGCCGATCTGGCACCACTGGCCGATGTGGTCATGCCCGATATCGGACATCTGCCGGATTGGCTTCTGGCATGACGCGACACCCTTTGTTCGGCCTGTTGCTCGCCACATTCGGCGCGCTGACGCTCACGCCGGATGCGCTCTTCATGCGGTGGTCGGGCATGGGCGGCTATCAGATGGTGGGCTGGCGCGGCCTGTTGATGGGGGTGGTGATGGTGGCGCTTTGGGCGATCACCTCTCGCCGCAGGGGCCGCGATGTGGCGCTTTTGGGCACCGGCTTTGGCCTTGCTATCGTTGTGTGTCAGTATTTCAATGCGACACTTTTCAGCCTCGGGATCGCGCATGCGCCGGTGGCGGTGATGCTGCTGGCGGTGGCGACGGTACCGGTCTTTGCCGCCATCTTCGCCCGGCTGATCATCGGAGAGCCGACGCGCCGCGCCACATGGGGGACGATCATTGTGGTGCTGTTCGGTATCACGCTCGCGGTCTTCGGCGGTAAGGGGGCGGTGACGCTGACCTCGGATGCGCTCCTGGGGGCGCTCGCGGGGCTTGGCGTGGCGATGGTGCTGGCGCTCAATTTCGTGATCCTGCGCGCGCGGCCCGACCTTCCGATACCGCTGTTGATCGGGCTGGGGGCGGCGCTCGCCGGGGTAACGGGGGTCGTCATCACCGGCCCGGCGCAGATGGCCGAGGGCACGGTCTGGGCGATCGTGGTCTGCGGCCTCATCATCCTGCCGGTGTCGTTCTTCTCGCTGTCGCTTGCCTCGCGCTATACCCATGCCTCGAATGTCAGCCTTCTGCTGTTGCTGGAAACGGTGCTGGGGCCGCTCTGGGTCTGGATCGGGGTGGGCGAGGGGCCGACGCCGATGATGCTGGTGGGGGGCGTCATCGTGGTCGGCAGCCTTGCGATTTACCTGTGGCACACCGGGCGGCGGCGGCTCGGGCTGCAAACGTGAAAGCGGCCAAGGCAAAAACGACAAGATACGTCGCAAAGCGGCATGTAGCGCGCATCGGTGCGGTGTTTCGTTAACCGAGACGAGCACCGGGAGGGCGTGACATGGCCGAGGATCTCAAGCGCAGAAAACGGACGGGCGGACGTGCGGGCAGTGCCGCGCGGCGCGGCACGGCGGTGATCGAACAGATGCCGTGGAACCCGCCGGTCAACACCGACCGGCCCGTTGAGCCGCTGCGCCCCGAGGGGGTGCAGGCGGTCCATGACGGCGCGATGCGCATTCTCGAAGAGATCGGGATCGAGTTCCTGAACCCCGAGGCGGTCGAGATCCTGCGCGCCTCGGGCGGCTGCGAGATCAATGGCGAGAACGTGCGCATGGGCCGCGATTTCGTCATGGAGATGATCGGGAAAGCGCCGGAAAGCTGGACGATCACGCCGCGCAACCCGGCGCGGCAACTGACCATCGGCGGCAATCATCTCAACTTCGGCAACGTGTCGTCGCCGCCGAGTTACTGGGACATGAAGATCGGCCGCAAGGTGACGGGCACCCGCGAGATGTGCCAGAACCTGTTGAAACTGAGCCAGTATTTCAACTGCATCCATTTCGTCGGCGGCTATCCGGTGGAGCCGCAGGATATCCATGCCAGCGTCCGGCATCTCGATGTGCTTTATGACAAGCTGACGCTGACCGACAAGGTGGCGCATGCCTATTGTCTGGGGAAAGAGCGAGTCGAGGACGTGATGGAGATGGTGCGCATCGCGGGCGGACTCAGCCACGAGGAGTTCGAGGCGACGCCGCATATGTACACCAACATCAACTCCACCTCGCCGCTCAAGCACGATTACCCGATGCTGGATGGCTGGATGCGGCTGGCGCGGCGCGGGCAGGGGCTGGTGGTGACGCCCTTCACGCTGGCCGGGGCGATGGCGCCGGTGACGATGGCGGGGGCGGTGGCGCAGTCACTGGCGGAGGCGCTCTGTGCGGTGGTGCTGGCGCAGGTGATCCGGCCGGGTGCGCCCTGTGCGATCGGCACGTTTACCTCGAATGTCGATATGAAATCCGGCGCGCCTGCCTTTGGGACGCCGGAATATATGCGCGCGACGCAGATGACCGGGCAGTTGGCGCGGTTCTACCGCCTGCCGATGCGGGCGAGCGGGGTCTGTGCCGCGAACGTGCCCGACGGGCAGGCGATGTGGGAGACCTCCAACAGCCTGTGGTCGGCGGTGCAGGCGGGGGCCAACATGGTCTATCATGCGGCGGGCTGGCTGGAGGGCGGGCTCATTGCCAGCCCCGAGAAGTTCGTCATGGATTGCGAGATATTGCAGCATATTCAGCGATATATGGACCCGATGCTGACGGCGACCGGGCCTGACGAGATAGCGGTGGACGCGATCCGAGAGGTTGGCGGGCAGGGGCATTTCTTTGGCATCCAGCACACCCAGGACCGCTATACCACGGCGTTCTACGCGCCCTTCCTGAGCGACTGGCGCAACTACGAGGCGTGGGAGGCGGCGGGGGCTGTGTGGACGCCCGCACGGGCGCATCAGGTGTTTCAGGACATCATCGCGGGGTTCGAGGCCCCGCCGATGGACGAGGGCATCCGCGAGGAACTGGCGGGTTTCGTGGAGCGCCGCAAGGCCGAGGGCGGGGCCCCGACGGATTTCTGAGACGGGGGTGAAACCGGGGGCTGTATTGGGTCGGTATTGCATCGGTGCGCGGGCGGCGGTCGATGGGATGGATGTTTGGGGTAAGATGAAGGCGGCGCTCGGGCGAACCGGGTATCAGGTCGTGGAGCGAGTGCAGGCCTCTGGCTTGCAGCGGACCTTGGCGCTAGGGTCCTTGGGGTCGAGACTGTAGAGCGCGGGCCGGTTGGTTAGATAGGCGCGCAAGGTCTTGTCCGGCAGGGTGCTGACCTTGAGTCCGTGCTCTTCGAACATACGGGACGCCATCACCGTGATCGGCAGCCCAATGGCATCTGCGCTATGCTCGCGGATCACATCGCGGACCTTCTCGTCCACTTGAGGACAAGGAATTCATCACCCAAGCGTCAGCGGGTAATCCGGATGGTTTTGCGGCAAGGGGCGATCTTTCTCGTGGCGCGCAAACCGGCCGTGGTCATGCCTGGGGTGCTTTGGGCACAGGGGGCGGAGCGGTGGCTCAGCCCGTCGTGTCCTGCCATTGGGGAAGCGACAGAACGCTTTGCATCAGGCTGTGGAAAGCGGGCAGTTCGGGGGCGGGGCGTCCGTTGAACAAGGCGACGAAGGTCTGCCCCTGCGGTCTTTTCAGGACGACGCTGAAGGCCCCCGGCATCGCGCCGAAATGGGTGAGCAATGGGTGCTCGTGCAGTGACCACACCCGCCAGCCAAGCCCGTAATGCTGTTGGCCTTCGGCGTAAGGCGGTCGCTCCATGGTCGCTGGATCGGAGGGCTGTGAAGCGAAGAGGAAATAGTCACCGGCGCTTGAAATCCAGCCACCTGCCGCCGCGATGATCGACGGGGTGTTGACCAGAAACGATCTGAAATTCTCGCTTGTCGGGTGCTCGACGGTAACCGCTGCGGGATCAAGGGACAGGCCGTTCGTTTCGGGCAGGAGCCTGTGCGCGGTGGCCGCGTAGCTGTCTGCGCCCACTTTGCCGAGCACGCGCCCGAGCCAGCAATAGCCGATATTGGAATAGGCATAGCGTGTGCCGGGGTCGAATTGCAGAGGCAGTGGCAGCATCGCATCGGCCACGGCTGCACAATCGGTGGCCGCGTCCGGTCTTAGGCCAAGCCGGTCTTGCAGCGCGGCTGAGTCAATAACGAAGGGATCGAAGCTCTTCGCGTTGTCCCAGCCTCCGCTGTGCTGCAAAAGCTGCCGGAGGGTAATGTGCGGCAGGCGTGGGTCTGTTGCGCGTGCGACATGTGGAAAGATATCTGCGAGCGTAGTGTCGAGGGTCAGGCGACCCGCGCGCACGAGCGCGAGCACCGCCGCAGCCGTGACCGGTTTCGACAGGCTGGCGATCTTGAACATGTCGCGGGGGGTCATGGCGCGCGTTCCGGCCTGATCGGCATGGCCATAGGCGCGCACCTCGGGGCGTTCACCTGTGGCACCGAAGGCAACCACCGCGCCTGCAAGTCCGTAAGCCGCCCGAAAGCGTTCGATCACGTCGTCGAGCGGGTTCGAAAAGGGGCGATAGCGGGACAGCAGGAGGCCTGCGCACAGGCCAGACACCCCGAGAATGGCCGTTCGTCGTGAGGTTTTCAGGATGCGCCCCCCATATTTGTCGATGGGATGTGACAATTATGCCGGCAAGTTGTCAACAACCGGGGTGTGAGACCATGGCGACGGGCGTTGTCGGAGCGGCGCAGGCGGGCTAAGTCGCTGCACGCCCATCCAGCCACCGCCGACACGCGCGGTCGACGCTCATGTGCAGCAGAAGCGTGAACACCGCCAGCACGATGAGGGCGGCGAACATGAGGTCGATCTTGGCGCGGCCGTTGGCGAGGAGCATGAGGTAACCCAGCCCCTTGGAGGCCCCGACCCATTCGCCGATGATCGCGCCGATGGGGGCGTAGACGGCGGCCAGCCGCAGCCCCGAGGCGAAGCCGGGCAGGGCGGCCGGGACGCGGATATGCCACATGAGGCGCGGGCCGTTGGCGCCCATGATCCGCCCAAGGTCGAGCCAATGTTGCGGGGTGCGCATCAGTGCGTCGAAAAAGGCCGAGGTGACGGGGAAGTAGATGATCAGCAGCGCCATCGCGACCTTGGACCACAGCCCATAGCCCAGCCAGAGCGTCAGGATGGGCGCGAGGGCGAAGACCGGGATCGCCTGTGAAAAGACCATCATCGGGCGGATCAGGCGGCGCGCCATTGGCGAGGCGGCGAGGCCGATCGCCGAGAGCCCGCCGAGGATTGCACCGAGGGCAAGCCCGATCAGCACCTCGGCGGCGGTGATGCCTGCGTGTTCCAGGATCAGCGCGCGGCTTGCCCAAAGCGTCTCGGCGACGCGGGCAGGCCCCGGCAGGATGAAGCGGGGCAGCGCTGCCAACACCACCAGCGCCTGCCAGAGCGCCAGCGCCAGCGCGGTGGAGGTGGCGATGGTGATCAGGCGGCTCATGTCTCGGGATAGCCTGCGAGGGCGGCGTCGAAGAAGGCGCGCTCCAGCCGGGTGGCGTGGGTGAAGGTTGCCTCGACCGCGCGCTGTTCCTCGGGGGAGAGGCCGGGCCAGACCGCGTCAAGCTGGCCGCGCAGGTAGGCGACGACGCTCTCGAAGCCGTCGCCGCTGTGGAGCGTGATCCATTCGCCGAACCAGAAGGGCAGGTCGTCCGCCTTGTCGGCATGCGGCGTGGCCCAGTCGAGATAGGACCATTCGGCCACCACCAGCACGGCGAGCATCTGTTCATAGCGGCCCGAATGCGTGGCCTCACGCATGATGGTCTGGAACTCTGCGGTGACCGGGTGCGCCGGGGCGGGCGGCTCTGCCTGACCACCCAGAGCCTCGATCGCGCGCAGGAAATAGGTGTTTTCCGGCCCCGAGATCAGCCCGAGGAACTGTGCGCCGGGGAGCGCGTCGGGGAGTGTGGGCGCATGGGCAATGGCCGAGGCCAGAAGCCGCACGAACCCCTCGATGAAGAGATAATCCTGCCGCAGATAGGCCAGCATGCGATCCTCTGGCAGGGTGCCCGCCGCCAATTGATCGGTGAAGGCGTGGCGGGTGGCGGCCTGCCAGTCCTCGGCGCAGAGCGATTGCAGGTGATCGGTGGGGCGCATGGGGGGTCCTTTCAGGCGGGGGCGCGCAGGCGCGCGAGCAGGCGGCCCTGCGCGGTGAGGGTGTCTGGATCGTCCACGGGCCGGGGCACGGTGCCGGCGGGCGGTGTCACGTCCTCCAGCCCCGTCTCGGTGAGGATGTGGATGGCGTGGCCCATGCGCGCGGCCTCGGCCGGGTCATGGGTGACCATGAGCACGGTGCGGCCCTTGAGGTGTTCTGCCGTGAGATCCTGCATCTGCGTGCGGGTGCGCGCGTCGAGCGCCGAGAAGGGCTCGTCGAGCAGGATCACGGGGCGGTCTTCCATCAGGGTGCGGGCGAGGGCGACGCGCTGTTTCTGCCCGCCCGAGAGCGCGCCGGGGCGTTTATGGGCGTGATCCTCGAGCCCGACGCGGGCGAGCATGCGCATCGCGCGGGTGCGGTCACGCGCCTCGCCCCGCAGCCGCGCGCCGATCGTGACATTGCCCAGCACGTCGAGCCACGGCATCAGCAGATCGCCCTGCGCCATCAGCGCCATCCGCCCGGCAAGGGGGCGGTCGTCGGAGGCGGTGATGCTGCCGGTGAAATCGGTCACGTCGTCGACGCCCGCGATGAGGCGCAGGAGTGTTGTCTTGCCGACGCCCGAGGGGCCAAGCAGGCAGGTGATGCGCCCGGCGGGCACGGTGAGGTGCAGCGGGCCAAAGACGTGCAGACCACCGATGCGGGCGGTGCCGTCGAGTGTGAGCGCGGGCGCGTCGGGGCGCATGGGCGGCCTTTCGGTCGGGCGGATCGCGGGCATGGGGGAGGGGCGCGGGTGCGCGGTCTCCGTTCCCTACGCCGGTGCGAGCCGGATCAGGTTCGGTGGGTTGGCATCGCTGCCTCTCAGCCCCAAGGGGCACCCCAACGGATGCGTCAGATGTAACAACGCTGTCGGGCCTTGGCAAGCGGTGCGCCTGCACCGGCATGGCAGCCGTTCAGCGAATGTTAAGATTTGCTTGCCATGCTGCGCGGGTACGAGGGGAGAGACGAGATGCACGGACTGGTGAACCGCGCCTTGGAAAGATTTACCCGCGACAGCTATGGCGACGGGCTGTGGCAGGAGGTGATGTCGGGGCTCGATCTGGGCTATAGCGAGTTCGAGCCGCTGATGCGCTATGAGCCGGAGGTGACGGAGCGGGTGCTGATGGCGCTCGGCACCCGGTTGGGGCGCGCCCGGGCTGATCTGCTGGAGGATGTCGGCACCTATCTGGTGTCGCATCCCAAGGTGGAGCCGATCCGACGGCTGTTGCGCTTCAGCGGCGTCGATTTCGCCGATTTCCTGCATTCGCTGGAGGATCTGCCGGAGCGCGCGCGGCTGGCGGTGGCGGATCTCGATCTGCCGCCCATTTGCCTGCGCGCGCAGGGGGCCGGGCTCTACCGGCTGGAGGTCGGCTTGCATGATTGCAAGGGGGTGCGCTTTGGCCCGGTGGTGATGGGCGTTCTGCGTGCCATGGCAGACGATTACGGCGCGCTGGTGGTCCTTGAGCATCGCGGTGCCACCGGGGCGGAGGAGTTGATTGAGGTGCGGTTGCTGGACGAGGGCTTTGCCAGCGGTCGGGCGTTTGATCTGGGCGCGGGGCGGCAAGCGGGATGAGACAGGTGACCCCCGAGGCGGTCCTGCCGGTGCTGAACCGGATCTGCCCAATGCATGCGGTGCTGGGGCCGACCGGTTATATCGTGCAGGCGGGGCCGACACTGGCCAAGGTGATCGCGCAGCGTGCGGTGACGGGGGCGCGATTTCTCGACCTGTTCGAGCTCGTGCGCCCGGCGCAGGTGCGGGACATGGCGGGCCTGCTGGCGCTCGACGGGGCGCGGCTGCGGTTGCGGCTGCGTGCGGGGCCGCGTCATGCGTTCAAGGGAGTTCTGGCTCCGTTCGACATGGCCGGGGGGCGTGGCGCGCTGATCAACCTGTCCTTCGGCATCTCGGTGATCGAGGCGGTGCGCGATTTCGGCCTGACCGGGGCGGATTTCGCGGCGACCGACCTGGCGACGGAAATGCTCTATATGCTGGAGGCGAAATCGGCGGCGATGGAGGAGTCGCGCAAGCTCAACCTGCGGCTGGAAGGGGCGCGGATCGCGGCGCAGGAACAGGCCTTTACCGACACGCTGACCGGGCTCAAGAACCGGCGCGCGCTCGATCACATACTGGAGCGTATGGTGCAGGGGGGTGAGGATTTCGCGCTCATGCATCTCGATCTCGACTACTTCAAGCGGGTGAACGACACCCATGGTCATGCAGCGGGGGATCATGTTTTGCAGGTGGTTGCACGGCGGATGCTGTCGTTGGTCCGCCCAGACGATGTGATCGCGCGGGGGGGGGGGGGATGAGTTCATCCTGCTCTTCGTCGGGGTGAACGCACGCGATTGGCTGGCGGACGTGGCGCAACGTCTGATCCGGCGGTTGGAGGAACCGGTTGAGCATGACGGCCGGATATGCCGGATTTCGGCCAGCATCGGGGCCACGCTCAGCCGGTTATACGAACATGCCGATACCGCGCGGATGATGGCCGATTCCGACCAGGCGCTTTATGCGGCGAAGGAGGCGGGGCGCGGCTGTCACGTGATCCACCAAGCCGGGCCGGAGAGGGCGGCGGAATTGCGGGACGCGGGGTAGGCCGCTACTGCGCCGCAGGGCTTGCGATAGTGCTGAGATAGGCCCAGACATCACGCGCCTTTTTGGAGTCGCGCAGCTTGTAGGCCATTTTTCCGCGCGCGTCGGGATCATCGAGATAGTCGCGCAGAAAGGCGGTGGCGTCTTTCACATAGACCACGAAATCGGCTTCGTTCCAGCGCAGGCCGGACTCGCCTGACGCGACCATCGACGTGGAGTAATGGAAATCCGGGACGCTGCCCGCATGGCGCCCGATGACGCCGTAGAGATTGGGGCCGGTGCGTCCGCCGCGCGCCACCATCGCGCCGGTTTCGTCGATTACGGAATGACAGGCGAGACAGTCGCGAAAGAGCCGCTCACCGCGCACCGCATCGCCCGCCACCCCCGGCGTGCCGAGCAGGCAGAGTGCTGTTAGAGTCGCCAATAGGTTGCGTCGCATTGCGTCCCTCCCGATAGCAGCCCTTTGCCAAGCTGACAGTCGGAGCGTGAAACGCAATGGGTGGATCGCTGTAGTCACGCGCTTGTCACCGGGGATTAGCCGGATGTGAGCGGCGTGAGCCCCTGATGCGCGGCGGCGAGTTCTTCAACCTTTGCAAGAATATCTGCTCTTGGGTCGCAGCTACGCCGGGTGTCGAGTCCGACATGAATCATCAGTTGATCGCAGGTTGCCAGCAGCGTGCCATCCGCCTTGCGCCGCATCTCGTGCCAGCAGCGCAGTTTCTTGCCGCTGCCCTCGGTGATCCGGGTCTGCACCTCGACGCGCTCGCCCGCGTGGGTTTCGGCCAGAAAACGCAGCCCGGTCTCGACCGTGAAATAGCTGTGTCCGGCGGCGATGTAATCGGGGCCCGCGCCGACATGATTGAGCACCGCGTCGGCGGCGTCCGAGAAGATCTGCCCGTAGCGCCCCTCGTTCATGTGGCCGTTGCGGTCGGTCCAGTCGACGGGGATGACGCGATCTTGGGTGCGCAGCGGGCGGTCCTGTGGGGCCTTGGGTCGTGATAGCTGCGCGTGATGGGCATTGATCAGCCGCCCGGCGGCGTTGCCCTGCTGGCGCAGGGCGCGCATCATCGCGATCAGGTTGTTGTCGCGCTTGCGCTCCAGCTGGCGGATCGAGAGGTGGCCGGATTGTGCGTCGGATTGATCGGCGATGCGCTGCGCCAATTCGTCGGTCATCTCGGGCACGTCCATCAGCTTGGTCCAGGGCCAGGCGAGGGCGGGGCCGAACTGGTCGATGAAATGCTTCATACCCGCCTCGCCACCGGCGATGCGATAGGTCTCGAAGAGGCCCATCTGCGCCCATCTGAGGCCGAAACCCATGCGGATCGCGTCGTCGATTTCGCCTGTCGTGGCGATGCCGTCATGCACCAGCCAGAGCGCCTCGCGCCAGACCGCTTCGAGCAGGCGGTCGGCGATATGGGCGTCGATCTCGCGGGTGAGATGCAGCGGGTGGAGGCCGAGTGCGGTCAAGGTCTCCTGCGCGCGGGCGACGAGGCCTGGGTCATTCGCGGGGCTGGTGACGAGTTCCACGAGGGGCAGCAGGTAGACCGGGTTGAACGGGTGGGTGACGACGATCTGTTCGGGGTGCGTGGCGCAGCTCTGCAACTCGGACGGTTTGAAGCCCGAGGTCGACGAGCCGATCACCGCGCCCGGGTCGCAATGTTCCTGGATGGTCTGGAAAACCTTGCGCTTGAGCGCGAGGCGTTCGGGCACGCTTTCCTGGATCCACGCGGCCCCTGCTACGGCTTCGGACATGGTGGGATGAAAGGAGAGCCGCCCCTCGTCGGGCAGGGCCGTGTCGTAAAGCATGGGAAGCGCGTGACGGGCATTGTCCAGCACTTCGCCGATCTTGCGCGCGGCCTGCGGGTCAGGATCGAACACGCGCACATCCCAGCCGTTGAGCAGAAAGCGCGCGGCCCATCCACCGCCGATCACGCCACCGCCGATGATCGCCGCCCTCATGTCGCAGAAGCCTTGCGATAGCGATTACGCTGCAAGAGCGGCCAAGCGTCCTCATAGGGCATGATGTCTTCATGTTTAGAGCGCCAGTGTGCGTCTATTCCGTCCCAGCCATTCCCTTTGAATACATGACCGCATTCCGGGCAAACTTTCTTCCCAGCAGTCGAGTTTGACGACGAAGACGAGGAACCGGGCGCTCTCTTAGTCAGGCCCAGCTTGTCACGCACCTCGTCTGGTCCGAGCACCCGGGCACCGAGACGCTCTATGATCTCTGCCGCGCGTTCGACAAGCTGGGCGTTGGTGGCGGGCACGCCGCGGTCGAGCATCAGGTTATCCTCAAGCCCTACGCGCACATGGCCGCCTGCGAGGACCGAGGCGGCGACGTAGGGCATCTGGTGCCGCCCGAGACCGAAGGCGGAAAAGGTCCAACCGTCGGGCACGTTGTTGACCATTGCCATGAAGGTGCCCATGTCATCGGGCGCGCCCCAGGGCACACCCATGCAAAGCTGTACGAGCGCATCGGGGGCGAGCACGCCATCGGCGACAAGCTGCTTGGCACACCACAGGTGGCCGGTATCAAACGCCTCGATCTCGGGCTTGACGCCGAGATTGGTCATCATCCGGCCCATGGCCTGCAACATGCCGGGCGTGTTGGTCATCACGTAGTCGGATTCGGCGAAATTCATCGTGCCGCAATCGAGGGTGCAGATCTCGGGCAGGCAGTCGGCGATATGGGCGACGCGTTCACTGGCGCCGGCCATGTCGGTGCCTGCCTGATTGGGGGGCAGCGGGTGTTCGACGCCGCCAAAGGTGATATCGCCGCCCATCCCGGCGGTGAGGTTCAGCACCACGTCGGTGGCGCTGTCGCGGATGCGCTCGGTCAGTTCACGAAAGAGCGCGGGGTCACGGGAGGGTGCGCCGGTCTCGGGGTCGCGCACGTGGCAATGCACGATGGCCGCCCCCGCCTGTGCTGCCGCGATGGCGCTGTCGGCGATCTGCTGCGGCGAGCGGGGGACATGCGGGCTGCGGTCCTGTGTGGCGCCCGAGCCGGTGACGGCGCAGGTGATGAAAACCTCGCGATTCATGGTGAGTGGCATTGGTGTCCCCTGCTTGATCGGCCGTTGTCGGGCCGATCAATGCATGTTTCACCGGGGCGGACAAGGCGATCAGAGGGCAGGCAGCCGATACATGCCCGCGCTGGAAAAGGCGATCGAGGTGCCGTCGGCAATCTCTTCTGCGAAGCGCTCGGCGATCACCCGCAAGGCTGCCTGCCGCCCGCGCGCGACGAGGGCGCGGCGCGAGGGCAGGGCCGGGGTCAGGCCCGGGCTGAGCAGGGTTTGCGACCAGATCAGCGGGTGCAGTTCCTGCAGGTGGTTTTCCAGCAGCCAGTCGAGACAGCCATGGATGCGGGCGCGGGTGGCCTCTTGTGCGGCGGGGAGGCGGGACTTGCCGCTCTTCGGTGCCATGATCAGCCCGCAGAACGCGGCCAGCTGGTTGATCACATGCTGATTGTGCCGCCGGGCCACGATGTCGCGCAGACCGTCGGTGAAAAACTCGGCTTCGAGCCGGGTGAGCGCGCCCGGATCACGGGCGAGCGCGTCGAGATAGACCCAGGCATAGCCGCCGGTCCCCCAGACATCCTGCGTGCGCGACGCTGTGCGCCGCGCCTCGAGATCAAGGCTTTCGTAATCGCCGTAGCGGGCTGGAAGGAGTGCCTCGCCAAGGGCGCGCATGTGGCGCGGCGTGTCGGGGTCCAGATCGATCAGCGTGGCGTAATCATCAGCCACGCGCAGGCGCGGCGTGGGGCGTGCGGCCAAAAGCGCGCATTGCGCGGCTGCGAGCGATGGCGCGTCGAGATCGGACCCGTCGAAGGGGCTGAGCAGATCCTCGGCCCGTTTGAAATGCTCCAGAAAGCGCGCTTCATGGTGAGTTGCAGTCTGCTCCGTCGCCGTCGCGCGCCAGGCAAGGCCGATATCCACATGGGCGAGGGCGAGCACGAGCGCCATCGGGTAACTGTCCGGCAGGTCGGCGCGAATCTCCTCAAGGGCGTCGATGCCGTCGCCGTCGGGCTCTGCGCCATCATGCAGCGCGTCTTCGGCGGCGCTGACCACATCGGCGCGTGCGCCGTAGGCCAAAAGCCCGGTTGCCGCCTCGCCACCCGGCGTGCGCAAACGCGCGGAATCGGCGTATTCGATGATCTCTGCCAGGTCTTCCCACTGTTCCTGACGGGCGAATTTCTGACCTTTATCCTGATGCGTGGCACGGGCCATTTCCTCGTCGGTGACGGGGAGCGCGGGCAACAGGATGCGCTTGGTCAGACTGTCGATGTCCAGCTCCGGCTTGCGCCCGAACAGACCGGTCAGACCATCCAGCAGCCGGGCAAGGCCAGGACGGCTCGACTTGGCGCTGTCGGAGATGGGTTCCGGTGGGGCAAGCGGGTCGAATGTCATGGTGTCTCCGGGAACTTTGATCCGAAACAGATTGCCGCTGCATTTCGACCAAAAGAGGGCGAGCCTTTGGTGATGGCGGGGAATTGCGCAGCGGGCCGGATAAGATTGCCAAACCCCGCATCCTGCGGCAAACTCTGCCGATGAAATGCGTTCTGGTCCTTTTTTGTCTGGTGTTCTGGCCTTCCCTTGCCCTGTCGGAGGTGGCGCAGGCCGTGAGTGTACCGCCGCCGCAGGCTGCGCGTGACGGCAATATTCCGCGCACCCGGTGGGAACATCAGCCGCAAGGCGCGCTTTGGACGCGCAGTGCGCTGTCGGCGCTCAAGGCGCATGGGGCGGCGCTGGTCGAGCGGGTGCCGCGTGATATCGCGGAGTGGTGCCCGGCCTATCCGCAGGCGGCAGAGCGGGGGCGGCGCGCCTTTTGGGTCGGCTTTCTGTCGGCGCTTGCCAAGCATGAAAGCACGTATAATGCGCGGGCTGTCGGTGGTGGCGGGCGGTGGCATGGGCTGTTGCAGATCCTTCCCGCCACGGCGCGTGGCTATGGCTGTCGTGCGGGCGACGGTGCGGGGCTGCGGCATGGCCCCGACAACCTGTCCTGTGCGATCAGGATCATGGCGTTTACCGTGCCGCGCGACGGGGTCGTCTCGGAGGGCATGCGCGGGGTGGCTGCCGATTGGGGGCCGCTGCACAGCCGCGCGAAGCGTGAGGATATGAAACGGTGGCTGCGAGGGCAGAGCTATTGCAAGCCGCTGTCGGCGGTGCGCCCGCGGCCACGGCCGGACCAAGTCGCGCGGATGGCCGAGTAGCACAGCGCTGGTCAAGACGCGCGATCCGTTGCATGACGGGGCATGGAAGCCTGGATCATCCTCTCGGTTGCGGCGGCGGCGTTTCAGACGCTGCGGTTCATGCTGCAAAAGCATCTCAGCATGGGAGCGCTGAGCGCCGGGGGCGCGACGCTGGCGCGGTTCTTCTATTCGGCGCCCTTCGTGGTGACGCTGGCGGTCGGATATCTCTGGGTTTCGGGGGCGGTCTGGCCCGGCTATACGCCGCTCTTCTGGGTCTATGCCGTGGCGGGCGGGTTGTCGCAGATCCTTGCCACCTGGTGCGTCGTGGCGCTGTTTTCCGAGCGAAATTTCGCCGTTGGGATCACCTTCAAGAAAACCGAGGTGGTGCAGACCGCGGTCGTGGGGCTTGTGGTGCTTGGCGACCGCATCACCATCTGGGGGGTCGGGGCGATCATGCTGGGCCTTGTGGGCGTTTTGATCCTGTCGGACACGCCGGTGCTGGAGGGGCGGTGGTGGCGGCGTTTCGCCAATCGCGCGGCGTTTCTGGGGCTGGCGTCGGGGGCGTTCTTTGCGGTCTCGGCGGTGGGCTATCGCGGCGCGACGCTGGAGATCGCGAGCGCCGATCCGCTGCTGCGCGCCGGGCTGTCGCTGGCGGTGGTCACGATGATGCAGGCGGTGGCGCTGACACTGTGGCTGATATGGCGCGAGCCGGGGCAGGTGGGGCGCGTGATCGCGGCGCGGCGCACGGCCGTCTGGATGGGGCTGACCGGCATGGCCGGAAGCCTGTGCTGGTTCACCGCCTTCACGCTGGAGAACGCGGCGATGGTGTTTGCCGTGGGGCAGGTCGAGGTGATCTTTTCGCTCTTTGCCTCGGTGCTGTTTTTCGGTGAGCGGATCACCCGGCGCGAAGGCTGGGGGATTGCGTTGATTACGTTGTCGGTGATTGCGGTGGTGCTGTTGCGGTGACGGGCGGCGGGTGGCCGGTCACTCGATCTGGCGTCCCGCTTGCACGGTGAACGGCTCCAGCCGGTCGCCATTGACCCAGGCATAGCCGTCCGCATCGGTGCGGACCATGGCGTAGGGCGTCCAGCCAGTGCTGCGCCACCAGCTTTCGTAGTCATTGGTTTCGCCGTTCACCCGCCACTGGCCGTTCTCGACCCGGCCCTCTTCGGAGGTATAGACGGTGGTGCCGTCGCTATCGAAATACTGGCGATAGCCGGTGCCTGACCATGTACCGGTGATCGTGTTGCCAGCCAGAAGCGTCTCGATTTCCGAGGCGGTCAGCCGGACGGTGTCGGCGGTGGCGGGCGAGGTCGCGGCCAACATCGCCGACATCGCGGCGGCGATCAGGATACGGCGTCGCATGTGTTAACTCCCTTGAACGTGAGATCAAGTATTGCAAAGCGGTGTACCGATTGCGACTCGAATCTTGTCTCTAAGGGATGACGCAGCGTCAGGCGGGCGTGATCAGGATGGCGCGAAAATCGTTCACATTGGTCAGGGTCGGGCCGGGAACGACCTGATCGTCAAGGGCTGCGAAGAAGCTGTGCGCGTCGTTCCGGTCAAGGGCGCGCTGCGGGTCGGCGCCGCATTCCGCAGCACGTGCGAGCGTGCGCGGGTGGATCACGGCGCCGGCCACCTCGGCCGCGCCATCGACGCCGTCGGTATCGCAGGCGATGGCGTGAATGCCCGGTGCGCCATCCAAGGCAAGCGCCAGTGCGAGCGCGTATTCGGCATTGGGCCCGCCCACGCCGTCGCCGCGCCGCGTCACCGTCAATTCGCCCCCGGACAAGAGCAGCACGGGGGCCGCATCGGGGGCGAGCGCGGCCTGAACGGCGCGCGCCTCGGTGGCGTGGTCGCGCGCCACCTCACGGGCCTCGCCTTCCAGCGCGTCGCCCAGGCTGCGCACCTCGATGCCTTCGGCGCGGGCGATTTCGGCGGCGGCCTCGAGCGATTGGGCGGGGGCGGCGTAGATCACGTTATCGACCTTTGACAGGCGTGGATCACCCGGGGCGATCACCCCGGTCCCCGCGTCCAGCACTGCCTGCGCCGAGGCGGGCAGGTCGATGCCGTAAGCCGCCACGATCTGCCGCGCGTCTTCGGGTGTCGAGGGCTCGCCCACGGTGGGGCCGGAGCCGATCATCGCCGGGTCGTCGCCCGGCACGTCCGAGATCATCAGCGCCAGCATCCGGGCAGGGTATGCGGCGGCGGCCAGTTGCCCGCCTTTCACCCGGCTGAGATGCTTGCGCAGCAGGTTCATCTTGCCGATCGGTGCGCCCGAGGCCAGCAGGGCGGCGTTGACGGCCTGTTTTTCCGTGAGGGTCATCGCGCCTGCGGGCTGTACCAGCAGCGATGAGGCCCCACCCGAGATCAGCGCCAGCACCATGTCCGCCTCGCCCAGCCCCGCGACGAGATCGAGCATACGTGCAGTGGCCTGCATGCCTGACGTATCGGGCACCGGGTGCGCGGCCTCGACGATCTCGGTCCCCGCGCAGGGCCGCCCGTAGCCGTATCGCGTGATCACCAGCCCCTCGCAGGGGCCGTAGACGGCCTCCACCGCCTCGGCCATGCGCGCGCTGGCCTTGCCCGCGCCGATCACCACCAGCCGCCCCTCGGGGCGTTGCGGCAGATGCGCGGCGAGGCTTTGCATCGGGTCGGCCACGGCCACGGCGCGCTCGAACATCGCGCGCAGGAGGGGCAGGGGGTCGGTCATCGGCGTGGTCCTTTGGGGGGTGCGGTCCTGCGCACATTAGGCAGCGGCCCCGGCCCTTGCAACCGGATGCGGGGCGGGTGTCAGCGGCCCGCCGAGCGGCGGGGCATCGGCACCGCATGCAGCATCGGGCCGGTGAGCACCGCGAGTGCCTCGTCGCGCATCAGCCCTGTAAAGGCCGGATCATCGCTCCAGAGCCCGCCGGTATAGGTACCGTAGGCGGGCAGAATCACCCGGTCGCTGTCAATCAGGAAGGCCGGGCGGCTGAGGCTGCGACCGCGCAGGGCAAGCCGCGCCTTGGGGTGGTAATGGCCTGAGATCTCGCCCGATTGCCGGGCCCGGGCGATGTGGCGAAAGACCAGCGGCGGGCTGGGCAATTCGGCCATATGCGCGCCGCCCAGATCCACCGGGCCAGGATCGTGATTGCCCTCGATCCAGACCCAGCGACGCCCGGCCTGCAGCTTGGCGATCCAGAGCTTTTCGGCGTCGGGGAGGGCGTAGGCAGCGGCGGCATCGTCGAAACTGTCGCCAAGGCAGATCACGGTTGCGGCCCCGGTGCGGCGCAGGTCCTCTTCCAGCCGGGTGAGGGTATCGCGCGTCTCGTAGGGGGGCAGGGGCGGCTCACCCAGACGGGCGCGGCGCTCGGACTTGCCAAGGTGCAGGTCCGACACGCAGAGCAGGTTGCGCGCCTCCCAGTAGAGCGCGCCCGAGGGCAGGGCCGTAAGCGCAGCGCCCGCAAGGGTAAAACTGTAGCCATCCATGCCGCATTGGTGGCCTGTGCCGTGGAGAATGGCAAGGCCGGTCATCGCGCCGGATCGATCTATGCCAGCCCTGCCGCCTCCATCAGCCGGGCGCTTTCCTCGGCCAAGAGGCGCTCTTGTGCTGCGCCCTCGACCGGTGTGCGCCCCGCTTCGAGGAAGAGCGGGGCCGCAAGCGGGCTGACGCGCTTGAGGCGGCGCAGGGTGATCCGGCCATTGATGCGGTCCAGCATCTCCTCGATGCGGCCGAAATCGACCAGACCGCGCATCGCCTCGGCCTTGGTGATGTCCAGCAGCAGGTGGCCGGGGTCGTATTTTACCAGCGCGTCATAGAGGATATCCGACGACATCGTGGTCTGACGGCCATTCTTGCGCGCCTGCGGGCTGTTACGCTGAATGAGGCCCGCGATGGTGGCCGAGGCGCGGAAGGTGCGTTTCATCACCGCGTTGCCCATCAGCCAGCTTTCGAGCCCGTCGCGCAGGGCGTCGCGGGCAAAGATCGGGGCGGCATCGGTCAGCGGCTCCAGCCCCCAGATCAGCGTCGCGTAATCGGTCGAGACGAAGCCCAAGGGGGCGAGGCCCTCTTCCTCCATCCGTTTGGTGACCAGCAGGCCAAGCGTCTGCATCGCGTTGCGGCCCGCAAAGCCGTAGATGCAGACATGCTCGCGCCCCTCATGCGGAAAGCTCTCGATCAGCAGGCGCCCCGCCTGTGGCATTTCCGAAAGGCTGCGCTGCAACTCCAGCCAGTCGCGGATATGGGCGGGCAGGTCGGGCCAGTCGGGTTGATTGAGGATCGCGAGAATGCGTTCAGAGAGTTGCGTCGAGGTGGCGAATTTGGTGCCCATGAAGGTGGCGATTTTTGGCGTGCGCCCAGGGTCGCGGCTGACCTCGACGACCATTTCGCGCAGGGATTCGAAGCGCACGATCTGACCGCCGATCAGGAAGGTGTCGCCGGGGTTGAGCGAGGCGGCAAAGCCTTCCTCGATCTCGCCCAGGGGCTTGCCGCCGCGCGCCCGGCGCATCCGAACCTTGAGCGTGTCGGTGTCCTGAATCGTGCCGATATTCATGCGGATGAGGCGCGGGCTGCGCGGGTCGCGCAGTTGCCAGAGCCCGTCGGGGCGCTGCTTCAGCCGCTGCCATTGGTCATAGGCCCTGAGCGCATAGCCCCCGGTGGCGCAAAAATCGAGACAGTCGTCGAATTCTGTGCGCGTGAGCGTGGTATAGGCCCCGGCGGAGGCGACCTCGGCATAGAGATCACCCGCATCAAACGGCCCGGCACAGGCGCGGATCAGGATATGCTGGCACAGCACGTCACGCGGGCCCGGCCCCCGCGGCGCGCCATCGAGGTCGCGATCCTTGACGGCCTGCAACGCGGCGAGGCATTCCACCACCTCGAACCGGTTGGCGGGCACCAGAAGCGCCTTGGACGGCGCGTTGTAGCGGTGATTGGCCCGCCCGATCCGCTGCACGAGGCGTTTGACGTTCTTCGGTGCGCCGACCTGAATGACCAGATCGACATCGCCCCAGTCGAGCCCCAGATCGAGGCTGCCGGTGCAGACCACGGCGCGCAACTCGCCGCGCACCATCGCGCCCTCGACCCGCTCGCGTTGCGCGCGGTCAAGGCTGCCGTGATGGATGCCGATTGGAAGCGCGTCCTCGTTGGCGAGCCAGAGGTTGTGAAAGAAGATCTCGGCCTGCGCGCGGGTGTTGTGAAAGATCAGCGTGGTCTTGTGGCGGCGCACCTGATCGAGCACCGCGGGGATTGCATAGGCGGCCCCGCCGCCGGACCACGGCGGTGCCTCGGCCGTCTCCAGCATGGCGATATCGGGATCGGGCCCGGGATCGGCGTGCAGGATATCGCAGGGATGGTCGCGATGCGCCATGAAGCGGGCAAGCGCGGGCGGGTCTTCCACCGTCGCCGATAGCCCGACGCGGCGCATCTCGGGGCAAAGCACCTGCAATCGCGCGAGTGCCAGCATCAGCTGATCGCCGCGTTTCGATTCGGCTAAGCTGTGCACCTCGTCCACCACCACGCGTTTTAGCCCGGCAAAGATGCGCGGTGCGTCCTCGTAGGAGGTCAGCAGCGCAAGGCTCTCGGGGGTGGTGAGCAGGATATGCGGCGGATCGGCGCGTTGGCGGCGTTTGGCGTGCGATGAGGTGTCGCCGGTGCGATCCTCGATCCGGATGGCGAGGTCCATCTCTTCGACCGGACGCGTGAGATTGCGCCGGATGTCCGCCGCCAGTGCCTTCAAGGGGGAGATATAGAGCGTGTGCAACCCGGCGTGATCGCCTTGCGCCAGATCGGCCAGCGTCGGCAGGAACCCCGCCAGCGTCTTGCCGCCGCCGGTGGGCGCAATGAGCAGCGTCGCGGGGTCATCGGCGCGCGCCAGCATCTCGGCCTGATGCGGGTGCAGCTGCCAGCCGCGGGCGGCGAACCAATGATCGAGGGGGGCGGGCAGGGTGCGCATGTCGGGCAATCTAGGCGCGCGGGCGGGCAAAGCAAAGCGGCAGGGAAGGTGGGGCCAAGGTTTGCGTCAGACAACAAAAAACGGCGGCACCAGGGAGGAGGAGAGGTGCCGCCGTTTCCTGTACGTCGGGCCCCAGGGAGGAGGAGGGGGGCCTTTCGCAAACTATCGGGATCAAGTGATCCCTATGTCCGGTCCCGAGCTTCAGGGAGGAGGAGAGAAGCCCGTTACCGTAGCAGATGCATCAGGGAGGAGGAGAGATGCATCCGATTCTGTTGTTACGACCAGTGGCCGTAGACCGCGTCATGGGCGACGCGCTTGATTTCGCTGCGATGCATGCCCAGATCCGACAAGTCACGCGCGGTGAGGTCTTGCAGTTCGCGCAGCGTGCGACGATACATGCGATAATCGGCAAGCCGCTGCACTGCAGCATAGACTGCGGCACTCAGGTCCTCGCCGAGAATGTGCAGAGCCGAGCGGCGCATGTGGATCGTGGTTGGCATCGTTCGTATCCTTGCGGATGTATTCGTTTCATCAGGCGTCGCGGTTCGTTTCGCCTTTGTTGAGTTTAAAATAACGCGTTTCTGCATCTGCACAATACCCCGGATAAGCAATGCTGCTATGCAGCAAATGCATATGAAAAAGGTGACGTAAGGTTAGGCAATCGCTGGATTTTATGGTCAATTCGGGGATGAATGGTGCCGATCGGTGATGGGGTTGCCACCTTTGCGGGCAGATGCGCTGAAGGAGTGGGCAGAATGAACATGTGCGAAAGTGAGAGGCGGCGGGTGGTCCGGGTGCGCTGCGCCGATGTCGGCACCCCGGTCGGGGCGGTCGGTAAGCCGCCGGAGAGGGAATCGGTGTCCGGGGATGTCGCATGAGCCCGCATGACATGGTGCTCACGCCCATGGGGCTGCGGTTTCAGGGGCGGTGCTATCCCTGCACGATCGGGCGTGGCGGTCTTGCCACGGACAAGCGCGAGGGCGACGGGGCGACGCCGCGTGGTGCGCATCGCATTGTCGGTATGCTCTACCGGCCCGACCGCATGACGCGGCCGGCCGATTGGGCGCTGCCGATCCGCCCGGGTGATCTGTGGTCGGATGATCCCGGCGACGAGGATTACAACCTCATGGTGCGTGCGCCTTATGCGCATAGCCACGAGGCGTTGCGCCGGGCCGATCCGCTTTATGATCTGGTGATCGTGACAGATTGGAACTGGCCAAGGGCCAAGCGCGGGCGCGGATCATGCATTTTCATCCATCGTTGGCGCAGGCCGGGTTATCCGACGGCGGGATGTATCGGACTGCGGCCGGATCATCTGCGCCGGGTCGCGGCGGCGATCCGCTACGAGACACGGCTGATTGTAAGGTGAGTGCGGGGTAGAGGGGTGGCCTCGAGAGGACCTTGGATCAAAGCACCCGCGCGATACGCGGTCGAAGACCGCCGCGCATCGACGGGCCGCCCCGACGGCACGGCGATTTGGCTGCAACCTGCTCTGCGCTCTGATGTTTTTCGGGCTTGGCTGATATAAAGCGCTACAAAACTGACGTTGGATCGCCACACCGCGGCCCGTCGATGCGCGGCTCACGTCAATGTTCGCTCGAGGCCAGAACCGTCACCACGCCCTCTCGCCGGTAGCGTGGCGTTAGTCGTAATCGCGGTCTCCGAAGATGGCCGATCCGACGCGCACATGCGTCGCACCAAGCGCGATCGCCTGTTCGAAGTCGCTGCTCATCCCCATCGACAGGCCTTCGAGCCCGTTGCGCGCTGCCATCTTGGCAAGCAGGGCAAAATGCAGACTCGGCTCTTCGTCGACAGGGGGAATGCACATCAGACCGCGCAGGGGCAGGTCGAGCCTGCGGCATTCGGCCACGAATGCCTCCGTGTCGGCAGGCAGGATGCCCGCCTTCTGCGGCTCTTCGCCGGTGTTGACCTGAATGAAAAGATCAGGGCAGGCCCCGATCTCCTGTGCCAGACGTGCAAGTGTGTTGGCCAGTTTCGGGCGGTCCAGCGTGTGGATCTCCTGAAAGAGGTCCATCGCCTGTCGCGCCTTGTTGGTCTGCAATGGCCCGATCAGATGCAGCCTGATTCCGTCATAGTGATCGCGAAAGCCGGGCCATTTGCCGGCCGCCTCCTGCACCCGGTTCTCGCCGAAGACGCGGTGGCCTTCGCGCAGCACCGCCTCGATCCGTTCGTTGGGCTGGACCTTGGAGACGGCGATCAGTTCGATGCTTTCGGGCGCGCGTCCTGCGTCCTCTGCGGCTTTGCGCAGCCGCGCCTTGATCTCTTGCAGCCCCATGATGACTCTCCCGGCGGATAACCTGCTGAGTGCATGCCACAGTGCGCCCCCCGCGCACAAGTGTGCGGATCGGCGCAAACGGCTTGCCCATGTCGCCACGCTTGGATAGTAGGGGTGGAAACAATCTCGGACGGTGCCATGACCCATTCGCGTATCAAACTGGCCGGAATATCGGCGGCTTGCCTTGTTTTCCTGAGCGCCTGCAGTGCGTTTCAGAATGCCAGGTACGACCCCGAGGCAACGCGTGTGAAGGGCGGCCGCGAGGCCAGGCCCGCCCCCGGCGATGGCTCGCTCCTTGATGCGTTTCGCGGGGCCAAGGACACCGTCAAGGTCAACCGATTCCTCTGGTCCGCGTCGCTTCAGGTGCTCGACTTCCTGCCTGTCGAGGCCGCTGATCCCTTTACCGGCGTGATCAGCACGGGTTATGGCACACCGCCGGGCGGCGGTCAGGCCTATCGCGCGACGATCCTGATCAGCGATCCGGCGCTTGATGCGCGGTCGCTGAACGTGGCGCTGCAATCGCGCCGCGGGCCGGTCGATGCCGCCACCGAACGTGCGGTCGAGGATGCCATTCTCAACCGGGCGCGGCAGTTGCGCATTCAGGCCGCCCGGTTCTGATCCCCAAGGGCGGCGCCACGCCGCTCTTGCAAGGATTGCCGGATGATTTGCACCGACGAGTTGACGAAGAGCGCGGCCATCAGCCCGGCCACGATCAGGTCGGGCCAGCCGGTGCCGCTGCCCCAGACCCCGAGGGCCGCCAGCATCACCGCCACGTTGCCGATGGCGTCATTGCGCGAACATAGCCAGACCGAGCGCACATTGGCATCGCCATCCTTGTAGGCCATCAGCAAGAGCACGCTTACCACGTTCGCCGCGAGCGCAAGAAACCCGATCAGCCCCATGATCTCGGCCTCGGGTACGCCGATGTAAAGTACGCGGTAGAGCGTGGTACCGAGCACCCAGACCCCCATCGCCATCAGGCTCAGCCCCTTGAAAAGCGCTGCCGTTGCGCGCACTCGCAGGGACATGCCGATCACGGCCAGCGACAGTCCGTAGGTCAGCGCATCGCCAAGAAAATCGAGCGCATCGGCCTTGAGTGCCTGGGATTGCGCGGCCTGACCGGCGCTCATCTCGATCGCGAACATCGCCGCGTTGATTGCGATGACCAGCCAGAGCCGCCGCTTGTAGGCCGCCGACACGCCCTCGAACCGCACATCGTGGTCACAGCATCCCGCCATTCCGGAGCCTCCTTTGCATCTTGCCTGAGGGACATGTAATCTCTCTAGCGACTAGAGCTTCAAGAGGAGGCGCGATGTTTTTCTCGATTGGCGATCTTGCGCGGCGGACCGGTGTCAAGGTGCCTACGATCCGCTATTACGAGCAGCGCGGGCTGCTTGATGCGCCGTTGCGCAGCGCGGGCAATCAGCGGCGCTATGGGCAGGCGGAACTGGAGCGGCTTCGCTTCATCCGTCATGCCCGCGATCTGGGATTCTCGCTCGGTGCGATCTCGGGGTTGATCGAATTGCAGGACCACCCCGACCGGTCCTGCGAGACCGCAACGCGCATCGCGCAGGATCAGCTTGACGCCGTCCGTCAGAAAATCCGCCGGTTGCGCGCGCTGGAGGCAGAGTTGGCGCGGATCACCGATGGCTGCACCGGTGCAGGCGTCTCTCGCGAATGCTATGTGCTGGCCTCGCTTGCCGACCACGAGTTGTGCGAGCATGATCACGCGCCGGTGGATGGAGTATGAGCTACTCTTGCGGGACTGGATCGGTGTGGTGGTAAGGGTGGTATTTGTCGAAACATAAGCGTGGCTGATGGGGCGTGTTTGGACTGTTGCGGACATCCGATTGAAGCACCCTGCGCGAAACGCGGCCGAAGGCCGTCGCGCATCGCCGGGCCGCCCCCCGGCGCGGCGATTTGGCTGCAACCTGCTCTGCGCTCTGATGTTTTTCGGGCTTGGCTGATATAAAGCGCTACAAAACTAAGGTTGGCTCACCGCACCGCGGCCCGCCGTTGCGCGGCTCACGGCAAGGGCAACTCAAGGCCAAAAGCGTCCCCTTGCCGAATCCCCCGGACGCAGTTGCGGTTAAGGCCGCGATGGGTGCCCGCCTCACGCCTCGGCCACCTCGCTCACCCACGCCACCTGACGCGGCAGGCAGATGGTTTGCAGATCGTAGCGCGCGCGGATCAGGTCGCGGGCTGCCACCCCCAGACGGTGCCGCGCGGCCTCATCCTCCAGCAGCGCGCAGACCTCGCCCACAAGTGCTGCACCGTCGAAGAAATCCACCAGCCGCCCGGTCTCGTCATGGGTGATCACCTCGCGCACCGGCGCGGTATCGCCGGCGACAATGGCTGCGCCACAGCTCATCGCCTCCATCAGCGACCAGCTGAGCACGAAGGGATAGGTGAGGTAGACATGCACCCGACTAACCTGCAACAGGCGCAGAAAGCGGTCATAGGGGATGCGCCCAAGGAAATGCACGCGCGCCCAGTCGGCGTCTGAAATCTGCCCGCGCACCTCGTCGATGAAGATCTGTTTCCAGGTCTGTCCCTTGGGCGGGCGCGCACCATAGCTCACCTCGTCGCCGCCGACGATCAGCACGCGGGCCTTTGGCCGCTCGCGCAACAAGCGCGGCAGGGCGCGCATGAAGATATGATAGCCGCGATAAGGCTCGAGGTTGCGATTGACGAAGGTGATCACCTCGTCGTCGCGGGTGAGGGTGCCCGCGCCCTCGACCTCTAGCCGGACATCGCGCAGGGGGCAGGCGGTGAGCGTGTCGATGCCGTCATGGCTGACGGTGATGCGACCGCGGAAGGGTTTCGGAAAGGTGTCGGCCTGAAACCGGGTCGGGCTGATCCCGGCATGGCCCTGATCGAAATGCAGGTGGTTGTTGAGGTTCTTGAGCCGGATGCGCAGGGCCTCGGTCTCGGGCGTCTTGCTGGCGAATTCCGGATCGAAGTTGAGATGTGGCCAGCCAGCCAGATGGAAAAGTTCGCAATAGAGCCCCATGCGCGCCTCGGGCCAGACATCGCGCAGGAAGAGCGATTCGCCCCAGCCGGGATGCGCAAGGATGAGATCGGGCACATAGCCTTTGTCACGCAGTTGCCGCGCGGCGTGATAGCACGCCTCGCCGCGCGTTACCTTGGTGTCGAGATCGACCAGCCAGGGGTGCAACTTTTGCCCCTCGCGCTTGGGCAGGGTGTAGGGGACCACGCGCACCCCCTGCCATGTGGTGGCCGCCTTCACCCGCAGCGTCAGCGCCACGCAGTGATGCCCCTGCCGGGCGAGAAGCGGGGCCAGATGCTTGTACTGGCCGGGAAAATTCTGATGGATGAAAAGGATCTTCACGGATATGCCTGTCTGGTGCCCCTCAGGTGCTTATACGCGTGCAATACCAGACCCGCAAAGCCCCGCATTTTTGTTAGCGGAGGCTGGACCATGCCCACACAAGCGCCTATCACCCCTTCCAACATCTGACAGAGCAAGAGAGGCCCGGCCCATGTCGCGCTATTCGCCCGCCGAGATAGAAAAAACCTGGCAAGAAAAATGGCAGGAGGCGGATATCTTCCGCGCCCGCCGGGATGAGGCCAGACCGAAATATTACGTGCTGGAAATGTTCCCCTATCCGTCGGGGCGCATCCACATGGGCCACGTGCGCAACTATACGATGGGCGACGTGGTGGCACGCTACAAGATCGCGACCGGGCATAACGTGTTGCACCCGATGGGCTGGGACGCCTTCGGCATGCCCGCCGAGAACGCCGCGATGGCGAGCGGAGGCCACCCCAAGGACTGGACCTATGCCAACATCGCCACCATGCGCGACCAGATGAAGCCCCTGGGACTGAGCATCGACTGGAGCCGTGAATTCGCGACCTGTGATCCCGAATATTACGGCCAGCAACAGGCGCTGTTCCTCGATTTCCTCGAAAAAGGGCTGGTTTATCGCAAGAACGCGGTGGTGAACTGGGACCCTGTGGACATGACCGTGCTTGCCAATGAGCAGGTGATCGACGGCAAGGGCTGGCGCTCGGGCGCGGAGGTGGAGCGGCGCGAGTTGACGCAATGGTTCTTCCGCATCTCGGACTTTTCCGAGGAGTTGCTGGAGGCGCTCGATGGCCTCGACGACTGGCCCGCCAAGGTGCGGACCATGCAGGAAAACTGGATCGGCAAGTCGCGCGGGCTGCAATTCGCCTTTGGCCTCAATGACGGCCCCGACGGGCATGACCGGGTGGAGGTCTACACCACGCGCCCCGACACGTTGATGGGGGCGTCCTTCATCGGGATTTCGCCCGATCATCCGCTGGCGCGCCAACTGGAGCGCGAGCGCGAGGATGTGGCGGCGTTCTGCGCCGAGGCGCGCAAGGGCGGCACCACCGCCGAGGCGATTGAAAAGGCCGAGAAGCTGGGCTTTGATACCGGCCTGACCTGCCGCCATCCGTTTGATACCGCTTGGGAGTTGCCCGTCTACATCGCCAATTTCATCCTGATGGATTACGGGACCGGCGCGATCTTTGGCTGCCCCGGCCACGATCAGCGTGACCATGATTTTGCGCGCAAATACAGCCTGCCGATCATCGACACCTTTCTGCCGCTTGACGCGGAGCACGACATTCAGGCCGCGCCTTACGTGCCGCTCAAATCCGAGCGGGTGCGCTATACGCGACTGGTGGCGGGGGAAGTGGCGGGGGAAGAAGAGCAAACCGGCGAGGCGGGCGTCGAGGCGGCGATCGAGTTCTGCGAGAAGAATGGCGTGGGGCAGGGCGTGACCAAGTTCCGCCTGCGCGATTGGGGCCTCAGCCGTCAACGCTATTGGGGCTGTCCCATTCCGGTGGTGCATTGCGACGCCTGCGGCGTGGTGCCCGAGAAGAAAGAGAACCTGCCGGTGCAACTGCCCTATGACGAGGGCGGCACGCCGATTGATTTCTCTATCCCCGGCAACCCGCTCGACCGGCATCCCACATGGCGCGATTGTGCCTGCCCCGCCTGTGGTGCGCCCGCCCGGCGCGAGACCGACACGATGGATACTTTCGTGGATTCGAGCTGGTATTACGCCCGCTTCACCGCGCCCCATGCGACGACGCCCACGGACATGGCCGAGGCGGAATACTGGATGAACGTGGACCAGTATATCGGCGGGATCGAGCATGCGATTTTGCATCTGCTTTATTCGCGGTTCTTCGCCCGGGCGATGCGGATTTGCGGGCATCTGCCGGAAAAGGCGATCGAGCCGTTTGACGCGCTCTTCACGCAAGGCATGGTGACGCACGAGATTTACCAGACGCGGGATGCCAAGGGCCGCCCGGTCTATCACTTGCCCGAGGAGGTCGAAAAGGTAACTTTCGAGGACAAGAGCGTATACGTCCTGAAATCCGCGTTGACCGAACGTGGCTGGGAAAATGGTGACAGCAACATTAGAGAAGCAATTGCAAAAAGCTTTGTCTCTTTTCCTCACTACGGCGTTGATGTCATCCCCTCCGCCAAGATGTCGAAATCCAAGAAGAATGTGGTCGATCCCTCGACCATCATCGCGGAATACGGGGCCGATACCGCGCGCTGGTTCGTCCTGAGCGACAGCCCGCCCGAGCGGGACGTGGAATGGACCGCCTCGGGCGCCGAGGCGGCGCATCGGCATCTGAGCCGGGTTTGGCGCATCGCGTCCGAGATCGCGCAGAGCCCCGTCGAGGCCGCGCCCGAAGCCGATGAGGCGCTCCTGCGCGAGATGCACAAGACCATCGACGAGGTGACCAAGGGGGTGGACAGTTTCGGCTTCAACGCGGCCATCGCGCGGCTTTACGCCTTTACCAACACGCTGGCGAAATCGCAGGCGGGGCAGGCGGCCAAGACCACCGCCGCGCGCACGCTGGCGCAGCTGATGTCGCCGATGACGCCGCATCTGGCCGAGGATGTCTGGGCAATGCTGGGCGGCGCGGGGCTGGTGGCCACCGCGCCCTGGCCCAAGGCAGACCCCGCCATGCTGATCGACGACACCGTGATCCTGCCCATCCAGATCAACGGCAAACGCCGGGGCGAGCTGTCGCTGCCCGCGGATATGGACAAATCCGAGGTTGAAAAAGCCGCGCTCGCGCATGAAGCTGTGCAAAAGGCCCTGAATGGGGGTCAGCCCAAGAAGGTGATCGTGGTGCCGGGACGGATCGTGAATGTCGTCGTATAGCCGCCGCCTGCTGCTTGCTGCGGGGCTTGCCTTGCTGACGGCTTGCGGCTTTGCACCCGCCTATGCGCCGGGGGGCGCAGGGGCTGCGCTGATGGGGCAGGTGGAGGTGAGCGAGCCGGAGACGCGGGCGGGTTACCTGCTGACCCGTGAGCTTGAGGGCCGTCTGGGCCGGGCCCCTGCGGCACGCTATGAACTGCGACCCGCGATCCGCCTTGTGACCGAGGCGATTGCCATCGACCGCAGCAACGTCGCATCACGGTTCAACATGCTGGGGCGGGTCGAGTATGCGCTGATCGACCGGCAGACCGGCCTGACCGTGACCAGCGGATCGGTCGACAGCTTTACCGCCTTTTCGGCCACCGGCACGCCGGTGGCGACACAGGCCGCAGAGCGCGATGCCGAGGTGCGGCTGATGACAATCCTCGCCGATCAGCTTGTGACCCGTCTGCTGGCGACTGTACCCGACGCGGCGCAATGAAGCTGAGCGCGCGCGATGCGGCCCGTTATTTCGCCAAGCCCGAGGCGCATCGCACGGGGCTGTTGATCTATGGTGCCGACGCGATGCGGGTGGCGCTGAAACGGCAGCAGGTGATCGCGGCGCTGCTTGGCCCCGACGCCGAAGAGGAGATGCGCCTGACCCGGATGTCCGGCGGCGACCTGCGCAAAGACACCGCCCGGCTGATCGACGCGGTCAAGGCGCAGGGGTTCTTTCCCGGCCCGCGCGCGGCCTTTGTCGAGGACGCCAATGATACCGCCGCCGACGCGATTTTGGCCGCGCTGAGCGACTGGCGGGAGGGCGATGCGCAGATCATCGTCACCGCAGGCCAACTCAAGGCCACCTCGAAGATCCGCAAGGCGTTCGAGGCGCATCCCAATGCCTATGCCGTTGGAATTTATGACGAACCGCCCTCGCGCGAAGAGATCGAGCGGGTGCTGGGAGAGGCCGGTCTGCGCGACATTCCCGGCCCGGTGATGGCCGATCTCACGGCGCTCGCCCGCGATCTCGACCCCGGCGATTTCCGGCAGACGATGGAGAAGCTGGCGCTTTACAAGCTGGGCGAGGATGGCCCGCTTTCGTCGGAGGATATCGCCGCCTGCGCGCCCGCCTCGACCGAGGCGGATCTCGACGACATCCTCAACATCGTGGCCGAGGGGCGGTCGGGCGAGATCGGCCCGGTGCTGCGGCGGTTGAAGGCGCAGGGGGTGCAGCCGGTGGGGCTGTGCATCGGGGCGACCCGGCATTTCCGGGCGCTCTACACGGCGGCCTCGGACCCCGGCGGGGCAGCGCAGGGCATCGCCCGGATGCGCCCGCCGGTCTTTGGCCCGCGCCGCGACCGGATGCTGCGGCAGGCGCAGGGCTGGGGGGCGGAGAAGCTGCAACAGGGGCTGACGATCCTCACCGACACCGATCTGCAACTGCGCTCGGCGGCGCAGCGGGCCCCCGAGATGGCGCTGATGGAACGGGCGCTCATCCGGTTGGCGATGCTCGCGGGGCGGTGAGGGGGGTGGGTTGGAAACCCACCCTACGGGCAGTGCGAATCAGGGTTAACGCATTGGAAAAGGGGAAGAGTCCGGGGCGGTATCGCGTCGGTATCCTGTCGGTATTGCGTCGGTGCGGAATTCGGTAGGGGCCGGGGTGAATGCAGCGTTCGGTGGACAGCGGGGCACGGGCGGGGCAGGGTTCGGGGTGATGAGTGATGGTGTGGACATAAACGACCGGGAGAGCCTCGAGGCGTGGCTGAAGGATCAGCCGCGCGAGGTGGCGGTGTGGATTGCATCGCGGGCAGCGGCGCGGGTGCTGCCGGTGTGGTGGGACGCCGTGCTGACCAAAGAGTGGGCGCGCAAACGTGATTTGACAGCTCTGCCGGTTTTGCGCAGCGTCTTGATATCGGCGGTTGCGGCTTTTGTACCAACTGACGATATCAGGGCCGCCGCCCACGCCGCCGCCGCCCACGCCGCCGCCGCCTACTCCGCCTACTCCGACGCCGCCTACTCCGCCGCCCACGCCGCCGCCGACGCCGCCTACTCCGCCGCCGCAGCCGCCGCCGCCGACGACGCCGCCTACTCCGCCGCCCACGCCGCCGCCGACGCCGCCTACACCGCCGCCTGGGTGGCCGTCAGGGCCGATGTGGGAAAGGTGGCGGAGGGCGACATTCCCGATGCCCTTGCGCTCTGGCCCGACGGGGCGGGGCCGCTGGCAAAAGACTGGGACCTGATCAAATCGCAACTCTCGCAATCGTCTGATGGGGCCGACTGGCAATTCTGGGTCGACTGGTATGACGCCCTGCTCGACGGTCGCCTGATGCTGGGGGATGCGGGGCGGACGTGGGAGATGCTGGAGAGGATTGCCCTCATCGACCCCGGGACGTGGGACAAGGGGCCGGAGGTGGTGAACCCGGTGATCCGGGGGATTTGGGAATTGCACCGCCTGCGCGCGGAGGTGGCGGCGCTGCAGGCCGAGAAGGCGGCGTTTCTGGCGGCGCGGGCCTCGGAGGTGCAGCGGGGTCATAATCAGCCGCCCGAGGGATTGGTCGATGACGCGCCGGAGGTGGCGTGGCAGATCACAATCATCTGGGATGGTTTGGACGAGGCGCGCGAAGAGTTGGAGCGGGACGCGCCGGACAAGGGCGTGTTGCGCGCCATAGCGGAGCAAATCTTGGCGGCGCTCAACGCGGTTGTCGCCTATTGTGGGAAGGTCGCGGATGCGGTGGTGATATCGGCTGCCAAGATTGGCGGCGGCGCGGTTGGCACGGCGGTGCTCGACCATGTGGTAAACAACGGGCGTCTGATGCAGTTTGCCAAGGACTTGCTCGCCTTTGGCGGCGGGTGATTGGCGCGGTGGGTTGGAACCCCACCCTACGCCGCCTGCATCGGGTGGGGTTCAAGTTCCCTCTTTGCGTACAAGCGTGTCATGGAATGGGGAGAGGTGTGGCCTGGAGTTGACGTTGATGTCTAGAACCCATGCGCGGAATCAAGGCGCGGAACGCGCCGCCGCGCAGCGCCCGACCGCCCCCCGGGCGGGCGCTTCTGCAACGTCATTACCCCGCGCAATCGTTGCAGTATTTGGCTGCCATAAAGCGCGCCCCGGAAAGGTTGCAGCGCCCACCCGCGGTCGGGCACCGCGCGGCTCATCTCGGAAACGTCAACGGCAGCTCCAGGCCCTTCACGCCCCTGCGAAGGCGTCGCATGACCCGTCCTGCCGCCGTTGCCTTCGCCTGCTCTTTGCGCAATGCTGCCGCAACACCAACCGAACGGGGACCGTTCCATGTATGACGTTATCGGATCGCGGGCCAGCCGGGCCTTTCGGGTGCTCTGGCTGCTGGAGGAAATGGGCATCGAGTACAATCACCTGCCCGTCGCGCCGCGCTCGGCGGAGGCGCTGGCGGTGAACCCGTCGGGCAAGATTCCGGCGCTGCGGGAGGGCGAGCATGTGCTCACCGATTCCAGTGCGATCATGACCTATCTCGCCGACAAGCATGGCCGGATGACGCATCCCGCCGGTACGCCTGCGCGGGCGCGGCAGGATGCGCTGACGCATCAGATCCTCGATGAGGTCGATGCGGTTCTGTGGACGGCGGCGCGGCATTCCTTCGTGCTGCCCGAGGAGCACCGGGTGCCCGCTGTCAAGGAGTCGCTCAAGTGGGAATATGCGCGCAATGTCAACGGGCTGGAGGCGGCACTCACGGGGCCGTTCCTGCAGGGCGAGACCATGACCATCGCTGATATCCTGCTGGCGCATTGCCTGATGTGGGCGGGCAAGGCGGGCTTTCCGGACCCGCCTGCGCGGCTGGCCGGGTATCTTGAGGCGATGATGGCGCGGCCCGGGTTTCAGCGGGCGGCGGCGCTGCCCTGAGCGTAGGCCGCCGCGTGGCGGCCGGCCCAGAGGCCGGTGGCGAGGCAGGCGGTCAGCAGGTAGCCGCCGGTGGGGGCCTCCCAGTCGAGCATTTCACCGGCGGCGAAGGTGCCGGGGCGGGTGTGCAGCATCAGGCCGGCGGTCAGGGCGCTGAGGCGTAGGCCGCCTGCTGTGGAGATGGCCTCGTCCATCGGGCGGGGGCCGAGGAGGGGGACGGGCAGCGCCTTGAGCGTGGCGGGCAGGTCGGGCGTGGTGCGGGCGAATTCCATCACCAGCGCGCATTTCGCCGGGTCGAGGTTGAGGGCCTTGCGCAGGCGGTTTTTCAGGCTGTCGCGGGGGCGTGCCTTGGCCAGTCTTGCGGCGATTTGGGTGGCTGAGAGGTCGGGTGCGAGGTCGAGCGTGAGCGGGGCGCCGTCGCGCAGGGCGGCGCTGATTTCGTAGAGGCCGCCGCCCTCGAGCCCGCTGGCGGAGAGGACGAATTCGCCGCGCGAGCGGGTGGTGTCGGCGTGGAGTTCGATGCCTTTGACGGGTTGGCCGAAATGCGGGGTCATGTGGGCTGACCAGTCCACCAGAAAGCCCATGTTGGCGGGGCGGAAGGGGGCGAGGGTTTCGGGGGCGAGATGCGCCGCCCATGCGCCATCCGAGCCGAGCCGCGCCCAGCTTGCGCCGCCGCAGGCGAGCACGGTGACGGTGGGGCGCAGGCGCTGTGGTCCGTCGGGCGTGTCGAAGAGGACGGTATCGCCATCCCATCCGGTCCAGCGCCAGCGGGTGCGGGTCTCGACCCCCAAGCTGTGCAATTCGGCCAGCATGCTGCGCAGGAGCGGCGAGGCTTTCATGACGGTTGGAAAAACCCGGCCGGTGGAGCCGGTGAAGAGCGTTTGGTCGTGCTCGCGCGCCCAGTCCTGCACCGCCTCTGGCCCGAAGGCGGTGAGCATCGGGCGCAGGGCCTCGGCGCGGGTGCCATAGGCGGCGAGGAAGGTTTCGAACGGTTCGGATTTGGTGAGGTTGAGCCCGGATTTGCCCGCCATCAGGAATTTGCGGGCGACCGAGGGCTTGGCCTCGGCCAGCGTCACGCGACGCCCGGCACGTGCGAGTTCCCGCGCGGCCATGAGGCCCGCAGGCCCGGCCCCTATGACGAGCGCGTCGGTCATGCGGCGGGCGGCAGCCCGACATGATGCAGCACGCGCTGCGGGAAGGGGATGTCGATGCCCTCGGCCTTGAGCGCGTTCCAGATCGCGAAGAGCACGTCGGATTGATACTTTCCGGTGACGTCCTCGATCCCCTCGACCCAGTATTCGATCGAGAAGTCCACGCCGCTGTCGGCGAAGGCCTTGAGCTCGCATTCCGGCGCGCGGGCACCTTCGGTGAGGACGAAATCGAGCGCTGCGACTGCGGGTTCGATCAGGGCGGGGATGCGGTTGATATCGGTGTCGTAGCTGACCGAGAAATCGGCCTCGTAGCGGTGTTGCGCGCCGGCGTCGGAGAGGTTGACGACGCGCGAGGTGATGAAATCCTCGTTCGGGACCACGATCCAGCGGCCATCGGGGGTCTCGAGGATGGCAGCGCGGGCGGTCATCTTGAAGATGGTGCCCTCGGAGCCGTCATCGAGCACGACATAGTCGCCCACGGTGGTCTGGCCTTCGAGCAGAAGGATCACGCCGGAGACGAAATTTGCGGCGATCTGTTGCAGCCCGAGGCCGATGCCGACGCCGAGCGCGCCGCCGAGGACGGCGATGGCGGTGAGGTCAATGCCCATGATCGACATCAGGAGCAGGAAGGCCGCGCCGAATATGGCGATCTGGCTGGCCTTCATCGCCAGTTCGCGGGTGGCGGGGCGCAGGTCTTCCTGACGGCGGATGAAGTCCTCGGACTGGCTGTTGGACCAGCGGCCAAGCCAGAACAAGAGCGCGCCTGAGACCGCGCCACGGATGAGCGACAGGGCCGAGAAGCTGATATTGCCGAGATCGACCGAGATCGCGGCGAGCCGGTCATTGGCGAGCCCCAGAAGATCGAAAAGGTAGAGCAGCGCGACGGGCATGAGTACGAAGCGCCCGAGCACCTTGAGGAACGGGTCGGTCAGGATGTCGCGCACGAAGAGGCGGGCGGCGAGGACCATGAAGAGCCGCTTGCCGAAGGCGATCACGTCGCCGGAGCCGAAGATGGAGCGCGTCACGCTCTCGCCCATGCCGGTGAGGCCATAGGCCAGAAGCGGCATCAGGAGCGGCAGGAACATCAGCACGAAGCGGCGGCCTGAGGCGATCGGCCCCTCCTGTCCGGCGGCGGGGGTCAGCAGGCGGGTGAGCATGGGGCGTATCCGCCCGGTGATCAGCACTGCCAACAGCCAGGCCACCACCAAGAGCCCGAATTGTGACCAAGCCGCCGGGCTGAGCAGCCAGACCTTGGCCATGTCCCAGCCCTGCAGACCGTAGCCGATGGCCGTCTGCACGATCTGCGGTTGCACCTCCATCACACACCCCTTGTCATCTTGACCCTTTGTGCCAGTCTCTTGCCCGCACTGTCCGAAAGGATCAAGACAAACTGACCGAGGACCCGATTTGCCCGCTCTGCCTGCGGCCGATTCCGCCCGGTGCCCGGCAGAGCCTGCATCACCTTGTGCCCAAGCTGAAGGGCGGCAAGGGCGGGCCGGTCGTGCGCCTGCACCAGATCTGTCACAACGAGATACATGCGACGCTGACGGAGGCGGAACTGGCGCGGGAGTACTGCACGGTCGAGGCGCTGCGGGCGCATCCGCGTCTGGCGAAGTTCATCGCATGGGTGGGGCGGCGCCCGCCGGAGTTTCATTCGAAAACGCCGGGGCCGAGGCGGAAGCGGTGAGGGACGTCAGTGCACGTGCCAGAGCGACAGCCCGCCGACGAGGATCAGGCTGAGCGCCCAGACGAGATCGAGGTTGAACCAGCTTTTCGACAGGAACTTCAGGCCGAGCCAGCGGTAGACGCCATAGGCGAGCGCGCCGCCCGAGAGCATCATTGCGGCTGTGTGCAGCAGCGCCACGGCGGCGGCGATGGTGACGTTGCCGCCGATCAGCGTGTCGGCGGCGGCGTGGCCGGTGTCGGTGTCGACGGTGCCGCAGATGCCCAGATAAATGGGCACCAGCATCAGCCCCGCGCCATGCGCCATTGCCGCGAGAAACGACCAGAGCGCCAGCCGCGACGGCGGCACACGGGCCAGAAACCGGGGATGCCTGCGATTGATCAGCAGGTAGAGGCCGAGGCCGATCACGAGGCAGGCCGCACCGATCTGGATTTCGCGCTGCCATGCCGCGAGGGTCATCAGCGCAGAGAACGGAAAGAGGATCGCGGCCATGGCAAGCAGGTGCCCGCCCGCCAGCGCCAGCAATGCCATCCACAGGCTGCCGCGCTTGCGTTCCATCAGCGCGGCGGAGACCGCGAGCGGCCAGCCCATGCCGGGATTGACCCCGTGATAGATGCCCGAGGCGACGACGGCCCACCACAGGGCCGCCGTGCTATTGAGATCGGCCACGCCTTAGACGGAAGGGTAGCAGAAACTGTCGGTGGAACAGTCGCCGCCTTCGAGCCGGATCTGGTGGGCGCGGTAGCCCTTGGGGAAGTCCACGAAGAAATCGGGGTCGAGAGTGAGACCGCCCTCGTCGCCGACATTGGCCATCACCATCTGGCCGCCCTCGTCCTCGGGATAGAACTGATCGTCCCATGTGGAATAGAGCGAGTTGGTCCAGTAGACGCGCTTGCCGTCGCGGCTGATCTCGACCATCTGCGGGCCGTAGGCGAAGGCCTTGCCGTTGGGATGCGCGGTGCCGCGGGCGATGCCGCCAAGCTCGACCTTGCCCGCAAGCACCGGCTTCATCGGGTCGGAGACATCGTATTGGTGCATCTCGCCGGTGCCCCAACAGGCGACGTAGAGGTATTTGTCGTCAAGGCTGAGGTCGATATCGGTGACCAGCGGCGGCACCGCCTCGAACCCCTTGAGCAATTCGGGCAGGTCATCGGCGGCGGCGGGGCGCGGCGGGATGGTGACGGTTTTCTTGGCATCAAAACTGCCGTCGTCGTTGCGCCACCATGTCCAGATCGAGCCTTCGAGATTGGTGGTGTCGACCACCACGCCGCAAAAGCCGTAATCCTTGGCCGGGTCATGCGCGGGTCGGATTTCGAGCGCCATCTGGTGGTTTTCGCCAAGGTCGATGGTCTGCACGTTCTTGCGCGCGCGCAGGTCCCAGAAATGGATGGAATGGCCATATTTGTTGCTGAGCAGGTCCTCGGCCACGATGCCGTTCTCGAATTGCGGCGGCAGGCCCCATTCGGAACTGACCATGTAGTTGCGCGGCAGGTTCCACCAGAAATCGTAATGCTTGTCCTGCGCGCCGCGATCCATCTCGTAGCGGCCAAGGATCTCGAAGGTCTCGCAATCCATGATGAAGATGCCGGGCGGGCCGTCGGTGCCGTCCTTGCCGCCGCCGCCCAAGGTGCTGACATAGATGCCCTCGGGGCCGCAATGGATGGTGTGCGGGCGCGAATAGCCGGTCTTGGCGAAGACCTCTTCGGGTTCGATGATCTTGTGGATCTTCGCCTTGAGCGGTTCCTTGACGTCGATGATGTAGATGCGGCTGGAGCGGATGCCGGGGATGATCAGGTAGCGCCGTTCAAGGAAGGCGTGACCGGAGAGCGGGCTGAGCGACGAGGAACAGGCGTTCCAGCCGAAATGGTGAAACTCGTCGCCGGTGTTGGGCATGATCACCTGATGGACGATCTGGCCGTAGGTCTTGGACTTGGGGTCAACGTCCACCACGGCGAGGCCGTCGGGCTGGCTGCCATCGGGGCTGAGCATCAGGGTGAAGGCGAGCTTTTCCGCCGGGGCCTCCATCGCGAGTTTGGGTGTGGCGTGAAATGTCGGGTCTGGCCGCAGGTTCATTGTTCAATCCTCCCTGAAATACGCGCCTGTCCTCCGCATCAGGCGCAGCTTACCCTGTCACGGAATATCCGATGCGGCAAACCTTTTGGCGCGCGGTGGGGCGCGCGGTCAGGGACGGCAGAGGGCCTTGATCCCCGCGACATGGGCGGGGTCGGCGGCGAGCGCGTCGGTGGCGAGGACGCGGGCGGTGTCGAGCACGGTCTCGCTGTCCGGGGTGATCCGGTCGAAGAGACCCCATGCCAGTGCTGTTTCGGTGTCGATCTTTTGTCCCGCCAAGAGAATCATCCGGGCGCGGGCCGGGCCGATCAGAGCGGTCAGGCGGGCGGGGTCGCTGGGCTGCGGCAGAAAACCGAGTTTCATCACCGGGTAGAAGGCCCCGGCCCCCGGCACGGCGACGCGGATATCGCAGGCCAGCACCATGCCCATCGCGCCGCCTGCCACCGTGCCGTTGAGCGCGGCGATGCTGAGGCCGGGAAAGGTGGCGATGGCGGTTGAGAGCCGTTCCCAGACCGGGCTGGTAGCCAGCCCTGCGCGCGCGGCCTCGAGATCGGCCCCGGCGGAGAACACCTTGCCCGCGCCGGTGAGGATGAAGACCTGTGCCTCAGATGCTGCGGCCTCGGCGATGTCGGCAAGCTCCGACAGCATCGCCTCGGTGAGCGCATTGGCCTTGTCGGGGCGGTCGAGCGTGGCGGTCCAGAGCGCGCCGTCCTTGTCGAGCCGGATCATGCGAGGCCGATCCGGCGGCGGATATCCTCGTCGCGCAGGGAAATTTCCTGGCCCACGAACTCATCCGCCTCGGCGCTGCACATCCACAGCAGGGCCTTGGCGGGCCAGTCGGCAGGGATGTGGTCGGACCAGTCGAGCGCGCTGACGGGGTTGACGCCGCTGGCCTTGATCTCGCGCTGCATGTCGGTGGCCACCGTGCCGGGCGAGAGGCCCATGACCCGCAGCCCCGCGCCCCGCGCCTCGTGATCGGCGCAGCGGGTGAGCATCGCCGCCCCGGCCTTGGAGGTGCAATAGGCGCTCCAACCCTCAAGCGGGTTATGCGCCGCGCCGGAGCTGACGGTGAGGATGGTGCCGGAGCGGCGTTCGATCATGCCGGGCAGGGCGGCGTGCATGCCGTTGAAGACGCCCTTGAGGTTGATGTCGATGGCATGCGCCCAGGCGCCGGGGTCGACCTCGGACAGCCCGGCGATGGGTTCGATCACGCCGGCGTTGTTGATCAGCACGTCAAGCTGACCGAAGGCGGTGTGGCAGGCCGCGACCGCGGCCTCCATTTCCCAGTAGCGGCTGACGTCGCAGGGGATGGCGATGGCGCTGGGCCCGATTTCGCCAGCGAGATCGGCGATGGCGTCGCGATTGCGCGCCACCAGCGCGACATTGGCCCCCGCCTCGGCGAAGACCTTTGCTGCGGCGGCGCCGATGCCCTTGCTCGCGCCGGTGATCAGAACGCATTTGCCTTGCATTGTCATGGCTTGCCCCCTTTGGCCCTGTGATACGGGGTCTTGCATAGCGGGGCGTGCGGCGAAGTTCCAGTGACATCCTCCCTTGACCCCGCGCGCCCGAGGCCCGAAGTTATCGGCAACCCGTTTTTGAAAAAGGTGCCTTGCATGTCTTATCTTCGCCCGCTGGCCGCGTCGGCCCTTGTCCTCGGTTTCAGCGGCACCGCCGCGCTGGCCGATCTCACCGCCGATCAGGTCTGGCAGGACTGGAAAACCTACCTGGAGGAGTTCGGCTATCAGGTCACCAGCGACGAAAGCCGGTCCGGTGACACGCTGACGATCCGCGATCTGGCGATGGAGTTGTCGCTGCCCGAAGCCGAAGGCGCGGTGTCGATGCGTCTGGGGCAGATGGAACTCGTCGAGAATGGTGACGGCACCGTGACGGTGGTTCTGCCCGAGACGATGCCGATCGCGATTGCCGCCTCGGATGACGAGGCGCAGCAGGTGACGGCGACGATGGAGATGACACATCAGGGGCTGGAGATGGTCGTCTCTGGCAGCGCCGAGGCGATGGAGTACAGCTATGATGCCGATGCGCTGACCATGGCGCTGACCGATATTCAGGCCGGTGAGGAAACGCCCGAAATTCGCGCCGCGCAGGTCCGTCTCGAGAATCTCAGCGGCACAAGCCGGACCGCGATTGGCGAGGTGACGCGTGCGGTTCAGCAGAACATGACTGCGGGCCCGGTGACATATGATCTGGATTTCACCGATCCGACCGAGGGCGGCACGCTGGTGTTTTCCGGCTCGCTGGCCAATGCGACGTTCGCAGGGACCGGGGCGATCCCCGAAACGTTTGATTCCAACGATATCGCCGCCGCGCTGCGCGACGGGTTCCGGTTCGACAGCCGGATGGAATATGAGACCGGCAGCACCGTCTATCGGTTTGAGGATGATGGCGATGTGCTGGAGGGGGCCAACAGTTCCGACAGTGGCACTATCACGAGTTCCATCGGCCCGGATGGTCTGCGCTATGGCGGCGCGGGCGAGGGTGTGACGATCGCGATCAGTTCCAGCGACATGCCGTTCCCGGTTGATCTGAGCATGGCGCGGATGGGGTTTGATATCGCAATGCCGGTGATCGAGAGCGAGACCATGCAGGATTATGCGGTCGGGATGGAACTGGCCGAGTTCACCATGCCCGACCAACTGTGGTCGCTGTTCGATCCCGGCGCGCAGTTGCCGCGTGATCCGGCGTCGCTCAAGCTTGACCTGTCCGGCAAGGGACGGCTGTTCGTCGACCTGTTCGACCCTGAGCAGATGGCGAAGATCGATAGCAGTGAGGACGCGCCGGGTGAGGTCGAGAGCCTGACCCTGCACGATCTGACGCTTGATGTGGCGGGGGCGACGCTGACCGGCGAGGGGGCGTTTACCTTTGATCAGACCGACACCGAGAGCTTTGGCGGCGCACCGGCGCCCGAGGGCGCGCTTGATCTGCGCCTCGTGGGCGGCAATGGCCTGTTGGACAAGCTGATCGCCATGGGCCTCGTGCCGCAGGATCAGGCCACCGGCGTGCGCATGATGATGGGGCTGTTCGCGCGGCCAGGTCCGGGCGAGGATGAGCTGGTTTCCAAGATCGAAGTGACCGAGGACGGGCAGGTTCTGGCCAACGGGCAGCGGATCAAGTAAGCCGCGCGGGCTCAGGCCGGGTCCAGATCCTCCAGCATCGCCGCGCGTTCCCGGATGCGCGGCGGCTGCAAGACCAGCGTCAATGCGCCCGGCAGGCTTGCTGCCGCGAGGAACATCATCTGCGCGCCGAATGCATCGGCGGCGGCACCGGCGAGGGCGGGGCCGATCATGCTGCCGCCTGCGGTGGCGAGCAGGGCGGCGGTGAAGCTGAGCGAGGGCAGCGCGGGGAAGAGCCGTTCCGACCATGACGCCAGCACCGCACTGACCATCATCACGTGCAGCCCTTGCAGCCCCGCCGACAGGACCAGCCCGGCCGATGTGCCGGGGATCAGCGCCACCAGCGCGAGCGAGCCTGCCCCGGCGAGCATCAGCCCGCGCAGGAGGGTGGCCAGCCCGATGGCGGTTTTGATCCGGGCAGTGGCGAGCCCGGCCAGACCGCAGAGCCCGTAGATCACGAAGACCAGTCCGGGGGTGGCCGAGGCGGGCAGGCCGAGGCTGCCGCCCGCGGCCCGGAGGTGGTCAGGGGCAAAGGAGATGTAGATCGCCGAGGTGCTGCCATAGACGAAGGCCACGGCAAAGAGCGGCAGGGCGGCGGTGTGGCACAGCTCGTCCCATGCCGTGCGAGGCCGGGGCGCGCCGCCAGGCTCGACATCGCGCAGTGCAGCCCAGTTGGCCGCGAGGGCGATCAGGCTGGCCACGGAAAAACCGGCCCAGCAGGCCCGCCACGAGAGATCCGTGGCGATCAGCCCGAGGGCGGCGAGCCCGGCGAGGGCCACCCCGAGGCTGGTGCCGGTGCTGATTTCGGTGAGGGCCGTGGGCCGGTCGAAATCGCGGATCTTGCGGTGCACGGCGTCATTGAAGGGCGTCCAGGCAAAGCCCGCGCTCGACCCCGCCAGAAAGACGCCGAGTGCGAGCGTGGGCACGGTTTGGGCGAGAGCCACAAGGGCGGTGCCGGTCGCCGCGGCAAGGAGACCCAAGGCCACCGGCGCGCGTGGCCCCGCGCGCCCGAGCATGGCTTGTGCAAGCACGAGGGCCACGAAGAAGCCGAAGAACCCAAGGCCCGAGACGAGCCCGACGGTGGTGTCGGACATCGCGAATGTCGCCTTGAATTCGGGCACGAAGAGGCCGAAACCCATGCGCCCGGGGCCGAAGCTGATCGCGGTTGCGGCAAAACCGGCGGCGGACAGGCTCTGGAACGTGGTCATGGTGGCCCCTTGCTGCGCGTGTTGAACTGTGTCCCCGCGCGCCCCGACGGGGAAGCTTCTGATGTGTGGCCCCGGCGGAATATCTGCAAGGGCCGGGCCGGGGCGCGGCTTTTCACGTGGCATGGCCTTGCACCATGGGCCGGGCCGGTCTACCTCAGTGCGGCATTCAGGAGACGCCCATGCCCCAATCGCTCGATGATCTGTCCCATGCCCTGATCGGTGCCGCGCTGAACGCGGGGGCGCAGGCGGCGGATGCCATCGCGATCCGGGGGCAGTCGGTGATCGTCGACATGCGCGGCGGCACGCTGGAGCAGGCGGAGCGCGCCGAGGGCACCGATATCGGGCTGCGCGTGCTGATCGGCGGGCGGCAGGCCAATGTCTCGGCCTCGGACACACGGCCTGAGACGATAGAGGCGCTGGCGACCCGCGCGGTGGCGATGGCGCGCGAGGCGCCCGAGGACCCCTATGCCGGGCTGGCCGCGCCGGAAGAGTTGGCGCGCGACTGGGATCTGGCGGCGCTGGAACTCTGCGACCCGGCGGCGGAGCCCGCGCCCGATGCGCTAATGCAGATGGCGCAGGAGGCGGAGGCGGCGGCGCTGCGCGTGGCGGGCGTGAGCCAGGTGCAATCGGCGAGCGCCGCCTATTCGCACAATGCCGCGCATATCGCGGCGAGCAACGGGTTTTCGGGCGGCTATGCGCGCACCGACACGAGCCTGTCCTGCGTGGCCATTGGCGGAACCGGGGCGGGGATGGAGCGCGATTACGATGCCGACAGCCGGGTCTTTGCCAGCGACCTGCGCGGGGCCGGGGAGATCGGGCGCATCGCGGGGGAGCGCACCGTCGAGCGGTTGAATGCGCGTCGCCCGCGCACCGGGGCCTATCCGGTGCTCTTCGATGAGCGCGTCGCGTCCTCGCTGATCGGGCATCTGCTGGTGGCGGCAAGTGGGGCGTCGGTGGCGCGGGGCTCGTCCTGGCTGATGAACCGGCTGGGTGAGCAGGTGCTACCCGACGCGCTGTCGCTGTTGGAGGATCCGCACCGCCCGCGCGCCACCGGATCGCGGCCCTTTGACGCCGAGGGGCTGCCGACCGCGCCGCGTGCGATTGTCGAGAAGGGCAAGCTGATGGGCTGGACGCTCGATCTGGCGAATGCGCGCAAGCTGGGGATGCGCTCCACCGGCAATGCGTCGCGTGGGACATCCGCGCCGCCGTCGCCCTCGACGTGGAACGTGGCGCTGACGCAAGGCAGCCAGAGCCGCGATGATCTCATTCGCGAGATGGGCACGGGCCTCATGGTGACCTCGATGATCGGGGCCACGATCAACCCCAACACGGGCGATTATTCGCGCGGGGCTGCCGGGTTCTGGATCGAGAATGGCGAGATCGCCTATCCTGTCAATGAATGCACCATCGCGGGCAGTCTGCCCGAGATGCTGCGCAGCGTGATCCCCGCCAATGACGCGCGCCTGCATCTGAGCCGCGTGGTGCCGTCGCTTCTGGTCGAGGGGCTGACGCTTGCCGGCGAGTGATCTTTCCCTGCTGATCGAGGCCGCGCAGGAGGCGGCGGAGATCGCGACGCGCTATATCGGCGCGCCGCTCGATATCCGCGACAAGCCCGGCGGCGCGGGGCCGGTGACCGAGGCCGATCTGGCGGTCGATGCGGCGCTCAAGCAGATCCTGTGTGCGGCGCGGCCCGACTATGGCTGGCTGTCGGAGGAAACCGAGGACGACGCCGCGCGGCTGGACGCGGAGCGGGTGTTCATCATCGACCCCATCGACGGCACCCGCAGTTTCATCGAGGGCAATGATATCTGGGCGCATTCCATCGCCGTGGCGGAGCGCGGCGTGGTGACGGCGGCGGCGGTCTACCTGCCGATGCGCGACAAGCTCTATGCGGCGGGCGCGGGGCTGGGGGCGACGCTGAACGACGTGCCGATCCGGGCGACGACGCGGGCGGATCTGGGGGGCGCGTCGCTGCTCGCGGCGAACCCGGCCTTTGCGCCCGAGGTCTGGCGCGAGGGGCGCGCGCCGGAGGTGACGCGCGGCTTTCGCCCCTCCTTGGCCTATCGCCTGAGCCTTGTGGCGGAAGGGCGCTATGACGCGATGATGACGCTGCGCCCGACCTGGGAATGGGATATTGCGGCGGGCGATCTGATCCTGCGCGAGGCGGGGGCGGTGACGTCTGACCGGCGCGCGGCGGCGCTGCGGTTCAACAACCCGGTGCCGCGCCTTGACGGGGTGCTGGCGGCCAATCCGGCGCTGCACGGCGCGCTGCATGCAGCGCTTGCCGACTGATCCCCCTCTGATCCCCCCTTGCACCCGGACGCGATCCGCGTCTAATGCGCGGGACTTATGATCAAAAAACAGGCAGACCATGCCCCGTTCCGACAACCTGACCGGCGCGCTCCTGATGATGGGGTCGATGGCGGCGTTCACGATAAACGATGCGATGATCAAGGGCCTGTCGGGGCAGGTGCCGCTGTTTCAGGTGATGTTCCTGCGCGGGGTGGGGACGACCGTGCTGGTGGCGGTGATCGCCTGGCGGATGGGATCGCTGACGAAGCACCTGCCGCGCGAGGACCTGTGGCCAGTGTTCTGGCGCATGGTGGGCGAGATCGGATCCGCGTATTTCTTTGTCTCGGCGCTGTTCAACATGCCGATCGCCAATATCAGCGCGATCATGCAGGCGCTGCCGCTGACGATCACGCTGGCCGCGGCGCTGTTTTTCCGCGAGCCGGTGGGCTGGAAGCGGATGTCGGCGATTCTGGCGGGGTTTATCGGCGTGATGCTGATCGTGCGGCCCGGCACCGAGGGGTTCAACGTCTATTCGGTCTACGGGCTTGCGGCGGTGGCCTTTGTCACGCTGCGCGATCTGGCGACGCGCAAGCTGTCGCGCGATGTGCCCTCGATGCTGGTGACGCTGATCACGTCGTTTTTCATCACCACCTTCTTTGGCCTGGCGAGCCTGACCGGGGACTGGGCCGCCGTGGACGGGCGCGCCATGCTGCTGATCGGGGGCGCGGCGGTGATGATCATCGGCGGCTATCTGTTCTCGATCATGGTGATGCGGGTGGGCGAGATCGGCTTTGTCGCCCCGTTCCGCTATACCAGCCTGATCTGGGCGCTGATCCTGGGGTGGGTGGTGTTCGGCGACTGGCCGCAGACCGTCACGCTGATTGGGGCGGCGATTGTCGTGGCCTCGGGCCTCTTCACGCTCTACCGCGAGGCGCAGGTCAGCCGACGGGCACGGGCGGCGCAGAAAAGACAGCTTTCACTTGGTCCTCGTCCACGTTGAACTGACGCTTGAAGAAGGCGCGGTCGGTGTCGGTGAGGGGCTCGAGGCCGCGCGGCTCGAAATTGGCGCCCGAGTCGTTGTCGTCATGCTTGGAGCGCAGATACATCTTCGGTGCCGGGTTGGAGATCATCGGCATTTCCAGATGCAGCTTATGATGGCCGTAATTCATCACCGTGCGCGGATCACCGGGGCGAAAGAGAACAGCGAGACCGCAGGCCCAGAACGGCGACTGGACCTCTTCGGCACGGATGCCCTGATCCGAGAGCGCGACCGAGTAGCCGCGATTATACTCAAACGCCACGTTGCGCCACTTTTTGCGCATGGTGCGGCTGGCCTTGGCGGACCAGCGCAGGCTGCGGGTGAAGCCGACGGCGACGGCATCGTCATCGTCGAGGCGGAACTGGATCGATTCCGTTGCGTCCTCGCCAAGTTCCTGCTTGATGGCAAGCTGCATGGCGCTGCGGTGGCGCATCGGCGGCTGTGCGACGATCCTGATCTGCGGCACGGCGGCGGTCAGGTCATGCAACCGGTCGCGATAAGGCTTTGGCAGGCTCTCGCCCACAACGATGAGAAAGGTGAAATCGGGGTTCTGCTGGGCGGCGATGGAGGGCAGGGTGAGGCATTCGAAATGTCGGAACCGCAACTCCATGCGCGCGGGATCGTAGAGATAGGCCTCGCGGTCCTCGATGCTGTCATGCATCCGCTTGAACCCGCCCTGCGCGGGGTAGGAGAACCGGCAAATTCCGATGACGCGCATGATGTCGGACACTCCGAACAGGGTGGGTTGGCGGCGTTTCGCCTGTGCGATACATCGCATTCACGCAGGCATTGCGCAAGCACCGGGCGGGCCTGTTGACAACCCCCGCGACTCCCCCTATACGCGCCCCATCCAAGGCAAAGGGGGCCGCCCCACCGCCTGTATCAGAACTGAAGTGGTCAAGATCCGGGCATGATGCCCCGATCCTCTGGAAACCCACCGCGTCGGACCCGGAATATGGGGTGCGATTGCGGTTTTTGCGTATTGCGGACGCGCAGTGTGCTTTTGATTAACCGCACGGGTCACCTCGTGCAGACACATGTGTTGAGAGACGGGGAAAAAACCGGAATGCCAACGATCCAACAGCTGATCCGCAAGCCGCGGCAGCCGAAAGTCAGAACCACCAAGTCACAGCACCTGCAGGGCTGCCCGCAGAAACGTGGCGTTTGCACGCGCGTCTATACCACGACGCCGAAGAAGCCGAACTCGGCCATGCGGAAGGTTGCCAAGGTGCGCCTGACCAACGGCTTCGAGGTCATCAGCTACATCCCCGGTGAAAGCCACAACCTTCAGGAGCACTCGGTTGTCCTGATCCGTGGCGGCCGTGTGAAAGACCTTCCCGGCGTGCGCTATCACATCCTGCGCGGCGTGCTCGACACGCAGGGCGTCAAGGACCGCAAACAGCGCCGCTCGAAATACGGGGCCAAGCGTCCGACATAAGGATTTCGGGCGTCCCGGCATCGGCCCGGGGCCTCGCCCGCAGAGGAACAAGAGGAATATCAGATGTCCCGTCGTCACGCCGCTGAAAAACGCGAAATTTTGCCCGACGCCAAGTATGGCGACCGGGTTCTGACCAAGTTCATGAACAACCTGATGGTGGACGGCAAGAAGTCCGCCGCAGAGAAAATCGTCTACAACGCGCTGGAGCGCGTCGAGAGCAAGATCAAGCGCGCGCCGGTGGAAGTGTTCCACGAGGCGCTCGACAACATCAAGCCCTCGGTCGAGGTGCGCTCGCGCCGTGTCGGCGGTGCCACCTATCAGGTGCCCGTCGAGGTTCGCCCCGAGCGCCGCGAAGCCCTGGCGATCCGCTGGCTGATCAACGCATCGCGCGCCCGCAACGAGAACACCATGGAAGAGCGTCTTGCCGGTGAACTGGTCGACGCTGTCCAGAGCCGCGGCTCGGCCGTGAAAAAGCGCGAAGACACCCACAAGATGGCAGACGCGAACAAAGCGTTCAGCCATTACCGCTGGTAAACCTTTAGAGGCATCTGAATCATGGCACGCGACTATCCGCTCGAACGCTATCGCAACTTTGGCATCATGGCCCATATCGATGCAGGCAAGACCACCTGCTCGGAACGGATCCTGTTCTATACCGGCAAATCCCACAACATCGGTGAGGTGCACGACGGTGCCGCCACCATGGACTGGATGGAGCAGGAGCAGGAACGCGGGATCACGATCACCTCGGCTGCGACCACGACGTTCTGGCAGTGGCAGGAGGACCCCACCAAGGAGGGGACCGACGACACCAAGTTCCGCATGAACATCATCGACACGCCCGGCCACGTCGATTTCACCATCGAGGTGGAGCGGTCGCTGGCCGTGCTCGACGGCGCGATCTGCGTGCTGGATGCCAATGCCGGTGTCGAGCCGCAGACCGAGACGGTGTGGCGTCAGGCCGACCGCTACAAGGTTCCGCGCATCGTCTTCGTCAACAAGATGGACAAGATCGGCGCCGATTTCTACAACTGCGTCAAGATGATCGAGGATCGCACCGGTGCCCGCGCCGTGCCGATCGCGCTGCCGATCGGGGCCGAGAACGAGCTTGAGGGCATCATCGACCTGGTGACCATGGAAGAGTGGACCTGGAAAGGTGAGGATCTGGCGCGTCCTGGACCCGTCAGCCGATCCGTGACGAGCTCAAGGACACCGCCGACGAATGGCGTGCCAAGCTCATCGAGAACGCCGTCGAAATGGACGACGACGCGATGATGGAGTACCTTGAAGGCAACGAGCCCGACATCCCCACCCTGCGCAGCCTGGTCCGCAAGGGCACGCTGTCGCTGACCTTCGTGCCGGTTCTGGGCGGCTCTGCCTTCAAGAACAAGGGCGTGCAGCCGCTGCTCAACGCCGTGGTCGATTACCTGCCGAGCCCGCTCGACGTGGTCGATTACATGGGCTTCAGCCCCGATGACGAGACCGAGACCCGCAACATTCCGCGCCGTGCGGATGACGCGATGCCGTTTTCGGGCCTCGCCTTCAAGATCATGAACGACCCGTTCGTGGGCTCGCTCACCTTCACGCGCATCTATTCGGGCGTGCTCAACAAGGGTGACACGGTCCAGAACTCGACCAAGGGCAAGAAAGAGCGCATCGGCCGGATGATGATGATGCACTCCAACAACCGCGAAGAGATCGACGAGGCGTTCGCCGGCGACATCATCGCGCTTGCCGGTCTCAAGGACACCACCACCGGGGACACGCTCTGTGATCCCAAGGCGCAGGTCGTTCTGGAAACCATGACCTTCCCCGATCCGGTGATCGAGATCGCGGTCGAGCCCAAGACCAAGGGTGACCAGGAGAAGATGTCGGCCGGTCTGGCGCGGCTTGCCGCCGAAGACCCGTCCTTCCGCGTCGAAACCGACATGGAGAGCGGCCAGACCATCATGAAGGGCATGGGCGAACTTCACCTTGATATTCTGGTGGATCGTCTCAAGCGCGAATTCAAGGTCGACGCCAATATCGGTGCGCCGCAGGTGGCCTATCGCGAAACCATCGGTCACGAGGTCGAGCATACCTACACCCACAAGAAACAGTCGGGTGGTTCGGGTCAGTTCGCCGAGGTCAAGATGATCATCTCGCCGACCGAGGCGGGCGAAGGCTTCAGCTTCGAGAGCCGTATCGTCGGTGGCTCGGTGCCCAAGGAATACATCCCGGGCGTCGAGAAGGGCATCCGCTCGGTCATGGATAGCGGTCCGCTCGCCGGCTTCCCGGTGATCGACTTCAAGGTGGCGCTGATCGACGGTAAATTCCACGACGTGGACTCGTCGGTGATGGCGTTCGAGATCGCAGGCCGGATGTGCATGCGTGAAGGTCTGCGCAAGGCCGGGGCCAAGCTGCTCGAGCCGATCATGAAGGTCGAGGTGGTCACGCCTGAGGAGTATACCGGCAACGTCATCGGCGATCTCACGTCGCGGCGCGGTCAGGTCTCGGGTCAGGAGCCGCGCGGCAACGCCATCGCGATCAATGCGAATGTGCCGCTCGCCAACATGTTCGGCTACATCAACACGCTGCGCTCGATGTCCTCGCGCCGCGCGCAGTTCACGATGCAGTTCTCGCATTACGATCCCGTGCCGCAGAACATCTCGGAAGAGATCCAGTCGAAATACGCATAACCGGGTGGCGGGGAGACCCCCGCCCTACCCAAACCGTAGGGTGGGTGCAAACCCACCATCCGCAACGAAAAAAGGAGCCACGACCATGGCAAAGGAAAAGTTTGACCGTTCGAAACCGCATGTGAACATCGGCACGATCGGGCATGTGGACCACGGCAAGACGACGCTGACGGCGGCGATCACGAAGTATTTCGGGGATTTCCGGGCCTATGACCAGA